>NZ_SNVV01000002.1 GCF_004361735.1 Azoarcus indigens | reverse complement strand
CCTCAATGTGCTTCGTTTCCAACGATGCCCTCCTTGCGAGCGAGGGGGGCAATTCCTCGTGTCGCTAGGGGGTCAATTTACGATGTCGCCTGACAGCTGTACCAAAGCTGGGCGGCAGCAGAGGCCGAATGAGCTGCCATTCCTGATCGGTCAGATCCGTCGGATAGCGACGCCGCTCAAAGGCCGTCTGCCGTGCGCGATGTTCCTTGGTCCACATCCAACCCATCTGGCCACGCGAGGACGCCTGAACAACTCGCCATCGGCATTCTCAACCGGGCTCTAAACCCTTACACGCACCGGGCATGCTGGCCTTGCTGCCCTCCGGACGGCTCGGACCTCTTCATATCGGTTACCGGCCTCACCTCAGCCGAGCAAGACCTCGATCTCCTTGTTCTCAACAAGCGTACTGATCTCACGATAGAGATCGACCTCTTGACCGGGCGCAGAGACTGAAATGACAAGGGCGTACCGCGCTTTGTCAGCCACACGCTTTTGGCCGACGTGCGACTGCCATCATCCGTCGACCGGATAGACCGCGATGGCGTCGTGATCCGCCAGTTCGATCGTAAGCGCTGTCCCAGCCCCCTTTCGAGGAGATCGAGGCGACGCTGGCGAGCGGCGAGGCCGAAGCGGGCCAACGCGCTGCTGGCGAGCTACCCCGGCATCGTCCAGTGCGACGGCTACGCCGCCTACAAGGCGCTGGCCGGGGACGTGATCCTGGCGTTCTGCTGGGCACATGTGCGACGCGGGCTCTTTGAACTGGCCAAGGGCGGCGCGGCGCCGATCGCCGCCGAGGTTCTGCAGCGTATCGCCCCCCTCTACGTCATCGAGGCAGAGATCCGCGGTCGTCCTGCCGAGGAACGTCTGGCGGTGCGCCAGGCCCGCAGTCGGCCGCTGGCAGCGGAACTGTTCACCTGGCTCGACGCCCATCTCGGGCGTCTGCCGCGGTCCAGACGGCGCTTACCACTGACCGCTCTATACGCCGCATCTCGCGACTGACGGTGGCTCCAAGCGCCGTCATGACCATATGCCGTGTCACTATTGTGTTTGTCGGAGGTTCGGGGCGCCAGGGAGCAGGTCACCGACCACCCCGACTACGCAACCGAGCTCGAGGTAGTGGCTCCGCCTTGCCGCCGCGCGAAATCGACGAACGCCTTGAACGCGGCGGTCGGGTTGCGGCGGCTTGGATAGTAGAGGCTCAGCGGCGCCCGAGTGGGCGTCCAATCCTCCAGGACGCGCACAAGGCGGCCTGCCTCGATGTCGTGTCGCACGTCAGACTCCATCGCCAGCGCCAGGCCCATGGAGGCGAGGACCGCGGTGCGTGCGAGGCTCGCTTCATCGAGGGTGATGGCGCCCTGGACGTCGACGTGAACCGATTGCCCGTCCTTCTCGAACGGCCAGCGGTAGATCGCGCCGTCGGGAAGCCGGACACGAATACAGGAATGCCCGGCGAGGTCCTGAGGAATCACGGGCGTCCCATGCGCTTCCAGATAGGTCGGCGTGCCCACGACGACACTGCGCCGCCCGCCCCCCAATGGGATCGCGATCATGTCTGCCGGTACGAGGTCGGCACTACGGACGCCGAGGTCGAAGCCGCCCGCCACAATGTCCACCAGGCGACCCTCCGTGACGATGTCGATGTGGACCTGGGGATGCACGCGCAGGAACGGTAGGACGAGCGAAGTGAAGATCTCCCGCGCCGCCGTCGGAAACGCGTTGATGCGCAGCGTCCCCGACGGCACCGCCTGCTGAGAGCGTGCAACCTCCATCGCCTCATGGATGTCCTGCACCGCAGGAGCGACCTGCGCGACGAACCGCTGGCCTGCCTCCGTCAAGGAGACGCTACGCGTCGTTCGGTTGAAGAGCCGCACGCCGAGCGAACGCTCCAGCTTACCAACCGCATTGCTGAGCGCGGTCGTCGAGACCCCGAGCTCAAGCGCGGCCGCGCGAAACTTACCCCTGCGGGCGACCATGAGAACGGCGTCTAAATCGCTCAGGCTATTTTGCACAATTATCCCGGATTTCGTGATGAGACGTCCCGAATTGTCCCGATTATCGCGCGACCTGTCCTCCGCTATCTTGGCAGGCGCCGTACTCGCAGCCATTCCCGACAACGCCCGTACCAAAAAGGAAAGAACAATGACGCTCGAACTTCCGCCCCCCGTCGCCGCGTATGTGGCCGCAAACGCACGTCTGGACCTTGACGGCATGCTGGCGCCCTTCGCCGCCGAGGCCGTCCTGCGCGATAACGGCGCCGTTCTTCGAGGGCCCGCCGAAATCAGGTCGTTGCTTGAAGAGGCGGTGGTCGGGGCAAAGGCGATTTTCACCCCGGATACGGTCAGCCATCAGGACGGTCAGATCGTGCTCGAGGGTCTTGGCCATGGTGACTTCAAGGGCAGCCCGATCCGCTTCACCTATCGCTTCACGCTCGAAAACGACGCCATCAAGGCCCTGGAGATCACGGCATGACCATCAAGGCTGATCCCACCGAGTTCGCGGGAAAGCGCGTGCTCGTCAGCGGCGGCACAAAGGGTCTGGGCCGCGCTGCCGTAGAGCGCTTTCTGGCTGGCGGCGCTCGTGTAATCACCGCAGCCCGAGGAGCCGCCGAGCCCATAGACGGCGCCGAATTCGTCCAGGCAGATCTGACCACGGCCGAAGGCGGGGAACGGCTGGCCAAGGTAGCGCTCGATCGCTTTGGCGGGATCGACATTCTGGCCCATAACCTCGGGGGCTCGGCCATGCCGCCCGGCGGTTTTGTAGCATTGACCGATGACATCTGGCTTGCGGAACTCAACTTGAACCTTCTGGCTACGGTTCGCCTTGATCGCCTGCTGATCCCGCAGATGATTGAGCGAGGGACTGGCGCGGTGGTGCACGTCACCTCGACCCAGTCGGTGCTACCCCTTCCCGAGTCGACCACCGCCTACGCCGCCGCCAAGGCGGCGCTCCGGACCTACAGCAAGTCCATCTCCAAGGAACTGGGCCCAAAGGGTGTCCGGGTCAACATTGTCTGTCCCGGCTGGATCATGACCGAGGGTGCCGTCGAGCTGGTGAAGAATAGGCAGGCTGCGAATGGCGGCACGTATGAGGAAGCACGGCAAGCTGTCATGCGCTGGATCGGCGGAATTCCGATCGGACGTGCGGCCGAGCCCTATGAGGTCGCCGAAGCTATTGCCTTCCTGGCCTCGGATCGCGCCTCGTCGATCCATGGCACGGAGCTTGTCGTCGACGGCGGCACTGTCCCGACTGTCTGATCACAGGAACACGTGCACGTGGCCGGACTGACCAAGCGCCGGGTTTAAGCTTCTCCGGGGGAAGGCCTCCCCCGCGACCGCGCCTAAGTCCGGGCCGTCCCCTCTGCGGGGAGACCCGGCAACGCCCCCTGAGAGCGAGAGTGCGGACCGGTTTTCCGCGACGGGCGAATAGCTGAGAGAGAGGCGCCCGCGCCCGTCGTCGAGATTGGCCCCATGCACGTGCAGGTCCTCGATGCACGCCGCAACACCAGCGGAACATCACACGCTCGAGGCGGAGTATGAAGGTGCCGACGAGCTACCCGACGAGGTCGATCAGCGCCTCGGCGAGATCGAGACGGCGCTCGCCACCTTCGAAGCCCGGCCTGTGCGCTTTGAGGCGGGCGACATAGGTCGCGCAGGCGTGTTCATCAGCATCGCCCATGACGGCAGTGTCGATATCCCATGGGACTGGCTTGCGGCACTCGACACGTCCGGCGCCAGCGGGTCGAGTCGTGCGAGCTGGCGAAAGAAAATCGTCATGTCGGCCTCCGCCCCCGCAATCAAGCCGTGCAGCGGCACGACGGAGCGCCGGTAGATGCCGGCTAGGCGCTGCCCGTCAGTAACAGGTCGAAGCTCTAGACCGGTGTCGGCGGCGATGTCCTCTGCCGCCTGCACCCGCGAGGTGATGAAGGTACATCCGCTCACACTGCTGACGCTGGCCTATGCCGGCGACAGCATGCGCAAGGCCGATCAACTTCTGACGCAGGTGCGCCAGGAGCTCGAGGCGGTGTTGAAGGAACGCAACACTCCGTAGGTGCAATCGCGCTTTTGCCGCATGCTCAAGCGGAAGCCGATAGTGGTGATGCCTACGGTCGCTTGAAGCTCTGGCGGGCGCGACCGACTTGCTCTCTGACCACGCACCCGTCGGCATGGTCATTGACCAGTCCCATTGCTTGCATGAAGGCGTAGACGGTCGTGGGGCCGACGAATTTCCAGCCCAACTTTTTCAGGTCTTTCGACAGGGCCAGCGACTCGGCTGAGGTGGAAACGGTCTGCGGTTCGGCCAACGTGGCAGCCTTGGGTTCGTACCCCCAGAAAAAGACTGCCAGAGAACCTTCGCGCGCGACCATCTCGCAGGCACGCTGCGCGTTATGGATGACAGCCTCGATCTTGCCGCGATGGCGCACGATGCCGGCATCCTCCAGCAACCGCAGCACGTCGCGCTCGGTGAAACTTGCGATGCGCTTGAAATCGAAACCATGGAACGCTGCGCGGAAGTTCTCCCGCTTGGCCAGGATGGTGCGCCAACTCAAGCCGGACTGGAAGCCTTCCAGGCACAGCTTCTCGAACAGCCGCCGGTCGTCGGTCACCGGGAAACCCCACTCGGTGTCGTGGTAGTGAAAGAACTCGGGTGCTGCCGCGCACCAGCGGCAGCGCGGGCGGCCATCGGGTCCGGGGATCGTCGTGTTCATGGTCGCGGCCCTCGCTGTTCAGCCAAGCAGAAAGCCCAATCGCTCATCGGCCTTCGACGGCGCCACCTCGATGATTTCAGCCCGCACCACGTCCTCGGCTACGAACGGATCGTGTGCGACCCGATCCTGAAGCTCGTCCAGCGTAACTCCATGCACCAGGATCGAGCCGCCCGCTTGCGGCTGGATGCTGCCCGCCAGCAAGAACACGCCTTCGTCGAAGCCTTGCTGTAGCCAGTCCTTATGGCCCTGCATCAGCCGTCCGGCCTGATCCCGTGCGGCAGAGAACCGGAGAAACACGATGAACATGAAACCTTCTCCTGCGAAGTGGTGCTTGACAAGCATTCATCCGCTTGCAGCCTGTGCCGCCTCCACGGCAATGCCATCGAGCCACGCACACATGCGCTCGACTTCCCGCTGGACGAAGCGCTTGTCTTGGAAGGCATGGGCGAGCACCGCGACGCCCTGGCTGAAAGCCAGCACATGCATCGCCAGTGCATCCGCATCGGCCTTGTGCCCGAGCAACACGAACTGCCGGCGCAGCCAGACACGGAACAAAGTGAAAAGCTCGTTGGCCTGTGCTTGGGCCGGATGCGTAAGCTTGGCCAACTCGGTGCAAAGTGTGCCCACCGGGCAGCCGTGGCGCATGATCTTCGCCTGATTGCTTACCACGATGCTGATGAAGCTGCGGATACGCCCAGCCGGTTCATCGCTTTGCGCCTCCCAACTGTCCAGCATCTGCCGGGTGTTCGCCAGACGCACGCCGACCACGGCATCCAGGATCTCGTCCTTGCTCTTGAAGTGGTAATAGAAGTTGCCGCGCGAGATGCCCACGGCCTCGGCGATGTCGGCGAACGACGTGTGCTCGTAGCCGTGTTCATAGAACAGCCTGTCCGCCTCGGAGACGATGCGGTCGCGGGTGGTGTCACTGCTCATGGCATGCTTTCAATCGGCGCCCCGGCGCATTGGTTTCACAACTATCCCAGTAGGTCAAATGCCCTACGCAGTGAGAATCATAGGACGGCCGTCCTAAATGATCAATGCTGCGAGGAAATTGCGCGCCGCAATGGGCGAGGCGTGGTAGGCGGCCGTCAGGCCGCCTTGGGCTTGCTGCGACCAGATCAGGTCGTGCGTGCCCTCCTCGTTCTCGATCGGGCGGGCATAGACCGTCGCCGGGAACGAAGGGTCGTCGATGCTCACGGACAGCTACTCCCGCCCGGCCTCGCTGGTCTTCTTCCACTGATCTGCTCCGGGCTTTTCGGACCAGCTGAAACTCGAGAGGATGGCTTCCAGGAAGAAGAGGAAGTCATGCGCAAGAGCCGTCTCACAGAAGAACAGATGGTCAAGATCCTGCGGGAGGCGGACCGCTCGCCGGTCGCGGAGGTGTCGAAGAAGCGCGGGGGTGAGCGAGCAGACGATCTACACGTGGCGCAAGCGCTTCGGCGCGATGAACTCGGATGAGGTCAAGCGGCTGCGGCAACCGGAGGCGGAGAACGCGCGGCTCAAGGAGATGCTGGCCGAGCGTGATCCTGAGATCGACGTGATGAAGGAGATCACGGCAAGAAAATGGTGAGCACCTGCGCGCGCCGAGTGCAGGTGCTCTACGCGGTGACCCGAGGCGTTTCGCAGCGCCGGGCGTGCGCCTTGATTTGCGTGTCGCGCTCGGCGCTGGGCTATGTGTCGCGCCTCGATGAGCGAGATCGCCCGCTGATCGGCGAGATGCGTTGATTGGCAGCGCAGTACCCGCGCTACGGCTACCGGCGTATCCGCGTCTTTCTGCGTCGCGCCGGACACCGCCTGAGCTCGGCCGCACCTGGCGGCTGTGGCACAAAGCGGGCTTGCAGGTGCCGCGCAAGCGACCGCGTCGTCAGGTGGCCAGTCAGCGCGATCAGGTGCAGCGCGCATCAAAGGCCAACGGGATCTGGGCTTACGACTTCGTGTTCGATACCTGCGCCAACGGCCAGCAGCTCAAATGCCTGACGGTGATCGACGAGCACACGCGCGAGGCGCTCGCCATCGATGTGGCGGGCAGCATCCGCTCGGAGCGCGTCATCGAGGTCTTGAGCCGCTTGATCAGCGAGCGCGGTGCGCCCAAGGCATTGCGTTTGGATAACGGCCCGGAATTCGTCTCGACGCGGTTGCTTGCGTGGGCCACCGATCAAGGCTTGCAGGTGGCGTTGTCCGAGCCGGGTAAGCCGTGGCAGAACGGCACCGACGAGAGCTTTAACGGCAAATTCCGTGATGAGTGCCTGTCGATGGAATACTTTCGCAACCGCACCGAGGCGCGCGTCGTGATCGAACAGTGGTCCCGTCATTACAACGAGGTGCGGCCGCATTCCGCGCTGGGCTACCTGGCCCCGGCGCAGTTCGTTTAAAACCCGTCAGGCAAGGACCGCGAGGCCATGCTTCTCAAGTAGTTCGTCGGCCGAAGAATCAGGGCAGATCACTTTCCCGAGGAGACTTTTACCGTCAAAGACCGGTTTAGTCTGGATAGTAAACGGGAGGGTCTTAATCCGGCCCCCGGTTCGTACCGTCAGTTCTACCGCCAACCTGTTCTGCTGGCCGGCGATAGTCACTAGAGCCGTCGTGGCGTATCTTTTTTAATCAATACGTTATGACAAGCTCTCGATAACTGGCGATAGCCCCCGAAGGGCCCGATTTCACTCCCACTCGATCATTTCCGGTGGCTGGGAACCCGCATAAACACTAGGTATTTGTTCACTCATATTGCCGTCTACCGTCACTTTTACCGTCATATGGCGGGCGCTCTTCCCGGCATGGAGAATCGACTCGATTTCAGGGAGGCATCGCCCCTCTGTGGGCGCGCCAACGTTTGAAACAATTTGTCTAATCGTAGTTCAGTTACGATTGGCAGCACCAAATAAAACTTGCCGCCTCCTTGAAACGGTGATAGATATCGCAGCATGGCTACGACTGAAAGAACCAAGTTAAATTCCCTCTACCGGCACTGGGCGCCAGGTACCCCCCAGACGTCGGAGGACTTGGCAACGCTCGGCATCTCAGCCGACCTCGCCGTTCACTACGCGCGCGCCGGTTGGCTGACGCGACTGGCACGGGGTGTGTATGCCCGCCCAAACGATACCCTGGAGTTGCACGCCTGTTTGCTGCTGCTACAACGCGCCGTCAATGGACTGCATGTCGGAGGCAAGTCGGCCCTCGACTGGTACGGGGTAAGGCACTACCTGTCCCAGCAGCCTATCCTGCAGCTCTACGGCTGGACGGCCGCTCGCCTGCCCGACTGGTTCACCGAGCGCTTCCCGGCGGAGTACCACCGCAAGCGCCTATTCGCCGAACCTGCGACCGAACCGCTCCATGCTGGCCCGTTCGAAAGGCGTAGCGGTGCCCCCCGGGTTTCAACGCCCGAACGTGCGCTGCTGGAGGTGCTCAGCGAGGTGGGGGTGCGCCAGCCGCTGCAAGAGGCGCGCGAACTCGCCGAGAGCGCCTATAGCCTACGCGTCGATGTGTTGCGCGAATTGCTGCAGCGTTGCACCAGCGTCAAGACCGTGCGTCTATGCCTGCAACTTGGACGTGAACTCGCCCTGCCCTGGGTCACGAAGCTGGACCCAACGCAACTGCCCACCGGGAGCGCCCGAGCCTGGGTGTCCCGCTCCGCCGATGGGTTGTTGGTACTCAAGCCATGAACCAAACGTACCTCGATACTGCACGCCTGCTGACCCAAGTTGCCCCGCTCGTTTTTGTGGATGGCACCTTCGCGCTCAAGGGCGGTACCGCGATCAACCTGTTCATCCGCAACATGCCGCGGCTGTCGGTCGATCTGGATCTCGTATTTCCCGACCACAGCTTGCCTCGCGATGAGGCGCTGGCTCATATCAATGAAGCCATCCGGCGGACCGCTGAACGCTTGAAGGCACGAGGCTTTCAGACCCACACGCTGGCAGCGGTCGACGCCGGCGAAACCAAGCTGCTGGTGCGGCGTGCCGGCATCGAAGTCAAGGTTGAAGTCAATTTCGTGATGCGCGGCACGGTTCACCCGGTGCGCACCGCGGCCTTGACACCGACGGCGCGCGACACCTTGCTGGCGGACCTGGAAATTCCAGTGGTGTCGTTGGAAGACGTCTATGGGGGCAAACTCGTCGCCGCCATGGACCGGCAGCATCCCCGCGATCTGTTCGACGTGATGCAGTTGTTTGCGCACGAAGGCATCACCGCCGGCATCCGGCGCGCCTTTGTCATCTACCTCGCCAGCCACAACCGGCCGCTCCATGAAGTGCTGTTTCCTGCCCTGCGGGACATCGGGCAGGAATACGAGCGCAACTTCAAAGGCATGACCGCCGAGCCGGTGGAACTACCGCAGTTGTTGGCGGCACGCGAACGCATGGTGCATGAACTGCAAAGCGCTCTGGATGTTGATGAACGGCGCTTTCTTCTGTCACTCGTCGCCGGTCGTCCGGAGTGGTCGCTGCTGGGCATCGCACATGCCGAGCACCTGCCGGGGATTCGCTGGAAACTGCACAACCTGGCGCAACTGGAGCGCAACAGTCCGGGGAAATTCGCTGAGCAGGCTGAGATACTTTCGCAACGGTTTCGGCAATAGGCAAGTCAAGATCAATAATCAGGGGCTTGTTCTTGCCGGCCGGCGCAATCGAGATCTCGCAGCAGAATCGCCGCAACGGCCTCCTCGTCGATTGCCCGATTATGGGCGCGCATCGCGGGAGCAAGGCCTTCGTCCCAATCCGCATTTACACCCTCCGGCCCCAAGGCGCGTCCATTGACGGGAATATCCCGGAGCGCCGCCAAGTAGTCCGGCTCGCTGAAACGCCAAGGACGTGCGCCGCAGGTACGCATGACCCAATTGCCGATGGCGATCCCCGGCCAGTCGAAATCGCCGTGGTAATGCAGGCAGGCGCCCGCCGCCGCGAGTTGCAGAAGCAGCGTGCGCTGGGCGGCCCCCGGCATGCCGTCGGTACAGACGAGGGGCGCGGCATCGGCGCCGAGCGCGTCGGCAACGATGGCGACAAAGTTGGGATTCTCGCAGACGCGGATGTCGCAGCCGGCCACCTGCCAGGCCGGCGGCGACCGCAGCAGCGTGCGCAGGGAGACATAACCCGGCTCGCCCGGCGGCGGCGACGCCGCCTCACCCACCGGCAGGTTGAGGAACAGCGCCGGCCGCGACAGTTCATTGACCATGACACCCACCTCCGCCCACCGGTCGCGTACGCTGTCTTCGGTTCCCGCTTCGCTTTCGGTCGCATCCGCAGTCTGCCGCAGTGCCGCCAGGACGATGCTGGCGACCGGCCGGCCGGGGTCCAGCCCATGCGCATCGCCGAGCACTTCCGCCGCCAAGCGTGAGCGCGGCGTGCCGGCAGCGGGAAGCGCCTGCAACACCGCCTGCGCGGCATCGAGGAGCTGCCCGGCGGCGGCCGGCTGACGCGCCAGCCGCTTCACCAGGGCCATGCCGCTGGGAAGATCGAGCAAGGCGGCAAGGCGGGCATCGTGGCAGCGCCCGCGCAAGGCTGCCCATTGCGCCTGCAGCGCCGCCCGTTCCGTGGCGCGGTCGGCAATCGGGCCGTCGAGCAGCTCCAGCGCCTCGCGCAAGGATGCCGCAAGCCCGGCGCGTCGAAGGGCGGCATCGAGTTCGCTGACCGCCAGGGTCATCGAGTTGGCGAGCCGCGGCTTGCGCCCGAGCAGGCCGGCCAGGGCATTGCGCTCGGTCTCGGTGAGGCCGCCGAGGCGGAATGTTTCCGGCTGGGCGCGTTCGTAGCGTTGGCGCAGCCGGCGGCGCAGGCCGGCCAGCGCTTCCCCGCCGAGCAGGCGCGTGAGCCGCGGATCGGCCGTGGTCACGACGCCACCTGAAAACGCCGCCCGGGATCGGGTTCTTCCCGGCGCGTGCGCCCGTCCCAGGCCCAGCGCGAGACGTGCACGGCGTCGATGCCCTCGCGGCGCAGCAGGTGGCAGATGGATACGCCGGGCAGTTCGGCATAGCAGCCCCACTCGCTTTCGCTGGTCATGACGAAGTCGAGTTCGAATTCGCGGATCAGCGCCATGCAATGGGCGCGCGCCTCGCGGTCGATGCCGGCAAAGGCTTCGTCGAGCAGCACCAGGCGCGGCGCCCCGGAATAGCCATCATGGCCGCCCTGACTGTAATGGCTGGAGACGGCCGCGAACAGCGGCACCGTCAGCCCGAGGGCGCGTTCCCCGCTGGAGGCCGGCCCCGACAGGCGGCCCCACTTGCCGCCTTGCCAGCGTTCGACGCGAAATCGGTGCCAGCGGCGATAGTCGAGGGCGCGGGCCAGTTGTTCGAGCAGGCTGCCGCCGCCGGCGTCGGCGCGCGCCCGCTCGGCGGCGATACGGCTTTGCAGCATGTCGCCGACGACGCGGCGGTCTTCTGCCGACCAGGCATCGGCACTGGTGTTGAGGAGCTTCCTGCGTGCCGCTTCGAGACCGACTGGCGCGTCCTCGCCGCCTTCGGGCAGCGGTTCCCAGACGAGGCGGAAGCGCACGCCGGTTGAAGTCGGACGCTTCTCCAGTTCGGCGTTGATGTTCCCCACATGGCGATCGGCCTCCTGCAGCATGCGCTGGATGACGCTCGCGACCTCGGCTTGCAGGTGGTTCTCCAGCAGCTCGCGCTCGCGGGCGGTGAGGAGCTCGCGGCGCTGGGCGATTTCCTCGGCCAGGATGGCGGCGAGGCGGTCGGGGCGCTCGGTGCGGTTGCGATAGACGACGCTGACGATGAGGCCATGGTCGCTGGTCGCCGCGTGCGCCTGGTGGCCGAGCGCTCCCAGGCTCCGCAGCAGTTCGCCGAAATCCTCGGAAACCAGGTTCTGGATGCGGTTCCAGTCCTCGTCGTCGGCCTTGACGCCGGCCAGCGCCTGTTCGGCGCGGCGCGCCAGGGTGAGGGCCGGCTCGATGGTCCAGGGCGCAGCGGGATCGGGGCATTCGATGTCCGGCACGGCGACGGCCATCAGGCCGCTGGCGCTGAAACCCTGCAGGCTCGCGACCGCCGCCTGGCGGCCGGCGCGGCGGTCCTCCAGGGTGGCGGCACAGTCCTCCGCCTTCTGCTCGGCGCGAGCCCGCGCCTCGGTGGCGTCCCGCATTTTGCCCTCGACCTCTTTCAGGTCCTTCTCGCCTTGTTCGACCGCCGCGCGCGCCGCGCCGAGCCGCTGCAGGATCTCCTCCACCTTGAGGCCGACGCTCTCGTAAAGCGCCTGCCAGCGCGCCTGGGCTTCTTCGGCCCGGCGCTGCCTGTCGGCGGCCTGTTCCTGCCAACGCCGTTCCTCGGCCCCGGCATCGGCTTCGCGTACCTGTTGCGCCCGCAGTTCAGGAAGGGCGTGGCGCACCGCCTGCGCTGCCAGGAACAGCTGCTGCAAGTCGTCGTTGAATCCGTGCAGTGCGCTTTCCACCCCGTCGAGGGCGGCGCGCTCACAGGGCAGATGCAGGTCTTGCGCGTCCGCAGCGAGCTGCTCGCGAGCCTCGACCCAGCGCCGTTCCGCTTCCGCCAGCCGGACATTCGCCTGCCGCAGCGCTGCGTCGGCCGCCGCGTAGGCGCGGGCGCCAGCGGCCGCCTCCCCATGGGCGGCGCGCAAGTCATCATCGCTCGGCGCCGCGCTCCATTCGAGTGCCGCCTGGCGCCGCTGCGTTTCGAGCTTCTCCTTGTCTTCGCGGACCTTGCCCAGGGACACCTCGATTTCGCTCAGGCGCAGGGCGACTTCCGCCAGCCGGCGTGCCCGCGCCGCCGCGCGTGCCGCGTAGCCGATATAGGTGGCGGCAGGCTTCGCCCAGGCACCCGCCAGAGGCCCGACGCGAAAGCGCCCGTCCGGGGCGACCCAGGCTTCCGCAGCGACGGCTTCCGTCTCGCCACAGGCGATGCTCTCCAGCAAGTCTTGCACCACCGGTACGGCGACGGCGGCGTTTTCAGCCGGCAGCAGCCAGTCCGCGGCCGAAGCGGCCTGGCGCCCACGGGCGACGAGCACGGTATCGTGCCAGGACGAGGCGCCGTCCGCGGCCAGCAGCCGTCCATCCGGCGCGACCCAGGCATCGAGCAGGCCGCTCGCTTCCAGCGCGGCTTCCAGGCCGGCGCGTTGCGGTTCGGTCACCGCTTCGCGGAACTCCAGCAACTGCCAGAGGGGCGCGCCCGGCCGGCCAAGCCGCGCAGTGGCATCGCGGAAGTACGGCGCCGGCGGTGCGGCATCTTCGCCTCGCTCGAGACGCCGCCGTTCGAGGGCGAGCGCCTCGCCCTCGTCGGCGAGATCTTTTTCGCGCCGGTCGAGCGTGGCGGCCTGCCGGGCGAAGCGTTCGCTGGCGACATGCTGGGCGGCATGCAGGGCGGCGCGCGCCGGGTTGTCGCCGGCCATGCCCGCGACCCATTCGGCCAGCGCGTCCAGCGCCGCCTCGGGCGCCTGCGGCCGCAGCTGTACGATGCGCTCGAAATGACCTTCCCAGGCGTCGACGAGCAGCGCCCCCTGGCGCTCGACGGCGGCATCCGCCTGCAGGCGGCGGGCGGCGGCGTCCTCGAACTCGTCCGCCCGTACATCGCGCTGCTCCGCCGCCTGACCATGCCGGCCGTGGGCTTCCGCCACCTCGTTCAGCCGCCGCCTGATCAGGCCGAGATGTTCGCGCCGGCGCGCCAGCAGGCCGCGCAGGCGCTGCTGCGCGGCCCGCCAGGCGGAAGGGTCGAGGGCGGCCAGCGCCTCCGGATCGCCGATGGCCTCCTCCTGCGCGAAGTCGCCGCCAAGGCCGCAAATGTCGGCAGCGGCGGCGGCCGCGGCGCGGCCGTCGGCCAATGCCTGCCGGGTGTCGGCAGCCCGCAGCTGGCACTCTTGCAGCACAGCCGTTTCCCGTCGCAGCCGTGCGGCAGCTTCCGCCACCGCCTGCACCGCCTCCCCTGCATCCTTGTAAGCCTCGTCTGCCTGGCGCTTCGCATCATCCAGGCGCCGGGCGTCGCGCAGCGCCGGATCGTCGCGCAAAGCGTCATGGGCGGCGCGGGCCCGCAGCAGTCCGCCCGCCACTTCGTCCCGGCGCTGTTGCTGCCTCCCCTCCTCCATCCGCGCGGTCTCCAGGTTTGCCCGGGCATCATTCAGCGCCTGGCTGGCCTTGTCGAATTCGGTCTGGGCGGCGCGCAGCCGGCGCGCCTCGCGCCGGGCGTTGATGCCGGCGTAGACGCGATAGCGCTGGTTGAACTGCCCGACGGCCCTGGCGAGGGCATCGAAGCTGTCGAGTTCCTGGCGGTACTCCTCCAGCTGATTCAAGGCGTCGGCAACATCGCCGAGCAGTTCGGCGGGCAGCGGCGGCAGTGCTTCGGTGAGTGCTTCCGAAAGGTTCGCCTCGTCGGGGCGCTTGGAAAGCTGGGGTTGCCGCAACTGGATCAGGGTGTCCATGAGGGCGGAGTAGCGGGCGGTGCCCAGCCTGAACAGCCGCTCATCCACCGCCCGCCGATAGGATTCCGCGCTCGGGAAGACCTGGCCGTGGCCGCCGAGGGCTTCCTGCAGGCGTTCCCGGCTCAGCACGACGCCTTGCGGGCTGGTGAGCCACAGGCTCTCGCCCATGCGTACCTCGTCGGCGACGAAGAACCAGGGATCGACCTGTGGCCGGGCCGCCACCGCCGACAGCCCGCAACCGAGGGTAACGAAATGGACGCGGCCATCTTCGCCGCGGCGGCCGAATTCCGCCCAGACGTAACCGACGCGCCGCTCGTGCTTGCCCATGAGCAGGTTCCAGGCCATCTTCTTGCCGGGATCGCCATCGGGCTCGATGCGGGAAGGCTTGATCTGGGCGTCGAACAGGAAGGGCAGCGTCAGCGACAGGACCTTCGACTTGCCGGTGCCATTGTTGCCGCGCAGCAGCAAATGGCCGTCCCGGAACCGGAATTCCTCGCTGTCGTAATGATAGAGGTCGACGAGCCCCAGACGCAGGGGCTGCCAGCGGGCAACGGTCGGCAGCGGAAGTTCGGTGACGTTCATGAAAATATGTCCAGTTGCATCGGTTCGTCGCTACGCCGGGTCTTGACCGTCGCCTCGCCCAGTGCGACGCGGGCCAACGCGGGCGAGGGACGCACCGCCCCCTCCAGGCGGCGGATCAGCCGCAACATGGCGAGCCGGCTCAAGGCGGCTTCGGCGAGTTCCCGTTCTCCGCCGGGCTCGCGTGCCGACTTGCGCCAGTAACGCCCATAGCTTGCTGCCGCCGCCCGGATGAAATCGGCGATTTCGGCTTCCGTGACCACGGCATCGGCATCCTCGCGCCGGCGCTCGGCGAGGAACTCGGCGACCAGCAGGGTGACGTGGGACTCGGTGCCCTCGGCCGGCAGCGCGACATCCGTCAGGAAGCCGGTTTCGTCCACCAGCGCGACCCCCTCGGCGCGCTGCTCGGCGATGAGGCCGCTGTCCTCGGCGAGGCGTGCCGCCATGGGGCCGCGCTGGTTCAGAAGGTAGGCGCGGCTGTCGGCGTCGAGGTCGTCGAAATAGATCACCGGATCGTCGAGCAGGCGGCGCGACAAATGGTGGCGCAGCGCGGTGCGCCGGCCCTCCTCGCTTTCCGGCTGATGCTCGGCGACCAGGGCGGCGATGCGTTGTTCGAGATCCTGCGGCGCGGCTTCCGGCGTCCAGGTGGATGGCCCGCGCACGGCGGCCAGCAGGCCGGCCAGGACGCGCCGGTGGATATCGTAGAGGGCGTCACCGCCGCCCCCTTCGTGGCCCAGGACATAAGCTTCCTCGTCGCCCGCGACCCGGGCCATCACGCCCCAATCGAGCAGGGCGCGGCAGACGGCCACGAGTTCGCGTCGTTCATGGACATTCTCCAGCCCGAAAGCGAATCCCCGTTCGGCCAGCGCCGGCTCTGCGGCCAGGAGGAGCAGACGGTCGCCGAGGACGCGCAGGGTAATCTGGGGCTCGGCGCGCTCCAGCACGGCGGCGGCCAGGCAGAGCAGCACGTAGCGGCGGCGGTCGAAGCCGGGCAGGCCCCGCGAGGCATCGGACAGATCGGCCGGCCGCTTGTAGAGGCGGGCGCAGTCGCGCTCGATGGCGAGCGGCCAGCCGGTTTCGCGGGCAAACCAGGTACGCAGCCGATCGGCATGGCGGCGCACGGCGGCGAAGGCGGGATGGTCGCTGGTCAAGAGCGGGCGCATGAGCAGGACCCGCACGGCGTCGCGGTATTCCTCCTCGCGGTGTTGCGCCTGGCGGTCGCCGATGGCGCGGCTTTCGAAGCGCGGCTTCTTCATCCTGAGTTCGGCACGGGGGTGATGGTGAGGCGGTGGTCGCGCCCGGAAAAGGTGCCCAGCGCTGTCTCGATGACGGCATGGGAATCCTCGCCCAACGGCTCGAGGCGGATGTGCAGGAGGCCGTCGGAGGTGGTGCGCGCCACCGTCGCGCCCGGAGACGGCTGGCTCGCCAGCGCCTCGCCGAGCACGGAAAGAAAGAGATCGAATTCGTGCGGGTCGAGCCGGCCGAGCTCCGACAGGCGGCAGCTCTCGCCCGTCGCCAGCCGGGCCCGGGCCGCTTCCACCTGGCGGTGTTCGGCCGCCGCCTGTTGTGCCAGTAGCGCCCGCTCCGCATCGCGGTTCCTGACCCGGGGCGCGGCGCCGCGCACCGTCGCCGTGCCGTACTCGCGCAGGCGCGGATGGATGGCGATCGCTGGCGCATCGGCCCACGCGGTCGTGGCCGGCACCTCCTCGGCGGCCGGCAGCGACAGGTGGCGCGCCGGGTTGAGGGCGAAAGCGGCGCGCGCCAGGCGATGGGCCTGATCGTCGTCCGCGCAGTCCGCGAACCACCGGGCGAGGATCCGGAAGTCCGCCGACCGGTCGCTGCGTCCGCTGCGCCGCTCATTGACGGCGGCGATGGCGGCGAGCAGCTGCGGAATCGCCGCCCGCGCCTTGGCTCGCAAGGCCTCGGCCTGGGCCGGGCCATGGCCGTCCGCGACGAACCACAGGCGCAAGCCGCGCCAGCGTTCGCGCCAGGCATTGACGCGGGCCTGCAGCACGTCGGCCTGCTGGTGGGTGTCGCCCGGAGCGATGTCGCGCGCCTCGCGATTCGCCGCCTGCCACAGCAAGGCATCGACACGGGTGTCGAGGGCCTTGAGGCGCTGCGCAATGGCGCCGGAACGGCTCACCAGGTCGCCGATGAAGCGCTCCAGATAGTCGATCAACCGCTTCTTGAAGCCGACCACGGCCTGCACCTCGGCCTGCTGGATTTCCAGGCTGCGGACGATGCCGGCCATGAAGGCCTGGGCATTCTCGGCCAGATCCTCGAACACGCGCACCAGATCGCGCAGCACTTCGTGGACCTTGGCATCGTCCGGCGCGCTCTCGGCAGCCAGCGCGATCAAGGTTTCGAGACGGGCGTGGATGTCCTCCAGGGCGACGCTCTGCAGTTCGCCGCGGCGCCTCAATGCCTGCGCGAAGGTCGCCAGCGCCGACTCCACCGCCTCGCCGCCGTGGGAGAGCCGGTAGATGAAACGGGCCAGGTAAAAGTCGTCGATGCTTGCGACCCGCGCCGTATCGGGCTGGGATTCGAGGTTGCCCCATTCCACCAGCTGGGCGAGCCCGGCCCGGACCTCCTCCAACCGGGGCGGCTCGTCCGGCCAAGCCGCTTCGCGCCACACCTCGTCGGGCCGCAGGTAGGGGCGGAACTGGCGTTTGGCGGCGGCGAAGGCCTCCATGATGGCGCGGTAGAACGCCGCTTTGTCGGCGCTGACGTGGCGGAAGAGTTCGCGGTGGTCGGGAGAAACGTTCATGCAGCGCTTCGGGAAAGCGGCGATTCTATCGGTTCTGCATGTACATGGCGAAGAGCGTCGCGTTGGTGTGGCGCAGTTGGCGCCTGTTGTCGACGACTTCGGCATGGCGCCCCTGGCGTTCGAGGGCGAGCAGGGTCATGATCAGGCGCAGGCAGCGCTCCGGCGGTGTGGCGCTGCCTTGCTCGGCGCGCATCAGCTTCGCGGCGTCGACGACCGCGTTGCGCAACGTCACCGGCTGGCTATGTTCGAAAAGGTTGAACTGCATGGCGATCGGCGATCGATGATCCTGGCTTCCGTCCCTGCTTCCGACACGCTGGCAAGTCGTGCATGTGTCGTCAAACCGGATCGGTCGCCGCCACGGCAGGCATTGCGCCTGGCTCGGGAACGTCAAGCGTCTTCGGGCCACTTCCATCGCCAAGCGCCGCACGGATCTCGGCCAGGACCTGGGCGCGATTGCCATCCCACTCGCGGCTGGAAATACGCAGGAGCTTCCAGCCCCGGCTGGCGAGGACATTCGGGATGTGGACGTGGCTCTCGAATACGGACTCGGCGGGGACGGCTTCATCGAACAGGATGCCGAGCCGGTAGCGCTGCGGCGCGGCCGGATCGACGACCGCAAGCGGAACCCGGAAGTCGGAAGTGCCGACATCCAGTTCGCATTTGATGCCGAGTGTCTCCAGGGCCAAGGCGACCTGCGCGTTGAGCGGTACCCAGGATGCGGGCAGCCTGCCGGCGTCGGCATGGCGCGACCGACTCGCACCCCCGATCGCCTTCAAGGTCTGCTCCGCCTGGTTGCGCTGGCCGGCGGCCAGCTGGTGGGCGAACTGGAGAAATCCCTTGAAGAGCCTTGGGCCATCGTGTTTGCTGCGCGCCACCGAGAGCATGTGCGGTTCGAACGAGGCGACGACAAAAATTTCCTGCTTGGCGCGCGACACCGCGACGTTGAGTCGCCGCTCGCCGCCGCGCTGGCCCAGAGGGCCGAAGCGGGCCGGAACGTAGCGTTCCGTCTGGCCGTTGCGGCCGGTCCGTTCGACGGGCGCATGCCCGAGCGAAAAAATGATGATGTCGCGCTCGTCGCCCTGCACGCTCTCCAGATTCTTCACGAACGGCCGGTCATCGATGCGGGGTGCGGCGTTGGCGCGCAACCAGAGTTCGGCAAAGCCGGCGTCGGCGCCGACGCGGCGATCGATCTCGTCGAGGATGGCACGCCGTTGGGTCAGGTTGAAGGTGACGATCCCCAGCGAGGGCTTGTCGGGGCGCTGAAGCAGGCGTTCGACCAGGCCGATCACCGCCCGCGCTTCGGGTGGGTTGGCGCCGTTCTCGTAGCTTCCGTCCGGAACATCGAGCCAATGAACCGCCGCTGGTGCCAGCCGGCTGACGGTGGACGGAATGGTGTTCAGGTCGCCGCCATAGATGGCGTGGTTGGAGAAGGCGATCAATTCCTCGTGCCGGCAACGGTAGTGCCAGGCCAGGCCCATGCGCTGGGCGCGATGGCGGGCCAGCACCAGCAAGGATTCGGCATCGAACATTTCGCGCGCTTCGATGCCGGCTTCGCTGACTTCCTCATCGGCGTCGTCGCCCGCCTTGAAGAAGTTGCTGGGCGGCATCTGCCGCTCGTCGCCGGCGATCACGGCGCGGCGGGCCCGCATCAGCACCGGGAGGCCGTTCTCGACGGTGCATTGCGACGCTTCGTCGAAAATCACCAGGTCGAACACCGGGGCACGGGGAAACAGCAAGGTTGCGGTTTCGGGCGAAAGTAGCCAGACCGGGAGTACGTCGAGCAGGCCCTTGTCCCAGAAACGCCGCACGAATCCCCGCAAAGGCAGGATGTTGCGCTGTTTCCTGGCCTCTCGCAGGATGGCTTCGCGTGTCGCCTGTTCCGGCGTCCGCCGCGCACCTTTTTCTGCCGGGGCGACCCGGAGCAGCGGTGAATCGTCTTGCATGGCGAGGATGTGCTGCACGGCGAGGCGGCGTTCTTCATCGTGCAATGCCGCGAGCTTGGCTTCATCGGCATACAGCGTTGTAGCGGTTGCCTGATCGAGGATGGACAGATCGGAACGATGGTTTTGAACCGAGGCGATCGAGGCTCGGGTCCACGTCTTGCGGACCCCGTCGGCCCATGCGTCCGCGCTGTCGAATTCCTTGCCATCGGCAAGATGGGCTGGCAGGATCGCGGCTTCACGGACCATCGCCTGCGCCGCCGCCAGTTGCCGGTCGGCGCCGACCAGGCGGCTGGCGTCGCGACGCCAGGCTTCGGCAAGCTGTCCGAGGCTCTGCGCCGTCGGCGACAGGGGAAGCCAGGGCAAAACGGTACGGATCGGCGCAACCGCGGAGGCCAGTGCGGCCATCGCCGTGGCCGCGGCATGCAGGCAGTCGATCCGCTGGTCCCATGCCATCACGGTGTCGGCATTCCATCGTTCCGGCCAGGCATGGAGCGCACGCAATGCCGCTTGTTCTGCCTCCAGGGCAACAACCGGTGCCCGCAGTGACTGGGCGCGGTGATGCCAGTCGATCCAGTTTTCCGCCGCCTTGTCCCACGCTGCGATGACCCCAGGCCCCGGCGCCGCACGCCAGACACCGAGCGCCTGCATATCGGCGCGGCAACCGGCGATGGCACGGGCGGGACCGATGAGCGCCATGGCCGCCGCAAGCCAGGCGCGCGCTTCTACCAACGATGCAGGCCGCTGGGTGGCAGCCAGCCAGTCCATGGTATCGGCCAACCCCCGCCAGCATTGCGCGGCTGCCGCTCTGCCGTCGATGCGGGCCAGCAAGGCATGGTCCATCGGCGCAGCAGCCATCTCCGGCCATTGCGCTGCGAGGCTGGCACGCACGGTTTTCCGGGCGCGCCACCAGGCCGGACTCAGAAAACGCGCCAGGCTGTCGACACGGGTGCGGACTTCGGCCAGGGCCTGCGCAAAGACAGGATCGATGGAAAATGCGACTGGCCTGGCAAAGGGCTCCAGGGCGGCTTCGTGCTCGCGCCAGAGCCGGCCGAGTTCCATCAGCTTGTCTGCCCCTTCCGGTTGCGCGGCCAAGGCAGCAATCAGTTCCCCGAACCAGCGCACACGGTCGGTCCCCTGGCGCTGCGCCTGGGAATCGATGAGCGCATGCCAGGCAAGCTGGGTACGTTCGACGGCCTCCGGTTTCGTATCCTTGACCAGCAGAGCAACGAATGCATCCTGGCCCGCCGCGGCATCTCGCCACTGCCGCGAATCGAGGGCGGCCGACAGGCCCTTTGCCGCACCTTCCAGCAACTTGTGCCCCATCTCGCCCGGCGGCAGCGCGGCTGCTGCCAACGCCCCTTCCAGCGCGGCCGCCGCATCGCGGGCGGAGACGAGGTCGGCCATCAAGGCGCGCGCCTTGTCGTTGTCGTAATCGGCGAGACTGCTGCGTACCGATGCCCCTGCGGGGTCCCGCCATGGCGACCCCTGGCGCCAGAGGTCGGCCAGGGGGAACAGCGCGGAGATCTGGACGGCCAAGGGATCGAGGCGACTCGGCGGCAGTTCTGCCAGGGCGTCCACCCGGCAAGGTTCGGTCACCTCCAATCCGGAAGCGTAAGTATGCAACTGCCCCAGGGGCAGCGGAGCGATGGCATCGCCCTGATGCCCCGGCGGCGTCACCATGGTCAGAGCCGCCCGTTGTCGCAGGCTCGCCATCAAGGCATCGACTTCGCCGGCGACCACGCCACGGCGGAAACCGTCATCGTTGCGTGGCTCGGGATTTTCGAGTCGCGCCGCCACCTGCCCATACAGGGCGCGGCGATCCTCCTGCACGTCATGCACGACGGCCAGCAAATGACGCAGGCCCACACCATCGAGCCGATGCGCAACCACATCGAGGGCCGCGCGCTTTTCGCAGACCACGGCGACTTTTTCGCCCCGCGCCAGCGCATCGGCAACCAGATTGACGATAACCTGGCTCTTGCCGGTACCCGGAGGGCCATCCACCACCAACGCCGGCGCCGTACGTGCGGCGGCCAGGACGCCGCGCTGCACCGGGTCGGCATAGAGCACCGGGACCGGTGGCGATGCTTCGGCCTCGGTGGGGGCTGCCGTGTCCGGCACCAAGGCCTGGCGCAAATCGGCCGGCAACACCTCGCGTGCACTGGCGAAAAGCGCTATCGGCGGCGCGCCTTTATCGAGCGCGGACAGCAGGTCATCGTAATCCTGCAAGAGGTCGGAACTCGATTGCGGGAAGAGTCCCAGCACTGCGCATTCCTCGATCTCCAGCCGGTCGTCGCGCCATTCGGCGAGTTCTTCCCGCCGGTCGGCGAAAGGCAGCAACCGGTCGAGCGAGCCGACCGTCCCGAGACCGATCAGCGCCAGCTCCCCGAGCAAGGCCTCGGGGCCGACGGCGGCAAGTTCATCGGCCTTTTCGGCGAGTTCGTCCGGATAGCTGTATCCCTTGCGGTGAAAGATCAGACGCAATGCGGACTGATTGGCGATGGGCGCTGTATCGGGCGGCACCACCAGGCTGATGGCCCCGGCACCGTGGGCACCCCGCTCGATACGCACCGGCTGGAGGATCAGCGGGGCACGGAACAGATAGCCGCCCGCCAGGCCGGCGACAAAGGGGTAACCGAGGTAGAGGTCGTCCGCGCCCGTTTCCTCGTGGCGGGTCGACCGCTCGCGCTCGAGTTGCACCAGTGCCTGGGCCAGCCGGCGCGCCGTGTCATGGGCACCGATTTCAGCCGCATCGAACAGGCGAGCCCGTTTGCAGCCGCGCAGCAGCGCCAGGGTCCGTTCAGCCAGGCCGGTCGAGACGGCCTCAAGCTCGTACAGGTCGACCGAGCGGCCGGGGCGGCAGATCTGCATGCGAATCGAAGGACTGCGGCCATCGCCGGAAATCAGCTTGTCGCGCAGGCGAGCCAGGCCGCGACGCAGGCGCTCGCCGTCCGGGCCGCAGCCCTGGGTCGGCGCCTCGGGAAGTTCGATGGATGGCGCGGCAACGCCTGGCAGGAGTTCCAGTCGATGGATGGCATCGAGATCGTCGCTCAATGCGGGATCGAAATCGAGCCCGTTGCCCTGGGCCATCTTTGCCAGGCGCTCGTTCATCTCCGGCGAGGATCGGTAGGCGCCGATCATGCGCAGCAAGCGCCGCAAACTGACCTGCCCGCCGCCCCGACGGGCGACACCCTGGAAATATACCGTCAAGGCCTCATCCACATCCGCCCCGCGCGGCGGCATCGGGATGCTGCGCTCGGGCCGTGCCAAGGCCTCGTGGACATCCAGCCCGAAATGGGACAGCACCGCCGGCAAGAGCTCGACAAAAAGCTTGCGGCACCCGAGCGCCCCGCCAATCGCGACGATGACTTCGACTTCACCGGGACTGCACTCGCCATCCACCGCCAGCACATGCGCCAGGACGGAAAAAAGCGAGCGTTGCAAGCGCGGGCCACTGGCGGCGATCAGGGGCGCGAGGCGCTGGAATTCCGTCAAGGCCCGTTCCGGATCGAGGCTGTCGCGCCAGTGGGGAACCAGCGGTGCGAATACCCGTTCGATGGCCTGCGTTTCCAGATCATGGAATTCGCCATCGGCGGCCGCCACCAGCACGCACGCCGCCAACGCGCATTCGTGCACTTCGATGGGAGGGTCTTCCAGCATGGTGGGGATGCCGATCTCAAGCTGCGGATGCCCAAGCACCCGCAGCAGCAAGGCGTCAACTTCAGCCAGGGTGCGCGTGCCGGAACCGTGCCCGGTGAGTTGCCGGTAGATATCGGTTTCGGAGAATAGCCACAATGCCCAGGTCCGCAGGCTGTGTTCCGGATGGGTGCTGCCCTCGGCAGTTTCGCCCTCGGCCAGCGTCGTCTCCATCAGATCGCGGCTTTGGGCAAGGTAGGCGTCGGTGTCCCAGGTCAGCGTTTCGGCGGCAAGCCCCGTGACGACGACCATCTCCAGGCGCAATGCGGCATCGAGGCCCGAACAGGCGAGCAATCCGATACGGTCGGCGGTCAGTTCCTGGGCCATGGAGAGGCGCTGAGCGGCAGCCATCAATGCTTCCGGCGCACTGCTGCCGTGCAGGATGGCCATCGCCGCCAAGGTCGGGCCACGGTGCGGATTGTCCTCGCCATGGGCGAGATAGTGGCCGAGCTCGTGGCCGAGAAGCGCAGCCAGGGTGTCGTCGTCAAGCAGGGAGAGCATGCGCCCCTGCACTTCCATCAGTACCGGAGAACGCACCGAATGCATGGCCGCGTTTTCGGCACCGGCCGCCTGGTAAATCTCGACAGGGGCATCGATACCGAACCGCGTTGCGAGTTCCCGCGCCACCCGGTACAGGTTCGGCGCCATGCCTTCGGAAAGCAACAGGCTGCGCGCCATGAGAGTCCGACGCACACGTGCTGGATCGTGAGAAATTTTCGCAGCCAGCGCGTCGACTCCCGGCAGTTGACGCAGAGTGTCAGCGTAGTCGGATTCGCCACGAAAGCGAATCGATTCGATATCGAACTTCACGTGATTGCCCCGTTCTCGAGTTGGAAATATTCCTGGCGGAACATTTTTATGACACTCGATATGCTACTCGAAAGTCGCGGGCTCACGAGTCAGGAAAGTGGCCGCAAGGGGAAGTTGTCTGTCGATTACCGGAAGCAGCCGCTTGACTGAGTTCCTGCCCCGGCCAGACACGAATAACGCAGCCAAGAAAATTCAAGCACGAAGACAACGACAACTTGTTGCTGCAATACCCCGCGCTCAAACCCAGCAGCGGCTATGTTCAAGCAGTCGTCACGCTCATACCGCGACGAGGTCGACCGCTACCTGAGCGGCCGAGGCCTGGCGCTACCGGTGTACCCGAAGGTGCTGCGCTTTCATCCGGCGCTCGGCTACTACCAGAAGGATGCCGCCGGCAAGTCGCGCAAGATCGCCGAGTACCCGGCGATGCTGGCCTGCATCCAGGGGGCCGATGGCCATGCCGTGACCCTGCACCGGACCTATCTGCAGAACGGCGGCAAGCTCGCGGCCCTGGACGCGAAGAAGGTGCTCTCGGCCGGGATCAACGGCGCCGCGGTGCGTCTCTTCGAGCCGACCGAGGAACTGGCGATCAGCGAAGGCATCGAGACCGGTCTCGCCCTGCATCTGGCGACCGGCAAGCCGGTGTGGGCCGGGCTCAACGCCGGCAACCTGGAGAAGCTGTGGCTGCCCGACACGGTGCGCAAGGTTTGCATCTACGCGGACAACGACGCCGAGGGCGACTTCGCTGGCCAGGCCTTCGCCTTCGCGCTGGCGCGTCGGTTGAAGCGGGATGAGAAGGCGACGGGTCGGCGGGAAGTGCGGGTGTTCCTGCCCAGGCAGGCCGGCACCGACTGGGCCGACGTCTGGCGCCAGCGTCTGGCCGCCCAGGAGCCTCGCGCGGCGTAAGTGTTGATGCGGGTGCGGTCCATCTTGGTGATGCCGCCGCACCCGCCTTTTCAGCGGGACCGCATCTGGCGGTTCCGGTGAAAAGGCGGTTTGCCCCACTGGTAGTTGTCACACCAGGTGACGCCCCACGGCGTCGCGAAGACAGCCCTGGAGTTCTCGCGCGATTCACGTCGCGCCTTTTTCGGATCGGCCAATCGCCGCTCCGCCATCGACCCTTGCGGGGATGCGCATCCCCGCAAGGATGTGCCGTCCCCGCTTTTCTTTTCCGACAAGGAGATTGCCATGAAAAGCGGACGTTCTCTCGTGAGCCTGGCCCAGGAACTCGAGCGCCAGTTGCACTCGAAGAAGGATCTGATCGTGCCCTCGACGCTGGTGCGCCATGCCACCGATGACCGGGGCGAGACCCGTCTCGTCATCGAGGAGAGCGGCGGCCCGGTGCGTTACGCTGTTACCCCACTGGCACGCCGGCAGCTGGCGGACAAGCTGAAGATTCCGTATGCCTACTTCGAGCGCATGCGCGAAGATCAGCCGGCTCTACTGGACCGCAACGTGAACACCTGGCTGCAAAGCGAGGAAGAGCGGCGCATGCTGCGCACCCTGGACGGTCAGGTGCGTGCCGTGCTGTCGGATCGCTACCGGCGCCTGGACAACTTCGACCTGGCCGAGAGCGTGCTGCCCATCCTGCAGCAGTTGCCGGAGGTACGCTTCGAGTCGGTCGAGTTGACCGAAACGCGCATGTACCTGAAGTGCATCACGCCGCGCCTGAAGTACGAGATGGCACCCGGCGACGTGGTGCAGGCCGGTGTGGTGATCTCGAACTCGGAGGTCGGCCATGGGACGCTTTCGGTGCAGCCCCTGCTGTTCCGGCTGGTGTGCAGCAACGGCCTCATCGCGGCCGACCGCTCGCTCAAGAAGACCCACGTCGGCCGCGCACTCGGCAGCGAGGATGAAGGGATCACGGTGTATCAGGACGACACCCTGCGCGCCGACGACAAGGCCTTCTTTCTGAAGGTGCGCGACGTGGTGCAGGCGGCAGTGTCGGAAGCGACCTTCCGCCAGACGGCGCAGAAGCTGCAGAAGACGCTTGCCATCCCGCTGGTGGGCGATCCAGTGAAGACCGTCGAGGTGCTGGCCCAACGCTACACTCTGAACGAAAGCGAGCGCGCCGGCGTGCTGCGGCACCTGATCGCCGAAGGCCAGCTCTCGGGCTATGGGTTGGTCAATGCGGTCACGCATTACAGCCAGGAGGTCGAGGACTACGACCGCGCGACGGAGTTCGAAGCGCTGGGCGGCCGGCTGATGGACCTGCCGGCAAATGAATGGAAAGGGCTGGCGGAAGCTGCCTGATCCTGAAGATCGCTGAAAGCCGGCCGGGGTATACGCCCCGGCCTGGCCTTCTGCCCTTCCCCGTCATGTCCATGCAACAGACATGGCATTCCGTTCGGCGTGGTCGTCGCAGCCGGTAGGCGACGGCACGCTTCCCCAAGCGACGGCATCGATCGGACCTTGCGTGTGGCAAGGATAGCGGCGCCCCTCGCTATCCGGAAAATGCTATTGCCATACAGCGTTCGCGGTATCTATTCTGATCCAGATCTACCCTCACTACACCCCATCGCGCCCGATCGCCCACGAAGGTTTCCAACGTCGACATCGTGGGCGTCTATCGCACCAGGGCGAACCGGAGACCAGGCCCATGAGTCACGTGACCCTTACCGACGCTGAATGGATCAACCTGAACGTGCTCGTCGTCATACGCGCCGGTCTCCAGCATGACATGGCTTCAACCTGCTGCCGGTACGGGCTCGACACCGAACAGGCCAACTACCTTCGGAGCTTGAGCCTTGATGATCTGTGGTCTCTGGTGATCCACGTCGGCGACACGACCCTGTTCCCGCCGCGCGCCGACCTCGTAACGCTCTTGAGCGCTCCGCGGCCGCTGGCAGGCCCCATGGCACTCGTCCATCCACCCAAGCCCATCGAAGGCCGGCGGTAGGAACCGAGACCCATGCCGACGCGCGGCGACCGGCACCTGCGCGCCATCCAGCTGGCGAAGCAATTGGCGGCGCTCGGCGCACGGCTGAAGACCATCCACCTCATCACCGGCATCCCGCCGCGTCAGGTACAGGCTCTCTTCTTCCCCGATCCCCGAAGCATCCCACGTGGACGCGCCCCCGATTCGGCCGAGTGGTACCACGGCGCCAACCTCATTGTGCGTACCGACGCCTGCCTCATCGGCGCCAAGTATCGCCAGTTGCGCGTCCAGGGGCTCACCGCCGGCGACGCCCTGGTTCTCGCCTACCGCGCCTACCAAGCCGCCACGCAGCCGCCTCACCGCATCAGCCTGGATCGCGCCTTCAACCTCGTCTCCTATATCGACGGGCTCTGGCTGGCCACCGCACCCACGTTGTCCGTGCTCCCCTGCCCGACCTGCGGCTGCGAGTTCATTGCCGCGGTCGGCACCGTGGCACACGGCGACGCTTGCCCGTTCTGCAAGCTCCTGGAACGCTCTCACCTGGACCATCGCATCCAGGCCTCCTACCCGGCCCGCGCCACCCGCGACATGACGGAGCGCCAACTGGGCATGCTGGCGCTCTTCCACCTGCTGAGCCCCGGGAGCGATACCCCCGCCGAATAGGCCCCGTTTCGACGCGACAGGCCCGCGCCGACGCCACGAGAATGGTCACATCCCATTCCTTCCAGCATCGCGGCGCTCCCATGCCTGCCACACCACCGCCCGTCACTGCTTACCCCGCCTCCGACCCCGGTTTCGCCGCGCTGCCCGTCGATGAGTTGCTGGCCGGCGACGCAGACCTGATCGCGCGCATCAAGCTCTGCTACGGCGCCGACCGGGACGGTTTCGAGCGCGACATCCTGGCGGTGGTGCGCCGCTACGCCGCCTGCGTGCACCTCCTGCCAGCGACCGCCGACAACTACTTCAGCACCCCCGGCGGCCTGTTGCGGCTCGGCCTGGAGACGGCCTTCTTCAGCCTGCAAGGCACCGACGCGCACATCTTCTCGGGACGAATGAGCATCTCGGCACGCCGGCAACTCGAGCCGCGCTGGCGCCACGCAACCTTCATCGCCGGCCTGTGCAGCGAATTGCACCGCCTGATGAGCCATGTCATCGTCACCGATGCCGCCGGCGAGACCTGGCCGGCCTTCCTGCATCCGCTGACGGACTGGTTGGCCTCGCGCGGCAACGAACGCTATTTCCTGCGCTGGCGGCCCCAGGCCGTCGAAGCGCGCGGTCTGGGATTGTTCGCCCTGCCCCACGTGGTGCCGCCCGCGGTGATGGCCGACCTCGCCGAGGGCAATGCGGTCATCGTGCCCCACCTGCTGGCCAGCATCGGCGGCATCCCGGTCTATCGCGACCACAACATCCTCGACGAGCTCGTGCGCCGCTCGCTGGCGCTCGTCATCGACCGCAATCTGATCGCCAGCGCCGACCGCTACGGTTCGCCGCAATATGGCTCCCACCTCGAACGCTACCTGGTCGATGCCCTGCGGCGGCTCACCCGCGGCAACTCCGCCTGGCTGCCCAACCGCGATAAATCGCGTCTGTGGTTCGGGCAGGATGGCCTCTTCTTGATTTGGCCCGGCGGCGCCGAGGATATCCACCAGTTGCTCGAGGCCGACCAACTGGCCGGCATTCCCAAGGCGCCCGAGACCGTGCTGGAACTGCTGCTGGCCGCGGGCGTGTTCGAGGCGGCGACGGCAGGCCGCTCGACCTGGTCGATCCAGCCGCCCGGTGCCAAGGCCCCGCTCGAAGCCGTCAAGCTCTCGGCCCCGGAGATTCTCCTCGCGGGAATCGATCCACCACCTGTAGCCCTACCTCAGGTGCTGGAATTCAAACCGGAGCGTGCGCCCGCCCCACCTGCGCCGCAAGCGCCCGAGCCCAAGCCCGCGTCGGTGGCCCCCGTCAAGAGCGGCACCCAGCTATCGCTGATACCGCCGCCCGAGCCGCCCGCCGGCAGCAAAGCCAGTGCGGCGCTGGAAAAGGCGCCCGCCCCATCCTCGCGGGAGCCAGTCTCGGAGCCGCCCCCCGCCGCCTTCGCCCTGCAAGCCCCGATGCGTCTGAATCCGGTCGTGCGGGACGCCCTGGCCGAGGCCATTCGCACACTCAACGATGGCATGGGGCCGCCCGCCGTCTGCACCATCGCCCAAGGGGTGTTCGTGCCCCTGGTCGAACTCGAGCGGCGCGGCATCCAGCCCTCGCTCGCCATGCGCGCGCTCGTCGAAACCAGGATGCTGGTCAGGCCAAGTCAGGATGGGCCGCCGACCCTGTCGCGCGATTTCAACGGCAACTCCACCGTCGGCATCGTGCTCGACCCACGCTGCGTGCGCGGCCTCGATCTAGCAGGCTTTGCCGTGCCAGCAGCGGAGAAAGACTGAGATGCTGGTCCGCCGCTACGAGATGCCCTGGCGCCGCGCCTACGAGGTCTATGCTGGCGTCGCCTGGTGGCTGGCGTTGGTCTATTTCGTCGGCGTCGGCGTGACCGGTGCCCTTCCCCGGCACTTGGCACTGCCGCTGGCGTTCGTCTGCTTCGCGATGGGCGTGCTGCGGATGGCCCAGGCGCTGCGCATGCTGGTCCTGCGGGCGTCGCTGGGTGGGCGCGGTATCGAGGTCATCGGCACCGACGCCCTGGCACGTTGGTGCAAGGATCCGGCCTCGGTGTTCCTGGGCTTCGGCTTCGAATGGCGGCCGGTGCATTCGCAACGGCTCTATGAGCTCGCCAAGATCGACTACCGGGAATTCGCGGTGTCACCACGCCTGCTGCGGCTGCTCGGCTACAACGCCAAGCCCCAGCCGGACGCCGAGATCGGTCTGCCCTACATCCACGGCGTCGAACCGAAGGAAGGCCCCCTGCACCGGCCGCTGCAAAATTTCGAGGGCGGCACCCTGCTGGTCGGCACCACCCAGTCCGGCAAGGGTGTGGCGCTCGCCAACCTGATCACTCAGGCGATCCGGCGCGGCGACGTGGTGATCGTCATCGACCCGAAGAACAGCCGGCGGCTCAAACGCGTCGTGGAGCGTGCCTGCGCGGACTACCGCGAGCCGGACACCTTCATGGAGTTCCACCCGGCATTCCCGGAGCGGGGCGTGCGCCTGGACTTCACCTTCAACTGGCAGAAGCCCACCGAGTTCGCGTCGCGCATCCAGTCGATCATGCCGCCCGACACCGCCGGCGCCTTCTCGGCCTTCGGCTGGGATGCGGTCAACGTCGTGGTGCAGGGCCTGGTCGAGATCGAAGAGCGGCCGAATCTGGTGAAGCTCACCAAGTACATCGAGGGCGGCATCGAGCCGGTTCTGGAGAGCTCGCTGCGCCGCTACTACGACCAGACCCTCGGTGCCGGCTGGCGGGAACTGCCCGAGATGAAGAAGCTGCTCCACGACGCCCACCGCGGCAACCTCAAGCGCCCTTCGGAGGCGGCCAGCGCCGACCTGATGGCCTTCGTCGCCTACTACGAGCACCACATCGCCCAGAACCAGCGCAACAAGGTTATCGACGCCCAGGTGCGGACCTTCCGCCACAACCGGGAGCACTATCAGAAGATCACCGCCAACCTGCTCCCCATCCTGTCGATGCTGACTTCAGGCGACCTGGGCAAGAGCCTCTCGCCCGACCCCTTCGATGCGGACGACCGGCGGCCCATCATGAACTTCGAGAAGATCGAGCGCGCCGGCCACGTGCTTTACATGTGCCTGGACTCCCTGCCCGACCCGTCCGTCGCCTCGGCCATCGGTGCTCTGGCGCTGGCTGACCAGGCAGCACGGGCAGGCATGCGCTACAACCTGGGCGGCTACCGGCGCATTGCGCTCTTCGTCGATGAGGTCTCGAACGTCATCAACCAGCCGCTGATCGAGATCCTCAACAAGGGCGCCGAGGGCGGCATCTTCACCACCTGCGCGATGCAGACCCTGGCGGACCTGGCCAAGCGGATGGGCAGCGAAGATGCGGCACGCATGGCGCTGGGCAACCTCAACAACCTGATCGCCCTGCGCACCAAGGACCGGCCGACCCAGGACTTTGTCGTCGAGACCTTCGGCAAGACGGCGATCCACACCGTGCGTGTGGGCTTGAGCCACGGCTCGGACGCCCACCTCGGCGACTTCTCGTCGAGTTATTCCACGCAGTTCACCGAGAGCTTCGAGGAGATGGTGCCGGCCGACGTGCTGGGAAAGCTCCCCAACCTCCAGTACTTCGCCTCGGTGTCGGGCGGCCGGATCATCAAGGGGCGGTTTCCGATCCTCGATCCCGATGCGAAGCCGCGCGGTACGAAGGGGAAGGCGCCATGATCCGCGCAGTCGCAGTGGTATCGCTGCTCATTCTGCTGGTGCTCGTGCTGTACGTGCCCGCGGCACATCCGCCGGGGCGCTTCCTCGCCCAACTGCGCGCCGAACATGAGGCGGCGGCTGCATACTGGGGCGGCGAGCCGGCCACCCGCATGCTGAATCGGTCGCTGACGATGCAGGAGACGACGGCCGAGATTACCCCGATTCCTGCCGCGAAGGATGCGCCCTCGCCGGCGGGCGTGAATGGCGCCGTTTCCCGGGAGATGTCGTCAGTCAACCAGCGCCTCTTCAATAACGCCTACTTCCGCGCCGTCGACGCCCCGCTCCTGCTCGCCAGCTACCGGTTCGCCACTCTGCTCGAATGGCTGCCCGAGCTGACGGTGTTCGTCCTGGCCGCACTCGTTGACGGTGGGTTCGCGCGGCTCATCAAGGCCAAGGAATTCCTGCAGCACGATCCGGAGATGTTCGCGCTGTACGCGAGCCTGGGCATCATCTCTCTCTGCGCGACGGTCATCGGCTTCGTGCTGCCGGTGACGCTGCATCCCTTGCTGTTGCCTTGTGTGCCGTTGGTGGTCGGGGTGCTGGCGGGACGGGCGGTGGGATGTTTTCACCGGAGAGGGTAAGGAGCACGCCTCCCACTTCCCGATAACCCACCACCAGCAGAGGCAGCGGTTACACGTCGATCGGCGTCGTCCTCCACACGTCTTGCGCCAAAGACATCAATACCCCATGCCGCTTGTCGATCGATGCCGCATTCCATGTCGGGAAAGACTGCAGCTTCCCGTTGATCCGGGTGATCGAAGTGTTCTGCCCGACATTCGTCAAATCAACCAGGCTACGAGTCAGGTAATTGCTGCTCTTCTGGTACTCCTCCCGTTTGGCCGCGTAGAAGTCATTGCCGGCGACAATGTTGATCGGCTTCTCCAGCAGAGTCAGATTGCCCAACTTGTTCTTGTAATCCTCATAAAGGGCGGCCGGGTTCTCAGCAGTCCATTTCGCACGCAACTCGACGGATGGCGTGTCCGGCAGGATGTGCTCGATCTCAAGGTTGGTGTAGGACTCAAGGCTACCCGGCAATTTAATGCCACTGAACGCCATGTCGACGTATTGGGTCAGCTTTGCCAGCAGATAACGCGTCCGGTATTGCTGCATCGAGTACAGGGTAAACCGCTTCAGTGCATCGGACAGCTCCTGGGATTTGCCCGCCATATTCGTTTCGAAGCGGTCGGCAATAAACGCGTTGAGCTTCACCCGCTGTTTCGCCGGGTCAGAGATCTCCGCGACCGAGCGCAGCTCGTCGGCCCATTGCGAGAAACTCCGCTCAAGATCCTTGGTCGGCGTCTTGGTGAAGATGTAGTAGAAAAGGAAACTTTCGAGCTGCGCCACGAAGTGATCGAACAGTGGCTTCGGAAAATTCGCAGCTGCCAGCAGCAGCACGTAGTGCAAGCTGAATGCGCCACCGGCCAAGCGCTTGAGGCTATCCATCGCGAGACTAGGCTTGCCATCGTTGCCAAGTCCATTGCTGAACGCGAGGTAGTGCTCAACGTTACGTATGACCTTGCGAACGAACTCGAATGGCTTGTTCGCATAGTCGCATAGCGCCGCATTGTCCTTGTCGACGAACCAGTCGTAAATCTCATCCTCGCGCACCACGGCGTCGCCACGGTCGTTCTTGATGACATAGTTGGCCATCAGGAAGTAGCGCAGGAAACGAAGCGGCTTCTCCTTTTCCTTTTCCAGCGGCTTGGTGATCTTCTTCCACTCATCCTTGAGCTGGGTGAACTGGGTCTGCTTGACTTGGGTGAACAGCAAGTTCTTCAGCAAGTCCATCGGATTCAGGCCGACGCCGCGCTCATTGATGGTTTCGAAGATCTTCAAGGCGCTACTGACGTCGGTGGATATCTGTATGAAGACGACATTGTTGGCAAGGTAGCCCCAATATTTCTTCAGCTTCGCCGGCTCGTCGTAGTTGTCCTTCAGGTAGCGATAGAGTGTGGCGTAGGCATTGATTAGGTTTTCCAGAGAGCCGAAGCTGGCGATGCCAGAGGCCTGAATGCCCGAACGCACTGCCTGGGGATCGGCATCCAGCTCTACCAATTTGGTGATGACATCCCCTGCGTTCTCGTACCGCGGCTCCAGCTTCAAGCTGGTCTGAACTTCTCCATCACCGTCGACGTAGCTGGTCGAAACAAGACCTGCAATCATCTGGCGCTGGGGCTCTCCCTGGAATAGATGCTTAAGCGCACAGAGCAGCAGAAAGAACGTCGTCAGGCGTTGCTGGCCGTCGATTACCTCGTAATGGTTCTTCTGGTCAGTCGGCGATACCAGCACGGTACCGATGAAGTATTCCCGCGTTGAGCCCGCATCGATCTGCTCATTGATGTCGTCAAGCAGTTGATGAACTTCTTTGTCTGTCCAGACGTACTCGCGTTGGTAATCGGGAACGATGTAGAAGCACTCCCTGAACGCTTCCTCAATGCTGTATTTGTGGTTTTCAATGCGGGCCATATCTCTTCTTCCTGTTTTCCTGCCTGCGTCCGGTTACTCCTGCCACCAAACGGGTGAGCTCTCGTCCCGGACGCTCCATTCATCGCCAGCTTTAGTGCCATAGCGGTAGGTGGCTATCGGAACGAGTGCTTCCGCCGGCGCACAGCCGCCGTGGTAACCGTTCCGTTTGGTCGCGTACCGCAGCTTACTGCTCCAGGCCAAGACGACCTCGTCCAGTCCGCTAGCGGCCTTGATCCGGGGGCCCCTGAGCGTGATTTCGCCTGGATAGGACTCCAGATTCGGCTCGCGCCAGCGGGCGTTGGGGCTCGCGCCCTGCATCACGGTGTCCTGGTCGAGGATGTGGCCGTGGTCGCTGGTGAACACGACGGCTCGATCCGAGGAGCGCGCCTCGGCCAACAAGGCATCGAGGCCCTTGAACTGTCCGATGTCCCAGCGCAGTCGCAGCTGGTCCGACTTCATCAGGTGATCGTCCACCGCATTGATTACTACCGCGACGATCCTTTGGCGGGTATCACTGAGGGCAGTTCTCAAGTCATCCGAAAGGATGACGCCAGTGCTGTCGAGCAGATCCCGCTTATGAAAAATGACCGGTGGCTTGCCGGCGACAGATGGAGCCACGAGGGATGGATACGCGCTGAACGCCGACCGCTCGGTCGCCGCCGAGCCTGCGCATGCCGTTCCACACAACAGCGAAGTTCTGGAAGCCTCGGTTGTCGATGGCAGCATTGCCAGCAGCGTCGAGCATTCCCCTTCGGAGCGTTCGAACTGGACCCAGCCATGCTCCTTCAGACTTTGGTGGAGTTCCAGGAAAACGGGGATGCTCATCCCATCGACAACGATCAACAAGCTGCGGGCAAGCGCGGCCACCGGCGCAACATACTTCTCAAGCGCATCCTCGATCGGCATCAAGGATGTGCCGTTGGGCTGATCCGCGATCAGTGATTCCGCAAAGCGGCGATCGAACACCTCCCGCCGGATGCGGGTGTTCTCTCGAAGCTGCCCATAGGCGTTGGCCAGATCGGCAGAATCGTCGCCTTCCAACAGCACGGTCTGCGCCCAATCCACCCAGGCGATCTCATTCCGATATTGCTCGGTGAGCGCATTCAATGACGACGGAAAGGCGTTAGAAGTCTGGGTGAGCCAACTCACTAGGCGCACCGCCATCTTGCATCTCAATCCGGAGCGGCTGCTCAGGACGGGGCCACGGTGGTCCACCAATTGTCCCAACCGTGAGATGGCAGCCGGCAAGTTCAACTCATTGAGGGCGGCCGCAAACGCCTTGGTCTTCTCGCGAAGCGCAGCTGCGCCATACTTCGCGTGCACGGCCAACGACTCGGCTTTCAGCTGGATCACCAGTGATTCGTAGCGCGACACCTGCTGCTGCCTGGCAGTCTCCGTAGCACGCTCGAACCACTCATCAGCGGCCTTGGCCAGTTGGTGAGCCGTATCCGACGAGATTGTCAGTCCATCAAAGAACGCTTCCAGGCGGGCGGCTACCTTCGCTCTGTCCGCCTCCGAAGACGTAGTCTTGTCTTCCAGCGATTGACACAGGATGGCTATGGCGATCAGCTCGTCCGCGCTGCCAGCATCAAGGGCTGCGAACACACATTTCACCAGTGCCCCGAGGAAATCATGGAGTCGCTGTATCGCTTCGTTCCGCGCGAGATCCTCCAGCGCCTTGAACTGCTCGCGCCGTTGCGCATCACCAGCCCACTTCAACAGATCGAGCTCGGACGGCGGGTAAGACTCGAAGCCCAGGACAACGCGAAACAACTCCTTCCATGCACGATCCTGATCAAGGACCAGAGAGCGAACCGGCGCGTAGCCCTCGGCAGGCATGAAGCGGACGAGTAGTTCCGCGAGCCAACGATGACGTGCAAGTCGAGGATCGATGTGGGCCGCCCGAAACAAAGCCATGACGGTTTGCCATAGATCGTGGGTGATGGCACGACGCTTGGCACACCGCGCCAATACATCCGCCCCCAGATCGCCTTCGTTGCCGGCAAATAGCAAGACAACCGGCGTCGCGACGAGCGCATGACGGCGCATCGCGTCACGGACGGCCAGTGGAGAGCTACAAACCGCGACCGGCCAGCTGGCGGCATTGACGTCTACGGCAGTCCCCTCAAAGGCATCCAGGGGAAGGTGCAGCAGAATGAACTTCGCCGACGGGTCCGCCTCATGCGCCTGCTTGGCCTGAAGACTGATCTGATGTCCCGTGACCTTCATTCCTGTTCCCGGATCACGATCTGAATATCCACACTCACTGCGCCTAGCCCCTCAAGCAGATGCCGCGCGTCCGAAAGTGCCTGCAGCGCGTCGCTCTTGGCCAACCGTGTGCGTTCAATCCGCTGCGCTGCCTTCATGCCGGGTTCGGGCTCCGGCTCTGGGATCGGCTCAGGAGCCGGCGCGGGAGGGGCCGCGCGGTTGGCCACGTCCGCCATCAGCGTCCCCGCATCACGCTCAAAATGCGCAACGGCCGCTTGCAGCCCATCCACATACTCGTAGCGCAGAACGGCATGGGCAAGGCTTTCCAGAATCTGATTGGCCCGGGGCGCGAACTCGCCGCTCCCGGCCGCAATCGAGCGGAGACTGTTGACCAGATAGTGCTTGGCCTCCACGCGGGCCAGAGCCTGGACTCCAGCGAGCACAGCCTTGGCCTCTGCGATCTCTTCGGTGCTGAGGTCGAGCCGAGCCACCAGGTTCACGAGCTCAACCTCTGAACTGCTGGAATCAATTGCAACGAACCAGTCGCGCAGACGTGCTGCGCCCGTCTTGCGCAGGGCCGGCTCGCCCGTTGCGACCACATCGGTTTGCACGAGGGTCATCAACTGCTCAACAACGCGCAGGTAATTCAACAGGTGCGCAGCCGTGTCGGCCACGCGCTTTTTCGCAGCTCGCGAGAACTCCACCAACCCTGGCGCCGAACGATAAAGTGAGGCCATCATGGGATCGAGGATGTCTCCTGCCAATCGTGTCGCCTTGTCCCAATCCGCCGCGGTCGGCAAGGGCTGCTCGCGCACCTCGCATTCGTTGGGCACATTCCCGATCTCGCCCCGGAAAGGCTGGCCAAAGCGGTACAAGGAGCGATTGCTCTTGGCCAACCAGGTCAGGATGACGAGATCCTGCAAGTCATCGCGCAACCCGCGTTTTTCGGGTTGATCCAGCCACCGGCGCAGGTCTACCACGCTCGGGTCGCGTCCGGACTGCTGGGCGATCTGGCGCGCAAAATGTTGCGACCAGTCGTCACGCAGCTGCAGGGCCGCTTCGCCCACCTCGGCCAAATCGAGCTTTGGTGCGATCCGTTTCGCGTCATCGCGCAGCGATGCCTCAAGCTCGACCCTATGGGCCGGCTTTTGAGCCGCCAGCACCATCACGTCAGCCAAGCGCTTGACGGCGATCGGGCGAGGTTCGACATCGAAGTGCGGGTGCGCTGGAAACTCGTAGTCCAGCGCCTGCTCGGCGAGTTTTTCGAACGCATCCCTGAAATTGGCGGCCACCGGCGGGCGGAGCACCAAGGACGGATCGAGGCTGTAGAAGTGCTCGTCGACCGTTTGCGCCGGGTCCAGCGCCTCCTGAGCGACGCTATTGAGTCCGTAGGCGGTGTACAGGCAGTTGCGAATGAACTGACGCAACTGGTCGCGCTGGTTGGTCAGCAACACCCGCGCCTGCTCCCGGTCCGCCTGCGATAGTTGGCTCGCGTACTGGTCCAGGTTATTGCCGCGCAGAACGAAATTGATGACCACCAGACGGCCCAACTGATCCTGCGTGTTGGGCGACAGGAAGGACGGCAACCACGCCACGGAGCGCCCCACGCGTCCATCATTGAGGAAGCCATTGAGCTTGGCGACGTCATCCTGCGGGCCGTGTTCCGGCTGATGATCGAACGGGAAGTCAATCAGGATGCGCCAAGTACCTTCACGTCCCTTGAGGGTATCGAAGGACTGCTCGCGGATGTTGCCGAACAGAATCTCGGCACTTCGCCGCGAGCCGCGCCAGACAATCTCCATCTCGGGCGGCAACAAGCCGGAGCCTGCATCGGGCAGCCCCAGGCCGTCGGTGATCAACTGCCGGACCTCGGCTTGCCGGTTCCCCTGCGTATCAAAGGACATCGCATTGGCCAGGATGGCGTCGGTGTCAACCTTGGCGACCTCGACCGACACGACCGGATTGGGCGAATCGTCGGCGATCTTGATCTCCCCCGCCTGTCCGGCCCAGCGCTTCAGCTTGGTCAGCACGGTGATGCCCTCGCTACCCGGCACAGGGGTACGAATCGTGCCGTGATTCAGCGCGGCCAGCTTGGTCGGCGTCAGGTTCTTCAGCGCCTCGACCTCGGGCACCAGTGCCGCCAACACCAGAGTCTTCAGCAGGCGCGCATCGTTCTGCAGGGCCGCCGCCTTCTTCGGGTCGGCCTTGCCGGCTTCGATGTCTTCCCAGGTCACGCCGTGCTGCGTTTCCAGGATAGGCAGCAAGCGCCGCCGCCAGAGCTGTTTGGCCTGCTCGAAGAACAGCTTGATGCCATGGGTGAAAGGTTCGTCGCCGTCGGCAATCACGTCGAACAGGTCGCCAACCGGGATCACATCGCCGATTTCCAGGGAGTCGGCCTTGTCCACCAGCATCTGCTGCATCAGCTTGAGCGCCGTGCGCTCGCGCTGCAGCATCGACGACACCGCAATCAGGGTCTGCACCAGCGCCGGAGTGAAGGGGTACAGGTCCTGCAGCATCTGCTGATCGCCATCGCGGGTCAGAAGCGTCTGCAGCACCTCAGGCTGGCTGCCCAGGAGCTTGTTGATCGCCCCCTTGAGCTGTGTCTCCTCAGCCGGACCTCGTGTACGCAGCAGGCGCTTCTTGGCGATTTCCGGGAGGTTGCGGTCCTCCAGGTTCACTTTGTCGAAACGCGCCTCCCACCACTGCAGTGTGTCCGCGAACGACAACTGTTCGGCACCCGGCATGTGCTCGCCGACCAGCTCGCGCAGATCCCGCTGGCGAGCCATGAAATTGATGATGGGGATGGGGCGATCGGCATTCCCCGACTCGACCAGTTTGGCAACTTTCTGGCCCTCGCGGGCAATCCACGCGGCATCAGCAGCACGGCTGGCAAGCCACAGGATGAACTCGTCCAGGAACAGGATGATGCCGTCGTAGCCCAGATCCTTGGCGTGATGCGACATCGCAGACAGGCCCTCGTCAAGCGCGGTGTACAGCTCGCGTTGCGAGGCGGATAGATGGCTCACGCTGCTGAAGAAGGCACGCGTCAGCGCACCCACCAACTTGAAACGCTCCGGGCTGCCCGGTGGCAGTTGCAGCGTCGACTCAAACCGAGCTGCGGCCCAGGTCTGCGTCACGCGCCCCCAGCCACCGCCACCACCAGCGGACGCACCGACCGCATCGTTCAGGGTACGGAAGAAGGCTTCATCGCCCATCTGGGTGCGCAGCTTCTGCGCATCATTGAGCATCCCTTCGCTCTGGTAAAAACCAGGGCTTGGTGCGGTCGGATGCAACCTAGCGGTAAGCTCGGCGTACCCCGAGAATAGCGCCGATTCCAGTGTCTCGGCGTTGATCATGTGGTAGGGCACGACCAGGAATTTCTTGCCCTGCGTCCAGACATTGTGTTTGGAGACGACCGGGGCCAACTCGGGCTTGCCACGGGCCGTGGCGTCCCCCCGCAGCAGCAGCGACAAGATGGCCATGAAATGGCTCTTGCCGGATCCAAAACTGCCGTGCAGGTACGCGCCCTTGCTCATCTGGCTATCGAGGGCGCCCTTGACCACGCCGAGTGCCTGATCGAAGCACTTCACCAACTGTGGCGTGGCGATGTAATCGCGCACGGTCTCGGCGGGCGCATTCAGGCCATCCGTCAGGCGTAGGACGAAGTCGCCCTGATGAACCTGCTCCGGCAGGTCAAAAATCTCGCGCAGTTTTGGCATCTTGTTGTCTCCCTCGATACAGTGATCTCGTCAGGCCTCGGTGGCAGCGCTGGATCGCCGGCCCCGGGGGCGGCGAGTAGATGCAGGCGGACGCCAGGCACGCACGGCGGCCAGGGTCAGCCCGTGTTGGGCCAACTGCGCATCGAGCAAGCCCTGCAGGTAATCGCCGGTACTCATCCCCAGGTCGTCATCCACTTCGGGATGCCACTGGTGCACCCAGGGCAGCAACTCGTCGAGGCCGGCCAGTGCCGGTGCCAGACGATCGGCATCCGCACCTTCGCGTTGCAGCATCTCGTACAAATATCCCGTCAGCGCCAAAGCCCGCGCCTTGGCGTCGTACCCGGCCCACAACAGCATCGGGCTTGTTGCGTCGTTGCTGCGCTCGAGGCCAGGGAAGCTCACGAAACGCTCCTTGGGCACATCCAGCGCTCCGCGCAACTTCCAGGAGACGCCATCGCGGTAGTCCTCCTGCTTGTATTTAGGCGGGACCGGAATCGCACCCACTTCCGCAGCCTTACGCCGCGACTGTTCCTCATTGACGGCTTCCATGGGCTGCCCGGACAAGCGACGAGCCACCTCGGCATCGATTGCATCTTCACGCCGCTGCATTGCCCAGGTGTTCTGCCAAACCCCCCGCTTGCGCAAGCCGCTGTCGCTGTAGCGCAGGGCATCGAGATACGGGACGCTGGCCTGCTGTATCAGCGCCACTACCGTCGCATGCGCATCGCTGCCGCTGCCCGCGTACAAATCGAGGGCACGCCTGAAGTCCTCGTCGCCAGACAAGGCATCGACCAGCTCGCGTACCGAGCGCAGTCTCGGGGCGGGATGGACGTCGCGCGGCCAGAGGTCGGCGCCCTCCAGGCGATCAAGCAACCAGTTTTCAATGGCCGCCTTCTCCAACGATTCCCAATCCGCGCCTGCCCAACGACGCTTGCATTCGGGGCGCTCGAGTAGGGCCAGATCGCGCGAGCGCTCGATGGCCGCGATGCGCCGTTCTACCAAGGCCCGATAGTCCGTTGGCCAGTGGTCAGGAAGCTCGGTAAGGGGCTGTGCGCCATGGCGCGCGAACCAAGTGGTCGTCGTGATGCCAGTCGTGCATTGGCGCGCCAGCAGGATCTCAAACGCACGCTCACCTATACCAATTTGGGGTGGAATGCCTACATATCGAAGCTCGTCACTGAGCACCCCGAAAAGCTTGTAGACCTCCCAGTCAAGCTCTTCTTGCAAGGAGATCATATTCTTGCGAATCGCCTTTAGGTCTTCTCGCCTAGCATGTAAGTCTTGGCGACTGGGAATCGGCGACTTTATGGCCTTATCCGGAAGCGCATCGGCGTGCCTGCCTGAAAATTCATCTAGCAATCTCGCAGTTGCAGTAGGAAGCACTCCCGGTAAAGGAAACTTCGCAAGCCCGGTTGAGGTGAACTCATAGAAATCTTCAAAGGCGTCCGTTCTTTGTCGCGCGCCATGTTGATCAACTGTGCTGCCTTTGTTGTGAAATACTTGCTTTGCCCAAAAGCAGGCCAGGGAAGAGTTTAGAACTCCGAGGACGCCGAAGTGATATTCTTCGGTTGCGTCCGCTCGAAGTTTGATTACGGGAGCCGAACGATTGAATATCTTCCCGCCACGATCTAGCACGAAATGATTGTGAGTCGCTACGAACGCATACGTTATGGTCAGCGGATTTCTGAGCTTTGCTGCGTAAAGCTCTTGCCACTCATACCAAGAAAGGCCGCGCTCCAACATCGGCGTTCCAAAGCGTTTTCGCTTTGATAGGTTGGATCTGAAACTCCAAAGAAATCGATGTGTATTAGGATGCATATCGATTGATTGGAGATTGAAATCAATATCGTAAAGCCAAACTGCCGTAAGACCAGATGCATTCCAATCTCGAACAAGGTCTCCTGTGACAAGTTGCTTAGTATTCTCGATTCCATGACGATCTGCGACGCTTTGATCCGTCACCAGATAAACCTCATCTTCGCCTGTGACGCTGACGATTCCCATTTCATCAGCAATCGCCCCCAAATTTCCGCTGGCAATTTCTTCGATTTGATTCTTTAATTCCGAAGCCCCTCCGCCTCCAATGCTCCATGGGTGTCGAGCGAACAGGGAGCGCTCAGCATCAGTAACGCTAATCCATTCCGATTCAGAGTCACGCCGGTCGACTTGGTTGAGAATGGCCTGCCAAACTACTCCCTGAGCTGGATCGGCTGGTGTTGATGGCTCGCCCTTGATTCCCATCACTGCGCGAATTGCGCTGCTGGCTGGCGGTCGATTCCGTCCGAACAAGATGGCTGTCGGGGTGCCATGCCCTGGAATGTAGGCACCAGCAGTATCGATTACATGTGTCAGGTCTACGGATGGAAAGAACGCTTCTACCAACTTCTTTCCGAACTCGCGCTTCATGAAGTTGTTGCCAACGATCAAACCCACGTGTCCTGCACGTTGCGCGCTATCGAGCGGCTTGGCCAGCGCCCAAAATCGCTCACAAAACGGCGCAACGAGAGCGTACTTGCCGTGGCAACTGGAGAAGCGATCTCGATATAGGGCAGAGACAGCCCGGTCCTTGACGGCGATGTAAGGCGGATTGCCCACAACCGCGGCGTACTTGCGTCCCAAAATTCGATTCGTGGCCGCCAGATCTTCTGCGGCAAACGCATGGCGATACAAGTGATCGGCGGCCGTCGCAAGGTTCTCCTGCGGGGTATTCAAGGCGAGTGCCGCCTGCGCTCGCGAGTAGTCGCGCTGGTCGAAGCCATGCAGCAAGCTGTCACCCGTCGCGATGTGCAGATGGAAGTCCGGAGCGAGCCGCAACTTGCTGACCTGCGCCATCTTCAGCGCGGCCACCAGGAGCCGGAAACGGGCGATCACCACCGCGTAGGGGTTGAGGTCAATGCCCGCGATGCGGTCGAGCGCTTCCTGCAGGGCCAGGTTGACGTTGTCTGGCCGCTTACGCAGCCACAGCGGGGCCAGCCGTTCAAATGCTCCGAGCAGGAAGTGTCCGGACCCGCAGGTCGGGTCGATCAGGTCAACGTCTTCCAGCGTGTAGATGTCGAGCGCCGGGGTCAGCGTCCGATCCAGGATGAAGGACTCGACGAACTCGGGCGTCTGTAACAACGCATAGCGTTCGCGGGCGGCTTCGGAGAGGTCCTGGTACAGATCGCCCAGGAAGCGGGTGTTCCAGTCGGGATCGGCGAAGTCGTGAACCGGAGCACCGCTGTCGGCATTGGTGGCCCGGAAGAAGCGCACCAGTTGCTTGCCCATATCGGCAGAGACCGGTGCGGCGAGCAGATTGCGCTGAACCTTCAGGACATCCGATAAACCCGGCAGGCGGCCCGCTACGGCAAAGGCATCGCGCAAGTAGTCGTTGTCGGAGGCTGTCGGGTGTTCAAGGTAGAACGCTTCCTGCCGCCCCACGGCAGATTGACCTCGGCTATTGGTGCCGGCAATCAGCGGGGCATCGAGCAAGTCGTTATCTTCGCAGAAACGAATGAAGACGCAGGCCAGAACCCACGCTACAGCGGACTGGGTGAATTGGGCCTCTACCCAGCTTTCCAGGGCCTCAGCCGTGCGACCGGCGTCGCGAGCGGCCTGCCAGTCCGCAGTCAGGCGATTCTTGTACTCGGCGTGGCTGGCAAAGCGCCCACGCAGGTCGCCCTCCAGGTCGCGAACCTGAAGCTTGAGATCGGAGAGTAGCTTGATGCGATTGATCATTCTTTTCTTGCCTTGGCGCGGGTCTTGGCAGACGGGTTGCCGGGCGTGCCGTGGGCATTCTCTAGCCAGGCACGTGGGATCCGACCGTAGTCCGTGGTGTTGATGGTCACCGGAACGGCCTGGCCATCCAGCACCGGGCGGTTGTCGGGCGTCATCGGGCTGGCAATCAGCGCTATCAGAGGAGGACGCTGACCGAACATGCAGGCATCGGCCAGTCGGGCGAACAGGGGCATGCGCTGCCAACGGGCGGCCAACCCGAGGTTGACCAGGAGCCCGGGCTGGTCGTCCGTGAGCAACTTGGCTTCGACTTTGGGCCACACCTCGCCCAGCACCGTGGCGAAGTTCTGCGCGTCGACGGACCCTGCCGGTGCGGCATCGGCGGCGAGCAGGACGTTCCAGTCGACCTCCCATTCGCGCGCCTGCGCTTCGAGCTGCGTCAGCACGACCTCGTCGAAGTCGATCACCTTGAGGCCAAAACGCTGCGCCAATTCACGCTGGGCGACCGGAAGCCCCTTGGGATCGACCGACAGCGTGAGCAGCTTGCCGCTGGCAAGGGCGTGCCTGATGCGCTCATCGATTTGCAAGGCCGCCTGAATATCCGGCGCCGTGGCCGTGCGTGGGCGGCTATTGGTCGAGAGCCGGGTGATTTGCGTGGTGCCCGAAATGACGCCGGTCGAGAACTGTGTGACGAAGGCGCGCTTGACTCCATCCCACCTCACATCCAGGCCCGCATCCTTGAGCAAGGTTTCCAGGTCCGTCGGGCCCGGCAATGGGGCGGCCTCGGGATAGCGGGCAAAAACACGCCGCCGGATCGTCTCGATGTCGAACTGTCGCAAGCCGAGTAGCGACGTGGTAGCCAGCTTGACAGCACGCGCGGCGGGCAACTGAACCGGGTAGAACTCGAGGCGTGACGACAAGGCGGCCTGACGGGCGCATGCTGCCGCCAGACGAATCATTCGTTCCGAGCTCAAACTGGTGTCGCCAGCGGGGCGCTGAATGCGCGCCAAGGCATCGGCCACCTGTTGGGCCGAAGGTAGTGGGTCCAACTGCGCCAGTCGGTCGGCCGTATCGCCCAGATCGACCGCGTAGCTGGCGCGCACCTCCGGCGACGAAGGGAAGAGGCCCGAGGCTCCGCTGCTGGCCAGCGTGGCGACCACGAGATCATCCGCTTGCGGCGCCTGGACCAGGGGGCGGACGTTGGAGTCACGCTGCACCACCTGCCAGCGTGCAGCCTGCTTGGTACGCTCGACGGTGACGACCGCGCGCGTCAGAGCCACCGCCTCGATGTGCCGGGTTTCACCGGTTTGTACGCTGCCACGTCGGGCCAGCAATGCCGAAGCGATCTCGCCGACGGTGGCAATCCCGCCGAGCCCAGCCACGACAAGGGCCACGTCGTCACGGAGGTGGGTGATCTCGGGCTGGCGCGACATGCGTTCAGCCATCGACTGCAGAAGTTCTTCTGCCAGCGGTGTGCTGGCGGCTCCGGCCGCCAGGCCCAGCCACCCCTCCAAGGCTTGGAGCTGCGCTTCATCGCCTTTTTTCGGCACGAGCAAGGCGGCGGCGGCATCCACCGAAAGCTTGGCAACGGTGGTGTCGGCCGGTTGCTCGTCTCTGACGACACCGCCACTGAACTGATGTCGCAGCCGGTCGGCAATCTGGTGCAGTTCGCGTGCGACCGCCAGCGCGATGCCGCGGTGACGGTACAGGCGATTGCGCGGCAGGTCCGCCAGGTCACCGGCCGTCGACAGCTCGTCGTGACCAATTCGGTCAATCAATTCGAGGTGACGGGAATCCAACTCCAACGATTCCAGCGGCGTGGTCGGCGTGATGCCGCTCACCGGTGTAGTCGGTTCTTCGCCGAACGGCAACTGGCCCTGCGGCGGATTGGTGGTGTGGGCGGTGACGGGCCGAGAAACGTTCTCAAACACCTTGCGCCAGGCGCGCAGCATCTGCTCTGCGTTGTCGAAGCGCTTGCGGTGATCGCGGGCCAGTGCCCGGCTGAAGAATTCGAGCGCTTGCTGGCGGATCGATGCGTCAAAGCGCTCGGAGTCCAGGATGATCTCGGACTTCAGCGTCGCCGGGTCTGCGCTGCCGTCACCCCACTCGGGCAAGGTGCCGGCGGCCATCTCATGCAGCGTCAGCGCGCAAGAGTAGCGCTCGGCGTAGCCATCCCACATACCGCGCTTGCGCAGGAAAGGGTCCATGTAAACCCGGGTTCCCGCATTAAGATCGCTGGCGGGCACCCCCGCCAGCGAGAAATCAAACAACGTGAGCGTGAGCCGCTTCCCCGCCCCGGGGCGGATGCCGATGTTGTCGGGTTTGATGTCGCGGTGAGGAACCCCCTCCCGCTCCAGGTACTCCACGACGGAAATCAGCTCCTCACCGAAGCGCTGCAGCAGGTCCAGCCCCAATCGACCTTCTTGCCGCAGACGCTCGCCCAGCGTTTCCTCGCCTGCAGAGGACAGGAACAGGGTCGCAAGCCCCGCGATTTCGAAGCGCTCGAAGCACTGGACAATGTTCTGATGCGGTTGCAGGCGGACCAAGGTTTCCGCCTCGCGTTTGAGGCGTTCGTTGTATTCCGCTTCCAGTGCAATCTTGAATACACCCTGGCGGGGCTGACCCGCGCCTTTGCGGCGGACCTCCAGGGCCAGACTGGTTCCACCCTTGCCAAGGCGACGGACGACTTCAAAGCCGTGCAGCTCGTTGCCCGCATTTGCTTCCAACGGGGAAGCGAGGGGTGACGCCGGAGCGGTCAGCGCGTCTTCAAGCGCTTCCTCTGCCTTGTCGAGCGCCACGAGGAATTCCCCGGTCGAACCGAACCGGTCTTCCGTTGAAGGCCAGGTCGCGAACTGGATCAGATCCTCGATCTCGGCCAGACAGCCATTGACCAGTGCCGAGAGTGTAAGACCCGGCCCCTGCTCACACTTGGCAACCAGCTCATCGCCGCTGACGGCGGGCGGCTCACCGGCGAGCACAAAGTAGGAGATGGCACCGAGGGAGAACAGGTCCAGCTTGATGGCATCCGGGCGCGGGGCTATACGGGCTTCGGGTGCGAGGTAAATCTCCTGCGCCACCCGATCCGAGAGCATTTCGACATGGAGCGTGCCCGTCGTCTCTCCCTCGGCTTCCTGAAGTTGCCGCGTCGCTATCTGCCAGTCGAACAGCGTAACGTCGAACGAGTTCGCGCCCACGGTTCGGACCATGATGGTCTGGGGTGACAGGCCGCGGTGGTAGAGACGGTAGCGATGTGCCGCATCCAAGGCTTCGGCAATGGCACGGACGAGTTTCAGCCGTTGCCAGAGGTCGAGGTGCTCGCCTTGAGCCCGTATGAAATGGTCAAGTCGTTGCAGCCCTTCCTCGTAGTCGAAAATCAGGGCCGGGCCGTGCTCACTGTCGATGAAATCCGATGCACGCAAGATGCCCGGATGACGGATGCCTTCAAGCAACTGAAATTCACGGCGCGCGGCATCTGCCAACATCGAGCGCTGCGCGGCGTTGAGGTTGCGCTTTGCGGTGTAAAGGCGCACGCGCCGCCGAAGGTTGTTCAGCGATACGTGTTTGGCGAGCCAGTCCTGATGGAAATCGGTTTCCGCGAGGACTTGCTCGAGCTGATAGTCACCAACGCGCCGACTCTGCTGCGGGGGGCGAATTCCAATCGCTTCCAGCGCCCGGTTGATGGACGTGGCCAGATCCCGGTCAATAGGCTGCGCACTGGCAACGGGGGCGGTCTCATTGAATAGCTTGCCAGCGATGTCGGCCCTTAGATGCACGTTTTCGCGTGCAGGGCCCGTGAGCTTGCATCGTTGCCCAGGGTCCGACAGGAAAACCAGGGACTGAATATACGGTGTGCGACGCTTCTGTACGGTCAGTTGCTTGCGAAGCAACGACGCGAGTTTCTTTGCCTTGCGGTTGGTGAGCAGCAAGGGGTTGTCGTCAAAGTACTCCCGAGCCCCATCGCGCCAGATCCAGGTGTGCGAATCGCCACCGACTTCGCCTGGGCGGCTCTTGATTTCGACCAGGAAGATGCTGTACCGGGAAACGACCAGCAGATCAACTTCGTTGATGCTCCCGTCGTCGGCAACAAACTCGAAATTGCTGTAGGCACGGAAGGGCTCTCGGTTGGGTAACGCACGCTGGATGAAGTCCAGTGCGTTCTGCTCCCACGGGAACTGAGAGGGCGATATGGTTTTCCAGCGACTCGTCATAGTCTCCCCCGAGTCACGAGTCGGCATCTGAATGGGCGTCATCGGCCTGAGCCCCACCCGCCCGGACCCAGCCGTCCACGTCTTCTTTCTTGAACTTCCAGAACCGGCCGACCTTGTGACCGGGCATGCCTTTCCCGGTCACCCAGGTGTAGACGGTGTCCTTGGAAACACCCAGGTATTCGGCGATTTCGTCAACCGACAGCCAGCGGTCATCCATTGAGCGATCCATGTGAAAGAAGGGCGAGCTGTTCGCAACGGCGCATTGTATCCAAACTGATTTGGCTTCGCTTGGGTTTGATGGGATAAGATCGGGTTTGTGCTGAGGTGCGGCGTGATTGGCCGGTTCGGAGGCTCACGCCGTGAGCCTCCGCTAGCGTAGGGTTGCGGTGTGTCACATCATGGAGACCACGTGAGCGACAAGAAACTTGGGGCGCATCCGTTCATCTGCCAGGCCGACCAAGGCCTGAAGGACAGGTTCGATCTACGGATACAGGATGGGATGCTGCAATGTAGGCGTGGCCCACACGACGGCCAACGACAAGCAGCGGCTCTGCGGCACGGATAGCTTATGTTCACTTCCGGGCACGCGCAGTTCTTCCGTCCGCTGACACTCAAGAAGCGCCGGCTCATCGCCGCCTGCATTCGTGCCTTCTACCAGCGGCTTTACGGGTCTCACGCCGACTACCGCTCAATCCTCGGGCGAGAGGAACTGCGCGACTTGTTCGTGCAGACGATCCAGACGGACGGTGCTCGAACCGAGCCGGATGACGATGCAGGCGAAGAGGGATTTGCGCCCGCCGATCTGGCCGACGACCAGAAGATGGCGAGCGCCTTCATTCGCCAGCTCGTGGCCGACGGCTGGCTGGAAACCGCCGAAGACCGTGTCCGTCTGGTCACGGCCTACCGCTTCACCCGCACCGGCAAGATTTTCGCCCAAGCCCTGACCCTGGCTGACCGCCCTCGCGAGCGAACCCGTCAGCGCAACATGCGTTCGTGCAAGAACGCCCTCGGCGCCTTCATCGAACGCCGCGATGTGGAAGATCTACTGGACGCCTACGAGTACGCCGATCGGGTGATCACCGATCTGTCCGAGGACATCGAGTTGTTCTATGAGCTGGCTCGCAAGATCCTTCTGGACGCTCATGCTCAGGGCAACTGGGATTCCTTCGTCGAGTTCGTGGAACGTCGCTTCCGGGACGAGTTCTCTCCCCGTCTGGTGTATGACAACGCCGAGCGTCATCGCCTGGACATCGCCGCCCTGATCGATCGGCTGCATGAGCTGACGGCAGCCGAGATTCAGGCCATCGACGCCGAGCTGACCCTCCACGCGCCATGGGTGGCGCAGGCCGCCCCCAGCGGCGGTGTGCTGGGCTGGCTCTTGGAGCGGATCGAGGACATGGTGACCGCGGCCTGCCGGACAAAGCAGCCGGAGCTATTCCGGGCCATGGAAAGCTACATCCGCCGCCACGTGGTATTGCTGTCCCAGAGCCTCTTCATGGATGTAAATGGGGCCAACGCCGCCCTTTCCAGTCTGATCCGTTCCATCGGCGGAATGTCGCGGGAAGGGCAAACTGCCTGGCTGGAAACCCAGGGTGCAGCGCTGTCGCCCGTTGCCGTGGCGCTATATGACCCAGCGACGATTCGGATGAAGACCGCCGCGGAACGCACCCGGGCCCAGACCATCAGCATCGTTCCCGAGATCACGCGGGAGGAGCGCCTGAGGCAGTTCCTGCGGCAGGCCGAGGAACGTGCCTTCTCGTTGTCGCAGCATGACGTCGTGAACTATCTCCTCGGCCATATGAACGGGAAGGATCAGCTTCGCTTGTCGGAACTGCCGGTGGAGGACGCCATCCAGGCCTTGTCCCTGCTGCGTGCGGTCGAGGCGGCCCGAAGCAGCGAAAGCCTGGAGGTGGAGCGGCGGGAGGGCGAACCGCTGGAGAACCCGATTATGTCGGGTACGGACTACGCGATCAGGAAGAGGCATGTCGGCCATGGATGAAACCACGATTGGACAGCTGGTCGGCGCCGAGTTGAAGGCGCGCGGGGTGCGGCCCGAGTCTTTCCGGCAGATCGCCGGCCGTCTGCTGGGGCTCTCCATCCTGCACCGGGAGGACAGTGCAATCGAGCGGCAGCTTTACGACGATGCCGTCCGTATTGAAGGCCTGCTCAACGATTACTTCGAGGCGGCAGGGTTTCGTCTCTTCCATGAGCGGCACCAGAACTACTTCCGGCTCTACCCGCCCGGCGCCCGCGCCCCTGGTCTGCCCGACGAGGACGATGCAGTCGTGGTTGAGGCTGTACGGGCCAGGCTATCCGCCGATTTCGTCGCGACCTGCCTCGCCCTGCGGCTGCTTTATAACGAAGGCCTGCGGCAAGGTTCGATCAACGAGCGCAATGAGGCGCTGGTGACCGTGGAACACCTGAACGCCACCCTGACCGCGCACATGCGTCGCTCGCTGCCGCCGAAGACTGCTCGGGAAAAGCTCTTCGCCGACTTGAAGCGGGCGCGCCTGATCGACTATCGGGCCGACCCGCAGGTAGAAGACGCCGATGCCCTCATCGCTGTTCGGGGAACGGTCCTGCAGTTCGTCGCGGATTCCGCCGTCGACGCCCTGCTCTCGCAGGCACAGAAGCCGGCACCAATGCCCGAGGAGACAGGCGATGAAGCTTGAGAAGCTTATCCTCATAAACTGGGGTTTCGTGGTTTCCAGCGAATATCCCTTCGGCAATGCCACGCTGCTGTCTGGATCCACCGGGGTGGGCAAATCCTCTTTTCAGGATGCGATCCAGTTGATCATGACCGGCGGCAAGCAGCACATCAACGTGTTCAACTCTGCCCAGGATGAAGTGGGCGCAGGCGGGCGTGCCGGCGGCAAGGTGAGGCGCACCCTGGCCACCTACGCGATCGGCATGCGGGATAACCTGTGTGCTCGACCGTTTGGCTCCCACACCTATGTCGCTGCCGTTTTTTCACCTGAGCCCGACGAAGTGGCAGAAGCGTTTACCGCTGTGGTCGCTGTGGAAGCGGAGGTTTCCTGCAGCCGGGAACAGGGCCGTAATGCCGAGGTAAGCCGCAAACAGTACCTTGTCCTGCCAGGAAGCCGGTTGTCCGAGGCGGATTTCATCGCCTCGCGAAAAGGCGCTTCCATCGTTGCGGTGCCGGTCGAAGAGATCTATGTACGCCTGCGTCAGCGCTATCCGAAGGTGCTGTTCTTCGAGAACAGCATCGAGGATTACCTGTGCAAGCTCTATGCGGAATTCCGCGGTGGAGGCAAGACTCTGGTCGGTCCGCGCGAGGCGGAGGCTGCTGCCCGTGCCTTCGTCCAGTCCATTGCCCGAAAGACCGTCGGTTCGGTGGACGAGCTGATCCGCGAGCAGGTATTGGCGGAGCCCGACTTTTCCGAGCAGATCGGGCATATCGCGTCGCTCATGCAGAACGTGCAGCGTCTGCGCAAGATCGCCACGGATTTGCAGGCTTCCCAGCAGCGACTTGAAAAACTCAAGGAGCATGCCGATGCTTTCCTCGCCGCATTCGAGGAAGCCCTCGAAGCCGAGTTGGGCGAAGCTCTGCGCCGCAAATTCGATGTCGAGCGGAAGATTGAAGGGTTGCAGCAGACCAGGCGGCAAGCCCATGCCGATGCCGAGAGGGAAAAGGTGCTCGCGGAGCGGCACGGCAAGGCATTGGAGCGGGCCACGCATCTGCTCGCCGCTGCCCAAGGCCGGCTCAACGGCAATCCGGTGGCTCAGGAGCGCGCGCGGATCGACCACAGGATCGAGACTGAAAGGGACAACCGGTCAGGCATCGCAGCCGAACTGCTCGGTGCACTGCAAGGCGTGCGCAACGTCCTGAGTGAGTTGGCTGTCTTGGCCACGCAGCCCAACCAGGAGGAGTCAGCTTACAAGGCGGCGGTCGATCGCCTTGTGCTGGACCTCGCCCGGATCGACATCGCCAATGCTCGGGCAGCAGTCAAGCAACTGGCAACACAGCTCGCCTCGGGGGTAGTCGAGCTTAGCCTTCTGCCACGGGATCGGCTTGCAGATCTGGATGCCGAATTGACGCCGTTGATGGAGCGAGTTCACGGCCCCGATGGCCTCTATGCATCGGTGACGCGAGAACAGGGCCGCCAGCAGGACAAGGCCCAGGCCCTGCAAGAGGAGATCGAGGGCCTTGCCAAGCGCCGGCAGGGGCTGGAGGACGGAAGGATGGACGTGCCCGACGCCGTGGAGGCCGCCGTCACGTTCCTTGAGTCGAAGTACCCTGGCGCCCGACCGCGGGTGCTGTGCAATCTGGTCCAGCCCCGTGAAGGCTCGCGCTGGCAGAACGCTATCGAAGGGCTGCTGGGCGGCAACCGTTTCCTCATCCTGGTCGAGGCGGATTTCGAAGCACGTGCCATTCACGCGGTGCGCCATGAGCTGCGCGGCATCGCCGCATCAGTGATGCAAGGGGAGCTGGCCAGGCAGCGCGCCGCAAATCAAGCGCTGCCGGCCGATTCCATTCTCCATGAGCTCGTCATCACCGACGAAACAGCAAGGGCCTACCTCATTGCGAGCTACGGCCGCTACGTCAAGGTCCGCGATGCGGAGGCTTTGCGTCGAGTGCCCCAGGGCCTGACGGTGGACGGCATGGCCTCGGGCGGCTTCAAGATGTTCACGTGCTGGATGGAGGATGGAGACCTGGCCTTCGGCGCCGAGGCGCGGCGCAAGCGGGCGGTAAGGCTCGGCCGGGACATCGAAGAGAAGACGCGTGAGATGGGCAGACTCAAGACGAAAGCTGCCGAGCTGGCCGGTTGGGGCGAGCGTTTGCGCAAGCTCAATTGTTCCCCCATTGCGCCTCAGTTGGATGCCCTGGCCGAGACGCAGCGTCTCTTGAACAGCCTGGCCGCCGAGCGCGCAAGCCTCGACGACTCGGGTATCAAAACCCTGGAGCGGCGGTTGGCACGAGCGCAACGCCTTTTTGACGGGCACCTGGACCTCAAGGGCCGAGCGGAACGCGCCGCGGGCGAGGCAGCAGGCCGCGCCAAGGGCTTGGACGCAAGCATTGCCGAGGCCGAAGGCGAACTGGACCTGCGGGCAGACGGCATCAGGCGCGTAAGGCTGCGCATGGTGGAACTGGTCCGCCTCAATCCTCGGTTCGCACCGGCCCAACTGGAGCACCGCGCTCAAGAGGCTGTGGCGGACCAGACGGCCGAACAGTTCGACGGGCGGCGTCGTCAGCAGACCGGCTTGTACCGTGAACGTCGCGAGGCGTTCGAACGGCAGATCGAGGAGCACAATCGGCTCGCCGCCTCCCTCGACGAAAGGGTGAGCTACCAGCCCCGCCACTCCTCGGAAGCGGAATACGAGTGGCAGGCCTATGGCGGTATTCCGGAATCTCGTCGACAAATCGTGGCGATGCTCGATCGCCTCGAGCAGGTACGCATTCTGAACAATGCGCGCGAATTGCAGGACGCCGAGAAGAACTTCAACAACACTTTTAGCACTCACTTCGCCCTGGCCGTGCGCACCGCCGTGGAACAGGGCATTCAGCCGCTCAAGCGGCTGAACGAGAAACTTAAACGCCTTGCCTTCGGCGAGGACCGGTTCGAGATCGAATACGGTCAGATGGTCAAGGAGTACAAGAAGTATTACGACCTGTTCCAGGAACTCAATCGGCTGGCCGAAACGCAGACGCCGGTGGATTTGTTCTCCGCGGCTGAAGGCGTGCTGTCCGGAGACGGTGCCGTAGCCCTGGATGAGATCAAGAACTTGCTCCTCGACCCCAACCGCGAGTATGCGTTGCGGCGCCTGAGGGACATCGCCGACTATCGCAGTTACCGCCACTACGACATCCGCAAATACTCGGAGGACGGGCGCGAAGCCTCCCTCGCCAAGATGGCAACCTTCTCCGGCGGCGAGCTCATGACTCCGGCCTATTTGGTGCGTGCGGCCGTATTGGCCCAGGCCTTCCGCCAGTTCGAGAAATCGGCCAGCCTCAGACTCATGATGATCGACGAGGCTTTCGACAAGATGGACGAAGCTCGTACAGCCGCCGTCATGCGTTATCTCAACGAGAACCTCGGCCTGCAGTTGATCGTCGCCATGCCATCCCGCGCTTCCGGCCCGTTGCTGGATTTGTTTACCTTCGAGCACCGTTTCTCCTTGATGAAGGTGGAAGGCTTGGCCGGAGAACTGGACAAAGTTACCGAGGTGGACAGCTCGGCGCTCAAGACCGACTACCTGCGCACACTTTGGGCAAAACGCCGCGACGAAGTGAAACTGGAGGCAGAGCAGGAATTCCTGCTGCAGGAAGCGCGACAGCAGGTCGCCACCGGACTGCAGACATGAATACCGAGTCGTTCGTTGGAGTCCGCGAGCCGGCACTGGCGGCCCTGCTCAATGCTCTGGTCGACCGCATCGAAGCAAGGCCTTTTCCAGAGCGGTCCCGGGATCTCGTCTTCCCGTTGAACCCGCACAACTGGCCAGAGTTCTTCGCCATCGACCATCCAAGGGAACGCACCTTTGTCTGGCAGGCGCTGGAAACTGTCGTGGGACAACGGGGATTTGAGCTAAGACTCGACCAGCGAAAGAGCCGCCTCGACCTCGATATCTGGGAAAGGCGGCCGAAAATCATCGTCTCGCCGGACGGCGAGGCCTTCCTTCGCGAAGCGACGAAGCGCTACCCGAGCGTCACGTCTCGCTGGATGGAGCAGTGGCGACAAGCGGTATTGACCCGGTTCGGCGAAGGAGAGTTGGGAGCCCGACTACTCTCCCGACCCATCAGCATCATCCAGCGCTCGGCCGACGACGTATTAGAGCGGTTTGCGGCGCTTGCTGCTTTGTCCGACTCGGGTCTCATGCTGCACGAAGTGGCCAGCCGCCAGTTCTGGGGTCTGTCGAAGATCCTCAATGGCCAGCAGGAGGCCATCGCCCTATTGCTTGGGCAACCCATTTGCCCTTTCCCCGACAAGCCGGTGCAGCTGCTCGTTTCCGCTCTCACCGACGATGCCGATGCACCGATTCTGTTCGTCGAGAACGCCGCAACATTCGAGTCCCTGGCGTCAGGCCGCCTGGATGCGGCTCGCGACTTCATCCTCGTTTTCGCCTCAGGCTACAAGGCCAGCGCGCGGCGACTCCGCAGCCCGGGCGGCAGCTCCGTCTATTTTGCCCCGCGCGTCTTGACCAGCAATGTCGAACTGCCGGGAAAGTTCCTTGTGTGGCTGTACTCGGCCAGTACCGACCGAGCTATCCACTTCTGGGGAGATCTGGATTTTGCCGGCATGGATATCCTCAAGGAACTGCGCGTAGTGTTCCCTGAGGCGCAAGCTTGGAAGCCCGGTTACGACGCCCTCCTCGACCGCCTCTACTTGGGTGAATCCCATGCACCCGATGAGGCGAAGAAATCCGGCCAGACTGATCCCGGCCAGACGGGCTGTCGCTATGCCGACGCAGTTCTCTTGCCAGCGCTGCGCCAGCATGAGCGGTTCGTGGATCAGGAGAGTCTGTAGCCAAGCATATGGCTTATGACCTTTGCGATTTCGGGGACTACGGCAGTGCGCTGACGGCGAAAGCCCCCTGATAAGGCCTTCATTCCGAGGAGACGCAACAGCTCCAACTGCCTACCCTTCGCTACGTACTCATATGAGACGTACCACGACGGATTCGAGGTAAGCAGCATGTTCACCGCCACGCCAACGACTGATCCAGACAACATCGCATCGCCCGCAGAGAAGAGCGAAGCTCACGATGTCATAGAGACGCGCTTGTGGCTCGAGGAACACGACTGGCTCTACCGCCTCCTGCGCAGCGAAGACAATGTGTCGCCGACATTCCGTCTACCCGATCTGATCAGCGCCTGCGTCTCGTTGGTCTTCGAGCATCACGATGCCCCTGCGCGTATCTTCCGGTTTCTCGGAACCGAGTTGGTTCTTCGTCAGCCCCAAACGCCGCGCCGCCGCGAATCGATGTGGCGGCCGCAGTACCAGTTGCTGCTGGCGCTGCAGCGCTCACCTGCCAATCGGCACCCCAACCCCAAGTTCCAACTCGACCAACTGACCACTGCCTGCGTCGCCCTGTGCCGGATAGAGGATGGCTCGGGAGCCGCCGTCCTGCGGCAGGCGCGCCGCAACATGGCTAAACGATCCCATCGCGGGCGGGAGGCACCGCCCGGCTAAGGCTTTCCTCGGCTCAACTGCTGTCCCTGATCGGCATCCCGACCCGCTCGCTCACCTCGCCCGGCTAAACGCCGGACCGACCCGAACCCGACCCTGACCGTCTGCGAACCGCCGACGGCCCAGACCTCGCTGCCCGCTTCCCGGCGGGTCGTTCCGGTTTCGATTGGAGAGGTGATTCATGCGTCGACTGCCGCGTCTTGCTGCCCTGGCTGCGTTTGCCGTCCTGGCGTTCGCGTCGACTGGGGCGCAGGCCTGTTGGGAGGAGGCTGCCCAGCGTTACGGCGTCTCGGCCGACCTGCTCTATGCCATTGCCCGGGTCGAGTCGAACCTCAATCCCCGGGCGGTCAACCGCTCGCACCTCCGGCGCACCGGGTCCTACGACATCGGGCTCATGCAGATCAACAGCGGCCATCTGCGGACCCTGTCCCGTCACGGTATCCGCGAAGCCGATCTCTTCGTGCCCTGCACCAACATCCATGTCGGCGCCTGGTTGCTCGCGGACAGTTTTTCGCGGCGAGGCGCGACGTGGGATGCCGTCGGCGCCTACAACGCGGCCTGCTCGCAACTAAAGGGCAAGGACTGCATCGAGGCCCGCGCCAAGTACGCCTGGCGGGTGTACCGCCAGTTGTCTCGGCAACGCGGCGCACGCTCGGGTTCGCTGACGGTATCGACGGCGGCGACCTCCGCCCTGATGTCGGTGAGGGTCTCGCCATGATGGCTCGCGTTATGCGTCGCGCCGGTTGGCTCGCCGTTGTCGGCTGCTGCACGGCCCTTGCAGCGTCGTGCAGCCTGTTCCGCGCGCAGGAGCCGCTCGATTCCACAACCGGACGGCACCCGACAGAACCCGCACGGTTGGCCCAACTCGATTTCGGCCGCGACGCTGTGTTCGCGCAGTGCGTGCCCCCGGCCTGCCCCACGCGCACGCCCAAGACCCTGGCCGCCGAAGCGCCCAGGCAGTCGATCGACCCTGCCGCGTCGCCCGCCCCGGCCGAACCCGTCGCGCCCGCCCCCGTGCAGCCCGCTCCTGCGACGACGGCGCCGTCCTCGCGTACGGTCATTGTGCAGTTCGCCCTGGGCAGCGCGAAGCTGAGCCGCGCCGCGCGTTCCCAGCTGAATGCGGCCATGGACGACCTATTGCGAGTGCGCCGCATCACGATCATCGGCCGTACCGATAGCACGGGGCCCCTAGCGTTCAACCAGGACCTCGCCCTGGCGCGCGCCCTCGCCGTTCGCGACCACCTTCGCAGGACGCATCCGGCGCTAGCCGCGACGCTGACCCTACGCGCCCGTGGCGCGTGCTGCTTCATCGCCCCCAACGACACCCTGGCCGGCCGCGCCCAGAACCGCCGGGTCGAGGTGGTCTTCCAGATGAACGAGGAGGACCAGCCATGACCTCGTGCCGGTCGTTCGCCGATCTCGAACTCGTTCACCCGTCGAGCCATCACGCTCCCACCCGCAGGCGCATCCACACGCCCACCCGTCTCCCCTACCCCCGTTCAACGCTCAATCCATTCCCGGAGGTTTTCATGAACACTGCAGTGCTCGTCGCTTCCCCCCGCGTTTCCCCGCGCAAGCCGATGACCGTCGCGATGCTGCTCGCGACGATCGTGCTCGGCCTCTGCGCCGCCTTCCCCGGCTACGCCCTGGACTTGGTCGCCTTCACCGGCATCACCGGCCCGCTCACCTCGGCCCTGACCCAACTCGCCGATCTGGGGCCGGGAATCAAGGCGCTGGTCGGCTTCATCGGCTTCGTCGTCGCGCTGATTTCCCTCTCCGCGCTGCGCAACTTCGGTCCCGTTCTGTTCTACGTCGGCCTCGCCATCTTCGCCGCCGTCGGCCTGGTAATCGCCGGCGCGATCATGGGCGTGGTGGTCTGACGCCTGCCTCGAGCACTGGGAAACCGGCATGCGCACCGACACCTACATTCCCCGTCGTCTGGACGACCAGTGGAAGATCGGCTTCTGGGACGTCGATGTCGCGGCGCCGGTCGTTCTCATGTTCTTCGTCGGCTACCTGTCCGGCACGAGGATGTCCTTCGCCATCTGCCTGGCGACGGGCATCTTCCTCTCGCGCTGGATCTCACGGCTGAAGGCGGACAAGCACCCGGCCTATGCCATCCACTGGTTGTACTGGCATCTGCCCGCGATTCCCCTGACCGCGATGCGTGCGACCCCGCCCTCGCACCTGCGCCGCATGGTCGGTTGAGGCCGGGAGAACGCCCATGGACTTCGAACGGCTCAACGGCGACATCAAGGAGATGCGGCGCCGCAATCGCGGGCTCGGCCTGGCGGTCGGCGTGCTGGCTGCCGGCCAGATCCTCGCCCTGGTGGTCATCCTCAACCTGTTGGGGACGGTACGCACGATCGTCGTGCCGCCCGCCCTCACCCAGACCTTCTGGGTCACCCGCGACCAGGCCAGCCACGAATATCTCGAGCAGATGGGCAGCTTCATCGCCTGGCTGATCCTCGACGTGACTCCGGCGTCGATCGACTGGAAGAAGGACGTCCTCTTGGGCTACGTCGAGCCCGAGCAGTACGGCCCGCTCAAGACTCGGCAGGAAGTGGAAGCCGAGCGCCTGAAGCGCATCAACGCCGCCACCGTGTTCGCGCCCCAGCAACTTGTCCCCAGCGAAGCGGCGCAGAGCGTCGTCATCCGCGGGCGCCTGCGCACCCTGGTCAATGGCTTCGAGACGGCGAACGAGCTCAAGGCCTACCTGATCGAGTTCAGCTACGCCGGCGCGCGCATGCACCTGAAAGCCTTCAAGGAGGTGCCCTATGCGAGCAAATAGATCAGCAAGTAGTCTAGCCACGGCACCGCTGCCGCGGCAGCGCATCGGACAGGCGTTGTCGGCGATTGCCACGGTCGCCGCGGTCATCCTGGCAGCGCCCGCCCATGCCCTGCAACTCGTCGAGGCCAGCGACGGCGTTTCGGTCGAAGCCATCCTCTCGATCAAGGAGCCGACGCGCATCCGCATCGAGCACGCGCCAATCACCGACGTGTTCGGCAACATTCTGTCGAGCAACTGCGGCCCGTCTCCGGCGCTGCCCGCGAGCCCGGGGGCGACGGCGCCCGGGGGCCGGCCTGCCGGTGATCAATCCGGGCGGCGAGATCGTGCTGGAGTGCGACCGCGACAAGGGCGAAATCTACATCCGCCCCGTGGGCGACTCGGCCAAGCCGATCAACCTGTTCGTCTCGTCGGCCGGCGCCACCTACACCCTGCTGCTGCGCCGCGCCGACACGCCGGCCGATACCATCGTCATTCGCGACAAGACGCCCAAGGCGTTCAGGGTGACGGGGGCGACTCAAGCAGCGGCCGGGCCGTCGCCGAATCCCATCCGGGCGATGAAGGCCCTGCTGGTGGCGATGGCCTCGGACCGTGTGCCGGCGGACATCCAGGTGGAAGAAGCGCACCGCGCGATCCAGCTGTGGACCGAAGTGCGCTTCTCCTTGGTACGCCAGTACGAGGGGCGCGGTCTCATCGGCGAGAAGTTCCTGCTGCAGAACGTCGGCACCGAACCCATGGTGGTGGCGGAGCAGGAGTTCGACCGAGACGGCGGCGAGGTCGCCGGCATCGCCATCGAGCACCACAACCTGCGCCCCGGCGAGAGCACCAGCGTCTACGTGATCCGGCGCGGAGGTGGGCGATGAACGCGCCGCGCCAACCCGCCCACGCCCTACGCGCACTGTTGGAACGCCTGTCGCCCAAGCAGCGCCAGTACGCGATGCTGGGGGCCATCGTCGCCGGCGGCGTCGGCATCCTCTGGCTGATCTTCGCCGTCACCGGCTCCAGCGCCAGGAACGGCGAGGCCCGCACCGCCGCCGGGCAACCCGGCACCGTCACCAACATCGGCGTCATGCCGCCCGGCGGCCAGGTCAACCCGGTGGACCAATGGGTCGGCACGGCAGGACGCAAGCTCGCTCAGTACGAAGCCGAGCGCGAGGAGCAAGCACGGCTAAACAAGGACCGCCAGGCCTTCGAGGCGAAGACACTGCAGCGCTTCGCGGAGTTGGAACAGCGGCTCACCTCGGCCCAACAGGCCGCCGCCACACCGGCCCCGCCGAAGCCGGTAGATCCGCCGACCTCCATGCCGCCGGCGCCGCCGCCCAAGGCAATATCGGCGGGCGCGATGCCTCCCGGCGTCCCGGGGAACCTGCCCCCACCCGCGATCGCGCCGGCCATACCCACGATCACCCGCATCTCCCTGGGCGATCGATCCCGGGCCAACACTGGTTCCAGACCGGCATCGAACACAGAAACGGCCCTGGCGTCGGGCGCCGGGGCGCGGACCCCACCTACCCTTTCCACCTTTCTGCCGGTGAGTTTCACACGCGGCACCTTGTTGGGCGGGCTCGATGCGCCCACCGGAGGCCAGTCCCAGGCCAACCCCCACCCGGTGCTGATCCGCCTCTCGGACAACAGCGTGCTACCGAATCGCTTCCGCGGCGAATACCGCGAGTGCTTCGTGATCGCGGCCGGCTACGGTGACATCAGCTCCGAGCGCGCCTATCTGCGCACCGAGAGCCTGTCCTGCGTGCGGGCCGACGGCGCCACGCTGGAAGTGAAGATCCAGGGCAGCGTCTACGGCGAGGACGGCAAGGTCGGCATGCGCGGGCGCCTGGTCACCAAGCAGGGCCAGATGCTCGCCAATGCGCTGCTGGCTGGCGTAGTGAGCGGCATCGGCCAGGGCCTCGCGACCTCGTCAACTGAATACAGCACCTCGGCGCTGGGCACTGTCGCCAGTGCCACCGGCGCCGAAGCCTACCGTGCCGGCCTCGGCACCGGGGTCGGCAAGGCGCTGGACCGCCTGGCCCAGTACTACATCAAGCTCGCCGAGAACACCTTCCCGGTCATCGAGGTCGATGCCGGCCGCGAGATCGACGTGGAGATCACCAAGGGCGTGCGCATCGACGTGCCGATGGCCGCGAATACCGCCCCGGCATCGCGCTTCCCCGCCTCTCCCGAAACCCGCTACCTGGAGACCTCCGACGATGGCAACTACTGAAGCCGTGCGCGGCCGCCTCGCGGCGATCGCGCTGGTCACAGCGTTCGCGGGCGCATTCCCGCCGGCGCACGCCGCGACGTCCGACGAATCGCGCCTCCTGGCCGCCTTGCAGAAGGCCCATCCCGGCACGCGCTTCACCGAGGTCACGCGCTCCCCGGTGGCCGGCCTTTTTGAGGTCTGGATGGACGGCAACGTCGCCTACGTCTCGGCGAGCGCCCCGCGCTATTTCCTGTTCGGCCGGCTGTTCGACACCGAGACCCTGCAGGACCTCACCGGCCCGAAGCTGGCGCAGGCGGCGCGCACCGGTAGCCCGGCAGACTCTGCCGACGTGCAAACGCCAATCCCGCCGATTGCCTTCGACCAGTTGCCGCTGGCCGATGCGATCAAGACGGTGCGCGGCAAGGGCGAGCGCCGGCTCGCCGTCTTCAGCGATCCCAACTGCCCCTACTGCCAGCAGTTGGAGCCGGAGTTGGCGAGCCTCGACAACGTCACCGTCTACACCTTCCTCATGCCCTTCCAGGGCGAGACCAAACCGATCGCGGTGTGGTGCGCGGCCGATCGTGAGCAGGCCTGGGAGCGCCTGATGCTCCGGAGCGACGAGACGCTCCTCAGTCCCGGCGCCACCTGCGACCACCCCATCGCCCGCAACCTGGAGTTGGCCCGCCGCCTCGGCTTGCAAGGCACGCCCACCCTGGTCTGGGCAGATGGCACGCGTACCGAAGGCTTCGTCGGGCGCACGGTGCTGAAGGCGCGACTCGCCCAGGCCGGCATCCCGGAGCGGCAGCCATGAAGACCCTCATCCTGCGCATCGCCACGGCCTGCCTGCTCCTCCCCCTGGGTGCCTGCATGAACATGTCGGGACTGGGTGGCGACTCGAAGTACGCCTGCAAGGCGCCCGAAGGGGTCGCCTGCGATTCGGTGTCTGGCACCTATGCCAATGCCCTGCATCACAACCTGCCCAACCAGCGGGCGCAGCGCACCTCCGCCGCCCGCCAAGAGGAATCCGACGAGCGGGCGCCCCAAACGGCGACGCGCGCCGCATCTCCCGCAACCGCCGGCGATGCCGGTCCCGGCGTGACGCCCAGCCCCTTGCGCTCGCAGGCCGGCGTCCTGCGCCTGTGGATCAAGCCTTGGGAAGACGCGGACGGTGACCTGTACGACCAGGGTTACGTGTACGTGCAGGTCGACAACGGCCAATGGCTGATCGACCACATGCAGCGCCAGATCCGCGACGCCTATGCACCACTGAAGCCGCCGCCGAACTTGCCAACTAAGTCCGCTCCGGGTACCGCCACCGAATCGAACCCCGGAGGCAACTCGCCGGTCGCGCCAAGCTTGCTGCAGCGGCCAACCGTCACCGGACCCGGCGCCAGCCGCGCACAGTGAGGACGTCATGAGCACCCCGCATCTCGACACCCCTACACCCCGCAGCCGCTCCGAGGCACCGCGCTTCGCCTTCAGCCGGCCGGTGGAGACGCCGGCCGAGCAGTTCGCCAACTGGCTGCCCTACTCCGCCTACCTCGCCGCCGAGAAGATCTTCGTCAATCGCGACAGCATGGGCTTCCTGCTGGAACTCATGCCCCAGTCCGGCGCCGACGAGCGCATGGCGGAAGTCCTGGTCTCACTCTATGCCAACTGCCCGACCGGCACCGGCATCCAGTTCCACCTCTTCGCCTCGCCCCAGGTGCGCGAGCCCTTGCGCCGCTACGCCAACCTGCGGGTCGAGGACGCGACCCAGGCCGAACAGGCCAAAGCTTGGGGCCGCCCGGCCCGCAACGGCAACCTGTTCAGGAAGCTCGCCCGCCAGCGTGTCGGCCACCTGCTGCAGGGCGCGCAGACCTCGCTCACGGCGGGCTTCCACTACACGATCCGGGACTTCCGCCTGATGCTCTCCGTCGCCTTCCCGGGCGACGCAGAAGACCTCAACCGGCGCGACGAATTGATGGCGCTGCGCGACTCGATGGCCTCGACGCTGCGCTCGGCCTCGCTCCCGAACCGTGTCTGCGACGCAGCCGATCTGATCAACTGGTGCGCCCTCTTCACCAATCCGGACCGCATCTCGCAGACCGACGCCCCCGACCTGCACTACGACGACGGCCGCGAGCTGCGCGACCAGATCGTGGACTTCGACACCATCCAGGATCCCCATCCGGGCGGCCTCACCCTCTGGAAGGAAGCCAGTCCCGAGGTGCTGGAGGCGCGCTTCTACTCGATCAAGAGCTTCCCGGAACGCTTCGCGCTCTGGCAGATGGGTTCCCTCATCGGCGACCTGATGCAACCGGCGCTGCAGTACAGCGCGCCCTTCCTGCTGACGCTGGGCGTGCATGTGCTCGACCCCAACGTCACCAAGTCGGTGGTGACCGCCAACCATGTGCGGGCGACGCAGAACGCCAAGTCCAAGATGGCCGACGTCATGCCCGATGTGAAAAAGAAATTGGACGACTGGACCGCCGCGGCGGATGCCATCGACACCGGCGGCAGCCTGGTGAGCCTCTACCACCAGTTAGCGCTCTTCACCGCCCCCGGGAAGGCGGTCGCCGCCCACGAAGCCGCCAACGCCATCTGGCGCGGCCGCGGCTTCCAGCTCAACGCCGACGCCTACATGCACCGCCAGGCGTTGCTGGCGAGCCTCCCCATGACGCTGACCGAGAAGTTCCACAAGGACCTGGTGAAGATGCGCCGGGTCACGCGCAAGACGATGGCCAACGCCATCCACATGGCGCCGCTGATCGCCGAGTGGCGCGGCACGCGCACCCCGGCCTTGGTCTTCGGCGGCCGGCGTGGCCAGTTGATGACCCTGGACATCTTCGACAACGACCTGGGCAACTACAACTTCGCCATCATCGGCGCCCCCGGGCTCGGGCAAGTCGGTGCTGATGAACGAGATGGCGTGGTCCTACCGTGCCATCGGCGCCAAGGTCTGGATGCTCGACCTCGGGCGCTCCTTCGAGAAGCTGTGCCGCAAGGCCCAGGGCACCTACATCGAGTTCCGCCCGGACGTCGACATCTGCCTCGACCCGTTCACCCACATCGTCGACATCAATGAAGACATCGACATGCTGGTGCCGGGCATCGCCAAGATGTGCTCAATGCAGCACGCGCTGGAAGAGGTCCAGTACAAGGCGATCTCGGCGATGGTCTTGAAGCTCTGGCGCGAATACGGGAACGGGCTGCGCATCACGGGGCTGCGCGATGCCTTCAAGGGCGGGACCATCGAGGAACTCGGCGTGGTCAATGATCAGCGCATCAAGGACCTCGCCATCATGCTCAACCCCTATGCGCGCGGCGGGCAGTACGAGCGTTTCTTCGAGGGGAAGAACAACGTCGATTTCTCCAACGACTTTATCGTCATCGAGAACGAGGAGCTGAAGCGTCGGCCCGACCTCCATGCGGTAGTCAATATCCTGCTGCTGCACCGGATCACCGGCGAGATGTATCTGACCCGCAACCGGCGCAAGGTACTGTTCGTCGACGAGTTGAAGCAGCAGCTGGGGGACATCGGCGCCGACGATCCCGTAAAGGCAGCCGTGATCGAGGAGGCGGCCCGACGCGCCCGCAAGTACGGCGGCGCCTTGGGCACGGCGACGCAAAGCGCCGACGACTTCTACGGCTCGGCGCAGATGGAAGCTGCTTTCAACTGCTCCGACTGGGTCTTCCTGCTGCGCCAGAAACCCGAGTCGATCGAGATGCTCGACCGCAAGGGCCGGCTCACCATGGACGAGCCGAAAAAGCGCCTCCTGAACTCGCTGCGCACCGAGGCCGGCGTCTTCTCCGAGCTCTACATCTCCTCGCCGGTGGGCGAAGGGGTTGCCCGCGCCATCCTCGATCCGGCCACCCACCTGCTCTTCTCCAACAAGCTCGAGGACAACGCCCCCATCGACGAACTGCGCGCCCAGGGCCTCTCGATCGATGAGGCGATCAGCGAACTGTTGCGGCGCCGGGGGCACGCGGTATGAAAGCGAGCGTTCTCCACTGGCTCGCCCACGGCTTGGTGACGCTGTTCGTGGTGGCCGCATCGCTCGCGGCCTACGACCGCTGGGTGCTGCGGCCGGCCCTGGTCATCGGCGTGGTGGATGTGGCCGAGGTGTACCGCGCCAAGGAAGCCGAGTTCACCCAGATCCTGACCGAGACGCTGAGTCAGCCCCACTCGGAGGAAGACCGGCAGAAGGCGCTCTCAATGGCGAAGACCTTCGCCCAGCGCCTGCCGGCCGCCCTCGATGAGCTGCCGCGGGAATGCGGCTGCCTCGTACTCCTCAAGACGGCTGTCGCCGGACCGACGCCGAACACCGTCGACCTGACCACCCAACTGCGCAGAAAGGTGGAAGCTCCATGAAAGAGCCGATCTCCCCGGTGGCACCTCAAGTCCCGCCCCGCTCCCTCGGGCGGCGTGCCCTCGACGATTTCGCCGACTTCCTGCGCCATATGCGTAGGCGCTGGTATCTCTACCTGCCGGTCTTCGCGATCTGGGGCCTCGCCTATGTGCGGCTTTTCGTCGATGCGACGCCGCGGCTGCCCGTGCTGTTCAACTGGACGCCCAGCCTGCCCTACCGGGTCGCGCTGCTGGTGATCGATGCCGGAGAACTGCATCGCGGCGACTACGTGGTGTTCGCCTTCGCGGGCGCAGCGCAAGCCGACTACCCCGGCTTGCGCGGCCAGCCCTTCTTCAAGGTCGTCCGCGGGCTGCCCGGGGATACGGTCAGCGTGCAGGGGCGCGCCGTCGCCATCAACGGCGTGCCGGTCGGAGTCGCCAAGACCCACACCCACGACCGGCGCCCGCTGGCACCGATCGCGCCCACGGTCATTCCGCCCGGCTACTTCTACATGCAGGGCACCAGTCCCGACTCCTTCGATTCGCGCTACGCCGCGAGCGGGCTGGTTCGCGCCGATCAGGTGATCGGCCGCGCGGTGCCGCTGTTCTGAGGGAGGCCGGCATGAAGCATCGCACCGCACCGATGTCGCGGCTCGCCCCCCGGCTCGCCGCCGTCGTCCTGGCCGCCGCCTCCGCCGCTCTGCCGGCGTGGGGACAAACCAGTCCGGCGCGCGGCCCGCTGCCAAAATCGGATGCCCACGCCGACGAGATGCCGCTCGACGACTACCTGGGCTTGCTGCAGCAGATCGCCCCCGCCGCTGAAGCCGGGGCCCGGGCCTACCTGGCGGCATTCCAGCGGCGTTGCGGCCACCCCATGCGCACCAGCGAGTTGCGCCGTGCCCTTTCCCAGGGCGACGGCGATCCGGTGCTGCTGGGGCTGATCCGCGCCAGCCACCTGCGGGATGCGGCGGGAGAAGCTCAATGGACCCGGCAGGTGCGCTGCCCTGGCGGGAGCACGCCATGACCAGACTCAAGACGCTCGTCGTCGCGACGGGTCTGAGCCTCCTTGCGCCCACCGCATTCGCCGTGGAACTGGGAGTCATCGGCCCGACCTACGAGATCAGCGAACCCCATCTGCTGCAGATGATCGAGCAGCGCTTGCGGGACATGGAACGCAGCGGCGAACTCAAGCGCCTGGAAGAAGAAGCCCGGGTCCGCGGCACCGAGACCGTGAAGCACCCGCCGCCGGTGGCGGGCCTGCACCCCACCGAAACCGCCCGGACCTTCTACGTCGATCCGAGCTTCACCCTCGATCGCAACATCCTCGGCCCCCAAGGCGAGCTGCTGTTTGCCGCCGGTACGCGCAAGAACCCGCTGGAGGTGGTGTCGCTGTCCCGGCACCTGCTGTTCTTCGACGCCCGCGACCCGCGCCAGGTCGGCCGGGCGCGGCAGCTGATGGCGTCGTACCGGGGACGCGTCAAGCCCATCCTGGTCGGCGGTTCCTACCTGGAGCTGATGAAGTCCTGGCGCATCCCCATCTACTACGACCAGCACGGCCTGCTCACGCGCCGCCTCGGCATCGCCCAGGTGCCGGCCCTGGTCTCCCAGGAGGGACTGCGGCTGCGGGTCGATGAACTGGAGCTCGCGCGATGACCCGGCGACGTCTGCCTATGCTGCCGTTCGTCCTGGCGTTGCTCCTCGGCCTCGCCACCCTGCCGGCCCGGGCCGCCGGCGCGGCCACCTGCACCGGCAAGTTCCCCAACCCCATCACCGACATTTGCTGGTCCTGCATCCTGCCCATCAGCATCGGCAGCGCCCGCGTTGCCAACTTCGGCGACCAGGAAGACACCGACAACCCGTCCAGCCCGGTCTGCAGTTGCGGCGTGAATCCGGCCATCGGGCTTTCCATCGGCTTCTGGGAGCCCGCACGGCACGTCGAAGCGGTGAGGAAGCCCTTCTGCCTCGTCTCCTTGGGCGGCGTCGATCTCGACCCGGGCATCCCGGCGCCGGAGGCCGCGCGCTTCACTCGCCCGGAAGGCGATGGCGACGGCGGCAGCTTCTACCAAGCGCACTTCTACGTGAACCCGGTGATGTACTGGCTGGAGGTCGTGACCGACTTCCCCTGCCTGGAAAAGGGCTCTTTCGACCTCGCCTACCTCACCGAGGTCGACCCGCTGTGGAATGACGACGAGCTCACCCTGATCCTCAACCCGGACGCCGTGCTCTTCGCCAATCCGGTCGCCATCGCCGCTTGCGCGGCCGGCTGCGTCGCCGCCTCGGTGGGCTTCGGCCTCAAGGAGCTCTTCTGGTGCGCCGGCTGCCAGGGCGGCATCTACCCGCTGGACGGCCACGTGCCCTACCACTTGGGCGGCGTGCGCACCGCCGCCCTGATGGCCCAGCGCCTGACCGCGAAGATGCACCGCGAACTGATCGCCTGGGGCTGGCACGGGACGCCCGGCCTGTGCGGACCGTACTTCGAGCCGGTCATGGACAAGACCGCCTACAAGACCCAGCTCACCTACCCGATCCCCAACACCGCGAAGGAGGCCGGCCGCTGCTGCCAGCCCTTCGGCCGCACCACCGTGCTCTGGGGCGCCGGCAAGGAATACCCCGTGCGCGGCGAGGACTTCGCCTTCATGTTGTTTCGCAAAAGGAACTGCTGTGTCGGCTTCTAACCCCGCCCTTCCTGCCCTCGCCTTCGCTGTTGTGCTGGCGGCGAGCGCCCAGACCCTTGCGCAGAACCCGCCGCTCGTCACCGACGCGGACATCGAACGGGTCCGCCGCGAACAGCCGACGATCTCCGATCAGGATATCGAGCAGGTGCGGCAGCGACATCGCATGCTGAGCGACGCCGAACTGCAAGCCGCGCCGGTGCCGGCCTCACCCCACATCGACGCCCTGCCGACGCCGGCGGCCCGTGCCCCGATCGACCTCGAAGCGCTCGCGCGGGGCTATGCATCGCAAGCGCAGGAGATGAGCCGAGCAGAGGGACTGGCGTCCGGGCCGGGACTCCTGGTGTTCGTCAGCCTCTCCATGCCGCAGCCCACGCTGCAGCGCCTCATCGACCAGGCCGCACGCGCCCAGGCTTCGATCGTCCTCCGGGGCTTCGCCGACGGGTCGCTGCGCACCACCGTCGCCCGGGTGCAGCGCCTCATCGGCGACCGGCAAGTGGGGGTGCAAATCGATCCGCAGGCCTTCGACCGCTATGCCGTCACCCGGGTCCCGACCTTCGTGCTGGTGCGCGATGGCGCCCGACCGGTCGCCTGCGCCAGTGGCAGCTGCGCGCCGTCCGAGATCTTCCTGCGGACCTCCGGCGACGTGAGCCTGGACTACGCGCTGGAATACATGCAGCGGTCGGCACCCGGGTTCGGCTCGGCAGCCGACATCTTCCTGAAGCGGATTCGGGGATAGGAGGCAGAGATGAACGGCCCCCAGGCTCACCTTCATTCGCTGCGCCCCACGGGGGCGCCACGCGCCTTGAGGCGGCTCGGTGGCCGGATGCGTCGCTGGGTCATCTGGATCACGCTCTTCAGTTTTGTCACGACGCAGACCACTGCCGTGGCCGGCCCGTTCGAGGAAGGCACCGCAGCCGGCCAGGCGGCCAACCCGGTGATCCGGGGGACGGTCAATGCGCCGAGCGCCTCGAGCACCGTCCCGGGTTATACCAGCACGCCGCCAGAAACCGCGTATTACGGCCAGCCTAGCTTGGCGGGGTCGGCCAATGCCCGCCTGACCGCCTGCGCCACCGCTACCGGCGATCCCGTCTGCGAGGCTCAGCGCGGGGCGATGACGTCGGCCAACACGCCGCGCGAGGCCATCTCGCCCTACGACCCGGCAGTGAGCGCCGCCCGAGCCATCGCCGCCAACCCCGCGACGACCCTGGAAGACATCGCCACCTATTACAGCGGTTGCCAGGTGGATAGCGTCCCCACACCTGCCACCGAAGACCGCGTCTGCCGCCAGTACAGCGGCACCTCCCCGTTCTCCTGCACGCGCTCCTTGAGCGTATCGGTGTCGCGCACCAGCAGTTGCACACCGGGCAACTGGTTCGCCAACGCCGCTTCGGGCCGCACCGGCCTGGATGTGCAGTGCATACCGGACAGGCCTGCCAGCCAACAGCATTTCCGGGTTACCGACCGGGGTACGCCCCTGACGTACTTCGACCTCGATATGACCACGCCGCTGACGTTTCCCCGCATGGTCGCGACGCTCCCCCGCAGCGGCTCATGGTGGTGGTGGTGGGGCAGCGGCCAGAACGGCCTGTGGGTCGCCGACAACCAGTGCGTCGGCGACAGTTGTCGGCTGACCGCCATGCTCGCCCAGGAATACCGGCGCGTCTGCACCGACGGAGGTGGCGACGCGGGCCTCGGGGACTGCGCGCTGGAGCGCCCCTTCCTCGAAGTCTATGGTGCCTGCCCGTCCGGGAGCCAGAGTGGCGACAACATCTTGCCCTGGTGGGGTTGGGGCTGGGGCGGCGACCCAGTCTCCGCCTTCGACGCGTCCGCCTGCTACGCGCCTTCCGCGGGGGCGTCCGGCCTCATCGGCTATGACATGACAGGCACCGTGCCCGGCTACTTCTGGACCAAGGACGCGCAACGTCCCGTGGTCGGCTGGCGGGTCAATCCGGCCTATGGGTCGATCCCGCAGATGGTCCTGAATTACGAACGGCCCCACACGACGGTGACCGAAACCGATCGATGGGACGACCAGTGCCCCGCCCTGAACACCGGTGGCCGCTGCACGGTGGCAGGAGCCGCACGCTGCATCGATGGCCCCGCCACCAAGGTGGTGAACGGCGCGTCCGTATCGCGTGCCTGCTGGCAGTACGAGACGACAATCGCCTGCGCGCAAGCCGCCGCGACCGACGAGTGCGCGCCTCTGATTGCGGCCGGTTGTACACCCGCAGGCACCGTCTGCCGGCAGATGAACGCGGCCACCGGTATCTGCGAGATCACCGAGAACACCTACACCTGCCCGGTGCCGCCGGGCACCACCATCACGGCAACGAACTGCCCGGCGAACGTCTTCTGCGTCGCCGGAAACTGCTTCAACACCAGCTACACCAACGACGCCGACTTCGCCCGTTCGATGTCGCTGATGGAGGCCGCGCGCGAAGCGGGCGTGTACCTCGATACCGACAACATGCAGGTCTTCAAGGGTGAGGGCAACCTCTGCCGCGACCGGTTGTTCAAGAACTGCTGCTATTCCGACTCGGCCGGTGCCGGCATGACCAACCAGAGCCTGTTCGGCACCGGCTCGCGTCTGGTTTACGACGTGCTGATGAACGCCGACAACCGCGAGTTCCTGTACCAGGGCATGCAGGCCCTGCTGCTCGGCGGCGGCTTCAGCGGCACCTTCACTACTTACGGCGTTACCGTGGCCGTCAATGGCGCCGCCCTGCCCGCCGGCTCGGCGGTCCTTTATGCGGGCGATAGCTTGGTGATCGCCTTCGATCCGTGGTCGCTCGCCATTGCCGTGGTCATCTACATCGTCATGTCCATGTCGTCCTGCAACGAGGAGGAAGGCAAGCTCGCGATGAAGGAAGGGGCCGGGCTCTGCCACAAGGTCGGCACATGGTGCTCCTCCTGCATCCGCGTTTTCGGCAAATGCGTCGCCTGCATCGAGCACACCACCGGCAAGTGCTGCTTTAACAGCAAGCTCGCGCGCATCGTCAACGAACAGGGCCGCGTGCAGGTAGGTAAGGGCTGGGGCTCCGGCAAGAACCCCGACTGCTCGGGCTTCACCATCGCGCAGCTCCAGCGCCTCGATTTCGCGGCGATGGACCTCACGGAATTCTATGCCTCCATCGTCCCGACGCTTCCCAATGTCGGAGCGATCCAGGGCAGCAATGCCGCGCGCCTCACCACCTGCTACTACGGACAGGGGAAATGCCAATGAAGCTTATCTATGCGGCAGCGCTGGCCGTGCTCGCGTCGCCCGCCCTTGCCGACGACGTATCCCGCACGCCGGTACCCGATGCGCGCCCGGTGATGCTGGCCGCCCTTCAGGCGACCGACGGGCAGGCCCATGGGATCCTCACCGGGGAGATGGCCGACGCGATCACAAAGCGCTTCGGCGCCACCTCGCCGATCTACATCGATGTGACGACCGAGAAGCGCTATGCCCAGGCCGGGTGCAGCCGCCTGAAGGTCACGTTCTGGCAGGACGGTGTCCTCCTGCCCGGCGCCACGACCCCACGCCGGCAGACGATGGACTTCGGCATCGACTACTGCCTCGACGGCCGGCCGCCGCAATTCCTGAAGTAGCCGTTCGGCATGAAACGTTCCGCGTTTCGCACGTCCGTCCGCTTGCCGCTGGCGCTGGCCTTGCTGCTGGGTGCCGGCGTGGCGTCGGCCCAGGATACCGCTGCGCGCTACTGGTCTGACAGTTGGCGCGGCTGGCATTTCTATGAGGATCCACCGGCCGCGGAACATGAACGCCCGACGTTGTCGGAGCAGGCCGTGTCCTCGGCCCCGGCCTCGAGAGCCGCGGAACTGGTCGAGTTCGAACGTCTGCAGAAAACCCTGGAGGACACCCGCAACATCGCCATCATGCGGCCGACCGAGGCGAACGTGCGGCGCTACATGGAACTCGAGTCCCAGGTTGTCGCCCGTGCCTCCTATTTCGCCGACGTCGCCCAGCGGGTGGCCTGGGCGACGCCCGAGCTCGATCCGACCCTGCAGGGGCGACCGGTCAACGCCAAAGCGCTGGAGGTGTTCGAGCAGACCCAGCAGGCCGGGCGTTCGCGCGTGATCGCGGACCTGGGCGCGGACCATGTCCTGTTCTTTTTCTATCGCTCGGACTGCCCCTACTGCCATGCCTTCGCGCCGATCCTTGCCGCTTTTCAGGCGCGCCACGGCATCCAGGTCGTCGCCGTCAGCATGGACGGCGGTCCGATGCCGGGCTTCCCCGCGGCGCGCCCGGACAACGGCATCGCCACCACCCTGAAGGTCACCCAGGTGCCCGCCGTCTTCCTGGCCCAGCCCTTCACCGGAACGATCACGCCCATCGGCTTCGGCGTGCTCTCCGAATCCCAGTTGCTGGAGCGTCTCGCCATCGTCTCGACTCCGCAGGGCGAGGCGATGCTACCCAGCGCGACGCGGCAGATCGACCTTCGATAGGAGTCCACCCACATGTCCACCCTGCCACGCCCGACGGTCCCTTCCTTCACGCGCCGGACGGCCGCGTTCGCGCTTTCCGCCCTGCTGCTCATCCCCTCCGTCCCCCTGCACGCCGGCGACCTCAACGCCGAGGTCAACGACATGTTCAACAACCTCGGCGCCATCGGTAATTACACGGCCCCCGGCGCCTTCCGCGGCCAGACCTTCAACACCTACACCGGCGGCAACCTGATGATGCGCTCGCCCAACAAGGTCTATCAGCTCGCAGCCATCCAGTTTCCCAGCGCCAAGGCGGGCTGCGGGGGGATCGACGTCTTTGGCGGCAGCTTCAGCCACATCTCGGCCGAGGAGTTCAAGAACATGCTGAGGAACATCACCGCCGCCCTGCCCGGCATTGCCTTCCAGTTGGCGCTCGAAGCGGTCTCGCCGCTGCTGGGTGGCCTCACCAAATGGGCCAAGGGCCTGGAGACCTGGATCAACAATGCCCGCATCAACTCGTGCGAGACCGCCAAGGCCATCGTCAGCACCGCCGCCGAATCGCTCGGCTACAGCTCGCAGGAAACCTGCGCCGATCTCGCCATCGAGATGGGCCTGGAGAGCGACCGCGATGCGGCGCGCCGGCGCTGCGCCACCGACCGGCCCAGCATCCTGTCCTCGGCGCGGGCCTCCAGCGATCCGAACGTGAAGAACAAGGCCCCCTTCGTCGGCAACCTCACGTGGAAGGCGCTGCAGTACACCGGTTCCTATCTCGACGATCAGGAGCGCGAGCTGATCATGAGCCTGGTCGGCACGATCATCTACTACCCGGAGGAATCAGCCCGTGACCCCGAGCCGATCGCGCCCACGCTCACGTCGATCAGCCAGTTGCTCTACGGCCAGAGCGCAGCGAGCGGCACGGATGTCATCCAGCACATCCTGAAGTGCAACGACTATACCAACTGCGACGTGGTCAGCCTGAACACCACCTACACCCACACGCCCTTCACCGCCAAGGTCGAGAACATGATGCGCTCCATCGCGGAGAAGATCGCCTCGCGCACCGCCATCCCCAACAACTCGGCCGAGGTCGGCTTCGTGAACCAGACCACCGAACCGGTCTACAAGATGCTGTCCATCGGCACCAGCATCCCGGGGTCGGGGCTGTCCGACAGCCTCATCGCCCAGTACCGCGACGTCATCGCCGCCGACTACGCCTACGTCTTCCTCGAACGCAACCTGCGTCTGGGCATGGCGGCTCTGGACAAGAACTACACCTTGCAGCAGACGCAACGCGAGCAGGCCAACCAGGTCCGCCAGCGCGCCGAGGCGATGCTCCTGCAAATCTCACAGGAGAAGAACCTGCTCTACCAGAAAGTCGGCTCGTTCCGGGCCGTGTCGAGTCACCTGGAACAGCTCGAACGCCAACTGCGTTCCAGCATGCCGCAGCACGTGATGGACATGCTCGGCCAGCAGGCCGCCTATCTGGCGCAGTAGGGCCGACAGGATAGTGCGAGGAGAACGAAGGCCATGTGGGAGATCTACGCCTACCAGAATGCCGACAGCCTGTTCGGCGTCTTCAACGCGGCGGCGGCCATCCATGCCTCGGGCGACTATGCGGCGGCGGTGGCGGCCGTGGCCTTCTGCGGCTTCGTCGCGGCACTCATTGCCTACGCCTTCGCCCCCGAGAAACTGCAGGGCTGGAAGTGGCTGGCCACCGTGGTGCTGGTGTTCTCGGTGCTGATCGTGCCCAAGGTGACCGTCGGCATCGTCGACAAGACGGGCGGCTCGGCGGTCAAGGTGGTCGACAACGTGCCCTTCGGCGTGGCCCTGCTCGGCAGCCTCACCAGCACCATCGGCCACACCCTGACCGGGTTGTTCGAGACGGCGTTCCAGGTCATCCCCGGCATCGGCGCGCTGCCCGCCGAGCTCAGTTACCAGCAGAACGGACTGATGTTCGGCAACCGCCTGATCCGCGAGACCGGCAACGTGGTGTTCCAGGACCCGGCGTTCCGCACCGACCTCATCAACTTCATCCACAACTGCACGACCTACGATCTGATCGACGGCACCCTCGATCCGGCCGCCTTCTCCACGTCGGACGATGTCTGGCCGTTGATGGCCTCGCCCAATCCCGCGCGCTTCAGCACTCTCACCAGCGCGGGCGGCAGTGTCGGCGTCGATACCTGCCCCAACGTCTATCAGAGTCTCAACGGGCGACTGCCGGCCCAGATCACTCGTATCGAGGGGCGGCTCGCCTTCCAGCTCAACCCGACCTTGCCGGGCGCCGCGGCGGCGGCGGCCATCGCCGGGCAGATCCAGCAGGCCTATCTCAAGAACAGCATCGCTACTGCCGCGGCCACCGCCGCCGACCTCATCCGGCAGAACGCCATGCTCAATGCGATCGAGGACACCAGCAAGATCGTTGGCCAGAAGGTGAACGACCCGGCGGCCATGGTACTGGCGGTTGGCCGCGCCCAAGCCGTGGCCCAGCAGAACGCGACCTGGCTCAACTACGGGAAGGTGGCCGAGCAGGCCCTGCCGGTGTTCCGCAACGTTGTCGAGGCGGTGACCTACGCGATGTTCCCGCTCTTCGTCCTGCTCCTCCTGCTCACCAGCGGCCGCGAGACCATGATCGCCTTCAAGGGCTACGCGGCGGTGCTGATCTGGATCCAGTTGTGGCCCCCGCTCTACGCCATCCTCAACTACATGGCCTCGATCTACGCGGCCTACGATCTGGCGGCCGCGGCGGACCTTGGCACGGGCACCAAGGCGCTGGCCCTGCAGACCGCCTCGACGATCTATTCGCGTGCGATCTCGGGCGAGGCCGTCGTCGGCTACTTGGCGATGAGTATCCCCTTCATCGCCTGGGCGGCCTTGAAGCGTATGGAAAACTTCGGGACGGCGCTGATCGGCGGCCTGTCGGGCCTGCAGGCGATGATCGCGGGTGGCACCTCGGCCTCGACCGTCGGCAACGTCTCCATGGGGAACGTGGGGCTGGACCAGATGCACCTGGCGCCCAACCGCAGCTCGGCCTTCATGCACAGCTGGCAAAACGACCTGAGCGGGAACACCTTCTCGTCGAATGCCCTGACCGGACGGACGGCCGTCAGCCTGCTGCGCAACCAGGGCTTTGCGTCGCGGATGGTCTCGATGCGTGTGTCCGAACAGGATGTGGTGCAGGCCAGTCGGCAAGCCGATGCCGCGCGCGGCGAAGCAATCTCAGCAAATACCGAGCGATCAGCGGCGCTCACCGAGACCTTTACACGAGGCCTGGCAAAACTCCGATCCCTACGCAGCAGTAGTGGTACGGTCTCAAGCAGCTTCGAGCAAACGGGCGAGACCCTCAACCGGCTGGATCAGATCTCGAAAAACGTGGCAGACAGCACCGGATTGACCCAGAGCCAAGTGGCGCAGATAGCCTTTGGCGCTGCCGGCCACCTGGGGATCAATACCCCCGTAGCGGGCGCGGAACTTCAGGCCCGCGCCGGGAAGAACTACATGTCGGGTCTATCGGCTGCCCAGCAGAAGGTGCTCAACAGCCTCACACAAGAGCAGATTGCGGAGTTCAAGCAGTTTGGCGATCGGGTGTCGAGGGATTCGAGCCTCATCAACAGTTTCGCCAAGGACTCCCGCGAGGCCCAGGACATGTCGTCGCGGCTCGCCAGCGCCATGTCTCGAGCCGAGCGGGCCGATGCCACTTTCGCCGAAAGAACGGCCTTTGCAGAGCGTCTCTCACTGGCCAGGGACCGCGGAGAATCCCTTTCCATTGATATCGCCCAGGACCCGCACAACCTGGAGATGTTCCTGCGCTACGCCGAGCAGTATGGCGGCGACAGCGCCTCGGCGCTCTCCATGTTTGAGGCAGAACTCGCTCGCCAAGGGCTCAGGCCAAACCGGGTGTTTTCCGATGGCACCGCTCTACCCACTTCGTTCGAAGACGTGCGCGTCCTGCACGATCGGCACACCTCGGACCCGGCCCTGTCGCCCGATCTCTCGGCCTCGGATCAACAGCACCGCGCAACAGTTGCGCACTCCAACCGACCCGCCCCGAGCGCTCACTCGGACACGAGCCCGCCTTCGCTGCGAAACGACGTACAGACTGAGGGCATGGCCATCAGGAATGAAACCGCTTCGGCCAGATCCACCTTTGACCGAAAGGCAGAGATCGTCGACACGGCAGATGGCACCTTGGCCACCAAGAAATCCCTGCTCAAGCAATCGGGCAAGCAGGTGGTCGATGATGGCGCAGCATCGATCGAGAACGCGAAGGAAGTGGTGAAAGATCTGCTTCGAAAGGACGAGTGATCAATCGGCCATTCCGCCAGTTCCGCCGAACTGTTTGCTGTCCGGGGACGGCGGCTTCATGAACTGCGGATGGCCCTCGTCGCGCCAGTAGTTTTCCATGAGGTCTTGCGAGGAGGTACCGAGCCCGCGGAGGGCGTCGTCCCGACGAGGCGTCGGGCGACCGCGACCGATTCGCGACAGGGCCGCGCCAGCGATTGCGCCGATAAGGGCGCCAAGCCCCATCATGAACACTTTGAGGGCCAATGTCTCGCCAAGCGACGACAACAAGCCAATGGCCGCCCCTGCTATAACGAATCCGATGACAACGAGTTTTCTCATTTCGGCCTCCTCGGTGTCAGCCTACATCGGACGGTGCAGGCTTCAAGCCCACGAACACTACCCCATTCGCATTTCCACCGCCAAGGGCTTCCAAGCCTGCCCAGACGGCGGGTGAAATCACCTGCTCGGTTCGTGCCCGCGGCCCATTCTCCCGGTCGCTGAAGTAGTCGTTCACGGAGCTCAGTCCTTCGGCGCGAGCGATGCGGCAACCGCTGCCCCATTGACGATCTGTTCGAAGCGCTCAATGCTGGCAAGTACCACGTCAAGCTGCGGAACGTCGCCGAAGACCATGCCAGCCATCGCTGCGTAGTCTTTGGCGAGCGCTTCACCCATCGCCGGACTGGGTACGAGCGTGAATGTGCCGGGTTGAGCGGCATCCAGCCCCAGGTCGGCACTGCCGAAGAACAGCCTCGCGTGCTGGGCGCAGTCGATGGCAAGCGCATGATCGGCTTGCCACTCGGACGATGCCGATGCCTGCATCAGGCGGTGCACATCGTAGTAGTGGCGCGAGACGCGCTGTCCGCCGTGCCGGAGTTCGCCGCGGCGGTCATGCCATTGTCGCAGGCCGTGGAGGATGATGACCTTGTCCCAGAAGGTGCGCTCTGGCTTCACGGTGGTGACGTTACCCACTGCCAGATGCAACCCGGGCAGATCTTGTGCGACGTACGGTACGACCGAAGCTGCGATATGCGGGTCCAGCGCCGACTTCGCACCGGATTCGATCTTGACGGCTGAGCGGATGTAGCTGTCGGCCGCGGGCGTGACGGCGGGATACCAGAACAGCAGGCTCTGGCCGTCCTTGTCGTCTGGGTCGAGTTCCAACCGGAAACGCCCTTGCGGGATGACGGCGGCGGCGACTTGGGTGAATTGGTTCGTCAAAGGGCCGGCGATGTACGCTTGGCACGCCGTGCGGATGGATTCAAGACGCGCACGACGTTTCTTCCCGCTCAAGGCTTCCAGTTCCGCCACGTCGGCCGCTTGCCCCAAGTCGTCCCGGAAGACCGTGATATCGATGTCCTCGGAAAAACGGGAGATCAGGCCGAACGCCTTGGACAGGGAAGTGCCCCCTTTGAACAGAAGCCGGGGCCCGCCCGCCGCCAAGCCGTTGAACAACACGTCCAGGGTCCAGCAGACCCAGAAGTCCTTTTCGACGTTCTGGACCGCCGTGCCGAGACGGGCAGCAGCGCCCAGAAATAGATCGAGCCGGTCGGCGTCGGCGGCGGTGATCACCTCACGGAAGGATGGGTTCAACTGGCCCTCCCTGCGCTTCCAAGGGAACCGGGACTCGCCGATCGCTTCACGCTGCTTAGCGGTTGCGGAGTCTTCTTGGCCACGGCGACCAGCGGGTCGCATTCGGGCAGCTCACGGATCAGGCTTTGCATCCACGCTGGCAAGGTATTGAACCCGTCAAGCAGATCCTGGCGGAGTGCCATGCCATGGGTCGGATCGGCCAGCAGCTGGCTCAGGCGGTTCAGGATGCGGTCGCGGTCGGAGACCAACGTGTCTTTCAGCCAGTGCAGCGCTTGTACGACCCGCATGGCAGGACGACCGGCCCAGTAGAGACGACTGGGCGCGGTCTGCTTGAAGTCGATGGTCAGCTTGTCGAGTTTGATCGCCCGGCGGCGTGCATCGGTGTGTATGGTGACGCGGGCCGGGACGGCGTCCGTCAAGCCGAGATCGTTCGCCGCCGTCATGCCATCCACCAACAGACGCAGTTGGTCGCGCCGAGCAATGGCCTCGACGATTGCGCGATAGTCCGGGGTGGTGGGACGCTGGGTCAGACGGTTAATGGTGGGTTTGTCGTACAACCCACGGTCGATACGACGCAGGTCGCCCGCCAGCACCATGCGTTGAAGCGTCTTGTCGATTGCATCACGGTTGCCGAGGTGTGCGAAGTCGGTCGGCACCCAGACATGGCCGGCACCGGCGGCGGTGATCTGCGAGGAGATGGCGGATTTGAGATCGGACATAGGGGCACCTTGTCCGATATTTGTACAGCTTTTTCGGACAATCGGCAAGAATCGATGTCCGAAATTTGTAGATATTTTTCGGACGTATGCGGACAGCCACCTTCCAGCCGCCCGGCACTCAACGACGAATCCGAGGGCCACAGACAGCGTCGCCCACAGCGGCAAGATCAACGCTACAGGGCCGACTTACGCCCATCCAACGCGTCAGGAGCATAGTTTTTCCCGGCGTTACCATACAGACGGCGTAAGCACGCGCATCATCAAGCGATGCCGACACCTCGTCGGATGGGCACCACATTGGCGCCACTCTTGATCCAGCCATCCAGCATATCGGCCCAGGTTTGAAGCATCGCTCTTCGCTGTTCGGCGTACTCGGCCTTGTTGTAGATCGCACGCACACCGCGCTGCTCATGAGCTAGGCACTTCTCGATCCAATCGCTGTTGAAGCCGGCTTCATGGAGCAATGTACTGGCCGTGCGGCGCAGGTCATGCACGGTGAAGGGCTCGAAATCTTCACCGCGGTCACGGATCAACTTCACGGTGGCATCGATGACCCGGTTCAACGTCGCCGCGCTGATCGGCAATTCCGTCTCGTAACGCCCCGGATGCAGGTACGAACTGGCACTGAAACAGGTCTTGAAGGCGACCAGGATATCCAACGCCTGCTGGCTGAGATACACGTTGTGAGGGCGTCCCGCCTTCATGCGTTCCTTCGGGATCGTCCATATCGCCGTCTCGAAGTTCACCTCATCCCATGTCGCCTCGATGAATTCCGACTTGCGCACCAGCGTCAGCAGCATGAACTTGACCGCCAGACGCAGTGTGGACATGGTCGCAGTCTGATCGAGCGCATTGAAAAATGTATGGATCTCGGCCGGTGACAGGGCCCTGTCTCGAGCTTTGAACGTGGCGATGGCGCTGGGTCGAATCGCCTCCGCTGGGTTTTCGATCTTCAGTCCGCGCGCCTGGATGAATCGAAAAACCTGCTGCACGATTTCGCGCGCTTGAACCGCTGGTGCTGCGGCCCCCCGTTCCTTGATCTTCTCGCACCTCGCCATAAGGCGCACCGGCGTGATTTCTTCCAACTTCAGCCGGCCAAATTCCTCCGCCAAGTTGCGCTCATAGACCGACTTTCGCATAGACCGGGTGGACTCAGCCAAGTGCGCTTCAGCGAAGTACTTTTCCGCCCACTTGCCAAACGTTAACGCGTCCGCAGCCTCGACTCGTTTTTCAACCTTGGTACGCGAAGGGCTCTCGCCTTGCTCCACAGATCGGTGCGCCCGCGCCAGCAGAAGTCGCGCCTCCGCCAGGCTCAAGGACATCCCGTAGTCCAGTTCCACCAGATCACGCGGCTTCTTGGCCCCGAGATTCGGATCGTACTGGCCGATCACCAGGGTTTCACGGCGACCATTCACCCGGTAATCAAACCGGAAACTGACCACTCCTGTCCGCGTGACAGCGACGTAGAGCCCCTGCTGATCAGCAACCTTGTAGATCTTTCCCGTGGGCTTCAGCGCCTTCAACTTCAAGTCAGTGAGCATCTCATCCCCCGAACCGATACCGTCCACTGATACCGTCAGGGCATTTGACGGTATCAACTTTGGTCGTTCAAGGCCGGCTCTTCGATACCGTCACCAATACCGCCAATTTGGGCGCGCTTTAGTGAGGCGAGTTGAGACCAGATGAGACGCTAACCAGTTGTCAGGGCTTGCTTTTCTCCGGAACACCGGACGACATGGGACGACCTGACACGAAGATAATTTATTCCCACTCAATCGTCGCGGGCGGCTTGCCCGAGATGTCATACACGACCCGGTTGATGCCGCGCACCTCGTTGATGATGCGGTTGCTGACCTTGCCCAGCAGGCTGTGCGGCAGTTCCGCCCAGTGGGCGGTCATGAAGTCCTGGGTCTGCACGGCACGCAGGGCAACGACGTACTCATAGGTACGACCGTCGCCCATCACGCCCACGCTCTTTACCGGCAGGAAGACGGCGAAAGCCTGGCTGGTCTTGTCATACCAGTCGGCGGCGCGCAGTTCATCAATGAAAATCGCATCAGCCCGGCGCAGAAGATCAGCGAACTCCTTCTTGACCTCGCCGAGGATACGTACCCCGAGGCCTGGACCGGGGAAGGGGTGGCGATAGACCATGTCGTGCGGCAGGCCGAGGGCGACGCCGAGTTCGCGTACCTCGTCCTTGAACAGCTCACGCAGCGGCTCCAGCAGCTTCAGGTTCAGGGTCTCCGGCAGGCCACCGACGTTGTGGTGGCTCTTGATCGCATGTGCCTTGCCGGTCTTGGCGCCGGCAGATTCGATCACGTCCGGGTAGATGGTGCCCTGGGCCAGCCACTTCGCCTTCGGCAGCTTCTGCGCCTCGGCCTGGAAGACTTCGACGAACTCACGGCCGATGATCTTGCGCTTCTGCTCCGGATCGGACACCCCCTTCAGATGGCCCATGAACTGCTCGGTCGCGTCCACATGGACCACCCGTACGCCGAGCGAACGGCCGAAGGTCTCCATGACCTGCTCCGCCTCGTTCAAGCGCAGCAGGCCGTTGTCCACGAACACGCAGGTGAGCTGTTCGCCGATAGCGCGGTGCAGCAGCGCTGCTGCCACCGAGGAGTCCACGCCGCCGGAGAGGCCGAGGATGACTTCCTCGTCACCCACCTGCTCACGGATCCTGGCCACCGCTTCGGCGATGTAGTCCGGCATGTTCCAGTCATGACCGCAACCGCAGATGTCATGGACGAAGCGGGCGATCATCTCCTTGCCTTTGATGGTGTGGGTGACCTCCGGGTGGAACTGCACGCCGTAGAAGCCGCGCTCCTCGTCCGCCATCGCGGCCACCGGGCAGGATTCGTTGCTGCCGATCACCTTGAAGCCGGCAGGCAGCTCGGTGACCTTGTCGCCGTGGCTCATCCACACGTCGAGCAGGCCGTGGCCTTCGTCGTTGCTGCGATCCTGGATGCCGTTGAACAGCTTGGAATGACCACGGGCGCGGATCTCGGCGTAGCCGAACTCGCGCTTGGACGAACTCTCCACCTTGCCGCCCAGCTGTTCCGCCATGGTCTGCATGCCGTAGCAGATGCCGAGCACCGGCACACCCAGCTCGAACACGGCCTGCGGCGCACGCCAATCCACCGCGTCGTACACCGAGTTGGGGCCACCGGACAGGATCACGCCGTGCGGCGCGAAGTCGCGGATGAACTGCTCGGAAACATCGTAGGGATGCAGTTCGCAATAGACCTGTTGCTCGCGCACGCGACGCGCGATCAGCTGGCTGACCTGGGAACCGAAATCGAGGATGAGGATTTTGTGGTGATTCATGCCGGGACGGGATCTAGCCTTGCGGCTCGCTGAAGTAGAAAGGCGCCCGGAGCAATACCGGGCGCCACGCAATCGGACCGGAAGCGAGCCCCCAGAGGCCCACCCGGCGAGAAGAAACGCTCAATCCACGTGGTAGTTCGGCGCTTCCTTGGTGATCTGCACGTCATGCACATGCGACTCGCGCACGCCCGCCGAAGTGATTTCGACGAACTCGGCACGCTCGTGCATCGCCGCAATGCTCTCGCAGCCCACGTAGCCCATGGAGGCGCGCAGGCCGCCGACCAGCTGGTGGATCACCGCGCCGACCGGCCCCTTGTAGGGCACACGACCTTCGATGCCTTCCGGCACCAGCTTCTCCACATTGGCCGAACTGTCCTGGAAGTAGCGGTCGGCAGCACCCTGCTGCATCGCGCCCAGCGAACCCATGCCGCGGTAAGCCTTGTAGGAGCGGCCCTGGTAGAGCACGGTTTCGCCCGGCGATTCCTCGGTACCCGCGAACAGGCCGCCCAGCATCACCGCGTTGGCGCCCGCCGAAATTGCCTTGGCGATGTCGCCGGAGAAGCGCACGCCACCGTCACCGATCAGCGGCACGCCGCTGCCTTTCAGTGCCGTGGCAACGTTATCGATGGCGGTGATCTGCGGCACGCCCACGCCAGCCACGATACGGGTGGTGCAGATGGAACCGGGGCCGATACCCACCTTGACCGCGTCCGCGCCGGCATCCACCAGCGCACGAGCGGCGTCGCCGGTAGCGATATTGCCGCCGATCACCTCGACCTGCGGAAAGTTATTCTTCACCCAGCGCACACGATCCAGCACACCTTGGGAGTGACCGTGGGCCGTATCGACGATGATGACGTCAACCCCAGCCTCTGCCAGCAGTTCCGCGCGCTCCTCGGTGCCGGCGCCGACGCCGATCGCCGCGCCGACGCGCAGGCGGCCAAGCTCGTCCTTGGCGGCGTCCGGATGCTCGGTGGACTTCATCATGTCCTTCACGGTGATCAGGCCGCGCAACTCCCCAGCTTCGTTCACCACCAGCACCCGCTCCAGGCGATGCTTGTGCAGCAGCGCGCGGGCTTCATCCAGGCTGGTGCCTTCCTTCACCGTCACCAGGCGGGACTGCGGCGTCATGATGGCCGACACCGGTTGATCCAGGTTCGTCTCGAAGCGCAGATCGCGGTTGGTGACGATACCGACAACCTTGGTGCCTTCCAGCACCGGCAGGCCGGAGAAACGGTGCTGACGGGTCAGCGTCACCACCTCGCGCACGCTCATCGTGGGCGGAATCGTGATCGGGTCCTTCAGCACACCCGACTCGAACCGCTTCACCTTCAGCACCTCTGCCGCCTGCTCCTTCGCCGACAGGTTCTTGTGCACGATGCCAAGCCCGCCTTCCTGCGCGAGCGCAATGGCCAGGCGGGCCTCGGTAACGGTGTCCATCGCGGCGGACAGCAGGGGGATGTTGATTTGAATGCGGCGCGTCAGTTGCGTACGCAGGCTGACATCGCGCGGGAGGACCGTGGAGTGGGCGGGCACGAGAAGGACGTCATCGAACGTCAGCGCCTTCTGGATCACTCGCATGGCTTCTATCCTTTCGACCAAATCCGTATTATACAGACCGCCCTCGCGCCGTGTAAGCGGTGTATTCCGGAGATTGCCGATGCTGCGCCCCGCCCTCCTCCTGGTCGCCCTGCTTGCCGCATTTCCTGCCGCGGCCGAGATCTACAGCTGGCGCGACAAGGAAGGCCGCCTGCATTACTCCGACGTGCCTCCGCCCGAAGGCGAGGTGAAAACGCTGCGCAATGCCCGCAGCACAACCGCGCCTAGCACGCCCGAAGCTGCTGCTGGTGAAACCAACGGCAGCACCGCCGGCCAGGCGCCGGCAAACGTACCGCCGGGGACCGCAGGCACCTCCAACGCGCCCAAGACCATGGCAGACCGCGAGCTCGAGTTCCGCCAGCGGCGGACGGCCCAGGCCGAAGCGGAGGCCAAGGCAGAAAAGGAGCGCGCCGATGCCGCTCAACGCCAGCGGGCATGCGAGCAGGCCCGCAGTCAGCTCGCCGCGCTGGAAAGCGGCCAGCGCATCGCCCGTTTCACCAATACCGGCGAGCGTGCCTTCCTGGACGACAGCTCCCGCATGAACGAGATCAACGAGGCACGGACGCAGGTCGAGCAGCTTTGCCGTTGATCGGGCGCCATTAACCTGCCAACTGCCAAGGCGGACTTGTTCAGCACTGTCGGCCCCGCAGGAGGCGACCTCGTCCAACTGACACCGACGGCCCCGAGCCAACACGGAAAGCACCAAGACCAAGGCACACCGCCCCCGTGCCGCCTCACTCCTCGGCAGCCGGCGCGCCCTTGCGGCGCGCCTTCTTCACCGCCTTGCCCTCATCTGCACGCTGCCTGCGCACCGCCTTAGGATCGGCGATCAGCGGACGGTAGATCTCCACCCGGTCCTTGTCGCGCAGCACGACGTCGCCCTTCACCAAGCGCGCGAAGATTCCGAGTTTGTTGGCTCCATCGAGATCGATTTCCGGATGCTTCTGCAACAGCCCGGACGCCTCGACCGCTTCACGGGCGGTGGCGCCGGCGGGGAGACGCAGCTTGATAAGCTCCTGGCGCTGCGGCAGTGCATAGACGACCTGGACGTCTATCGCGTCGCTCATGTTCAGCCCTTCTGGTAGACCTGCGAGGCGCGCTTCACGAAGGAGTCGACGAAGGTGTTAGCGATGTGGTTAAAGACCGGCCCCAGCGCCTTCTCGAACAGCTTGTTGGAGAACTGGTAGCGCAACTGGAATTCGACCTTGCAGGCGGTCTCTCCCAGTGCGGTGAAGCGCCAGGTGCCGTCCAGATGGGTGAACGGGCCTTCCTTGAGGCGGATCAGCATCTCATGGGGAAAACGCTTGTCGTTCTCGGTGCTGAAGTGCGCCTTGATGCCGTGATAGCTGATGTGCAGCGTCGCCGCGGTCAGCGTCTCGGTACGCTGGTGCACATCGGCGCCGCCGCACCAGGGCAGGAACTGGGGATAGTCTTCGCAGCGATCCACCAGTTCGAACATCTGCGCGGGGGTGAACTCGATCAGGACGAGCTTGTTGACTTCGGCCATAGGTCGGGGGAACGGGCGCGTCGCCGAACTGCTAAAATGGTCGATTCTACCGCAAGCCGGGCGTGCCGCCCGCATCCGCCGGCCACGCCGGCGGGAAACGCAGCCGGACTACGCACACCATGAGCATCATCGACAACCGCAAGGCTTATCACGACTACTTCATCGAGGAAAAATACGAGGCCGGCCTCGTGCTCGAAGGCTGGGAAGTGAAGGCGATCCGGGCCGGGCGGGCGAACATCAAGGAAGCCTACATCATCGTCCGCGGCGAGGAGATCTTCATCCTCGGCATGCACATCACGCCGCTGAGCAGCGCCTCCACTCACATCCGCACCGACCCTACCCGCACCCGCAAGCTGCTGCTGCATGCGGGTGAGATCGCCAAACTGATCGGCAAGGTGGAGCGCGCCGGCTTCACCCTGGTCCCGCTGGACCTGCACTACAGCAAGGGCCGGGTGAAGGCCGAGATCGGCCTGGCCAAGGGCAAGAAGCAGTACGACAAGCGGGAGGACGAGAAGAAGCGCGATTGGGACCGGGAAAAAGCGCGGCTGATGCGCGTGAAGGCCTGAGCGTCTGCCCGGCTTCCAGCATCGCCCTCCTCCGCCGCCGGTTCGGCCCCCTCGTCCACCGCGGCATGCCCGGCGCGCCGGAGGGTTGCTTCCCAACTGAACGCCCAGCCGCATCCAGATGCCTGCAGGCCGGCCTCTGGCACCCATGACGAAAGCCATTTGCCGTTAAGCTTCGAGACTCGTCCCCAGGAGCTTCGTATGAGCTTTCTCGTTGCCGGCCTGCTGCTTTTCCTTGGAACTCACCTGATACGCGTCTGCGCCGCCAGCTGGCGCAGCGAGCAGATCGCACGCATGGGGCCAAACGCCTGGCGGGGCCTCTACTCCGCCTTTGCCTTGCTCGGCTTCGCCCTCATCGTCTGGGGATACGGAGAAGCGCGGCTAATGCCCACCATGCTGTGGGTGCCGCCCGTATGGACCCGCCATCTCGCCGCGCTGCTGACCCTGCCCGCCTTCATCCTGCTGGTCGCGGCCTATGTGCCGGGCTGCAGGATCAAGGCCGCCATCGGCCATCCCATGGTCGCCGGCACCAAGCTGTGGGCCCTCTCTCACCTGCTGGCCAACGGCAATCTGGCGGACGTGCTGCTGTTTGGCGGCTTCCTCGCCTGGGCGATCGTGGTGTTCGCCGCCGCTCGCCGGCGGGACCGGGAAGCCGGCGTGCGCTACCCGGTCGGGCCACCGAGCCGCGATGCGGTTGCGGTGGTCGGCGGCATCGTCGCCTGGGCGGTGTTCGCCCGCTTCCTGCATGAGCCGCTGATCGGCGTGCAACCCTTCTGACGCAGCCGGCGTTCAGGAACTGCAGGACAGCATGGAACATCCCGCCCGCTGGCGCGCCCAGTCGGGCCTCTTCTGCGCATAGGCTTCGCGGCCCGGCTGCTCCTCGTAGGGACGGCGCATGACGTCCAGCAACTCCTCGACCGGCTTCAGATCGCCCGCCTCCGCCGCGTCTATCGCCTGCTGCGCCAGGTAATTGCGCATCACATAGCAGGGGTTGGCGGCATTCATGCGGGCGCGGCGCGCTTCGGGATCCAGCCCTTCGCTGCGCACCTGCGCGGCATGGGTTTGGAGCCAGGCCTGGAATTCCTCGGCGGTGCTCCGGCGCTTGTCCTCGTCATAGAAGACGTTGGCAAACAGGGCTGCATCCGGCGTGGCAGGATCGAGCTCGGCGAGGCGGCGGAAGAACAAAGTCATGTCGATCTCCGCCCGCACCATCAGCGAATGCAGGGCATTGACACCGGCGAGGTCGGCCTCCCCCAGTTGCGCCAGCCCCAGCTTGTCCGCGGTCATGCGGCGGCTTTCCACGTCATAGACCTCGGCATAGGCGGTGAGCGCGGCCTGCAGCGGCTCTGCCGCGCCGATGGCGGGATAAATGGCGTTGGCCAGCTGTGCCAGGTTCCAGTGGGCGATGCGCGGCTGGTGGCCGAAGCGGTAGCGGCGGCCGGCGGCGTCGGTCGTATTCGGCGTCCAGCCAGGGTCGAAGTTGTCCACCCAGCCGTAGGGGCCATAGTCGATGGTGAGACCGAGGATGGACATGTTGTCGGTGTTCATCACGCCATGTACGAAGCCCACCCGCATCCAGTGCGCAACCATCAGCGCGGTCCGCTCGCACACCTCCCGGAACCAGCGTATGCGTCTCTCCTTGCCGCCGCCGCCGAGTTCGGGAAAATCGCGGTCTATGGTGAAGTCGATCAGCTTTTCCAGCAGTTCCTGGTCGCCGCGCGAGGCGAATATCTCGAAATTGCCGAAACGGATGAAGGACGGGGCGACGCGGCAGACCACCGCGCCCGGCTCGGCCTTGGGATTGCCGTCGTAGAACATGTCGCGCATCACCTGCTCTCCGGTGCCAACCAGGCACAACGCGCGGGTGGTGGGCACGCCCAGGTGATGCATCGCCTCGCTGCAGAGGAATTCCCGGATGGAGGAGCGCAGCACCGCGCGGCCATCGGCCCGGCGGGAATAAGGTGTGGGGCCCGCCCCTTTCAGTTGCAGCTCCCAACGCTCGCCCCGCTGGTTGATGGTCTCGCCCAGGGTGATCGCCCTGCCATCGCCCAGTTGCCCGGCCCAGTTGCCGAACTGGTGGCCGCCATAGCAGGCGGCATAGGGCTCCATGCCCTCCAGCAGCGCGTTGCCGCCGAAGACGTCGGCGAAGCCCTCGGAGCGGACATCCTCCGGCTCCAGATCCAGCAACGCCGCCACCTCGCGCGACCAGGCCAGCAGGCGCGGCGCGGCCACCGGAGTGGGCATCACCCGCGAGTAGCAGGCGCCATGCACCTGGCGCAGCCGGGGGCCGGTTTCCGGATCGGCGGGCAGTTCACGGATGAAGCGGTTGTCGAAAGTCAGGTTTCTCATCTGTCGGGGTTCCGTTGCGGAATGTTGTCGTTGTCGGCTTCGCCACAGGTGAGAGCGGCGGCCTCCGGCTTGGTTCTCGAAGACCGGCCCGGATGGAAGGCACAGCAGCAAGGAGCAGGCCAGCGCCGCCTGCGGCCGAGCTAGTGGAAACTCAGCCGCGGCGGGGATCGAAGGCGTCGCGCACCACGTCGGCGAACAGGTTGGCGGCCAGCACCAGCAGGAACATGAAGACGAAGGCCGCGGACAGCGACCACCACACCATGGGTTCGCGGGCCAGTTCGGCGCGCGCCATGTTGATCATGGTGCCGAAACTGATGGTGGTGGGGTCCACGCCGACGCCGACATAGGACAACACCGCCTCCGCCAGCACCAGCCCGGAGAAATCCATCACCAGCGTGATCAGCACGATGTGCATGACGTTGGGCAGGATGTGGCGGCGCAGGATGGCCGGCGTGCCCACCCCGAAGGCGCGTGCCGCCTGTACATAGTCCAGCTCCCGCAGTTTCAGCGTCTCGCCGCGCAGCAGCCGGCACAGGCCGGTCCAGGAGGTGATGCCGAGGATCACGCACAGCGCCAGCAAGCGGGCGTCGGAGCGCTCCGCCGCAGTGGCGAACCAGTCGGGGTGGGTGTCTATCACCACCTGCATCATCAGCACCGAGGCGGCGATCAGCAGCACGCTTGGCACCGCGCTGAGCACGGTGTAGATGTACTGCACCACGTCGTCCACCCAGCCGCCCAGATAACCTGCAGCAATGCCGAGGGCGATGGCGAAAGGCAGCATGACCAGCGTGGTGATGGTGCCGATGACCAAGGCGGTGCGCACGCTCTTCAGCGCGAGGTAGAGCACGTCCTGCCCTACCTTGTCGGTACCCAGCACGTGGTAGTAGGGCGCGAGTGCCACAGCCAGCGCACAGACGCAAGCCAGCCCGGCAAATGTCAGCAGTGCCGCCCGCCAGGCCAGCACCGCCCTGCCGCGCAGCACGTCTGCCGCCGCAGACACGAAGCCGCCGCGGCGCGCCCGCGCCACCCGCGCGGTAATCAGCAGGAAGGCCGCTAATACCGCCAGCGCCGCGCCGCCCGCCGCCGGCAGGGCGCGGTGGGCGATATCGCCCGCGGCCTGGGACGGCGGATCTTCCAGATGGGCAGCGCCGTGCACCAGCCGCGGATACATCCTCGCCTGCCCGCCCTCCGGCAGTTCCACCGTTTCCTTTTGGTAGAGCGTGGCAGCGAAAGGGGCGGAATAGGTCTTCTCGGTGCGCAGCCGCAAGCCTGCCAGCAGGCCATCGAGCACGCTGAGCACCTCCGCCGAGTAGGCCTTCTCGCCCTGCCCATTCTCCGCAGGCGGCAGTTGCGGACGGTAATGCAGGCTGTCCAGCAGTCCGACGACGACGAAGGCGAGCAGGATGACCGCCGCCACAATACCTGAGGGCCGCCGCCCCACCTTGCGCCAGGCCTCCCGCAGCGGCGGGCTGCGGCGAGCGTGAAAGGCCGACAACAGCGCGGCCGCCAGCAGCACGAACAGCAGGAGATCGGTCCAGAGCAGGACGGGCTGGAAATCCATGTGCTAACCCAGCCTCACCCGTGGATCGACCAGCGTGTAAGAGATGTCGGTGAGGATCAGGCCGGCGATGTACAGCACCGAGCCAATGAATACCATGGAGCGCACCACCGCGAAGTCCTGCGCGCGGATGGCGTCTATGGTGTAGCTGCCCAGCCCCGGTACGGCGAAGAAGGATTCGACCAGCAGCGAGCCCATGAACAGCATCGGGATGACCACCACTACCCCGGTCAGGATGGGAATCATCGCGTTCTTCAGCACATGGCGGAACAGCACCCGCAACTCGGACAAACCTTTGGCGCGCGCGGTGCGCACGTAGTCGCGGGAGATTTCCTCCAGGAAGATGCTGCGGTACCAGCGCGCGCTGGCGCCCATGCCGGCGACCACGCTGATCAGCACCGGCAGCACCAGGAAGCGCGCCGCATCCAGGCCCGGCGCATAGCCGGAGATGGGCACCAGCGCCCACAGCTTGGACACCAGCCACTGCCCGCCGATGATGTAGAACATGCCGGAGATGGACATCATCACCACGCAGGCGATCACACCCCAGGTGTCCAGGTAGGTCGCGCGAAAGAACACCAGCAGCAGCGAGAAGAAAATGGCCGCCGCCAGGCCGAGGACGAAGGTGGGCAGCGCGATCGCCAGCGACGGCCCCATGCGGTCGCGGATCTCGCGGCCGATGTCCCGACCGTCGTCGGCGCTGCCGAAGTCGAAGGCAAACATGCGCAGCGACTTGTCGAAGAAGATGGTGTCGGTGAGGTGCTGCACGCCCTTGGCTCCGGCGTTGAAGAACAGCGGCTTGTCGTAGCCGCGCTCCACCTTCCAGCGCTCGATGGCCTCCGGCGTGGCACGCTTGACGCCGATCTGCATGCGGGCGATGTCGTCCGGCGAATTCACCACGAAGAACAGCAGGAAGGTGAGCAGGTTCACCCCGATCAGGATGGGAATGGCGTAGAACAGGCGGCGGACGATGTAGGCGAGCATCTCCCCTTCCCCTCAGGCCGTCGCCCGTTCCCGCCGGCGCCAGTGCAACGCCGCCGGCACCACCAGCGCCGCCGCCAGCAGCAGGAGTATGGCGATGGGCCACAGCACCGGCCGGTTCCATTCTGCCCGTGCCGCCTCCCGCCGGGCGACGTCGATGCGCTGGTACTTGAGCCCGTTGCGGGCGATGTTGCCCGGCTTGCGGTTGTACACCCAGCCGTGCTGCAGCGAGTAGGTCTTGGGATGGAAGCCGAACAGCCAGGGCGAGTCGTGCTGCAGGATGGCGATCATGCGGTCGATCACCGCCTGGCGCTGCGGGCCGTCAGGCATGGACTTCATGCGCTCGAACAGCCTGTCATACTCCGGGTTCTGGTAGTTGGAGGCGTTCTGCCCCTGATACTTGACCTTGCCCTGCGGCCCGTAGAGCAGGAACAGCATGTTCTCCGGGTCGGGGTAGTCCGCGTTCCAGCCGAAGAAGAACAGCTGGCCGTTGCCCAGCCGCATCTTGTCCTGGAAGCGGTTCCAGTCGGTGGGGCGGACGACGAACTGCACGCCCAGTTCGCGGAACTGCTTGGCCAGCCAGTCAGAGCGCGACTTGTCACCCAGGCCGGTGGGCGTGGTGTCCAGGTTGATGATCAGCGGCTCGCCGGTGCGCGCATCCCGGCCGTTCGGATAACCTGCCTCCGCCAGCAGTTGGCGCGCCCGATCGAAACCGCGGCGCACTGGCCTGCCCTCGCGCCATTCATAGACCACCGGATTGATGCCGGCCTCACCCTCCCGCGCGCCGAACAACCCTGGCGGAATCGGATGCATCGCGCTGACTCCCCGACCGTTCTGGAAAATGGAAACGAACTCTTCCATGTCCAGCGCCACCGAGATCGCCTGCCGCAGTTTGCGCGCCCGCTCGCGGCCAGCCGCGGAGTCGCCGCCGCCCACGAGCGGGTCCAGCATGTTGAAGCCCATGTAGAAGATGGAGGGCGACACCGAGGTATTGAGACGGATGCCGCGCTCGGCCATCTCGTCCGACAGGCCGACTTCGCCCTGGCTGGTCAGCGTCACCGCCTGGTCGAAGTTGTCGGAGGAAACGCCGGAAGCGTCGTAATAACCCTGCAGGAACTTGTTCCACAGCGGAATTCCCTCGCGCTCGCGGGAGAACACCACCTCGTCGATGAAGGGAATGGGCTTGCCGCAATCCGCCAGCAGACCGGCCTCCGCATCGCCCTTTTCGCCCTCGCAGGGATAGCGCTCGCCACGGAAGTTGGGGTTGCGCGCCAGCACCATGCGGGCGTTGGGATTGTTCTCAGACAGCATGTAGGGGCCGGTTCCGACCGGCCACCAGTCCAGCGTCAGGTTGCGCTCGGCCATGCCCGGCTGGCCGAAGAAGCGGTCGGCCTCGGGCGGCACCGGCGAGAAGAAGGGCATGGTGAGCCAGTACAGGAACTGGGGATAAGCGCCCTGCAGGGTGATGCGGTAAGTGTACTTATCCACTACCTCCACGCCCGGCAGTTCGTAGCGGGTCAGATCCAGCCAGCCCGGCTCCTTCTTCGCCGCCTCGGCGAGCTGGGCCTGCAGCGTCTTCAGGCCGGGGATGTACTCCGCCATCAGCTCGAAGATGGGCGAATGCAGGCGGGGATGGGCGAGGCGCTTGATCTGATGGACGAAGTCCGCCGCCTCAAGCTCCCGGGTGCCGGTCTCGGCGAAATCGCCGAGATCGCGGACGCCGGCCAGGTCCTTCTGGGTTAGCGCCAGATAGCGCGGCCTTCCCTCCTCGTCGCGCGCAAAAGCCGGATGCGGCTGATAGAGCACGCCTTCGCGGATATGGATCTCATAGATGCTCTTCGCCACCCGGGAAGCGTCCGCGGTGGCCGGCAGCTCGCGACCATTCTCGTCGTAGCGTCGCAGGGTCGGCATTTCCGCCGCCGAGCCCGGCTCCAGCACATAGGGCCGCTTCAGGTAGTGGTATTGCAGCGGCGGCTCGACGATCTGGTAGAGGAAGGTCGCCTCATCCTCGGAATAGGACTGCACCGGGTCCAGGTGCTTGGGCCGCTCGCTGAAAGCGGTGTAGAGGATGTTGCGGCCCCGCTCGCTGGCGGGATAGGGATCGTTCCACACCGGCCCGCAGCCGGAGAGCACGCCCACCGCGGCCATGCAGGCGGCGGCTCCGGCCAGGAAGGAATAGGGCTGCGGGCGGCTCATCGGCAGCGAGTGTATTCGCTGCTGCCGCTCAAGTCAGTATGAAATCCTTGTTCGGCTCATGCGCCGGCGCCGACGCCTCGCCGAGCATCTCGCGCAGGCTGGATTCGATGCCGGCGGCCATGGCGTCCAGCGCCAGGTCGTTGGGCGCCAGGCCGAAGGGCTCTTCGATCTCGTCGCTCAGCGCTTCCAGCGCGAAGAAGGTGTAGGAGACGAAGGCCACCACCACCGGCGTCATCATGCCGATGCCGTCCACCAGGCCGAAGGGCAGCATCATGCAGTAGAGGTAGATGGTGCGATGCAAAATGACCGAATAGGTGAAAGGCAGTGGCGTGCTGGCAATGCGCTCGCAGCCGCCTATCACCTCCGACAGGCCGGACAAGGGCACGTCCATGCGCTGGGCGAGCATCGGGTCCAGTTCGCCGTGCTCGCAGCGCTCCCGTATCCAACTGCCCAACCACAGCAGGATGACGATGGGTGCGAAACGCGCCTTCACCATGCGTTCCATCACCGGCTGCGGCAGCAGGCCTTCAATCTCGTCGCCGCGGGGGCGCCCGCGCAGCTGGTTGCGGCTGGCGTAGGCAAAGGCGATCAGCCCGAGCACGAAGGGCCGCGCATTGACGCTGGCGCGCGGAAAGGTGATGGCCTGCCGCGCCAGGGTGCGCGACTCCACCAGCAGGCGCCCCCACAGCTTGCGTCCTTCCCAGTAGCGGTCATAGCTGGAGTTGTTGCGGAAGCCGAGGAAGATGGCGAGCGCCACGCCCATCAACGAGAACGGCGCGGAGGTCAGGGTGACCTTCCAGTGGAAGAGCTGGCCGTGCATCAGCACCACGCCACAGGCGAGCAGCGTGGTGAAGAGCAATTGCGGCAGGATGCGGGGAAGAATGGAACCTCTACGGACGAACAACAGGTGCAGCCAATGGGGACGCGGGCGGATGATCACGGCAGTGGGGTCTGGATGGGGGCGAGAACTGGAAGAGTCATGGGCGCCACCGGCTTTCACGGGCGGGACAAAAACCCGTACGGCGACGCGGCTTGAGATTCTGGCAGGTTTTATTCCGCACTGCAGCATAGCACTCGTATCAAGGAGAAAGCGGCGGCAGTAGATTTCGCTATAATTCGCGGTTCTGTCATTCGGAGTTTGGATTCCATGGGCTTTCTCGCCGGCAAACGCATTCTCATCACCGGGCTGCTCAGCAATCGCTCGATTGCCTACGGCATTGCCAAGGCCATGCACCGCGAGGGCGCCGAATTAGCGTTTACCTACCAGAACGAACGCTTCCAGGAACGCGTGGCCAAGATGGCCGCCGACTTCGGCAGCACGCTGCTGTTCCCCTGCGACGTGCAGGACGACGACCAGATCACCGGCCTGTTCGAGCAGCTCGGTCAGGTGTGGGACGGCCTCGACAGCCTGGTGCACTCGATTGCCTACGCCCCCAGCGAAGCGCTGGAAGGCGACTTCCTCGATGGCTTCTCACGTGAAGCCTTCCGCATTTCGCAGGACGTCAGCGCCTACAGCTTCCCCGCCCTGGTCAAGGCCGCCCGACCGATGATGAAGGGCCGCAACGGCGCGGTGCTTACCCTCTCCTACCTGGGCGCGGTGCGCACGATGCCCAACTACAACATCATGGGCATGGCCAAGGCCAGCCTGGAAGCTTCGGTGCGTTACCTCGCCGTCTGTCTGGGCCCGGAGGGCACCCGCGCCAACGCGATCTCCGCCGGCCCGATCAAGACGCTAGCCGCCTCCGGCATCGGCAGCTTCGGCAAGCTGCTGGCCTTCAACGAGCGCAACGCGCCGCTGCGCCGCAACGTCACCATCGACGAAGTCGGCAACGCCGCCGCCTTCCTCTGTTCCGACCTGGCCAGCGGCATCACCGGCGAGGTGATGTATGTGGACGCCGGCTTCAACACCACCGCCCTGGGCAACGCCGAACAGGTCTGATCCCGGCGCCGCTCGCGGCACCACAAAGCAAAACGCCCGATCGTCGATCGGGCGTTTTGCTTTCAGGGCGGCGTTTCCGCCACCGGCGGGAAGCCGGGTGGCGGCGGGCGATTTACCTGCCCCGCCCCGGAATCAGTTCTCCGTCTGCTGCACCGCCGGCAGCTTGGTCTCGACCTTGTAGCGCTGACGCAACTCGGCCAGGAAAGCGTAGAAGTCGCGTTCCGCCATCAGCCGCTCGTACTGGCTCTTCACCGCCGCCAGGTTGGGATCATCCTTCTTCAGTTCCGGGCGATGCACCGCATCGATGCTGTACACGATGAAGCCGCCCTCCGCTGCCGGCGCCCCGACATAGGCCGGCAGCTTGGCAGTGGAGGCAGAGAAAACCGCCTTCATCGCCTCAGCCGGCAACGCCGGGGCCGCGCGCTGAAGCTTGCGGGTGGCGCTCCACTGGCCTTCGGTCGCCTCGCCCTTCTGCAGGGCCGCCAGCACCTTGCCGCCCTCCTCCGCCGCGCGGGCCGCAGCGGCCTCGTTGCGCAGGTGGGTTTCGATCTGGCTGCGCACCTCGTCCAGCGGCAGACGGCGCGCCGCCTCGTACTCCTGCACCCGCGCCGCCACCAGAATGTTGGGGCCGGCTTCGACTGCCTCGGTGTTGCGATGATTGCGCACCGAATCGTCGGAGAAAAGGGCCTCCGCCAGACGCGGGTTGCGGTAGTCGCCCAGCCCTTCGGCGCTGCGTTCTATCCAGTCGCTATGACGGATCTGCAGGCCCAGTTGCTCGGCGGCGGGTTGCAGGCTGTCCGCCTGTTCATAGACCAGGTTGGAGAACTGCTCCGCCAGCTCGGCGTAGCGGCGGCTGGCGGCCTGATCACGCAGCTCGGCGACAATCTCGTCCTTCACCTCGGCGAAGGGCCGCACCGTGGCCGCCTTGATGTCGGTGACCTGGATGATGTGGAAGCCGAAGTCGGAGCGCACCGGCTCACTGATCTCGTCCTTCTTCAACGAGAAGGCCGCATCGTCGAAGGCCTTGACCATGGCGCCGCGGCTGAAGAAGCCGAGATCGCCGCCGCGGCTGGCGGAACCCGGATCCTGCGAGGCCTCCTTGGCGATGGCGGCGAACTGCTTGGGATCCTTGCGCAGCCGCGCCAGCAGCGCATCCACCTTGGCCTGGGCCTGGGCAAGCTCGTCGGCGCTGGCGTCCGCTCCGACCTGGATCAGGATGTGGCGCGCCTTGCGCTCTTCCGGCTGACCGAAGCGGGACTGGTTGCCCTCGTAGAAAGCGCGGACTTCGTCGTCGCTGACGCTGACCCGGCGGCGGACCGCCTCCGCGTCCAGCACCACGTATTCCGCCTTGAGCCGCGCCGGGCGCTCATAGCGCGCCGGGTTCGCGTCGTAATAGGCCTGCACCGCGTTGTCCGCCAGCTTGACCTCGGCCAGGTAACGCGAAGCCGGGAAACGCAGCTCACGGATCTCACGTTCCTCCGTCTGTGCCGCCAGGAAGCGCTGCGCCGAGCCGTCTGCGACGAAGGCCGACTCGCCGACCGACAGCGCAAGTTGCTGGATGCGCAGGTCCTGCGCCAGCCGGCTCTCGAACATCTCGGGCGTCATGCCCTGGGCGCGCAGCTGGGCGTCGTAACGGCCGAGGGAGAACTTGCCGCTCTCCTGGAAAGCGGGTACCGCCGCGATGGTGCTCTGCAGCTGCTGGGCACTCACCGAGAAGTGCTTCTCGGCACTGTACAGGGCCAGCAAGCGCTGGTTTACCAGGTTGTCCAGCACCGCCTGCCGCAACGCCGGCGACTCCAGCAAGGCACGGTCGACCTGGCCGCCGGCCGCGTCGCGCATCCTGTCCTGCTGAGTGCGCAGCGCCTGGTCGAACTCGGCCGCGGTGATCCGGCTCTTGCCGACTGTGGCCACTTCGCCGCCGCCGGGGCCGTCGCTGAAATAGGCATCCATGCCGAAGAAGGCGAAGGGGACGATGAGCACGGCCAGGATGACCTGGGCGACCCGTTTGTTATTGCGAACTGCTTCGAACATCTCGATTTCCGTGGAAGCCAGTAGGAATAAAGCAGCCGGAGCGGGTCCGGCATCGGAGGCGGGAGTTTAGCGCATCCCGATGCGCAGCAGGCCGTCGCGCCTCCTCGGTGAAAGGGCTCTATCTCCGACGACATATGCCCCTCCTGTACGCCACGCCGAGTAGATATACTGCGCGCCATGCCCGCCCACCTCGCCCAGCTGCTCGCCGTCGCCCTGGCTTATGGGTTAGCCGGCTGGGCCTCTCTCCAACTGGCGGTGCCGCCCGGCTATGCGGCACCGGTATTCCCCGCGGCCGGCGTCGCCCTCGCCGCCGTGCTGATACGCGGCAGGGAGGTACTGCCGGCGATCTTCGCCGGTGCCCTGCTCGTCCAGTTCCTCGCCCAGACCCAGACCGGCGCCAGCCATGCGTGGTGGAGCGCGGGGCCGGTGGCCCTGGGCGCCAGCATGCAGGCGCTGGTGGGGGCGGAGATGGCGCGGCGGCTGGTCGGCTTTCCGAACCCCCTGGACGCCCCGCCGGCCATCCTGCGCTTCCTCGCCGTGGTGGCCCCGGTCAGCTGCCTGATCAGCCCCACCGTCGCGGTGCCCCTGCTCAATCTCGCCGGCATCATTCCCAACGGCGAAATGGCATTCAACTGGTGGAACTGGTGGGTGGGCGACACCCTGGGCATCATCGTCGCCATTCCGCTCATCTTCGTATTCTTCGGCCAGCCAGCGGCAGACTGGCGCGGCCGCCGGCTCGGGGTGACGGTACCCCTGGGCCTCGCCCTCGTCCTCCTCGCATATACCTTCCACCAGGTGCGCAGCTGGGAAGAACTGCGGGTGCTGACCCAGTTCAATCGCGATGCCGAGTACGTCGCCAGCATGGTGCACCGCCGGCTGGACATCCAGGCCAACATGCTGAGGTCCATAGAACGCCTGATGACGGTAAGCGACGACGTGTCACGGGAGGACTTCGCCGAGTTCGTCGGCCCCTGGCTGGAGCGCTACCGCGGCACGCAGAACTTCGGCTGGAGCCCGCTGGTGACGGCCGGCAATCGCCAGGCTTTCGAGGCCTCCGCCCAGACTGAGCACCCCGGCTACCGCATCCTGGACCGCAACCCGGAAGGCAAGACCTTCCCGGCCGCTCCGGCCGACTACTACCTGCCGCTGGAGTTCATCGAGCCCTCTGCCAGCAACAGCAGCGGTTTCGGCCTCAACCCGCTGTCGCTGGCGCAGACGGAAGCCGCCATCCGCCAGACCATCCTCAGCGGCGAACCCGCTGCCACCGAGCCCTTCCGCCTGGTGCAGGAGACCGGGGGACAACGCGGCGTCGCCGTCTATCTCGCGGTCTATAGCAAGCGCATGCGGGGCTTGACGAAGCCGCTGGCCGGCGTCGTGTCCAGCGTCTTCCGCATGGACGACGCCCTCGCCGCCACCTTCGAAGGGCGCGACCTCAGCGGCATCGAACTCTGCCTGGTCGATAGGGATACAGCGCCGGACAACCGCCGCCTCTCCGGCCCGGCGGGTTGCGAGTCGGCGGGCTGGAGCAGCCAGGACATGGCCCGCAGCCACGCGCTCTCTTTCGCCGGCCGGCACTGGGAGCTGCATCTGCGCGCCAGCCGGGAGTACGCGCTGGGGATGCGCAGCTGGGCGGCCTGGAGCACCGTGGCGGTGGGCCTGCTCGCGGTCGGCATACTCGGCGCTTTCCTGCTGATCACGACCGGCAACACCCGCCGCATCGCCGCGCTGGTGGAAAGGCGCACCGCCGAACTGGTGGCGGCCGGCGCCCGCCTGCGGGAACAGCAACTGGCCCTGGTGGACGCGCAGCGCATCGCCCGCCTCGGCAGCTGGGAAACCACAGGCAGCCCGGACAGCTTGCGCTGCTCCAGCGAGCTGCCAGCGGTACTGGGTTGTAACCGGCATCGCCTGATCAACCTGGAAAGCCTGGTGGATACGGTATGCGCCACCGACAGGCCAGAACTGGAAAAAGCGCTGCAGCAGGTTGCCGACGCCCCTGGCCTGGCAACGCTGGACTGCCGCATGAACGGCACGCCGCAGCGCACCGTGCAGTTCCAGATCGAGAGCGAGTGGCGCGACGGCCTGCTCCACCGCATCCGCGGCACGGCGCAGGATGTGACCGACGCCCGCGAGGCCGCAGCCCACATCCAGTACCTGGCCCACTACGACGCCCTCACCGGCCTGCCCAACCGCAGCGCGTGGCTCAGCCACACCCGCGCCGCGCTGCATGCCTCGCAGCGCTACGGGGACCAACTGGCGGTGCTCTTCCTCGACCTCGACAACTTCAAGACGGTGAACGATTCACTCGGCCATCCGGTGGGCGACCGCCTGCTCGCCGCCGTCGCCCACCGCCTGTCCGCCTGCCTGCGCGAGGAGGACATGCTGGCCCGCCTCGGCGGCGATGAGTTCGTTGCCCTGCTGCCGCGGTTGCAGGAGCCGGCCGACGCCGCCGGGGTGGCGCGCAAGATGCTCGCGGTGCTGGGCGAAGCCATAGAGATAGACGGCCACGACCTGGTGCCCTCCGTCAGCATAGGGATTGCCGTCTTCCCCGCGGACGGCGGCGATGTGGACACGCTGCTCAAGCATGCCGACACCGCGATGTACGGCGCCAAGGCCGCCGGCCGCAGCAACTACCAGTTCTTCGTCCCGGAAATGAACGCCCGCGCCACCGAACGGCTGGTGCTGGAGAATGCGCTGCGGCGGGCGGTGGATCGCAACGAACTCTGCCTGCACTACCAGCCGCAGGTGGATGCCGTCAGCGGCGAGGTGCTGGGCTGCGAGGCGCTGGTCCGCTGGCAGCATCCGGTCCGCGGCCTGGTTCCACCCGCCCACTTCATCCCGGTGGCCGAGGAATCCGGCCTCATCGTCCCGCTGGGCAACTGGGTGCTGCGCGCCGCCTGCCGGCAGCAGGCGCAGTGGGCCAGCGAGGGACTGGAAACGCTGATGGTTGCGGTCAACATCTCGGCGCTGCAGTTCCGCCGCCGCGACTTTGTAGACATCGTCGCCGCGATACTCGCCGAAACCCGCGCCAATCCGCGCTGCATCGAGCTGGAGATCACCGAGAGCGCGCTGATGGAGGCCAGCGACGACGATCTCGCCAGGCGCCTCGCCGAGTTGCGCCGCATGGGCCTCAGCCTGGCGCTGGACGACTTCGGCACCGGCTACTCCAGCCTGGCCTACCTCAAGCGCCTGCCGATAGGCCGGCTGAAGATAGACCGCTCCTTCGTCAAGGATCTGCCCGGCGACCCGGAAGACGCGGCGGTCGCCTCCGCCACGCTGTCGCTCGCCCGCGACCTCGGGCTGGACGTGGTTGCCGAAGGCGTGGAGACCAGCGCCCAGCGCGACTACCTCGCCGCCCGCGGCTGCCAGCTGATGCAGGGCTACCTCTACTCGCCGCCCCTCACCGCAGAAGCCTTCGAGGCCTGGCTCACCGAACGCGCCGGCACGTAAAAAAGGGCGACCCACGGGATCGCCCTTCTCGTTTCCGCCCCTGCCGGATGCCTCCCCGGCCTCCGTGCTTACTCCACCCGGCTGAAGCTCAAACGGCTGCCGCTGGCATCGACCTTGATGCGGTCCTTGGCCGCGAACTGGCCTTCCAGGATGGCCTTGGCCAGCGGATTCTCGATCCGCTCCTGGATCGCCCGCTTCAGCGGCCGCGCGCCGAACACCGGATCGAAGCCGGCCGAGGCGATCTCCGCCAGTGCCGCCTCGCTCACCTCCAGGCTCATGTCCAGCCGCGCCAGGCGCTTCTCCAGGTACTGCAGCTGGATGCGGGCAATGCCGGCGATGTTCTTCTCGTCCAGCGCGTGGAACACCACCACCTCGTCGATGCGGTTGATGAACTCCGGCCGGAAGAAGGTCTTCACCTCCGCCATCACCGCCAGCTTGATCACCTGGTAGTCATCGCCCGACATCTGCTGGATCATCTGGCTGCCGAGGTTGGAGGTCATCACGATCACCGTGTTCTTGAAGTCCACCGTACGGCCCTGGCCATCGGTCATGCGGCCATCGTCCAGCACCTGCAGCAGCACGTTGAACACGTCCGGATGCGCCTTCTCCACCTCGTCAAACAGGATCACGCTGTAGGGCTTGCGCCGCACCTGCTCGGTCAGGTAGCCGCCTTCCTCGTAACCGACGTAGCCCGGAGGCGCGCCGATCAGCCGCGCCACCGAGTGCTTCTCCATGAACTCGCTCATGTCGATGCGGATCAGGTGCTCCTCGGAGTCGAACAGGAACTCCGCCAGCGTCTTGCACAGCTCGGTCTTGCCCACGCCGGTGGGGCCGAGGAAGAGGAAGGAGCCGTAGGGCCGGTTCTCGTCGGCCAGACCAGCGCGCGAACGGCGGATGGCGTCGGACACCAGCTTCACCGCCTCGTCCTGGCCGACCACCCGCTGGTGCAGGCGCTCTTCCATCTTCAACAGCTTGTCGCGCTCGCCCTGCATCATCTTGCTCACCGGGATGCCGGTGGCGCGGGACACGACTTCGGCGATTTCCTCGGCGCCGACCTCGGTGCGCAGCAGCTTGTTCGGCGTAGCCGTGTCGCCGGCCTGCTCGGCCGCCTTGAGCTGCGCCTCCAGCTGGGGCAGCTTGCCATATTGCAGCTCGGCCACCTTGTCGAGCTGGCCCTTGCGCTGGAACTCCGCCATCTGGGCGCGGACGCGGTCTATCTCTTCCTTGATGTGGGCCGAGCCCTGCACCTTGGCCTTCTCCGCCTTCCACACCTCTTCCAGGTCGTTGTATTCGCGCTGCAACTTGGCGAGTTCGTCCTCTATCAGCTGCAGGCGCTTCTGCGAGGCCTCGTCCTTCTCGCGCTTCACCGCCTCGCGCTCGATCTTCAGCTGGATCATGCGGCGGTCCAGCCTGTCCATGACCTCCGGCTTGGAGTCGATCTCCATCTTGATGCGGGCGGCGGCCTCGTCGATCAGGTCGATGGCCTTGTCCGGCAGGAAGCGGTCGGTGATGTAGCGGTGCGACAGCTCCGCCGCGGCGACGATGGCCGGGTCGGTGATGTCCACCCCGTGGTGGATCTCGTACTTCTCCTGCAGGCCGCGCAGGATGGCGATGGTGGATTCCACCGAAGGCTCGTCCACCAGCACCTTCTGGAAGCGGCGCTCCAGCGCGGCATCCTTCTCGATGTACTTGCGGTACTCGTCCAGCGTGGTCGCGCCTATGCAGTGCAGCTCGCCGCGCGCCAGCGCCGGCTTCAGCATGTTGCCGGCGTCCATCGCGCCCTCGGCCTTGCCGGCGCCCACCATGGTGTGGATCTCGTCGATGAAGAGGATGATGCGGCCCTCGTCCTGGGCGATGTCCTTCAACACCGCCTTCAGCCGCTCCTCGAATTCGCCGCGATACTTGGCGCCAGCCAGCAGTGCCGCCATGTCCAGCGACAGCACCTTCTTGCCCTTCAGCGTTTCCGGCACTTCGTCGTTGACGATGCGCTGGGCCAGCCCCTCGACGATGGCGGTCTTGCCCACGCCGGGCTCGCCGATCAGCACTGGGTTGTTCTTGGTGCGGCGCTGCAGGATCTGGATGGCCCGGCGGATCTCGTCATCGCGGCCGATCACCGGGTCCAGCTTGCCGGCGCGGGCGCGCTCGGTAAGGTCCATGCAGTACTTGGAAAGCGCCTCGCGCTGGCTCTCGGCGTCCTGGCTGCCCACGCTCTGGCCGCCGCGCACCGCTTCCACCGCAGCCTCCAGCGCCTTGCGGGTGAGGCCGTATTCCTTCAACAGGCGGCCGGCCTCCCCCTTGTCGTCCGCCAGGGCGAGCAGGAACATCTCGCTGGCGATGAACTGGTCGCCACGCTTCTGCGCTTCCTTGTCGGTGAGGTTCAGTAGATTGCCCAGGTCGCGGCCGACCTGGACCTCACCGCCGTGACCTTCCACCTTGGGCAGGCGCTCCAGCGCCCGCTGCAGCGCCGCCTTCAGCGGCGGCACGTTCACGCCGGCGCGCTGCAGCAGCGACAGGGTGCCGCCGTCATCCTGGCCGAGCATGGCGGCGAGCAGGTGCAGCGGCTCAATGAACTGCTGGTCGTTACCCACCGCGATGCTCTGCGCATCGGCGAGGGCTTGCTGGAACTTGGTTGTCAGTTTGTCGTAGCGCATGGCAGTCATCCTTTTCCGGTACTTCATGTACGGCTTGCACTCGATATGGGGCCACGCAGATGGAATTCAACTACCCAACCCGCGCTATCCCGCCTGTGCTATGGTTGCCGAGGAGGCGGAGGGAGCAGAAGCAGCCCGGCGGTCGCCGCGGAAACTGCGAATGTCTAGAGCGCCTCGTACCGTCAAGCTCGCACCTGGAGGAAAAAAATATGGCAACCAAGCAGGATCAATTCAACGAGCTGCAAAAGAAGAATCTCGAAGCCGCCATGCGCCTGGCCCAGCTCTCCATCGAGAACTCCCAGCGCATCATGGAAATCCAGGTCTCCACCGCGAAGTCGCTGTTCGAGGAAGGCGTGTCCAACGCCAAGGCCCTCTCCGCGGCCAAGGACCCGAAGGATCTGGTCGAGCTCCGCACCCAGTACGCCCAGGCCGCCACCGAGAAGATGCTGACCCTGGCGCGCCAGATGGCCGAACTCACCACCCGCACCCAGACCGAAGTCGGCAAGCTGGTCAGCGAGCAGCTGACCACCGGCAGCCAGGACGTGTTCGAGGCGATGCAGAAGCTGTTCAAGGGGCTGCCCATCACCGACCAGAACGCGGTCACTTCCTTCCAGACTGCGGTGGACACCACCCGCGCCGCCTTCGAGCAGATCACCCGCGCCTCCACCGAAGCCTTCCAGGCCTTCGGCCAGGGCATCCCGGGCAAAGGCCGAAAGTAAGGAACGGACAAGGCACAAGTATCGAAGGGGCGACGAGAGACGCCCCTGAGGTGAAAAAAGGGCGCTGGATAAGCGCCCTTTCCTTTTGCTGCGACAACACCTTGGCGCGAGCCGGCCGGGCCTACGCCCTGCCGCGCCGCATCTGGCTATTCCCAGCGCGCCGCCGCCTTGTCGTCCGTCTCGCGCGCATCCACCCACTGGGCGCCAGCCGGGGTCTCTTCCCGCTTCCAGAACGGCGCGCGGGTCTTCAGGTAGTCCATGATGAACTCGCAGGCAGCGAAGGCTTCGCCGCGATGCGGGCTGGCCACGCCGACGAAGACGATGCGCTCGCCCGGCAGCAGGCGGCCGTAGCGGTGTATCACCCGCACACCCTGCAGCTGCCAGCGCTGATGGGCCTCGGTAACGATCTCCGCCAGCGACTGCTCGGTCATCCCCGGGTAATGCTCCAGCGTCATCGCCCGCACACTGTCTTCCGCGCCGCGCACCAGGCCGAGGAAGGTGGCGATGGCGCCGATGTCGGTGCGCCCGGCGCTCAGCGCCGCGGTTTCGGCGCCGACGTCGAAATCCTCCTGCTGCACGCTGACCGACATCGCTCAGCCCCCGGTGACGGGCGGGAAGAAGGCCACTTCCTCGCCGCCCTGCAGCGTATCGTCCGATCGCGCCATGCGCTGGTTCACCGCCGCCCGCACATTGCGGCCCTCGCCCAGCGCCTGCCAGGCATCGCCGCGGGCGTGCAGATAGGCGCGCAGCTGGCCCACGGTAGTCACGCCTTCCGGCAGCGGCAGGCTTTCCTCGCCGCGGCCCAGGGCTTCACGCAGGCTGGCGAAATAGAGAATCTTCAGGTCCATGGTCTTCAGTATAGGAAGCGCCCTGCAGCGCTCCTGTTCGGTGACTGATCAGTAAAGCAGCTCGCCGTAAGGCAGGAAGCGCACAAGCTCGCCGCGGCGCACCGGCGTCGCCGCAGGCACGTCCACCAGGCCCTCGGCCCAGGTGGTGGATTGCAGCGCAGCCGCGCCCTGGTTGGGAAACAGCTCGACATGGCCGTGCGCATCCAGCCGGGCGCGCAGGAACTCGCGCCGGCGGTCCGGCCGCGGCCAGTCGAAGGCGGCAGGCAGGCTCAGCGCGCGCGGCAGGGGCTGGCGCACGCCCTGCGAGGCGAGCACGAAGGGCCGCAACATGGTCAGGAAGGTGACGAAGCCTGACACCGGGTTGCCCGGCAGGCCGACGAAGGCGGCGGCATGCACCCGGCCGTAGGCCAGCGGCTTGCCCGGCTTCATGGCGATGCGCCACATGTCCAGGCTGCCCTCTGCCTCCACCGCCGGCTTCACATGGTCTTCCTCGCCGACCGAGACACCGCCGCTGGTGACGATGAGATCGTGGCCCTCGGCCGCCTCGCGCAGCGCCTTGCGGGTGGCCTCCAGATTGTCGGGGACGATGCCGAGGTCGGTGACTTCGCAGCCCAGCCCGGCCAGCAGGCCACGCAGCATGTAGCGGTTGGAGTTGTAGATGGCGCCCGGCCGCAGCGGCTCGCCCGGCATCACCAGCTCGCTGCCAGTGGAGAAGATTGCCACCCGCAGCCGGCGATAGACCGGCAGCCGCGCCAGCCCGAGCGAGGCGGCCAGCGCCATTTCCGGGGCCCGCAGGCGGCAGCCCTGGGTCAGGACCTCGGCGCCGGCGGCGATGTCCTCGCCCATGCGCCGTACCGACTCGCCCGCCTGCGGCAGATGGTTGATGACGACGCTGTCGCCCTGGTGCTCGCACAGCTCCTGCATCACCACCGCGTCCGCGCCGGCCGGCAGCGGCGCGCCGGTGAAGATGCGCGCCGCGGTACCGGCGGCCAGCGGATGGGCGACACCGCCGGCGGCGATGCGCTGCGACACCGGCAGCCGGGTGCCAACGGCCGGCACGTCGACAACACGCAGCGCGTAGCCATCCATCGCCGAGTTGTCCATCGGCGGCTGGGCGATGGGCGAACGCTGGTTCACCGCCAGCACCCGGCCAGCGGCGATCAGGGTGTCCACTTCCTCGATCTCGCGCACCGGCCGGGCGTAGCCCAGCAGGCGTTCCAGCGCTTCGTCGAAGGGCAGCAGGCCAGCGTTCATGGCGTCTCCTTGGCGCTGACGTAGTCGAGGATGAAATCGGCGATCGCCTCGACGTGGTTGAGCGGCAGCAGCGGCAGCGGGCAGGCGATGGCCTCGTCGCTGGCAACGGCGACCACGTGCGGGTTGTCTGGCCACAGCGGCGCCTTGCCGACCGCCGGGCGGTGGATCTCGATCTTGGGCACCGGCGCCGCCTTGTAGCCCTCGATCAGCACCAGGTCGCTGGGCGCCAGCAGTGCCAGCTGCTCCTCCAGCGTCGGCTCCGGCTGGCCGCGCAACTCGTGCATCAGCACCCAGCGGTCGTCGGACAGCATCAACACCCGGGTGGCGCCGGCTTCGCGGTGGCGCCAGGAGTCCTTGCCCGGCTTGTCGATGTCGAAGCCGTGGTGGGCATGCTTGATGATGGACACCCGCAGGCCGCGGCGGGTGAACTGCGGGATCAGCTTTTCGATCAGGGTGGTTTTGCCGGAGCCGGACCAGCCGGCGAAGCCGAAGACTTTCATTCGTGGATATTCGCTTTGCGCCGTCTGGCTTCCCGGCGTCTCATCGTTCGAAGGTCGGAGGATACAACAGCGCTCAATCGCCCCCCGCCCCGCTGCCCTTGGGCGGCGGCAGCGCTTCCAGGAAGGCCACCGCGTCCGCCTCCACCCGGGTGCGGCGCATCGGCGGCAGGCTGCGCCACACCACCTTGCCGTAGGATTTCTCGATCATGCGCGGATCGCAGATGCACAGCACGCCGCGGTCGCACTCGGTGCGGATCAACCGGCCGGCGCCCTGCTTCATGTTGATCACCGCCCGCGGCAGCTGGTGGTGGATGAAGGGACTGAGGCCCTGCTTCTGCATGTGCTCGACGCGGGCCGCCAGCACCGGATCGTCCGGCGGGGCGAAGGGCAACTTGTCGATGACCACCAGCGACAGCGCATCGCCCGGCACGTCCACGCCTTCCCAGAAGCTCTGGCTGGCAACCAGCACCGCGTTGCCCAGGCGGCGGAAGCGCTCCAGCAGCTCGGTGCGGGAGCCTTCGCCCTGCAGCAGCAGCGGCAGCTTGTCGCCGCTGCCTTCCAGGCCCTGGGCGATCAGCTCATGCACCCGGCGCATCGCCCGCAGCGAGGTACACAGCACGAAGGCGCGGCCCTGGGCGGCGCGGATCAGCGGCAGCGCGGTGCGCGCCACTCGCTCGATGTAGTCCGGCGCGTTCGGGTCCGGCATGTTCTGCGGCGAGTACAGCAGCGCCTGCTCGCCATAGTCGAAGGGGCTGCCCCATACCGCGGTGTCCGGCGGCGGGTCCATCCAGGCCAGGCCGAGTTCGCGGCAGTAGTGGCCGAAATCCCTGCCTACCGCCAGCGTGGCGGAGGTGAAGATCCAGGCCCGCGGCTGTGCTTCCAGCTGGCGCTTGAACACGTCGGACACATGCAGCGGCGTGGCGTTGAGCGCCATCGAGTGGGCGAACACTTCCACCCAGCGGATCAGGTCTTTCTCGCCCGGGTTCTGCCAGTTGTTCAGGCGCTCGCCCATCTCCTGGCTGCGCCGCAGGCAGTTGGCGAGGCCCTCGGAACGCTCGGCCTGGGTCTCCAGCACCGCCTCGAACTTCTGCAGCGCTGCCGCCAGCGCATCGACCTGGACCTCGAAACCCTGGCGCTCGGCGGCCTGAGCGGCGGACAAGCGCGCGCTCTCGGCGCCGAACACCAGGCGCAGGTCGCGCGCCGCCTTCTCCAGGTTGCGGCTTTCATCGATCATGGCAACGCAGTCGCGCGCCGCGGCCACGGTTTCCGAGCGGGTGTCGCGCGCCAGCTCCAGCACCTGAGCGGTGGATACGCTCTCGCCGAAGAACAGGCTGGCGGTTTCCGGCAGCTGGTGGGCTTCGTCGAAGATCACCGCGTTGCAGGCCGGCAGCAGCTCGCCCATGCCCTCGTCGCGCAGCATCACGTCGGCGAAGAAGAGGTGGTGATTCACCACCACCACGTCCGCGTCCATGGCGTTGCGCCGGGCGTTCATGACGAAGCATTCCTTGACGTCCGGGCAGTCCTGGCCAAGGCAGTTGTCGCGGGTGGAGGTGGCGGCCAGCCAGGCGGCGGAATCCTCCCGCACCTCGGTGCATTCGGCCTTGTCGCCGGTCTGGGTGCGGTCGGCGAAGCGGGCGATGGCGCGCAGGTCGGCGGCATCCTGGGCGGTGAGGAAGCGGCCGTCCCTGGCGTTGCGGGCGAGGTGGTAAGGGCAGACGTAATTGGCGCGGCCCTTCAGCAGCGCGATGGAGACCGGCACCTTGAGCGCGGCGCGCACCGTCGGCAGGTCGCGGTTGAAGAGCTGGTCCTGCAGCGTCTTGGTGCCAGTGGAGACGATGACCTTGCCGCCGGCGAGCAGCGCCGGCACCAGGTAGGCGAAGGTCTTGCCGGTGCCGGTGCCGGCCTCGGCCACCAGCACGCCATGGCTGCGGATCGCCGCGCCTATCTTCTCCGCCATCTCGATCTGCTGCGGACGCGGGCGATAGCCGGGGATCGCCTGGACCAGCGGACCTTCGGTGGAAAAGACGTGGGCGAAGTCGGTCATGGGTGTTGCGGGAAAACCGGCATTCTAAGCCATGCAGCCGGAGTCGCGGGCCTTACGGCAGCCTTGCGGCCGGCTGACGTTCTGCCGGCGGCGACATATTGGCGTCATCTTGGCTTGTCAGCATCGTGGGCTACACCTCCTTTCCCCCTCTGGAAAAGCCCCCCGCCACCATGATTTGCCCCCGACAGAAAGCCGCCTTTCCCCGCCTGCGCCGCCTCGCGGTGCTCGCCCTCGCCCTGCCCCTGCTCGCCTGCACCGGCGACAGCGACGATGACGACGAAGCCGCCGCCCCGGCACCGGCTCCGGTGCTCAGCAGCATCAAGCTGAGCCTGCTCGGCCGCTACGCCACCGGCGAGTTCGGCGTCAGCGCGGCGGAGATCCCGGCCTACGATCCCGCCACCAGGCGCGCCTTCGTCGTCAATGCACAGAAGGGCATGGTCGACGTGCTCGACCTCTCCAACCCGGCCGCGCCCACGCTGGTCGGCACCCTGGACGCCAGCGCCATCGCCGCCGGCGCCGAGGTGAACAGCGTCGCCCTGCACGACGGCATCGTCGCCCTCGCCATCCAGGCGGCGGTGAAGACCGATCCCGGCTTCGTCGGCCTCTACCGCGCCGACACCCTGGCGCTGATCGGCCAAGTCGGCGTCGGCGCCCTGCCCGACATGCTCACCTTCACCCCGGACGGCAAGACCCTGCTGGTCGCCAACGAAGGCGAGCCCAGCGACGACTATCAGACCGATCCGGAAGGTTCCATCAGCGTCATCGACGTCAGCAACCCGGCCGCGCCGGTCGCCCGCATCGCCGACTTCGCCGCCTGGAACGGCCGCGAGGCCGAGCTGCGCGCCAACGGCGTGCGCATCTACGGCCCCAACGCCAGCGCCGCGCAGGATCTGGAGCCGGAGTACATCGCCATCTCCGCCGACGGCAGCACCGCCTGGGCCACGCTGCAGGAGAACAACGCCCTGGCGCGCATCGACATCGCCAGCGCCACCGTCACCGCCATCCTGCCGCTGGGCTACAAGGACCACGGCCTGGCCGCCAACGCCATCGACGTCAGCGACACGCCGCCGGCCATCGACATCGCACCGCGCCCCGGTGTACTCGGCATGTACATGCCGGACGCCATCGCCGCCTACAGTGCCGGCGGCCAGACCTACCTGGTGATGGCCAACGAGGGCGATGCCCGCGCCTGGGGCGAGGACGACCCCGCCTACTGGGCGGGCGATGCCAGCAGGGGCTTCGTCGAGGAGTTCCGCGTCAAGCACCTCAGCCGCACCAACGGTTTCGCCGGCCGCCGCGGCGACGACTTGCCGCCGCAGCTGGATGCGCTGGCCGCCGGCGCCCTGCTCAACCCGGTCACCTTCGCCTGGTGCGGCGCCACCGCAGGCAACCCCGGCGCCTGCCGTGACGACGCCCAGCTCGGCCGCCTCAACGTCACCTGGACCATGGGCTACCGCACCGACAGCAGCGGCAACCCGGTGATGTTCGACACCAGCGGCGCCGAGAACCCGGCCGGCAACCGCCTGATGTACGACCAACTGTACGCCTTCGGCGGCCGCTCCTTCTCCATCCGCGATGCCAGCGGCAACCTGGTGTGGGACTCCGGCGGCGAGTTCGAGACCTACCTCGCCAGCGACGCCTGCCGCGTCGGCCCGGCCCGCGACATCCCGTGCAAGACCTGGTTCAACTCCGGCCATGACGAAGGCGACGCCTTCGACAGCCGCAGCGACGCCAAGGGGCCGGAACCGGAAGGCATCGAGATCGGCACCCTGGGCGGCAAGACCTTCGCCTTCATCGGCCTGGAACGCATGGGCGGCGTCATGGTGTACGACATCACCACGCCCACCGCGCCGACCTTCGTCGACTACTTCAACACCCGCGCCGACTGGAGCACCGCCGATCCCTCCACCGTGCTCTCCACGGTGGGAGACCTCGGCCCCGAGGGCCTGAAGTTCGTCGCCGCCGACAAGTCGCCCAACGGCAAGCCGCTGCTCATCGTCGGCAACGAAGTCAGCGGCACCACCGCCATCTTCGAGATCGAGCAGATCTTCCAGTAAGCCCCCGGCCGGCGCCGCCGGCCGTTTTCAGATGCCATTCACATCAGCGCAAACAAACCGGACATCGCGTGGAAGGAAACCGCAACGCTTCCTTCATCCGTGTGAAATATCACGTTCGGACAATTGCATTTCCCCCATCGCTTCGATCTCGGAGAACTTCGTGAACAAGTCGCAAGACCTCGACGACCTGCCCGCCAACACCTCGGACAACGAGCACTTCCAGGCGGTCGTGAACCGCGTGGTGAGCCGCCGCGGCTTCCTCAAGACCGGCGCCGGCCTCTCCGCCGCCGCCTTCTTCTCCGCCTCGCTCACCGCCTGTGGTGGCGACGACGATGACGATGACGACGAAGCCGCCGCGCCGCCGAGCACCCCGGCCACCCCCACCCTGGGCTTCACCGCCATCCCCGTCGGCACCGGCGACGAGATCGTGGTGCCCGCCGGCTACAGCAGCTACGTCATCGCGCCCTGGGGCTCGCCGCTGTTCAGCGACTCCCCGGCCTGGCTGCCGGACGGCACCAACACCGGCGCCGACCAGGCCCGCCAGGTGGGCGACAACCACGACGGCATGGCCTACTTCGCCATCGACGGCAGCAACGAAGGCCTGCTGACGATGAACCACGAATACACCAACTACGAGTACCTGTTCGGCGCTGCCGGCACCACGCCGTGGACGGCGGACAAGGTCACCAAGGCCATCAACGCCCACGGCATCTCCGTCATCCACATCAAGAAGAACGGCAGCGGCCAGTGGGAAGTGCAGGTCGGCTCCAGCTACAACCGCCGCCTCACCGGCTACTCGCCGATGCAGATCACCGGCCCGGCCGCCGGCCACGCCCTGCTCCGCACCAGCACCGACCCCAGCGGCACCATCGTCTACGGCACCTTCAACAACTGCGCCAACGGCCGCACGCTGTGGAACACCTACCTCACCTGCGAGGAGAACTTCAACAGCTACTTCGGCACCACCAGCGGCGCCGACACCCGCGACGCCTACATGCGCCGCTATGGCCTCAACGCCACCGGCACCAGCTACCGCTGGGAAGAATTCGAAGACCGCTTCGACTATGTGAAGGAGCCGAACGAGTACAACCGCTTCGGCTGGGTCGTCGAGATCGACCCCTTCACCCCCGGCTCCCTGCCGAAGAAGCGCACCGCGCTCGGCCGGGTGAAGCACGAGAACGCCGCCATGACCCTCTCCGCCGACAAGCGCGTGGTGGTCTACATGGGCGACGACCAGGCCAACGACTACATCTACAAGTTCGTCTCCGACGGCACCTATGACGCCGCCCGCGGCACCGCCAACGGCGACCTGCTGGACAGCGGCAAGCTCTACGTCGCCCGGTTCCTCGACGGCGCCGCCAGCGGCGACTTCATGGGCACCGGCGAGTGGATCCTGCTGGACAAGACTGCCAACGCCACCCTGGCCGCCGACAGCAGCTTCGCCAGCCAGGCCGAAGTGCTGATCCACACCCGCCTCGCCGGTGACGCCGTCGGCGCCACCAAGATGGACCGCCCGGAGTGGATCGCGGTGCACCCCAGCACCGGCGAGGTCTACTGCACGCTGACCAACAACTCCGGCCGCAGCGTGACCGACGACGCCAACCCGCGCACCAACAACGTCTATGGCCAGATCATCCGCTGGCGCGAAACCGGCAGCGATGCCGCCGCCCTCACCTTCGAGTGGGATCTGTTCGTGCTCGCCGGCAACCCGATCGCCTACCCCGACCGTACCGACCTGCGCTCCGGCTCCTCCAACATCACCGCCGACAACACCTTCAACAGCCCGGATGGCCTGGGCATAGACGGTAACGGCCGGCTGTGGATCCAGACCGATGGCAGCTTCGCCAACACCGGCAACTACCAGGGCCAGGGCAACAACCAGATGCTCTGCGCCATCCCGGAAACCGGCGAGATCCGCCGCTTCCTGGTCGGCCCCTCCGGCTGCGAGCTCACCGGCATGACCTGGTCGCCCGACTACAAGACCATGTTCGTGAACATCCAGCACCCGGGCGAAGCCGGCTCCCACCCGCGGGCGCCGGACGCCGCCACCCGCGGCGGCCTGAGCATGGACGAGTACCTGGCGCAGAACCCGCTGGCCTTCAGCCAGTGGCCGGATGCCGCCGGCGGCCGGCCGCGCTCCGCCACCGTGGTCATCGTCAAGAACGACGGCGGCGTGATCGGGACCTGAGCCCCGATTCCGCAAGCGCCCGCGCTCCATGAACGGGCGCGGGCGGCGCGAACCCGCTCCCGCCAGGGGGCGGGCAAGCGTCCCCGGCAACGCCGCGCCTGCCACACCGCCGCCGCACGCAACCGCACAGATCGAACACGCCTTGCACGCCTTTACGCCGCGCCCCTCTTTCCCGTCCGCCTGCGCGCCGTCCCGGCCCGCCAGCCTCGCCCGCCGGCCGCAGTCATGACAACCGGATTCGAACGCCTGCAGTCCCGCCTTGCCGGCTACCTGCCGATGCTGGTGTGGCTGCTCGCCATCACCTTCTGCGCCTGGGTGTGCGCCAGCCTGTTCTGGGCCTTCGCCGGCCCCGGCCGCCTGGGCACCCAGCCGCGCCCTGAAACCGATCCGCGCAAGGCCGCGCAGCAGATCGTCCAGGCCTTGGGGGGCCACACCAGCCAGACCGCCACCGCCGCGGTAGCGCCGCCCGCCCGCTACAGCCTCATCGGCCTCGCCACCGGCTTCGGCGACAAGCCCGGCTTCGCCCTGCTGCACACCGAAGACGGCCAGACCCTGCCGCTGCTGCTGGACGAAAGCACCGCCGACGGCCTGCGCCTGATCGCCATCCACGCCGACCGCATCGAACTCGAGCGCGATGGCCGCCGCCAGGAACTGCGGCTGGCCTCCCGCCCGGACAACGAAGACAGCCGCGACGAGGTCGCCAGCGCCATGCCGCCCCCCGCACGCGCGCTGCCGCCCGCCGGCACCCCCGCGGCACCGCCCCCGGCCGCCGGCCCGCCGGCCTTTCCCCGCTCCAACGACTGAACCGGACCGCCATGCCCCTCGCTTTCCGCCCGCGCCAGCCCCTGCTCCACAGCCTCGCCTGCGCGCTCCTCTGCCTCGCGCAACCCGCCGCCGCGGCCCAACCGCCTTCCACGAGCGCCACCACCGCGAGCGAGCCCGTCTCGCTCAACTTCCAGAACGCCGACATCGAGTCTGTGGTCCAGGCCGTCGGCAAACTGTCCGGCACCAACTTCCTGATCGATCCGCGGGTCAAGGGCAAGATCAACGTCGTCACCAACACCCCGGTGCCGCGCGAACTCGCCTACCAGATCCTGCTCTCGGCGCTGCGCCTGCAGGGCTACGCCGCCATCGAGGGCAAGGGTGTGACCAAGATCGTCCCGGAGGCGGAAGCCAGGGTGCATGCGGTGCCGGTGGGCAAGGAAGGCCGCGCCGCGGCGCAGACCAGCGGCGGCGACCGCCTCGTCACCCAGGTGTTCGCCCTCAAGCATGAATCCGCCACCCAGATGCTGCCGGTGATACGGCCGCTGGTGGCGCCGAACAACACCATCAGCGCCTTTCCCTCCAACAACGTGCTGGTGGTCACCGACTACGCCGAGAACGTTGCCCGCATCGCCAGCGTCATCGAATCGCTGGACGTGGCGCAGGGCGACCTCAGCGTTATCGAACTGCGCCATGCCGCCGCCATCGACCTCGCGCCGCTGCTGTCGCGCCTGCTCGCCGAGCGCGGCGGCGCCAACGCCGGCGGCGCCGGCGCTGCCCAGGTGCTGGCAGAACCGCACAGCAACAGCCTGCTGATCCGCGCCGACACGCCCAGCCGGCTGGCGGCGGTGCGCCAGCTGGTCGCCAGCCTGGACAGGCCCGGCGCCGGCGGCAACATCCACGTGGTCTACCTGAAGAACGCCGACGCCCGCCAGGTGGCGGAAACGCTGAACGCCACCCTCAGCGGCACCGCCGCCGGCAGCGGCAGCCCGGCCAGCTCCGCTACCAGCCTGAGCGCGGGCGGCAGCGGCCTGGGCGACGGCGGCAGCGCCAGCCTGTCGTCCGCCACCGCCAGCGACAGCGGCGGCACGCTAGGCGCCAGCAGCGCCACCACCTCCCCCTCCTCCGTCGGCCAGTCCCGCAGCAGCGGCGGCGGCAACGGCATCGTGCAGGCGGACGCGATGAACAACGCCCTCATCATCAACGCCCCCGAGGCGATCTACCGCAACCTTCGCCAAGTGATAGACCAGCTGGACCGCCGCCGCGCCCAGGTCTACATCGAAGCGCTGATCGCCGAGATCTCCACCGAGCGCGCCGCCGAATTCGGCATCCAGTGGGCCGCCGGCGGCGTCGCCGGCAAGACCGCCGTGGTGGGCGGCAGCGCCTTCGGCAGCGGCGGCAACAACCTCCTCAACCTCATCGCCGGCGCCGCCAGCGGCGAACTCGCCCTGCCCGGCAACGGCCTCACGCTCGCCATCGGCGGCGGCACGGTGAACATCCCCGGCGTCGGCGAGATCATGAGCCTGGGGCTGCTCGCCCGCTTCCTCGAGAACGAGGTGCGCGCCAACATCCTCTCCACCCCCAACATCGTCACCCTGGACAACGAAGAGGCCCGCATCGTCGTCGGCCGCAACGTCCCCTTCGTCACCGGCACCTACACCACCAACACCAGCAACAGCGTCAGCAACCCCTTCCAGACCATAGAGCGCAAGGACGTCGGCCTCACCCTCAAGGTGCGGCCGCAGATCTCCGAAGGCGGCTCGATACGCCTGGCCATCTACCAGGAAGCCTCGGCGGTGGTGGACAGCACCGACACCGGCAACGGCCCCACCACCACCAAGCGCGCCATCGAATCCAGGGTCATGGTGGACGACGGCGCCATCATCGCCCTGGGCGGCCTGGTCGAAGACAGCTACAGCGGCAGCCAGGAGAAGGTGCCGATGCTGGGCGACATCCCCTACGCCGGTGCCCTCTTCCGCTACGACACCCGCCGCCGCAGCAAGACCAACCTGGTCGTCTTCCTGCGCCCGGTGATCCTGCGCGAGCGCGAGGACTACGCCGGCCTCACCCGCTCCCGCTACGACTACGTGATCGGCCAGCAGCGCGCCAGCGCCCGGCCCGCGGAGCAGATGCGCGGCGAACCCGGCCCGGCCGAGCTGCCCGCCCTCGACAGCCTGGGCCGCGACACCCCTGCCGTACCCGGCTTCGCCCCGGTGGTCGAAGCCGAAGTGCGGCCGGTGTCGCCGCAGTAAGAGGACAAGATGAGCGCCCCCGCCCTCCCCTACGCCTTCGCCCGCCGCCACGGCGTGCTCGTCACCGCCCTGGGCGCCGAGCAGGCCGAACTGCTGCTGCGCGAAGATGCCGCCCTCGCCGCGGTGGCCGAGGTGCGCCGCCACCTGGGCGTGCCGCTCACCCTCACCACCGCCGCCCGCGCCACCTTCGACGCCCGCCTCGCCGAGGCCTACAGCGGCGGCCAGGGCAGCGCCGCCGAGGTGGTGGCCGACGTCGGCCAGGAGGTCGATCTCGACCAGCTGATGACCGAGCTGCCGGCGGTGGAGGACCTGCTGGAATCCCAGGACGACGCCCCCATCATCCGCATGATCAACGCGCTCCTCACCCAGGCGGTGCGCGAGGGCGCCTCGGACGTCCACATCGAACCCTACGAGCGCCACTCGGTGGTGCGCCTGCGCCGCGACGGCGTGCTGCACGACATCGCCCGCCCCCACCGCGGCCTGCACGCCGCCATGGCCTCGCGCATCAAGATCATGGCCAGCCTCGACATCGCCGAGAAGCGCCTGCCGCAGGACGGCCGCATCACCCTGCGCCTGGCCGGCCGCCAGGTGGACGTGCGCGTGTCCACGCTGCCCACCACCCACGGCGAGCGCCTGGTGCTGCGCCTGCTGGACAAGGGCGGCGGCCTCATCGGCCTCGCCGAGCTGGGCATGGCGCAGGACACCCGCCAGCGCTTCGGCCAGCTCCTCGCCCAGCCCCACGGCATCCTGCTCGTCACCGGCCCCACCGGCTCCGGCAAGAGCACCACCCTGTACGCCGCGCTGCAGAGCCTGGACGCCGGGCGCCTGAACATCGTCACCGTCGAAGACCCGGTGGAGTACGACCTGCCGGGCGTGGCCCAGATCCAGGTCAACAGCCGCATCGAGCTCGACTTCGCCCGCGCACTGCGCGCCATCCTGCGCCAGGACCCGGATGTGATCCTGATCGGCGAGATCCGCGACCTGGAGACCGCCCGCATCGCGGTGCAAGCCAGCCTCACCGGCCACCTGGTGCTGGCCACCCTGCACACCAACGACGCCGCCTCGGCCATCACCCGGCTGGTGGACATGGGCATCGAACCCTTCCTGCTCGCCGCCACCGTGCGCGGCGTGCTCGCCCAGCGCCTGGTGCGCCGGCTGTGCCCGGACTGCCGCCAGCCCTATGCCGCCGGCGCAACCGAACGCGCCCTGCTGGGCGCCGATTGCCCGGCCACGCTGTGGCGGCCGGCGCGGGACGCGCACGGCGAAGGCTGCCCGGCCTGCCGTCACACCGGCTACCGCGGCCGCGGCGGCCTGTACGAGCTGCTGACGGTGGACGACGCCGCCGCCCGCCGGGTGCATGACGACCTGGGCGAAGCGGCGCTGCGCGAAGCCGCCCGCGCCGCCGGCAGCCGCGGCCTGCGCGAGGATGGCCTGCGCCTGCTGGCCGAGGGCCTGACCTCGGTGGAAGAGCTGCTGAGCGTGACCCGGGACTGACATGGCCGCCTTCCGCTACCGCGCCCTGGACGCCGCCGGCACCGCCGGCCAGGGCGTCGTCGAAGCCGAGAGCGCGCGCGCCGCCCGGGCGCTGCTGCGCGAGCGCGGCCTGTTCCCGCTGGAGGTGGCCAGCGTCGCCGCCACGGCGAGCGGCGGGGGGCGCCGGCGCCGCAGGATGAAGGATGCGGCGCTCGCCCTGATGACCCGCCAGTGGGCCACGCTGCTGGCCGCCGGCCTCACGGTGGAGCAGGCGCTGGCGGCGCTGATCGAGCAGGCAGAGGAGGACGGCGTGCGCCAGCTGCTGGCCGGCCTGCGCTCCGAGGTGCTGGCCGGCTACAGCCTGCGCGCGGCGCTGGACCGCTACCCGGCGGCCTTCCCCGCCATCTACCGCGCCTCGGTGGCCGCCGGCGAGAAATCGGGCGAGCTCGCCCAGGTGATGAACCAGCTGGCGGACTACCTGGAGCAGCACGGCGCGCTGCGCCAGAAAACCCTGCAGGCGCTGCTCTACCCGGCCATCGTCGCCGCCGTCGCCCTGCTGGTGGTGATCGGGCTGATGACCTACGTGGTGCCACAAGTGGTGGGCGTGTTCGCCCAAACCAAGCAGGCGCTGCCGCCGCTCACCCGGGCGCTGATCTGGGTGTCGGACTTCCTGCGCGACTGGGGCTGGCTGCTGCTGGTGCTGCTCGCGCTCGCCGGCCTCGCCGCCCAACTCGCGCTGCGCAGCCCCGCGCTGCGCCGGCGCTGGGAGGCGCGGCTGCTCTCGCTGCCGGTGCTGGGCCGCCACCTGCGCACGCTGGATGCGGCCCGCTTCGCCAGCACCCTGGCCATCCTCGCCGGCAGCGGCGTGCCCTTGCTCGCCGCGCTGGAGGCCGGCGGCCGGGTGATCGCCCGCCTGCCGCTGCAGGACGCGGTGGCCGCCGCCGCCGCCCGGGTACGCGAGGGCCAGGGCCTGGCGCGCGCGCTGGGCGCCACCCGCGCCTTCCCGCCGCTGCTGATCCACATGGTGGCCAGCGGGGAAACCACCGGCCGCCTGCCGGAGATGCTCACCCGCGCCGCCCGCCTGCAGCAGCAGGAGCTGGAGAGCCGCGGCGCGGTCCTCGCCAGCCTGCTGGAACCCGTGCTGCTGCTGGTGATGGGCGGCGTGGTGCTGGTCATCGTGCTCGCCGTCATGCAGCCCATCATCGAAATCAACACCCTGATGAAATGAACATGAAAACCACTGCCTTCCCCATGCGTCCCGCTACCGCCCGCCCGCGCGGCTTCACCCTGATCGAGGTCATGGTCGTCATCGTCATCCTCGGCATCCTCGCCGCGCTGGTGGTGCCGCGGGTCATGAGCCGGCCAGACGAGGCGCGCGCGGTCGCCGCCCGCCAGGACATCGCCCAGATCATGCAGGCGCTGAAGCTCTACCGCCTGGACAACCGCCGCTACCCCACCGCCGAGCAGGGCCTGGCCGCGCTGGTGCAGCGCCCCCAGGGCGGCCCCGCCGCCGACAACTGGAAGCCCTACCTCGAACGCCTGCCCACCGATCCCTGGGGCGGCGCCTACCAGTACCTCAACCCCGGCCTCAACGGCGAGGTCGATGTGATGAGCTTCGGCGCCGACGGCAAGAGCGGCGGCGAGGGCTTCGATGCCGATATCGGCTCCTGGCAGCGCTGAGGGGCGGCTGACGCTCATGCACGCACAGCGCGGCTTCACCCTCGTCGAACTGCTTGTGGTGATGCTCATCGTCGGCATCCTCGCCGGTGGCGCGGGATTGGCCATAGAGGGCGTACGCGCGAACGACGAGGCCGATGCACTAAAGCGGCTGCAGCTGGTGCTGGAAGCCACCGCCGAACGCGCCGAGATCCGCGGCCGGCCGCTGGCGCTGGATCTGCTCACCGACGGCTACCGCTTCGCCGAGCTGGGCACCGACGGCCGCTGGCGCGCGCTGGAAGAAGCCCCGCTGTTCACCAGCCGGCGCCTGCCGGCCCAGCTGCAATGGCAGGCGCTGCGCAGCGAGGGCCGGCTGCAGCCGGCCAATGCCGGCCGGCGGCTGGTGTTCGGTAGCCGGGCACCACAGTTCGAACTCAGCCTGCGCGGCAGCAAGGGGCTGGTGGTGCTGGCCGGCGACCCTTCCGGCCGGGTGCGCCAGCTCGGCTCGCCAGCGGGAGAGCAGCGATGAGGCGCAACCGCGGCTTCACCCTGCTGGAAACCCTGGTCGCCCTGGCCATCCTCGCCATCGCCCTGGTCGCGGCGCTGCGCAGCGTCGGCAGCACCGCGCTGGCCGCCGCCGGCCTGCGCGAGCGCGCCCTGGCCGACTGGGTGGCGCAGGACAGGCTGGCCGAATACCGCGCCAGCGGCGCCTTCCCCGCACCCGGTCGCAACGAGGGCCGCGCCCGCCAAGGCCATAGCGCCTTCGTCTGGCGCGAGACCATCAGCGGCACGCCCAATGCCCTGTTCCGGCGGATCGACGTGCGGGTTTTCGACGGCAGCGGCGAGCAGCTGAGCAGCGCCACCGGCTTCGTCTCCCGCCCGCTGCGCTGACCCCGCCATGCTCCGCGCCTCCTCCCTCCGCAGCCGCCGCCAGCATGGCCTGACCCTGATCGAACTCAGCGTCGCCCTGGCGGTATTCGCGGTGCTCGGCCTGCTCAGCTGGCGCGCCACCGCCCAGCTGGCCGACAACCGCGACCGGGTGGGCGCGGAGCTGGGCCGCTGGCGCGAAATCTCCGCCGCGATGCAGCGGGTGGAAACCGAGCTGCTGCAAGTCGCGGCGCCGGCCCGCCCCGCCAACAGCGACGCGCCGCCGGCACTGCAGCTGCTGCGCAGCGGAGACGGCCACGGCAGCGAGCTGCGCCTGCTCGCCCTGGCGCCGGACGGCGCCCACCGCAGCGCCCTGCGCTACAGCGGCCAGCAGCTGGAGTGGCTGGTGTGGCCGGACCGCAACGGCCTTGGCACCGCGCAGGCCTATCCGCTGCTGGAGGGCGTAACCGCGGTGCGCTGGCATTTCGCCGCCGGCGGCAGCCGCCGCGATGACTGGCCGCCCGCCGCCTCGAGCCCTCCCGGTGAGTTGCCCGCCGCGGTCGAAATCGAACTGGAGCTGGGCGATGCCGGCACCTTCCGCCGCCTGTTCGCGCTGCGCTGAATCGCGGCCGCCACAGCGCGGCCAGCGCGGCGCCGCAGTGCTGCTCGCGCTGCTGGCGATGAGCTTCGCCGTCCTGGTCGCCGCCACGGTGATCGCCGACTACGGCCGCGGCTACGACAGCCTCGCCGGCCGCCGCGACCAGGCCCAAGCCCGCCAGCTGGCGCGCGCCGCGGTGGATTGGGCGCGCAACGTGCTCGCCCAGGACGACAAGGAAAGCAGCACCGACCACCTGGGCGAGAACTGGGCGGTGAAGATTCCGGCCACGCCGCTGTCCGCCGACCCGGCAGACGGCAGCGTCGGCGGCGAGATCGCCGACCTCTCCGGCCACTTCAACCTCAACGACCTCTCCCCCGGCGGCAAGCCCAGCGAAGCCGCGCGGCTGCGCCTGCAGCGTCTGCTGGAGAATCTGGGCGAAGCGCCGGACAGCGCGCTGGCCGCCGCCGTCGCCATCAGCGCCTGGATCACCCCCGCCGCCCGCGGTGCGCAGGACGAAGCGCCGCATGCGCCACTGCTCGCGGTCGCCGAGTTGGAACGCATCCCCAATCTGCCGCCCGGCCTCGCCGGCCGCCTCGCGCCCTACGTCACCGCGGTGCCGGCGCCCTCGCGCATCAACGTGAACACCGCGCCGGCCGAGGTGCTGTCGGCGCTGGTCAGCGGCCTCAGCCTGGACCGGGCGCGGGTGCTGGTGGCCGAGCGCGAGCGCGCCTGGTTCCGCGACCTCGCCGACTTCGGCACCCGCCTGCCCGAGGGCGCCACCCAACCCGCCAGCCAACTCGCCGACGTGCGCAGCCGCTACTTCCTCGTCACCGTGCAAGCCGGCTACGGCGTCGCCGCCGCCCACCTGCAAGCCCTGCTCGACCGCCAGGAGCGCTGGCCCGAAATCCTCTGGTACCGCATCCCATGACGCACAGACTCCTCGTTCTCCTCGACGACCACTGGCCACGCGACCCGGCCGCCGACTGGGTACTGCTGGACCCGGCCGGCCGCCCGCTGCAACAAGGCCGCTCCGCCCCCGCCCACTGGCCAGCCGCCGACCGTACCGACGCCCTGCTGGGCGGCAGCCAGTGCCTGTGGCTGGAAGTGGACCTGCCGCCCGGCCCACGCCGCGAGCAGCCACGCCTGCTCGCCTACGCGCTGGAAGAGCACCTGATAGGCGACGCCGACGCCCAGCACCTCACCCCGACTCACAGCCGCGCCGAAGGCGAGCTGCGCCGCACCGGCGTAGTCGTGCTGGCCCGCAGCCGCCTCAAGCAGCTCATCGCCCAGTTCGACAGCCTGAGCCGGCCGCTGGCCAGCCTGCGCAGCCAGCTGCAGACCGCGGCCACCTCGGTGCCCGCCTCAGGGTCCGCCTCTCCCCCGCGCTGGGTTCTGGCCGGCGACGCCCACGGCGGCATCCTGCGCACCGGGCCGGACCGCGCCCTGCGCACCGAGTGGCGCAACGGCGCCGAGGCCCGCGACTGCCTCGAACATCTGCTGCCCACCGCCCTCGCCCTGCACGCCGCCATGCCGCCGGAAGCGCTGGAACTGCGCCTGGCCCCCGGCTTCAGCCTGGCGGACGGCCCTCGCCCCTTGCCGCTGCCGCTGGTGGCCGGCCCCGCCTGGCACTGGTGGGAAAGCTACGAACACGGCAGCGAACTGCTGCACGGCGATTTCGCCCCGCGTAAGCGCTACGCCCGCCACTGGCAGGCGCTGCGCTTGCCAGTGGCGCTGGCCGGCCTCGCCCTCAGCGTCTTCCTCATCGCCGGCCTCGCCCACATCCTGCTGCAGCGCCACGCCCTGAACGAACTGGAAGCGCGCAGCCTCGCCCTGTTCCAGCAAGCCCTACCCGGCACCCCGGCGGTGTCGCCCGCTGCCCAGCTCGCCCGCGTGCTGGAGCGCGAACGCGCCAGCCGCGGCCAACTCGCCAGCGACGATCTGCTCGGCCTGCTGCACGGCTACTTCCTCGCTGGCGGCCCGGCACCGCAAGCGCTGGACTACGCGGCCGGCAAGCTGGTGCTGGAATTGCCCGCCGAAGCCGCCGCCGGTCTGCCCGGCCGCCTCGCCCTGTACGGCCTGCAGGCCAGCGCCCAGCAGAACCACCTGACCATCATGCCGATGGCCGCCCAGCTTGCGACGACCACCCCATGAGCCCGAACGCAACCCTCCCCCACACCAAAGCCGCATCACCCAACGGCTTCGTCCAGCGCAGCCGCCAGGCGCTCGGCCGCCTCCAGCCGCCCGCCCTGCTCCAGCGCTGGTTCAACAGCCTGCGGCCACGCGAGCGGATGCTGCTCGGGGCGCTGGCCTGGCTGCTGCCGCTGCTCGCCATCGCCGCGCTGTTCGACTGGGTGCTGACCGAGCAGGCCCGCCTGGAACGCCACCTGCCGGCCGCCCAAGCCACGCTGGAGAAGATGCGGGAAGACGCCGCCGAGCTGGAACGCCTGCTCGCCCTCAAACCGCCGGCCACCGTCCCCCCGCCCCAGCTGGCGGAAGCGGTGAGCGCCGCCGCGCGAGCGCGCGGCCTGGAGACGGAGGCCTCGGCCACGCCGGACGGCCTCACAGTGACAGGCAGCGGCGGCCTGGCAGCGCAGGTGGACTGGCTGGCCGCACTGCAGGCCGACCTCGGCCTGCGCCCGCGGCAGCTGCGCCTGCAGGACGATCAGCGTTTCGAAGTGCTGCTGGCTCCCGCCAGCGACGAAGGCGGACGATGAAGCCGCGCGCCGCCTGGACGCTGCCGCTCTTCCTCGTCCTCACGCTGGCGCTGCTGCTGGCCTGGACGCCAGCTGCATTGCTGGACCGTCAGCTGGAACGCGTCAGCGATGGCCGGCTACGGCTGGGCGAGGCCCAGGGCAGCCTGTGGCAAGGCAGCGGCCAGCTCGCCGCCGCCGACGACAGCCGCCTGCCACTGCCCTGGCTGGCGCTGCGCTGGGCTTTCCAGCCCGCCGGCCTGCTGCGCGGCGGACTAGCTTGGCAGCTGTGGGCGGACGGCGCGCCGGCCTTTCGGCTGCAGCTGAGCGCCAGCGGCGTGGCGCTGCAGGACATCGCCATCGATGTGCCGAGCGCACCGCTGCTGCGCAGCCTGCCGCAGGCCGCCCTGCAGCTCGGCTGGAACGGCCGGCTGCGGCTGCACGGGGACAAGCTGGATTGCGGCTGGGACCAGCGCTGTCGCGGCCAGGTGACGGCGGACTGGCAGTCCGCCTCGGTGGATGTATTGCCGCGGCAGGCGCTGGGCGACTACCACGCGCTGCTGCAAGCGGATGGCGAGACGCTGGCCCTCACCCTCTCCAGCCCGGCGGCCAACCCGCTGCAACTGGCCGGCAGGGTCGCGCTGACACGCGGCCAGAAGCCGGTGCTGGACCTGAGGCTGGGCGGCGATCCGCCACTGTTGGCGCGGCTGCGCCCACTGCTGCAGCTGGGCGGCCGGCTGGAGGCCGGCACGCTGGCGATCCGTTATCCCTGATTTCCCCCGGGCAGAAGCGGAGCGCCGCGCCCCGGTATCAATCGATGCGGTGGGCCTCGGCGAGATAATCGCGGGTGCGCATCTCCATCAGCCGGCTCACCGTGCGCACGAACTCGTGGGCATTGTGGCCTTCGGTGTAGAGGTCATGCGCCTCCACCTCGGCGCTCATCACGAGCTTGACCCGGTGGTCGTAGAGCACGTCGATCAGCCAGGTGAAGCGGCGCGCCTCGGAGGCATTGCCCGCCAGCATGCGCGGCACCCGCGACAGGAACAGGGTGTGGTGTTCCCGCGCCAGTTCAAGGTAATCGTTCTGCGAGCGGGCGCCGCCGCACAGGGTGGCGAAGTCGAACCAGATCACGCCCGGCGCCTGCCGGACCACGGGCAGCTTGCGCCCCAGCAGCTCGATCTCGCCGGCTTCGCCCTCTATCGCGGCGAGGCGGTGGAACTGCTCCTTCATCTGCCTATCCGCCTCGGCATCCGCCGGCACCAGGTAGATTTCGATCTTCTCCAGCGTGCGCAGGCGGTAGTCGGTGCCGTGATCCACCTCGAAGACGTCGAAGCGGCGCTTGATCATCTCTATGGTGGGCAGGAAATTCACCCGCATCAGGCCATTGGGGTAGAGGCCATCCGGCGGGTAGTTAGAGGTCATCACGAAGATCACGCCGCGGGCGAACAGCGCCTCCAGCAGGCGGCCGAGGATCATCGCGTCGGCGATGTCGGAGACGTGGAACTCGTCGAAGCACAGCAGGCGGGTCTGGCGGGCGATGCGCTCGGCCACCTTCTGCAGCGGATCGGGCTCGTGGTTGTGGTCCTTGAGGTCGTTCTGTACTTCCTGCATGAAGGCGTGGAAGTGCACCCGGCGCTTGCGCTTGTAGGGCACCGCGTCGAAGAAGCAGTCCATCAGGAAGCTCTTGCCGCGGCCCACACCGCCCCAGAAATACACGCTGCGCGGCATGCGCGGCTTGTTGAACAGCCGCCGCAGCGTGCTGCTGCGCGCCGCCTTGAAGCAAATGAGTTCGGTGTAGAGATTCTGCAGTCGCTGGACCGCAGCGCGTTGTGCAGGGTCGGACTTGAAGCCCCGGGCGCGCAGCTGGGCCTCGTAGGCCTCCAGCATGCCGTGCTCGGGAACGTTGAGGGTGCGATGGGGCATGGTGTGGAAAGGCGACGACGCGGCGGCCTCTCCAGCCCCCGCGTTCGGCCGCGGTGGCACGAATCGAAAACGCGATTGTAGAGCAAGGCGCCCCCATTTTCCGTCCGGCGGCCCGGCTTGCCCCCCGCCCGGGCGGACGCTATGCTGCAATGCAACACACCCATACTCAGCCGCGGCGCCAAAGCAGCGCCGCCCGCCCTCCCCCGATACAGACCGGAGACCTCACCCGTGGATCTCGCCACTCCGCCGCTCACGCCCGAATTGCCCGGCTTGTCCCTGCTCTCTGCCAGCCTCTCGAATGCAGGCCAGCTCTTCAGGATGCAGTTCGAGACCTTTGCCGCCGCCTCCGAATACCTTTACGACCGCTTCCAGCGGCAATGGCTGACGGCGGACGTGCTGCGCGAGCGCGGCAACCAGTACCTCGCCCACGCCCGCTCGGGCAAGCCGCCGGTGCTGGCCTTCGACTACGAGATCATCATGGACGGGCGCACCCTGCCCGATCCCGCCAACTACGCGCTGGCGCGCATCCATCCGCCAGCCGGCAGTCCGCCCACCGATCCGACCAAGCGGCCCTTCGTCGTCATCGACCCGCGTGCCGGCCACGGCCCGGGCATAGGCGGCTTCAAGATCGACAGCGGCATCGGCATCGCCATGCGCGAAGGCCACCCCTGCTACTTCGTGATGTTCTTCCCCACCCCTGAGCCGGGCCAGACCATCGAATCGGTGACCAAGGCGGAGTACGCCTTCCTCGCCCGGGTGAACGAGATGCATCCGGACGCCAGCCAGCCGCTGGTGATCGGCAACTGTCAGGGCGGCTGGGCGCTGATGATGCTGGCCGCCGCCGCGCCCAAGGCGGTCGGCCCCATCCTGCTGGCGGGCTCGCCGGTATCCTACTGGGCCGGTGTGCGCGGCAAGAATCCGATGCGCTACAGCGGCGGCCTGCTCGGCGGCACCTGGCTGGCCTCCTTCGCCGGCGACCTGGGCAATGGCCGCTTCGACGGCGCCTACCTGGTCAACAACTTTGAGCTGCTGAACCCGGCCAACACTTTCTGGGGCAAGCCCTACAACCTGTTCGCCAACATCGATACCGAGCGTGAGCGCTTCCTCGAGTTCGAGCGCTGGTGGGGCGGCCACTTCCTGCTCAACAAGGCGGAGATGGAGTGGATCACGCAGAATCTCTTCGTCGGCAACCGCCTGAGCGCCGGCGACATCGTCTCCGCCAACGGCCGCACCCGCATCGACCTGCGCAACATTCGCTCGCCCATCGTAGTGTTCGCCTCCTGGGGCGACAACATCACCCCGCCGCAACAGGCGCTGAACTGGATTCCGGACCTCTACGACAGCGTGGAGGACATCCGCCTCAACGAGCAGACCATCGTCTATTGCCTGCACGAGAAGATCGGCCACCTCGGCATCTTCGTGTCCGGCGCGGTGGCGCGGCGGGAGACGGACAAGCTGGTCGGCACGCTGGAGCTGATCGACGTGCTGCCGCCTGGCCTCTACGAAGCGGTGATCGAGGACACCCGCCCCGACATGCCGGGCCGGGAATACGTACGCGGCCGCTTCCACGTGCGCTTCGAGCCACGCACCATGGGCGACATCCTGGCGCTGGACGACGGCCGCGAGGATGAACGCGCCTTCGAAGTGGTGAAGCGGGTGGCCGGCGTCAACCAGGGTCTGTACGACACCTTCGTCTCGCCCTGGCTGCGGCTGATGAGTAACGAGGTCACCGCCGAGACTACACGCAACCTCAACCCCGCCCGCTTCGAGCGGCTGTGGTTCTCCGACGCCAACCCGCTGTGCTGGCCGTTGGCACCGCTGGCTGGCCTGGTGCGGCACAAGCGCGTCGCCGCCAAGCCGGACAATCCCTTCGTGCAGGCCGAGAAGCGCGTCTCCGACGCGGTGGAAGATGCCCTGGACCACTACCGGGACGTGCGCGACCGCATGCAGGAGCAGCTGTTCACCACCATCTACGAATCCCCGCTGCTGCAGGCCCTGGTCGGCCTGGGCCAGGGGGTGGTCCGCCGGCGCGAGCAGGCCCACACCTGGATGGAGGAAGAATTCCGCAAGCTGCAGCGCAATGCGCTGGACGGCGCCTTCGACAGTGGCAGCACGCTGGACGGCATGGTGCGCACCATCTTCTTCACCAAGCCGGACATGCTGGGCTTCGATGAGCGCCCCTTCAACCTGCTGCGCGAAGAACTGACCAAGGCCGGGGTCACGCCCAGCCGCGCGGCCATCGCCGACCTCAAGCAGACGTTGAAGCACCAGGCCCTGCTCTTCCTGCTGGACGAAGACCGCGCGTTGGCCGGCCTGCCCGCCCTGCTCCCCAACGAAGAGCTGCGGCGCAAGGCGCTGGATACCGCCCATTCCCTTGCCCGCGCCCGCGGCGACGTCGGCGAGATCTTCCAGCAGCGCTACGCCCGCGTCGCCCAGCAACTCGGCCTGCCGGCCGCGCTGCCAGGCCCGGCTTTGGACGGTGCATCCGGCAAAGCCCAAGCTGAGGCCACTCCGCCCGCCAAACCGGCCTCCCGCAGCCGGGCAAAAAAGAAGCAGTGAATATGAAAGGGGCGGAGGCCTTCGCGGCCTCCGCCCCTTTCCCTGCTGCAGATTTTCCGCCCCTCCCGGGGCGGGCTCAACACTCAGAAGTGCAGCGGACGCTTATCCACCGCCAGTGCTGCCTCATGCACCACCTCCGACAGCGTCGGGTGAGCGTGGCAGATGCGGGCGAGGTCTTCGCTGCTGCCGGCGAACTCCATCGCCACCACCGCCTCGGCGATCAGCTCGGAAGCATTGGCACCGATGATGTGCACGCCGAGGATGCGGTCGGTGTTGGCATCCGCCAGCATCTTGACGAAGCCGGAAGGCTCGCCCATGCCCAGCGCGCGGCCATTGGCCAGGAAGGGGATCTTGCCGGCCTTGTAGGCCACGCCTTCCGCCTTCAGCTGCTGCTCGGTCTTGCCCACCCAGGCGATCTCCGGGCTGGTGTAGATCACCCAGGGCACGGTGTCGAAGTTGCAATGTCCGGCCTGCCCGGCGATCAGCTCGGCCACCATCACGCCCTCTTCCATCGCCTTGTGCGCCAGCATCGGGCCGCGCACCACGTCGCCCACCGCCCACACGCCGGGCAGGTTGGTGCGGCAGTGGTCATCCACCTCGATCTGGGAACGCTCGTTCAGCTTCAGGCCCACCGCTTCGGCATTGAGGCCGTCGGTGTTGGGCACGCGGCCGACGGACACGATCAGGCGATCCGCGTCCAGCTTCTGGTCGGCGCCGCTCTTGTCCTTGTAGGCGATGGAGACGCCCTTCTTGGCGATCTTCACTTCACCGATGGTGACACCCAGTTCGAACTTGAGGCCTTGCTTGGCGAACAGCTTCTGCGCTTCCTTGGCCACGTCCTGGTCGGCGGCAGCGAGGAAATCCGGCATCGCTTCGAGGATGGTCACCTCGGAACCCAGGCGGCGCCACACCGAGCCCATCTCCAGGCCGATGACACCGGCACCGATGATGGCCAGCTTCTTCGGCACGCTGTCGATGTCCAGTGCGCCCACGTTGTCGCAGACCACCTTGTTGTCCACTGGGATGCCCGGCAGATGGCGTGCAGTGGAACCGGTGGCGACGATGACCTGCTGGGCGACGACCACTTCCTCGCCCACCTTAACCTGCCAGCCTTCCGGCGTCTTGGCGACGAAGCTGCCGTGGCCGTTCAGCAGGGTGACCTTGTTCTTCTTGAACAGGCCCTTGATGCCGCCGGTGAGCTGGTCGACGATGCTGCTCTTGCGCGCCATCATCTTGCTCACGTCGATCTTGGGCGTGCCGACGTTGATGCCCTGCGCGGCAAAGCTGTGGCCAGCCTCCTCGAACAGGTGGGAGGTGTGCAGCAGCGCCTTGGACGGAATGCAGCCCACGTTCAGGCAGGTGCCGCCCAGGCGCGGTTCGCCCTTGGGGTCGGCGTAGGGATTGGACTCGCAGCAGGCGGTCTTGAAACCGAGCTGGGCGGCACGGATCGCCGCCACGTAGCCGCCGGGACCGCCGCCGACCACCAGCACATCGAATTGCTTGCTCATGTAGTGCTCCTGTGAATGCCGCAGAGCGCGCGATCACGACTCGGGCGGCGCATGCGCCGCCCGAGTCCTAACCCGTGCGCCGGGTCTTAGACGTCGAGGATCAGGCGGGCCGGATCTTCCAGCGCTTCCTTCATCGCCACCAGGCCGAGGACGGCTTCGCGGCCGTCGATGATGCGGTGGTCGTAGGACAGCGCCAGGTAGTTGATCGGGCGGATCACGACCTGGCCGTTCTCGGCCACGGGGCGGTCCTTGGTGGCATGGATGCCGAGGATGGCCGACTGCGGCGGGTTGATGATCGGAGTGGACAGCATGGAGCCGAACACGCCGCCGTTGGAGATGGAGAAGGTGCCGCCGGAGAGCTCTTCCAGCGACAGCTTGCCGTCCTTGGCCTTCTGGCCGAACTCGGCGATCTTCTTCTCGACGTCCGCAACCGACATCTGGTCCGCATCACGCAGGATGGGCACCACCAGACCGCGCGGCGAACCGACCGCGATGCCGATGTCGATGTAGCCGTGGTAGACGATGTCGTTGCCATCGACCGAGGCGTTCAGGATGGGGTACTTCTTCAGCGCGGCAACCGCGGCCTTGACGAAGAAGCCCATGAAGCCCAGACGCACGCCGTGCGCCTTCTCGAACTTGTCGCCGTACTGCTTGCGCAGCGCCATCACCGGCGCCATGTTGACCTCGTTGAAGGTGGTCAGGATGGCGTTCTCGTTCTTGGACTGGATCAGGCGCTCGGCGATGCGGGCGCGCAGGCGCGTCATCGGCACACGCTCTTCCGGGCGCTCGCCGGCGATCACCACTGCCGGCGCGGCCGCTGCGGCCGGCTTGGCCTTGTTGGCGCCCACCGCGTCTTCCTTGGTCACCCGGCCGCCACGGCCGGTGCCGCTGACTTCAGCGGCGGTGATGCCCTTCTCTTCCAGGATCTTGCGCGCTGCCGGGCTCGGCGAGCCCGCAGCGGCGGAAGAGGACGCGGCAGCCGGAGCAGCCGGGGCGGCGGCAGGCGCCGTCACCGGCGGAACCGGCTCGCTCTTGGCGGCGCCGGAGGCGGCCTTGGCTTCGGTGTCGATCTGGGCGATCAGTTCGCCGGAAGTCACCGTGTCGCCGTTGCCCTTGACGATCTTCACCAGCACGCCATCGGCCGGAGCCGGGGTTTCGAGCACGACCTTGTCGGTTTCGATGTCGATCAGGTTCTCGTCGCGCGAGACGGCATCGCCTTCCTTCTTGTGCCACGAAACCAGCGTGGCTTCAGAGACGGATTCGGACAGCTGCGGCACTTTTACTTCGATCAGCATGGAGTTCTCTCCCGTATTCGTTCGGTTTCTTGCTTATGTTTGCGCGGGCTTGCGGACTCAGTCCTTGATCGGCGCGAAGGCGTTCTCGATGACCGCCTTCTGCTGCAGATTGTGCTTGGCGTAGTAACCCACCGCCGGCGAGGCAGCCGCAGGACGGCTGACCAGCAGCAGCTTGTGCTTCGGACCCAGCACGTTCACCAGGTGCTGACGGGAAGCCAGCCAGTACCAGGCGCCCTGGTTGCGCGGTTCTTCCTGGCACCACACCACTTCCTTGGCGTTGGGGAACTGCGCCAGGGCAGCGGCAAAGGCTTCGGTCGGGAACGGGTAGAGCTGCTCGATACGGATCAGCGCCGTGTCCTTGATGTTGTTTTCGCGGCGGTGCGCCAGCAGCTCGTAGTACAGCTTGCCCTGGCACAGCACGATGCGCTTGACCTTCTTCGGATCCAGCTTCTCGGTCTCGCCGATCACGGTGCGGAACCCGCCCTGCGCCAGTTCATCCAGCGAGGAGACCGCTTCCTTGTGACGCAGCAGCGACTTCGGCGTGATGATGATCAGCGGCTTGCGCACCCGGCGCAGCATCTGGCGACGCAGCAGGTGGAAGATCTGGCTCGGCGTGGTGGGCACGCAGATCTGCCAGTTGTTCTCGGCCGCGTTGTTCATGAAGCGTTCCAGGCGGGCGGAGGAGTGCTCCGGCCCCTGCCCTTCGTAGCCGTGCGGCAGCATGATGGTCAGGCCGCACAGCCGGCCCCACTTGGACTCGCCGGAACTGATGAACTGGTCCAGCACCACCTGGGCACCATTGACGAAGTCGCCGAACTGGGCTTCCCAGACGACTAGTTCGTTCGGCTCGGCGGTGGCGTAGCCGTACTCGAAGCCGAGCACGGCTTCTTCCGACAGCACCGAGTCGAAGCACTGGAAGCCGGCCTGGCCTTCCTGGATGAACTCCAGCGGCTTGTAGGAACCTTCGTCCCAGCGCTCGCGCTTCTGGTCGTGCAGCACCGCATGACGGTGGAAGAAGGTGCCACGACCGACGTCCTCGCCGGAGATGCGCACCGCATAGCCCTGCGCCAGCAGCGAAGCGTAGGCCAGGTTCTCGCCCATGCCCCAGTCCAGCGGCAACTCGCCGCGGCCCATGGCGCTGCGGTCGTCGATGATCTTCTTGACGCGGGAATGCAGCGTGAAGGTTTCCGGGATTGCAGTCAGGCGCTCGGACAGGCGCTTGATCTCCTGCATCGGGATGCTGGTGTCGGCATCGTCGGTGTAGGGCTGGTTCAGGAAAGGCGTCCAGTCCACCGAGAACTGGCGGTTGTGGCCGGACAGCACCGGGTTGTACAGCAGCTCACCCTTGTCCAGGTGCTCGCGGTACTGCTGGATCATCTGCTCCGGCTCATCCGCACCCAGGGTGCCCTCGGCAACCAGGCGATCGGCGTAGAGCTTGCGGGTACCCGGATGCTGCTGGACCTTGCGGTACATCAGCGGCTGGGTGACCATCGGCTCGTCCTGTTCGTTGTGGCCGAGCTTGCGGTAGCAGACGATGTCGACCACCACGTCCTTCTTGAACTGCTGACGGAACTCCACCGCCAGCGCCGTCACGAAAGCCACCGCCTCCGGATCGTCGCCGTTCACGTGGAAGATCGGCGCCTCGACCATCTTGAAAATGTCGGTGCAGTACAGCGAGGAGCGGTAGTCGCGCGGATCGGAGGTGGTGAAACCGATCTGGTTGTTCACCACGATGTGCACCGTGCCGCCGGTACCGTAACCCCGGGTCTGGGAGAAGTTCAGCATCTCCTGGTTCACGCCCTGGCCGGCCACTGCGGCGTCGCCGTGGATCAGCACCGGGATGACCTGGCCCTTCTCGGCGTCCTTGCGGCGGATCTGACGGGCATAGACCGAACCTTCGACCACCGGGTTGATGATTTCCAGGTGGGACGGATTGAAGGCCAGGGTCAGGTGCACCGGGCCGCCCGGGCTCATGACATCGCTGGAGAAGCCGAGGTGGTACTTGACGTCGCCGGCCGACAGATCGGCAGCGGCCTTGCCCTCGAATTCGGAGAACAGCATCTTCGGCGACTTGCCGAGGGTGTTCACCAGCACGTTCAGCCGGCCCCGGTGGGCCATGCCGATGACGATTTCCTGCGCACCCAGCGCACCGCCGACATGGACGATCTCGTCCATCGCCACGATGGTGGATTCACCGCCTTCCAGCGAGAAGCGCTTTTGGCCGACATACTTGGTATGCAGGTAGCGTTCGAGGGTTTCGGCTGCGGTGGTGCGCTCGAGCACCCGGCGCTTCTTGTCAGCCGAGAACTTGGGCGTGCCCCGCACGCTTTCCAGGCGGCTCTGGATCCAGCGCTTCTGCTGGATGTCCGAGATGTACATGTACTCGGAGCCGATGGAGCCGCAGTAGGTCTGGCGCAGCGCCTCGAGGATCTCGCGCAGGCTGGCGCGCTCGGTCGAGAAGCCGTGGAAGGAACCGACATTGAAGCTCTTGGACAGGTCCGCCTCGGTGAAACCGTAGTAGGACGGCTCCAGCTCGGCGATCTGCGGACGCTCGGTGCGCTTCAGCGGGTCGAGATTGGCCCAGCGGTTACCCAGGAAACGGTAGGCATTGATCAGTTGCAGCGTGGAAACCTGCAGCTTGTCCTCGCCACCGGCGGCAACCACGGTGCGCACCGGGCCGCGCTTCGCCATCTGCTCGAAAGCGGCGATGACCGGGCCGTGAGCCACGTCACGCACTGCACTGCCGGCCTGGCTCTGCAGGTTGTCGAAATAGGTCCGCCAGGCTTCGGGGACCGAAGCAGGATCGGAAAGATAGTTCTCGTAGAGTTCTTCGATGAACGGCGCGTTGGCACCGAACAGATGTGAAGTGTTCTGCAGCTCTTTCATCATGGTGTAGCCACCTGTGTGTTCTGGTTCCCTGCTTCCGGGGGTAAGTGTCCGGCTGCGGTGCCCGATGGAAAAACGGGATGGGCGCGACATCACGACCCATCCCGTAGGGCTTAGTCCGTCATCCGGCCTTGCCTCCCTTCCCTCTCCATCGTCTCTTACGGACGCTGCCCGATGGCCGGAACGTCGCGACGTGCCGCGCCGATGTACAGCTGGCGCGGACGGCCGATCTTGTATTCCGGATCGGTGATCATTTCTTCCCACTGGGTGATCCAGCCCACCGTCCGCGCCAGCGCGAAGATGCAGGTGAACATGGAGGTGGGGATGCCCAGGGCCTTCTGCACGATGCCGGAGTAGAAGTCCACGTTCGGGTAGAGCTTCTTCTCGACGAAGTACTCGTCTTCCAGCGCGATCTTCTCGAGTTCCTTGGCAAGCTTGAACAGGCGGTCGTCTTCCAGTCCCAGCTCGGTCAGCACGTCGTTGCAGACCTTGCCCATCAGCTTGGCGCGCGGGTCGAAGTTCTTGTAGACGCGGTGGCCAAAGCCCATCAGCTTGAAGCTGTCGCTCTTGTCCTTGGCGCGCTTGATGTACTCGCCGACGCGCGACACGTCGCCGATCTCTTCCAGCATGTTCAGGCACGCTTCGTTGGCACCACCGTGCGCCGGGCCCCACAGGCAGGCGATGCCGGCGGAAATGCACGCGAAGGGATTGGCGCCGGAGGAGCCCGCCAGGCGCACCGTGGAAGTGGAGGCGTTCTGCTCGTGATCGGCGTGCAGCGTGAAGATCACGTCCAGCGCACGAACCAGCACCGGGTTGGGCTTGTACTCCTCGCACGGGGTACCGAACATCATGTGCATGAAGTTCGCCGTGTAATCGAGGTCATTGCGCGGGTACATGAAGGGCTGGCCGAAGTTGTACTTGTAGGCCATGGCGACGATGGTCGGCAGCTTCGCGATCAGGCGGTTGATCGAGACGTTGCGGTGCTCCTGGTCGGAGAAGTCCATCGCATCGTGGTAGAAGGCGGACAGCGCGCCCACCACGCCCACCATGATCGCCATCGGGTGCGCGTCACGACGGAAACCGTTGAAGAAGCGGGTCAGTTGGTCGTGCACCATCGTGTGGGTCTTGATGGTGTTCTCGAAATCGCTCTTCTGCACCGCATTCGGCAGTTCGCCGTTCTTCAGCAGGTAGGCGACCTCGAGGAAGTTGCACTTCTCTGCGAGCTGCTCGATGGGGTAGCCGCGGTACAGCAGCTCGCCCTTGTCGCCATCGATGTAGGTAATGCTCGACTTGCAGCTGGCAGTGGAAAGGAAGCCAGAGTCGTAGGTGAACAAACCGGTTTTACCGCCCAGCGTTCGAATGTCGATGACATCGTTGCCGTGGGTGCCGGTCATTACCGGGAAATCGACGGCCTTGCCATCGACGGTTAGGGTTGCGGTGCGTTCAGTGCTCATAAGTCGTCCCTTCTCTGCTAGCCGGTTTAACTGCTCTGCTCCCTGTTCATGAAAGGCTGGTCAACGTCATGCCTGACGCAGCAAGCCGATCATCTCCTTCCAGCGGTCTACGTCGCATGTCTTGCTGCCATTGACCATCGCCCAGAGGTCGTAGTCGTCGCAGCGCAGCAGGTCGTCCAGATCCGCCAGCTGATCGTCGCTCAGACGATCGAAATGCCGCTCGAGGAAGCGTGCGAAGACAAGATCGAGCTCGAGCAGAGCCCGACGGCATTGCCAGCGCACACGTCCCCGGTTGATGCTCATCTCAGACCGCCCGACGGACCATCATGTCCTTGATCTTCCCGATCGCACGGGTCGGGTTGAGGCTCTTCGGACAGACGTCCACACAGTTCATGATGGTGTGGCAACGGAACAGGCGGTACGGGTCCTCGAGATTGTCGAGGCGCTCGTTGGTGGCCTGGTCGCGGGTGTCGGCGAGGAAGCGGTAGGCCGCCAGAAGGCCGGCCGGGCCGACGAACTTGTCCGGATTCCACCAGAACGACGGGCAGGAGGTCGAGCAGCATGCGCAAAGGATGCACTCGTACAGGCCGTTGAGTTCCTCGCGGTCCTCCGGGGTCTGCAGGCGCTCGCGCTCCGGAGCCGGGTCGTTGTTGACCAGGTAGGGCTTGATCGAGTGGTACTGCTTGAAGAACTGGGTCATGTCCACGATCAGGTCGCGGATGACCGGCAGGCCCGGCAGCGGACGCAGCGTGATCGGCTGGGCCAGCTTGTCGATGTCGGTCAGGCAGGCCAGGCCATTCTTGCCGTTGATGTTCATCGCGTCGGAACCGCACACGCCTTCGCGGCAGGAGCGGCGGAAGGACAGGGAATCGTCCTTCGTCTTCAGGCGGACGATGGCGTCGAGCAACTTCTTGTCGGACGCTTCCAGTTCAACGGAAATGTCCTGCATGTAGGGCTGCGCATCCTTGTCCGGATCGTAGCGGTAGATCTTGAATTGAACGGTACGCTTGCTCATCTCGTTTGTTCTCCCGCGCTCAGTAGGTGCGCTTGGCGAGCGCAATCGGCTCGACATCCGCCGACAGGGGCTTGAGGTTCACCGGCTTGTAGTCGAGGCGGTTGCCTTCGCTGTACCACAGGGTGTGCTTGAGCCAGTTCTGGTCGTCGCGGCCGTTCGGATGCTCGGCGGTATCCGGCGCGTCATCGCGTACATGGGCCCCGCGGGATTCCTTGCGGGCCTCGGCCGAGATCATGGTGGCCTTGGCGACTTCGATCAGGTTGTCCAGTTCGAGCGCCTCGGTACGGGCAGTGTTCCAGACCTTGGACTTGTCGGCGATCTGGGTGACCTTGGCCTGCTCGGCCACTTCCAGGATGCTGGTGACGCCTTGCTGCAGCAGCTCCTTGAAGCGGAACACCCCCGCGTGCTTTTGCATGGTGCGCTGCATGGCCAGGCGCACGTCGTGCACCTCGCTGCCACCAGTCTGGGTTTCCAGCCTGTTGATGCGGGCCAGGGAAACATCGGCGGCATCCGCCGGCAGCGGCTTCAGCACCAGATTCCCGGACTTGAAGTCCTCGACCACGGTCTCGCCCGCCGACTTGCCGAACACCAGCAGGTCGAGCAGCGAATTGGTACCCAGGCGGTTGGCGCCGTGCACCGAGGCGCAGGCGCACTCGCCGGCTGCGTAGAAGCCGGCCACCGGCACATTGGCGTCGCCATTCTTCGGCGCAACCACTTGGCCCTTGTAGTTGGTGGGGATACCGCCCATCTGGTAGTGGCAGGTCGGCACCACCGGGATGGGTGCCTTGATTGGATCGACGCCGGCGAACTGGATCGAGATCTCGCGGATGCCGGGCAGCCGCTTCATGATGGTCTCGGGCGACAGGTGGGTGATGTCCAGCAGGACGTGGTCCTTGTCCGGACCGCAGCCGCGCCCTTCGTTGATCTCGGTGACCATGGAGCGGGACACCACGTCACGCGAGGCCAGATCCTTCAGGTTGGGCGCATAGCGTTCCATGAAGCGCTCACCGGACGCATTACGCAGGATGCCGCCCTCGCCACGCACGCCTTCGGTGATCAGCACGCCGGCACCGGCCACGCCGGTGGGGTGGAACTGCCAGAACTCCATGTCTTCCAGCGGAATGCCGGAGCGCGCAGCCATGCCGACACCGTCGCCGGTGTTGATGAAGGCGTTGGTGGAGCTGTAGTAGATACGGCCGGCACCGCCAGTGGCGAAGATGGTCGCCTTGGCATGGAAGATGGAAACTTCGCCGGTTTCCATCTCGATCGCGGTCACACCGAGGACATCGCCCTCGCTGTTGCGGATCAGGTCCAGCGCCATCCATTCGACGAAGAACTGGGTGTTGGCTCGCACGTTGCGCTGGTACAGCGCGTGCAGCATGGCATGACCGGTACGGTCCGCAGCGGCACAGGAGCGCATCACCGGCGCCTGGCCGTAATTCATCGAGTGGCCGCCGAACGGACGCTGGTAGATCTTGCCGTTGTCGGTACGGTCAAAGGGCATGCCGTAGTGTTCGAGTTCAATCACCACCTCGTTGGCCTTGCGGACCATGAACTCAATGGCGTCCTGGTCACCCAACCAGTCCGACCCCTTGACGGTGTCGTACATATGCCAGTGCCAGTTGTCCTCGGTGGAGTTGCCCAGCGATGCCGCCACCCCGCCCTGCGCCGCCACGGTGTGGGAACGGGTTGGGAACACCTTGGTCAGCACAGCGGTCTTGAGGCCCGCTTCAGACAGTTGCAGGGCTGCACGCAGGCCGGCACCGCCGGCACCGACGATGACCGCATCAAAGGTACGCTTCGCGACGTTCACGCTTACAGCCTCCAAAGAATCTGGGCTGCCCAGCCGGCGTAACCGACGAGCAGGAAAATGGTGATCAGGTGCAGCACGAGGCGCAGGCCGGTCGGCTTGACGTAGTCCATCCAGATGTCACGAATGCCGATCCAGGCGTGGAAGAACAACGAGAGGAAGAACAGGAAGGTCGCGAACTTCATCAAGCCGTTGGAGAACAGACCCGACCAGGCTTCGTAGCTCAGTTCCGGCAGGGTCAGCGCACAGATACCGAAAACAACGGTATAGATGGCCATGAAGAGCGCGGTGGCGCGCTGCGCGATCCAGTCGCGGAGGCCGTAGTGAGCCCCGACCACATGACGATTCACCATAGCTTCACCCCGATGATGACGGTGAGCGCCAGGCTCACGACGAGAACGATGCGGGCGGAATTGCGCGCGGACGGCAAGTCCAGCCCCTGGTGCAGATCCAGCAGCAGGAAGCGGATGCCCGCACAGAAGTGGTGCAGGTAGGCCCACAGCAGGCCGAGCAATACCAGCTTCGCCAGCGGGTGGCTGACAACTGCCTCGAAGGTTGCGAAGGTTTCCGGCGAACCCAGGCTGCGACCGAAGAGGAACAGCAGGAAAGGCAGCAGCAGGAAGAGGCCCGCCCCGCTCACCCGATGAAGAATGGACACGATGCCCGGCAGCGGCAGCCGGATTTCGTGAATGGCCAGATGCTTCGGCCTTTGCTTGCGCACTGTCACTTCTGACATGAAGACTCCCCTGAACATTTGCGGCGAAAAACCGCCGCCGACTTCAAAAAGTTCATAATTATAGCTTTCCTGAATACGACGTTAGCCAGCCGCGCCCCGTCAATTCAGCTCGTTCAGATAGAAATGTTCCGCCGTGGAATACAACCCGCGCCGCCACTCCACCGGCTTGTCGCCGTAGGTGTAAGTCACCCGCTCGACCGACAGCAGTGGCGTACCTTCGGGCACCTTCAGCGCCTCGCTGGTCGAGCGGTCCGCCGCGACCGCCCGGATGCGCTCCTGCGCGCGGATCATGCGCAGACCGAAACGCGTCTCGAACAGGCTGTAGAGCGAGCCGTTCCAGTCCTGCAGCGCTTCGAAGGTCAAACCGGGGAAGACGTCGCCCGGCAGGTAGATTTCGTCCACCACCACCGGCTTCTGCGCGAAACGCAACAGGCGGCGAACGATGATGATGGGAGCACCGAGCTCGATGCCCAGCATGCGCGAAGCCTCTTGCCCCGCCTTGGCACGCCAGCAGTCCAGCGGCACGCTCTGCGGATGGGAAAGATCACCATCCATCGGCACCAGGCGCAAGAAGCGGAACAGGGCACGCGGATCGTTGTGCGAGGCGACGAAGGTGCCTTTGCCCTGCTTGCGGATCAGCAGATTCTCCGCAGCCATTTCGTCGATGGCCTTGCGCACCGTTCCCTGGGAAACGGAGAATCGCGCCGCCAGCTCCTGCTCGCTGGGAATCGCTTGACCGGGACGCCACTCCCCCGCCTCAAGCGCTTGTAGGATCAGCGTCTTGATCTGGCGGTAGAGCGGGCTGAAGGTGGGGGATTCCTGGGCCATCGGCGTATTGGAGCATAAATTTTTCCGAGCGTCTATGCCATGTCTCATATCTTATATAAGACAAAAGACATGATTTGACAGGCCAGCCCTTAGCTTCTACCATCCTTGCGCCCTGCCCCAAGGCCGCCTATACCAAGCCAGGCTGTGCGCTTTCGGGCGATTGCTGCGCCGTCAGCGCGGGCATGAACATCCTTTCATCAAGACCGTTTTTTGGGAGTACTTTCATGAGCAAAGCCCCTGTGCGCGTCGCTGTCACCGGCGCAGCCGGCCAGATCGGCTACAGCCTGCTGTTCCGCATCGCCAGCGGTGAAATGCTGGGCAAGGACCAGCCCGTCATCCTGCAACTGCTCGACCTGCCCCAGGCCCAGAAAGCGGTCAAGGGCGTCATCATGGAGTTGGAAGACTGCGCCTTCCCGCTGCTCGCCGGCGTAATCGCCACCGACGATCCCAACGTTGCGTTCAAGGATGCCAAGGTTGCACTGCTGGTCGGCGCCCGCCCCCGCGGCCCCGGCATGGAGCGCAAGGACCTGCTGACCGAGAACGCCAAGATCTTCACCGTCCAGGGCGCGGCCATTGGCCAGTACGCTGATCCGGACTGCAAGGTGCTGGTGGTCGGCAACCCCTGCAACACCAACGCCTACATCGCCAAGGAAGTCGCCCAGAAATACGGCCGCGTTCCGGCGAAGAACTTCACCGGCATGCTGCGCCTGGACCACAACCGTGCGCTGTCGCAGCTGGCCACCAAGTCGGGCCGCGACGTGGCCTCCCTGAAGAACCTGGTGGTGTGGGGCAATCACTCCCCCACCATGTACGCCGACTACCGTTTCGTCACCTCCAACGGTGACAACGTCAAGGGCCTGATCAACGACGACGCCTGGAACAAGGACGTGTTCCTGCCCACCGTCGGCAAGCGTGGCGCCGCCATCATCGAAGCCCGTGGTCTCTCCTCCGCCGCCTCCGCCGCCAACGCGGCGATCGACCACATCCGCGACTGGGTGCTGGGCTCCAAGGGCGAATGGGTCACCATGGGCATTCCGTCCGACGGTTCCTATGGCATCCCCGAGGGCATCATCTACGGCTTCCCGGTGACCACCGAGAACGGCGAGTACAAGATCGTCCAGGGCCTGGACATCGACGCCTTCTCCCGCGAGCGCATGACCAACACGCTGAACGAGCTGCTGGAAGAACGCGAAGGCGTGAAGGACCTGCTGGCCTGATACCTGGCCACGGTCGCAGAAAGAAGCAGGGAGCGCACGGCAATGCCGTGCGCTTTTTTATTGGCCTCACGCCCTGCTATCCTCGACACCCCGCCGCAGCCTTCGAGACCCTCCCGATGCGTTACAGAGCCCACCCGAGCGATGTCCTCTTCGCCGGCGAAAAGCCCTTTCCCATACTGCCCGCAGTGGATCATTACGCCGGCGCCGAGAAGTTGATGCTGAAAGCGCTCTCGCTTCAACGCGAGCTCGGTCCGGTCTTCGACCTCACCTGTGACTGCGAGGACGGCGCCCGCGCTGGCGCCGAGGCGGAGCATGCGCAGATGGTCGCCGAGTTGGTGACCGGCCCGGAGAATATCCATGGCCGTGTGGGCGCCCGCATCCACGACATTACCCACCCCCACTGGCAGCGCGACCTGGAGATCCTGATCGGCGCTGCCGGGGAACGGCTGGCCTTCATCACCCTGCCCAAGGTCAGAAGCGCTGTCGATGCCCTGGCCCAGATCGCGGAGTTGCGGCGACAGGAAACCGCGGCCGGACTAAGCCGCGCCCTGCCTGTCCATGTATTGATAGAGACTCACGGCGCCCTGCGCGAGGCCTGGCAAATCGCCTCGCTGGCGGGTGTCGAGTCGCTGGATTTCGGGCTGATGGACTTCGTTTCCGGCCACCACGGCGCCATCCCCGCCTCGGCGATGAAAAGCCCGGGGCAGTTCGATCATCCGTTGGTGGCACGAGCCAAGCTGGAAATCGCGGCGGCCGCGCTGGGTTGCGGCGTCGTGCCGTCACACAACGTCACCACAGAGCTGAAGGATCTGGAAGTCATCCGCAGCGATGCAGGCCGGGCGCGGCGGGAGTTCGGCTACCTGCGGATGTGGAGCATCCATCCGAACCAGATCCTGCCCATCGTGGAGGCAATGCGACCAGATTTCTCGGAAGTGGAAGAGGCCGGCGAAATCCTGGCTGCGGCACAGGACGCCGACTGGGGACCGATACAACAACGCGGCCGTCTGCACGACCGCGCCTCCTACCGCTATTACTGGGAACTGCTGCAGCGCGCCCGCCAAACCGGCATGCCGATCGACCCGGCGCATCTGGCACGCTTCTTCGGTGCCTGAAAACAGCTCCCGGCCAGGCCGGGAGCAGCGGTTTTACTCCTGCCGCGGAGCTTCCGGCTTGCCCGCCGATGCGGCTTCAGCCGGCTTTTCAGCGGCAGCCTTGGACTGAGCGGTTTTGGGTTGAGCAGCCTTCGCCGAAGCAGCCTTGACCGCAGCCGGCTTGGCTTTGGGAGCGGCCGCGGGCTTGGCCGCCTTGCGGGGACTGGCCTTCGCCGGCTTCTTCGCCATCTCAGGCTTGCTCGCCGCCTTGGTAGCACCGGTTTCTTCCTTTACCGCAACGGCGGCCGGAGCCGATGCCGCCTTCGCCGAGCTTGCTGCCGGCTGCGGTGCCGGAGCCTGAGGCTTGGCGGCAGTCTCGGGCCTCTGCTTCGCAGCCGCTAGGCGCCTGGCGGAAGGTGCGGCGTTGGCACTCGCAGGCCTGGCCTTCTCTGCCGGCGCCGCCTTTGAGGCAACCGCAGCCTTCTTGGCGGGCTCAGGCTTGGCCTTAACCGGCTTTGCTGCCGGCGCGGCCTTGACCGCAGGCGCCTTCTTCGCGGCCACCGGCTTGGCCACAGCCAGAGCCTCGACAGTGCGCGCAGCAGGGGCTTCGCCCTTCTGGGGCGCCTTCTCGGCCGGCTGACGCGCCGTCGGCAGCGGAATACCGAATCCGGCCGCCCTTGCCTCCAACATGAGCCAATCTGCCGCCGGCGCCCAGGGCAGCGCCGCCCGCAGCATCACCTTGACCGCCTCTTCGCCGTCATGGCCATCGGCGGACGCACCGCCATCCAACCGCGGCAGCCAGGGCAGGAAGAAATCGATCTGGGAGGGCTGATTCTCGCGCTCTTCCGCCAGCGCAGGCAGCCAAGGGCTGGGCCCGGAGCCGAATGCGCTCAGCCAGGCGTGCCACTGCTCGCCCCAGAAGCTGCTCCAGCCTTGCCAAGCAGAGAAGGGGCGGGTCCAGGCGTCTACCCAAAGGTCCGAGAATGCCGCAATCGGATTCGCGGCGGGGCTGGTGCGCTTCATCGCAGGCTCTCCCGAGTGGAAAAGCGCTAGCTTACTCTGCCAGAGATTGCAGCGGGATATCCGGGGTAGATTGCGGACCTCGCGCGCTCACGCCGCGGCCTCCCCGTATCATGCCGTCTCAGTCCGGACGCGCGGCCAGCCAGTTCGCGAAATCCGCTCCGGGCATCGGCTTCGCGTACAGGAAGCCTTGCGCGCTGTCGCAGCCTTCTCGGCGCAGCAGATCCGCCTGCGCCTGTACCTCCACCCCTTCGGCCACCACCGCGAAGCCCAGGCTACGGCTCAAGGCGATCACCGCACGGGTGATGGCAAGGTTGCTGCCATCGCCCGGCAGATCGCGTACGAACTCGCGGTCGATCTTGAGCCTATGCACCGCCAAGTGCTTGAGGTAGGCCAATGACGAGTATCCGGTACCGAAATCGTCGATCGCCAACCCGACCCCAAGCTCGCGCAGCGCCGCGATGACGCGCTTGGCGTTGTCGGCGTTGTGCAGCAACGAGCTTTCGGTGATCTCCACTTCCAGCGCCGCCGCCGGCAGGCCGGTTTCCTCCAGCACACGGGCGACCACTTGCTCGAAGCCGCCGCGTTCGATCTGCGGCGCCGCCACGTTCACCGCCACCCGGCCGGGGTTGAGGCCGGCGTCCAGCCAGCTGCGCGCCTCGCGACAGGCCTGCCGCAGCACCCAGGCACCTATCGGCACGATGAGGCCGGTCTCTTCGGCCAGCGGGATGAACTCCAGCGGGGGCACCAGGCCGCGCGCCGGATCGCGCCAGCGCAGCAAAGCCTCCACGCCTATCACCCGGCCTGAACACAGATCCAGCTGCGGCTGGTACCACAGTTCGAAACTGCCCTGCTCCAGCGCCTGGCGCAGGCCGTGCTCCATCTCCAGCCGCCGGCGCGCGGCCAGGGCCATTTCGTCATGATGAAAGCTGAAGGTGTCCCGGCCCAGCTGCTTGCTGCGATACATCGCGGTATCGGCAGCCTTGATCAGCGAGGTCGCATCCGCGCCGTCGCGGGGGAAGATGGCGATGCCTATGCTGGCGGACACTCGCGTCAGGTGGCCATCCAGGTCCACCGGCAGCGCCATTTCCGCAATTAGTTGCTCGGCGGTCTCGGACACCGCCTCGCCCAGGCTGATGTCCTCCAGCACGATGGCGAACTCGTCGCCACCGAAACGGCATACCGAATCTTCCTCGCGCAGGGCCGCGCGCAGACGCTCGGAGACCACCTGCAGCAAGCGATCGCCGGCGGGGTGGCCGAGGCTGTCGTTGACGTTCTTGAAGCCGTCCAGGTCCAGCAGCAGCACCGCGACGCTGGAACCGGTGCGGCGGGCGCGGTCCAGCGCATGCTCCAGGCGGTCACCAAGCAGCGCCCGGTTGGGCAGGCCGGTGAGCGGGTCGTAATGCGCCAGACGCTCCAGCTGGGTCTCGGCATCCTTGATCTGGGAGATGTCGGAGAATACGGCGACATAGTTGCTCACCCTGCCCTCGTCATCCTTCACCACGCCTATGGTCAGCCACTGGGGATACACCTCGCCGGTCTTGCGCCGGTTCCAGATCTCGCCCTGCCATTGACCACGCTCTTTCAGCGTCTTCCACATGGCGCGGTAGTACTCGCGGTCGTGGCGGCCAGATTGGAGGATGCGGGTATGGCGGCCGACGACGTCGATCTCGTCGTAGCCGGTGATGAGGCTGAAGGCAGGATTCACCGACAGGATGATGCCGCTCTCGTCGGTGATGGAAATGCCTTCGATGGTGTTGTCGAATACCGTCGCGGCCTGCCGCAGGCGTTCCTCCGCGATGCGCCGGGCAGTTACGTCGCGGCCGACGATGACCAGGCCATCGCGGCTGCCGTCTCCACGGCGGATCGGAATGCGGGTCACGTCGAAGTAATGGCGCTCGCCCGCCGGATCATTCACCACCTCGATGGAATGACAGGGCAGCTCTTCGCTGTTCCAGGCCACTTCGTCGTTGTCCAGGCACTGTTGCAGCGCAGGCGCATACTCCGGCCGTAGCAGACCCAGTTCGCGGTCGGTCATGCCGAACCATTTCTCGCCGCGCAGGTTGAACAGCGCCTGCGCGCGCTGGTTGGTCACCAGCCAGCGACCAGCGCCGTCCTTGAAGAAGATGGCGTCCGGCAGCGCTTCGATCAGCGCGCTCATGCGCCGCTCGCTCTCCCGCACCCTCTCTTCGGCTTCCTTGCGCTCGGTGATGTCCAACACCGTGCCGACCAGGCCATGGACCTCGCCATCCGGGCCGGCGATGGTGGCCTTGTAGAAGATCACGTCGCGCCGGCCGGCCTGGGTTTCCACCTGGGTTTCGTATACCTGCCTCCCCCTGGCGTCCAGCAAGGCTCGATCGCGCTGCTCGTAGGCGGTAGCGAGGTCCGCGGGCGCGACTTCGTAGACCGTGCGGCCGATGATCTCCGTCTTGGAGCGCCCGAGGAATTCGCCAAAGGCATTATTGCAGCCGAGGTAGCGCCCGGAGACGTCTTTGTAGAAGACCGGCGCGGGAATGGCATCCAGCACCGCCTGCAGGAAGCGGCCGCGCTCCCGCCGCGCGGCGTCGCCGACGCGGGCAGCGCGCTCGCCCCGCACCGCCAGCATGAGCACCAACGCCCCACCGCCGAGGAAGGCGCCAAGCACACATAGCATCGCACCGGAAAGTGCAGGCACATGGGGTTCGGTCAGCACTTCGGAAGCACCGGGAATCGCCATGCTGTCCGTCTTGCCGAGCAGGAAGCTCAGGTAGAGCAGCAACAACATGCCGGCGAACACCAGTGCATCCACCCACCAGCGGCGATGCATGGGGGACGACGATGAATCTGGACTACTGGCCATCTTTCTTATGTTCTGTTCTGCAACTGCGGGGTTGGTCATCCACCCACTCGCGCGGGCGGAAGGAAGGCCGCATTCTACGCGTCGCCGCAAACAGCTCAAACGCTGTAACAAAACCTGCCCGCCTGTTCATGCCGTCGGACTTATGCCAGACGACACCCGGTATTCCGGAAAAGCACGTCAGGGCTTGCAGACCTCATCCAGCACGGCGAGAAAGCCCCCCAGCAGCGGCGCCGGCGCCTCCTTGCGGACCGCGACCGCCAGGCCGAAGTAAGCCTCCTCGTCCTCGATCGGCAGGTAGTTCACCCGGGGGATGCGTACGCACTCCAGTGGCGAGGGCAGCAGCGCGATGCCCAGCCCGGCGGCGACCAGGCCGATCTGGGTTGTCGCCTCCCGCGCGGTCTGCACGACATTGGGTTCGAAGCCCGCCCGGCGGCAGAGGCGCCGGAGGATGGCCGGCAGGCCGGTGCCGGCATCGGGCGGAAAGGTGATGAAGCCCTCGCCCTCCAGTTGCTCGAAGCGCAGCGCCGCTGCTCTCGCCAACGGATGGCCGGCGTTGAGAACCAGCCGCAGTGCGTCCCGTCCGATCTCCCGCAGTTCGATCCCCGCCGGCGCGTCCGGCGAGTGGTAGCGCACCAGGCCGACATCCAGCTCTCCCCGGGCAAGCGCGGTGAACTGGTCCGTGGAGAACATCTCCTCCAGTTGCAGCCGCACGTCCGGGTAGCGGCGGCGATAGGCGTCCAGCACCGCCGGCATGGTCTCGGTGTAGGGCAGCGAGGAGGTGAAACCGATGCGCAGTTCGCCCACCTCGCCCTGCCCTGCCCGCCGCGCTTCGGCAGCGGCCAGCGCGGCCTGGGCGAGGATGTCGCGCGCCCGTTCAAGAAAGCGCTTGCCGGCCTCGGTCAGCATCACTTTGCGCTTGCTGCGCTCGAACAGCCGCGCGCCCAGCTCCTGCTCCAGGTCGCGGATCTGCATGGACAAGGGCGGCTGGCCGATATGCAGGCGAGCTGCCGCCCGGGTGAAGTTCAGTTCTTCCGCAACCGCGACGAAGTAGCGCAGATGCCGTAGCTCCATTCATATATCCAACAGATCAGAAGACCCCTTCGAATATATTGGACTGCCACCCTGGACACAATCTACTGTTGAAGTACGGCCCGCCGCAGCGCCCGGCCGACAACAACAGGATGGCTCACCGTGTCCGCAGCAGCCCCAAGCCCAGAGAGATCCACCTCGCCCGCGGCGTCCCCCGCCTCCGACCGCCTGGAGGCGGGCACGGCCGCTTACCGCCGCACCAATCTGGCGATGTTCCTCGGCGGTTTCGCCACCTTTGCGATGATGTACGGCACCCAGCCGATGCTGCCGCTGCTGTCCCGGGTGTTCGAGGTCAACCCGGCGACGGCCAGCTTGTCGGTCTCTGCCGGCACCGCCGCGCTGTCGCTGATGCTGATTCCGGCCAGCGTGCTGTCGGACCGCTATGGCCGGCAGCGCGTCATGAAGTGTTCGCTGATACTGGCGGCCCTCATTGCGCTGGCCTCGGCGCTGGTCACCGATTTCAACCAGTTGCTGGTGCTGCGCGCCCTGCTGGGCGCGGCGCTGGCCGGCCTGCCCGCCGCCGCCATGGCCTACCTGGGCGAGGAAGTCGCGCCGAATGCCCAGGGGCGGGCAATGGGCATCTACATCGCCGGCAATGCCATGGGCGGCATGAGCGGCCGCTTCCTGTCGGCGCTCGTCACCGAGTGGGGTTCCTGGCGGCTGGCGCTGGCGACCCTGGGCATACTCGGGGGCATCGCCGCCATCGTGTTCTGGCGCGGCCTGCCGGCTTCCCGCCACTTCCGCCCCCGTGCCGCCGCCATCGGCCGCATCCTGCAGGATGCCCGCGCCATCGCCGCCGATCCCGGCCTGCCGTGGCTGTTCGCCACCGCCTTCCTGATCATGGGGGCCTTCGTCGGCCTCTACAACTTCCTCGGTTTTCGCCTGCACGAGCCGCCTTTCAGCCTGGGCCAGACAGCCATAGGCGCCATCTTCCTGCTGTATATGGTCGGCACCTGGGCCTCGGCCTGGTCCGGCTTGCTGGCGGACCGCTTCGGCCGCCGCAACGTGCTGTGGATCATGGTGGTGCTGATGATGGCGGGCATTGCCACCACGCTGGCCGACCATCTGCTGGTGGTGATCCTGGGTGTAGCCCTGTTCACCTTCGGCTTCTTCGGCGCCCACACCACTGCCAGCGGCTGGGTGGGCCGGCGGGCGCAGGAGCGGCGCGCGCTGGCTGCGGCGCTATACCTCTGCAGCTACTACCTGGGCGGCAGCGTGCTCGGCACCTTCTCCGGCCTGGCTTGGGGGCCAGGCGGCTGGCTCGGGGTGGCGGCCATCCTGGGCGGCTGCGCCCTGCTCACCTTTGGCATCTCCCTGCGCCTGCGCGGCCTGCCGCCGCTGCCGGAGGCGGTAGCGCTGCACGGCGCCGCCGGCGCACGCGGTTCCGCCTGAGCACCGCCCCCGTTGCTCAAGGCGCGGTCAGCGTCAGCATCAACGGCATGGTCAGCGCAGCCAGCACGGTGGTCCATACCAGGCAGCTGGCCACCGGCCCTTCCAGCACGCCGAACTGGCGTGCCATCAGATAGACGTTCGCGCCGGTGGCAATGGCGGCCAGCAGCACCACCACTTGCGTTTCCAGCACCGGCAAACCCAGCACCAGCGCCAGCCCCCACACCACCAGCGGCTGCAACAGCAGCTTGATCGCGGCGATGGCCGCGCTGATGCGCCAGCCTTCGCGCACGCCATACTGCGCCAGCCCCATTCCCAGCACCATCAGCGACAGTGGCGCAGCCGCCTGGGCGATCATGTCCAGCGGCACCGCCAGCACCTTGGGCAGCGGCAGACCGGTAAGGCCGAACAGAGTGCCAAGCACGATGCCCACGACCAGCGGGTTGGTGAGTACGCCCCGCGCCGTGCGATAGAAGCCGCGCGCAGAAAGCTGCCCGTGCCTAGCCCACTCCACCGATACCGTCACCAGCGTCCACAGCGTCAGCGCGTTGAAGACCAGGACCAGCGCCACCGCCGGCACCGCCTCCTCGCCCAGCGTCAGCCGCGCAATGGGCAGCCCCAGCATGACGTTGTTGGAGAACACGCCGCCCAGCGCGAACACCGACTGTGCCACGCCATCCAGATGAAAGCAGCGCCAGGCCACCAGCCTGCCGATCAGGAACACCAGCAGGCAGCCACCGAAGTAGGCCAGCAGCAGACGCAGGTCCACCGGCGGCAGCACAGCAAAGTCGCTCATCAGCCGGAACAGCATCGCCGGCAGCGCCACTGCGAACACGAACTGGGTGAGCGCATCAGCCATGCTCTTGGACCAGTGGGCGAGCCTCATCAGCCCGTAGCCGGCGAACACCAGGATGAAAAGCGGGGCGGAAAGGGAAACCTGCTGCAGTAAAGTGTGCATCGCGATCCGGCAGACCTCGACGCCCGGGCACCGGGCGGGGCGCCGATTTTAGTCGACGGGCTGGCACAGCCCCAGCCCTGCGGCGCACCGCGGGGCACCCGGAAGCGGAGATTGAAGATGAGCCAGGAGGACAACAGCGTAGGCTGGTTCGAGATCCCGGTGCTCGACATGGATCGGGCGCGCGGCTTCTATGCCTGGGTGCTGGGCGAGGAACTCACCGAGATGCCCATGGGCGAGGACGTCGAAATGTACGCCTTTCCCTGGCGCTATGGCGCCGGCGGCGCCAGCGGCGCACTGATCCGCCATCCGCTGATGCGGCCTGCACGCATCGGCACGCTGGTGTATTTCATCTGCGCCGAGGTGGGCGAAGCCGCCGAGCGCGCGGCCGCGGCCGGCGGCGTCGTCGTGCAGGGCAAGACCCGGGTGGGCGAGCACGGCTACATCGCGCTGGTGGAAGACACCGAGGGCAACCTCATCGGCCTCCACTCCCAGCGCTGAGGCCGGCCTTGGGCTCAGTTGGCGAGGTCAGTTGTTCGGCGCCTGCCCTGCCACCAGCGCGCGGATCTCGCGCAGCTTGGCCTTCAACCGGCGGGCGTTGTCCGGGCCGATGCGTATCATGATCTTCTGCCCGGCGGAGAGCGCTTCCAGCCGGGCATCCTCGAAACGGTAGCGCACCTTGGGCTGCACCAGCCGTATCGGCCGCGTCACTTCCGGCGCTGCCAGCAGATGGTCCAGCACCGTCACCAGGCGGTCGTTGAAATAGGCGTTCGGATAGCCCAACTCTTCGTACACCGACTGGAACAGCGGATAGAGCCGCACATAGAGGGCTACCAGGCGGCGGCTGTCCACCGCTTCCGCCAGGGCCACAAAAGGCCTGTAACGCGCCGCGTTCTCCGGGCTGATGAAGGTGCCATCCGGCTCGGTGCTGACCATGAAGGCGCCCGCGGCCGGTTTCACCGGTGAGCGCGACAATGGCAGTTGCTCGCCCGGCAGGTTGTCCACGGTGACCACAATGCGGCGGATGAAATCCTGCACGACGACCATGTCGCGCAGCCCGGTATCCGCGATCAGGCTGGCGAGCGCATCGGCGACCAGCGCATCGCTTTCCGGCAACGCGGGCGGGGGCGGGGCCGATGCGTCCGCCACTTCCGCCCCGGCCGATTCGATGGGATGCCGGATCGCCGGTTCGATCTCTCCCGAGGCCTGCGGCCCCTGTACCGGCGCGGGAGCCGGCTCAGGATTCGGTGCCGCCACCGGCGTCGATTCCGGTGCCCTGGCCTCCTCCCTGGAAAGGTAGAAATATCCGAGGGCGGCCACCGCCGCGACCACCGCAACCGTTACCACCCTACCCAAGACTGAATTCACTTCCGCTTCTCCTGAAACGCCGTATGCGGAAGGTGAGAGACCTGGGACCGGCAGACGTTCCGCTCCCTCGGTCTAGCCGCCGGCGCATCAACAAGCCTTCGCCCGTGCTTCCGCGGCAGTGAACGCCCCGGGCATCAGCTCTCCAGCGTCGGCTCCCTATCCAGATACGCCGCCATTTCCGCGGTGAAGCCCTGAGCAGCCGCCGGCCCGGCAAAGCGTTCCAGGTGATGCCCCAGCCGCTGCAATTCCATCCTCAGCTCGCCTGGCCGGCGGACGTGCTGCAGCCGCCGGGCGATCACCGCCCCCGCTTCGCCGGCGTGGCGCTCCAGCGCCACCCGCCCTGCCTGCCGCGCATTTTCCATCCAGACGGGTACGGCCATGACAGGCGGCGCGTCTGACGGGCGCGCAGCCATCCCTCCTGGCGGCTCTGCGGTCTCGGCAAGACAGCGGATATGCCCGTGCTGCTCCAGCGCCCGCAAGGCCGGCAACAGGGTGGCGGCGGGCATCAGGGTGAGCAACTCGCCTATAGGCCGGCTGCCATTCACCAGGATCAGCACATTGCGCAGGCGTTGCGGCAGGCGGCGCTCACCACCGCCCAGTTCCTGATCGCCGAGAGGGGTTTTGCCGAAGACCGTTGCCGCGTCCATTCGCACCATCCTGTTCCGATGGGGTGCATATATAGAACGGCCGCATGGCTGCAAGATGACAGCCCGGTCGCAGGAATGAAAAAACGCCCCTGCCGGCAACCCGGCAAGGGCGTTCCAAAAGCGGCAGGTACGCTACTTTGGCGTCCCGCTCGTGCTCCCTCTACCTCAAACTTCGACGGTATCCGCCACGTTACGGAATTCTTCGATCTGGTCGAAGTTCATGTAACGGTAGATATCCGCAGCCTTCTTGTTCACCACCTCGACTTGCGCCAGGTATTCCTCGACGGTGGGAATCTTGCCCATCAGCGCGCACACCGCCGACAGCTCCGCCGAACCCAGGTAGACACGGGTGTCTATGCCCAGGCGGTTCGGGAAGTTGCGGGTGGAGGTGGACATCGCGGTGCTGCCCTTGCGGATCTGCGCCTGGTTGCCCATGCACAGCGAGCAGCCCGGCATCTCCATGCGGGCGCCGGACTTGCCCAGCACGCCGTAATAGCCTTCCTCGTTGAGGATCATCGCGTCCATCTTGGTGGGCGGAGCGATCCACAGGCGGGTCGGGATGTCGGACTTGCCGTCCAGCACCTTGCCGGCAGCGCGGAAGTGGCCGATGTTGGTCATGCACGAGCCGATGAAGACTTCGTCGATCTTGTCGCCGGCGACTTCGGACAGCAGCTTCACATCGTCCGGGTCGTTCGGGCAGGCGACGATGGGCTCCTTGATGTCGGCCAGGTCGATGTCGATCACCGCCGCGTACTCGGCGTCGGCATCGCCCTTCAGCAGTTCACCCTTGGCGATCCACTCCTCCATCGCCTTGATGCGGCGCTTGAGGGTGCGGGCATCCTCGTAGCCGTTGGCGATCATCCACTTCATCAGCGTGATGTTGGAGTTCATGTACTCGACGATGGGCGCCTTGTTCAGGTGCACCGTGCAGCCGGCGGCGGAGCGCTCGGCGGAGGCGTCGGTCAGTTCGAAGGCCTGTTCCACCTTCAGGTCGGGCAGACCTTCGATTTCCAGGATGCGGCCGGAGAAGATGTTCTTCTTGCCCTTCTTCTCGACGGTCAGCAGGCCTTGCTTGATCGCATACAGCGGAATCGCGTTCACCAGGTCACGCAGGGTGACGCCCGGCTGCATCGTGCCCTTGAAGCGCACCAGCACGGATTCCGGCATGTCCAGCGGCATCACGCCGGTGGCGGCGGCGAAGGCGACCAGGCCGGAACCGGCCGGGAAGGAGATGCCGATGGGGAAGCGGGTGTGGCTGTCACCGCCGGTGCCGACGGTGTCCGGCAGCAGCAGGCGGTTGAGCCAGGAGTGGATCACGCCATCGCCCGGACGCAGCGCCACGCCGCCGCGGGTGCTGATGAAGCTCGGTAGCTCGCGGTGCATCTTGACGTCGACCAGCTTGGGGTAGGCCGCGGTGTGGCAGAAGGACTGCATCACCATGTCGGCGGAGAAGCCGAGGCAGGCGAGGTCCTTCAGTTCGTCGCGGGTCATCGGGCCGGTGGTGTCCTGCGAGCCGACGGTGGTCATCTTGGGTTCGCAGTAGGTGCCCGGGCGGATGCCCTGGCCTTCCGGCAGACCGCAGGCGCGGCCGACCATCTTCTGTGCCAGCGAGAAGCCCTTGCCGGAGTCGTTCGGCGCCTGCGGCAGGCGGAACAGGGTGGAGGGCGGCAGGCCCAGCGCTTCACGCGCCTTGGAAGTGAGGCCGCGGCCGATGATCAGCGGAATGCGGCCGCCGGCGCGCACTTCGTCGAGGATCACCAGGGTCTTCAGTTGCGATTCGGCGATCACGCCGCCGTTCTTCAGCGCGGTGACCTTGCCGGAAGCCTGGTCGACCTTCAGTTCGATCTCGTCGCCCATGTCCATCTGGCCGGCGTCGATCTCGATCGGCAGCGCGCCCGCGTCTTCCATGGTGTTGAAGAAGATGGGGGCGATCTTGGAGCCCAGGCAGACGCCGCCGAAGCGCTTGTTCGGCACGAAGGGGATGTCCTCGCCGGTGAACCACAGCACCGAGTTGGTGGCGGACTTGCGGGAGGAACCGGTGCCGACCACGTCGCCGACGTAGGCGACCAGGTTGCCCTTGGCCTTGAGATCTTCCAGGAACTTGACCGGGCCACGCACACCGGCTTCTTCCGGGGTGATGCCCGGACGCGGGTTCTTCAGCATCGCCAGCGCGTGCAGCGGGATGTCCGGGCGGGACCAGGCGTCCGGCGCCGGAGAGAGATCGTCGGTATTGGTTTCGCCGGTGACCTTGAACACGGTGAGCTTCTGCGAGGCCGGAACTTCCGGGCGGCTGGTGAACCACTCGGCGTCGGCCCAGGACTGCATCACCGCCTTGGCATTGGCGTTACCGCCTGCAGCCAGTTCCTTGACGTCGTGGAAGTAATCGAACATCAGCAGGGTCTTCTTCAGCCCCTCCGCGGCCACCGTGCCTACTTCGGCATCGGCCAGCAGATCGATCAGCGGCTTGATGTTGAAGCCGCCCAGCATGGTTCCCAGCAGCTCGGTGGCCTTGGCGCGGGAAACGAGCCCACAGGCCGTCTCGCCCTTGGCGACCTTGGCGAGGAACTCCGCCTTCACCTTGGCCGCATCGTCCACACCGGCCGGCACGCGATGGGTCAGCAGGTCGACCAGGAAAGCCTCCTCGCCAGACGGCGGGCTTTGCAGGAGTTGGACCAGTTCGACGGTCTGCTGCTTGTTCAGGGGCAGCGGCGGAATGCCGAGGGCAGCACGCTCGGCAACATGGGCACGGTAGGCTTCAAGCACGGCGACGTCCTTCCATATTCGTGACGTTGGCAGGGGTTCCGAGCGGGGTTCGCCCGTTCGGCGCGAAACGGATTATATGTCTTTTATAAGACTCGCGGGGCGGTGCAACGCACAATGCACCGCGCAACACGCTCCGGGTCGCGGATTCTACTCCTGCACAATGGATGGCGACAGGTGCGCGAGGAGGAACATCCGGCTATGAAAGGGGTCGGATTGATGTTTTTCGGTCCGCCTGTCCGGCCGGAACGGCCAGCCGCACAGGGCGACAATATCGAGGAGAAGAAACCATGCCCCACACGCTGTTCGACACCCTCAAATCCTTCTCCAGCCCCGGCGGCAAAGGCGGAAGCTATTACTCGCTGCCGGCGCTGGAAGCCGCTGGCGTCGGCCCGGTATCCCGCTTGCCGGTGTCCATCCGCCTGGTGCTGGAGGCGGTGCTGCGCCATTGCGACGGCAAGAAGGTCACCGAGGCCCATGTGCGCGAGCTGGCGAACTGGCAGGCGAATGCGCCGCGCACCGCGGAGATCCCTTTCATCGTCGCCCGGGTGGTGCTGCAGGATTTCACCGGCGTGCCGCTGCTGGCCGATCTTGCGGCAATGCGCAACGTCGCCGCCGAGCAGGGACGCCCGCCCAAGCTCATCGAACCGCGGGTGCCGGTGGATCTTGTAGTAGACCACTCGGTGCAGGTGGACCACTACGGCAGCCCACTGGCGCTGCGGCAGAACATGGAGCTGGAGTTCAAGCGCAACCGCGAGCGCTACCAGTTCATGAAATGGGGCATGCAGGCCTTCGACACCTTCGGCGTGGTGCCGCCGGGCATAGGCATCGTGCACCAGGTGAACCTGGAATACCTGTTCCGCGGCGTGCGCCACGATGGCGACCTCTACTACCCCGACACCCTGGTCGGCACCGACTCCCACACCACCATGATCAACGGCGTTGGCGTGGTCGGCTGGGGCGTGGGCGGCATCGAGGCCGAGGCCGGCATGCTGGGCCAGCCGGTATATTTCCTCACGCCGGACGTCATCGGCGTGGAACTGCGCGGCAAGCTGCCGGAAGGCGCCACCGCCACCGACCTGGTGCTGACCATCACCGAAATGCTGCGCAAGGAGAAGGTGGTGGGCAAGTTCGTCGAGTTCTTCGGCGAGGGCACCGCCAGCCTGTCGGTCACCGACCGCGCCACCATCGCCAACATGGCGCCGGAGTACGGCGCCACCATGGGCTTCTTCCCGGTGGACGAGAAAACCGTTGCCTACATGCGCGGCACCGGCCGCAGCGACGAGGAATGCGAGCTGCTGGAAGCCTATTTCCGTGCCCAGCAGATGTTCGGCGTACCGCGCGCCGGCGAGATCGACTACACCCGCACGCTGACGCTGGACCTCGCCGGCATCGTCCCCTCCCTGGCTGGCCCCAAGCGGCCGCAGGACCGCATCGAGCTGCCAGCAATGAAGGAGGCCTTCTCCTACCTCTTCTCCGCGCCGGTGGCCGACAACGGCTTCGGCAAGCCGGCCGCCGAGCTGGAGCGGCGCCACGCCACCGTCCTGAAGGATGTCGACCTCGGCCACGGCGACGTGCTCATCGCCGCCATCACCTCCTGCACCAACACCAGCAACCCGGCGGTGCTGATCGCCGCCGGCCTGCTGGCGAAGAAGGCGGTGGCGCGCGGGCTGCGGGTTAAGCCGCACATCAAGACCTCGCTTGCACCGGGCTCGCGGGTGGTCACCGACTACCTGGAGAAGGCCGGCCTGCTGGAGCCGCTGGCGCAGCTGGGTTTCGCCCTCGCCGGCTATGGCTGTACCACTTGCATCGGCAATGCCGGCGACCTCGCCCCGGAGCTGAACGCGGCGATCACCGAGAACGACGTCATCGCCGCGGCGGTGCTGTCGGGCAACCGCAACTTCGAAGCCCGCATCCACCCCAACATCCGCGCCAACTTCCTCGCCTCGCCGCCGCTGGTGGTCGCCTACGCCATCGCCGGCAAGGCCAACGTGGATCTGAGCCAGGAGCCGCTGGGCAGCGGCAGCGACGGCAAGCCGGTGTTCCTGCGCGAGCTGTGGCCCAGCTCCGAAGAGATCGCCGAGATCCTGCCCTTCGCGCTGGACCCGGCCACCTACCGCGCGCGCTATGCCGATTTCACCCGCGACCACGACCTGTGGAACGCCATCTCGGCGCCGACCGGCCAGGTCTACGACTGGCCGGCCTCCACCTACATCGCCCGGCCGCCCTTCTTCGACGGCTTCTCGATGACGCCCTCCGCGGTGGGCGACATCCACGGCGCCGTTACCCTGTTGCTGCTGGGCGACTCGGTGACCACCGACCACATCTCTCCCGCCGGCTCCTTCGGCGAAGGCACGCCGGCCGGCAAATGGCTGAAGTCGCATGGCGTCGAGCGTGCCTCCTTCAACTCCTACGGTTCCCGCCGTGGCAACCACGACATCATGGTGCGCGGCACCTTCGCCAACGTGCGGGTGAAGAACCTGATGCTGCCAGCCAAGGCGGATGGCAGCCGGGTGGAAGGCGGCTATACCCTGCTGAATGGCAAGCAGACGACGGTGTTCGAAGCCGCCAGCGCCCACATCGCCGCCGACATCCCCAGCGTGGTCTTCGCCGGCGAGGAATACGGCACCGGCTCTTCCCGCGACTGGGCGGCCAAGGGCACGGCGCTGCTCGGCGTGAAGGCGGTGGTGGCGCGCAGCTTCGAGCGCATCCACCGCTCCAACCTGGTCGGCATGGGCGTGCTGCCGTTGCAGTTCAAGGGCGAGGACAGCTGGCAGTCGCTGGGCCTGAAGGGCGACGAGCGCTTCGACATCCTGGGCGTCACCGAGGACCTGAAGCCGCAGCAGGATCTCACCCTCGTCATCCATCGCACCGACGGCAGCCGCCAGGAAGTGAGCCTGCTGTGCCGCATCGATACGCCGATCGAGGTCGAGTACTACAAGCACGGCGGCATCCTGCCCTATGTGCTGCGGGAGATCCTGGCGCAGTCGCATTGATTGCAGGCCGGCCTCCGCGCCAGGCAATCCGCTTGGCGCGCCGCCCCTCGCCTGGGCGACAATCCGGGGAAGGCCATCGCGGCTTTCCCCGTTTCCTTTCCGCCCACGCACACGACTCGATGAAATCCCTCCCCTGCCCCTGCGAATCCGGCCAGCCGCTGTCCGCCTGCTGCGGCCCACTGATCGCCGGCGCCCAGCCCGCGCCCACCGCCGAGCGCCTGATGCGCTCCCGCTACACTGCCTACGCCCAGCGCAACGCCGACTACCTGCTGGCCACCTGGCACGCCACCACCCGGCCGGTGACGCTGGACCTGGACGACAGCGCGCCGGCGAAGTGGATAGGCCTGCGCATCCTCCGTCACCGCGACACCGCCCCAAACCGCGCCGAGGTGGAATTCCTCGCCCGCTACCGCGTCGGCGGCCGCGCCCACCGGCTGCACGAGAACAGCCGCTTCGTGCGCGAGGACGAACGCTGGTTCTATGTGGACGGCGACATGCTGGAATGACGCCGCGCTGCGCGCCGGAGAGGAACGCTCTCTGCCTATAATCCGCCGGCTTCACCCACCCGGCCTTATTCCACCCACTCCACATACGAGCGCGGCGACATGAACCTCGAGAAGGTGATCTTCGGCTTCTTCATCGTGCTGGCGGCGACGCTGAACTTCGGCTTCTTCGTCGGCGACATCGGCGACCCGGCCCACCATGACGTCTACGAACTGTTCGCCGCGCTGGTCGTCAGCCTGATCGCCACGGTGCTCAAGTTCGGCGACCGCACCCAGATCGGTGCGGTGCACCTCGCCACCAGCCTGGTGGCCGACCTGCAGCTCATCGCCGCCGCCCTCACCTGGGGCTACGCCGCCCACATCACCGGCAGCGGCATGACGTCGGAGATGACCGCGCGGGTAGTCTCGCTGTCCGGCGGCGCCCTCTTCGCCAACGTCGTCTCGGTGATCATCCTGATCGCCGAAACCATCATGCAGCGCCGCTGAGCCCGGCCGCCGTGAAGCCCGCCCGCGCGCTCGCCCCGCTGCCGCGGCACCACAGCATCTTCTTCCTGATCATGCGCCGCCTGCGGGCGCCGCTGATCGTGCTCATCGTCATCATCGCGGTGTCCGTCTTCGGGCTGACGCTGATCCCCGGCGTGGATGCCGACGGCCAGCCCACCCGGCTCAGCTTCTTCCATGCCTTCTACTTCATCAGCTACACCGCCACCACCATCGGCTTTGGCGAGATTCCGCACGCCTTCTCCGAGCAGCAGCGGCTGTGGGTGATGTTCTGCATCTACCTGTCGGTGATCGGCTGGGCCTATACGCTGGGCACGGTGTTCGCGCTGCTGGGCGACCGCAACCTGCAGCAGGCCATCCAGATGCAGCGCTTCGTGCGCGCGGTGCGGCGGCTGCGCGAACCCTTCTACCTCGTCTGCGGCTATGGCGAGACCGGCCGCCTTATCTGCCGCGCCCTGGACCGCCTCGGCTACCGCGCGGTTGTCATCGAGCTGGACGAAAGCAAGGTCGGCGAGATCGACCTGCACACCTACGCCGCCGACGTGCCCGCCCTCACCGCCGACGCCCGCAACCCGGAAACCCTGGAGTTCGCCGGCCTCACCCACCGCAGCTGCGTGGGCGTGATGGCGCTGACCAACGACGACAACGCCAACCTCGCCATCGCCATCGCCGCCCGCCTGCTGGCACCCCACCTGCCGGCGCTGTGCCGCGCCGAAAGCGCCGAGGTGGCGGCCAACATGGCTTCCTTCGGCACCCGCCACATCATCAATCCCTTCGAGAAATTCGGCGAATACCTCGCGCTGGCCTTGCATTCGCCGGCCGCCTGGCACCTGCTCGCCTGGCTCACCGGCCAGCCGGGCAGCACCGTCATCCATCACCGCAATCCACCACGCGGACGCTGGATCATCTGCGGCCACGGCCGCTTCGGCCGGGTGATGGTGGACGCGATGAAATCCCAGGCGGTGCCGCTCACCATTATCGACCGCTCGCCCCGGCAGGACCCGGAGCACACCTGGGTTCAGGGCGAAGGCACCGGAGCGGATGCACTGCGCCAGGCCGGGGTCGGCGAGGCGGTGGGCATCGTCGCCGGCACCGGCAGCGACGTGGACAACCTCTCCATCGCCGTCACCGCCCGCGCACTCAATCCCAGGCTGTACGTGGTGCTGCGGCAGAACCACTACACCAACCACGCCCTGTTCGACGCCTTCGAGTCCGACATTACCGTGGTGCCGAGCGAGATCGTCGCCAACGAGTGCCTGGCCATCCTCGGCACGCCGCTGCTGGCGCCCTTCCTCGCCGAGATCCGCCAGCGCGACGAGGAATGGTGCGCCTGGGTACTGGAACGGATGACGCGCCGCTTCGGTTGGGAAGTGCCGCGGGTGTGGAGCGAGCGCATCAACCTCGTCCGCACGCCAGCGCTGTACCGCCGGCTGATGCGCGGCGAACGCGTCACCCTGGGCATGCTGCTGTGCTCGCCGGGCAACCGCTACGAGGCGCTCGGCTGCGAAGTGCTCTACCTGCGGCGGGACGACGAGGCCCCCAGGCTGATCCCCGCGTCCGATCTGGTATTGCAGCCGGGCGACGAGTTGCTGCTGGTCGGTCGCGGTGGCGCGCGCGCCGAACTGGCGCTGACGCTGACCAACGAACACGCCCTCAACTATGTGCTCACCGGCGAAGATCTGCCGGGTGGGCTCGTCTGGGAGTACCTTTCCCGCCGGCGCAAGCCGCACGCAACCCCATCGAAATCAGGAGAACAAGAAACGTGAAGCTCTATTACAGCCCCGGCGCCTGCAACCTGTCCCCACACATCGTCCTGCTGGAGGCCGGCCTGGACGCCGAACTGGTCCGGGTGGATCTGAAGACCAAACTCACCGAACACGGCGAAGACTTCGCCGCCATCAACCCCAAGGGCTACGTACCGGCGCTGCTACTGGACGACGGCGAGTTGCTGACCGAAGGCCCGGCCATCGTCCAGTACCTGGCGGACCTGCGCCCTGACGCCCAGCTGGCGCCACCCTGGGGCACCCGGGAACGCAGCCGCCTGCACGAGTGGCTGAACTTCATCGGCACCGAACTGCACAAATCCTTCAGCCCGCTGTTCCGCGCCCAGTCGGAAGAGTGGCGTGAAGTGGCCATCGCCAACCTCAAGCGCCGCTTCACCTACGTCGCCACCCACCTGCAAAGCCACGACTACCTGCTGGGCGAGTGCTTCAGCGTGGCCGACGCCTATCTCTTCACCGTGATGAGCTGGGGAGCCAAGGTCGGCTTCGACCTCTCGCCCTGGCCCGCGCTACTCGCCTTCCAGCAGCGGGTCGGCGCCCGTCCGGCAGTGCAGGCCGCCCTGCAGCAGGAAGGCCTCACCGCCTGAACAAGACTCAAGAGGCTTAGGCGGACAGACGGATCTCGGTGCCGCCGAAGGAAACGCGCTGACCGGGCCGCAGCTTGGCCCGCTTGCGCATCTCCACCTTGCCGTCCACCTTCACCTGCCCGGCTTCGACCGCGGCATGGGCTGCCCCACCGGAATCGACCAGGTTCGCAGCCTTGAGAAGTTGATCCAGCTGTATGTAATCGCCACGGATGGCGAAGGAAATCGGCATTTGTCGCTCCCGCGGGGACGTCGATGCGGACACCGCCATCCCTCATGTCAGAATTGCGCATTGTCTCCCGCGGGATGCCCAGATGACCAGCCAGCTCCAGCCTGACTCCGACCTCGCCCGCCTGTTGGCCGACTGCACCGAGCGCGCGCTGGAAAGCGGCGCCCTGCAACCGATACGCACTGAACAGACGATGGTGGAAGAAGCCGGCATCCGCTTCTCGGTGCGCTGGGTCTCCTCCCTCGCCCACAAGGACGCCGCCCGCGTCGCCGCAGTAAGCAAGCGCGATCCGGGCTTCAACCCCTTCCTGCCGCCAGAGCCAGAGCTCACCGCGGCCGCCCTCGGCGAGCACCATCTGGCGGTGCTGAACAAATACCCGGTGATCGCCAACCACCTGCTCATCATCACCCGCGCCTTCGAAGCACAGACCGCCCCGCTGACCGCCGGAGATTTCGCCGCACTGGCACGGGTGCAGGGCCCCTTGGGCGGCCTGGGTTTCTACAATGGCGGCACCGAGGCGGGTGCCAGCCAGGCGCACAAACACCTGCAGTGGGTGCCATCCCCCGCGGGGCTGGAGGCCTTCGCCCCCCATCTGCCGCAGTGCCGCCCCGGTGAAAGCGGCATGGTCAGCGTATTCGACTGGGCACACTGCTTCGTCCGCCTGCCGGCTTCGGCCTGGCAGGCGGAGGACGCCGGCCGCACGCTGCGGCACTGCTATGTCCAAGCCTGCGGACTGATGGGGCTCTCCTCCGCGGTGGACGCGATAGCCCCCTACAACCTGCTGCTCACTCATGAGTGGCTGCTGCTGATTCCCCGCAGTGCGGAGAAGTGGCGGGATATTTCGGTGAACGCGCTGGGCTACTCCGGCTCGCTCTTCGTACGCCGGCAGGAGCAGATCGACGAGTTGCGGGCGGTGGGCCCGTTTACGGTGTTGCGCGGCGTCGGGCTGCCCCGCTGAGGCGCCTCGTGATGCGCCAGGGCGTTCAGGCGGCGTGCGGCATCGGCAGATGCGGCAGGGGCGGCAGGCCGATACCAGCGCGCAGTTCGTCGCACTTCGGGTTGGGCGTGCCATCCTCGAAGTGGGTGGGAAACTCCCTGCAGGGCGTCGGCCGGTTCTCGTAGATCGTACAGAACACCTGTTTGCCGACCTCGCCCCCCAGCGCCGAGCAGCGGCGGGGAAGCTCGTTGCTGCCTTTCATGCAGCGCAGGTGGGGCGTGAGTTGCTCGGTCATGCCGGCCGGCACAAAACCGCCAGGCGCGTCGTCACCCTCGCCCCAGTAAAAGGAAATACGGAAATGGGTACAGCAGATGCCGCAATCCAGACAGGGGTTGTAGGCGTCCATGGTCACCGCGCGAGCAAGCTGGCGAAAGCGCCGCTCCTGCGGACGCGGCACACCCGCGCGGCCCCGGTCAGCACCATGCGACGGGCCCGAGCCGGGTGCCGCGGATTCTAGCGTTTCCCTAGCCGCCTGCAAGCGACCATTTCCAGCAAAATCAATTGCTTGAAATACAAACCCAGGACTTAGGCTTCCTCCCCTGCGGCGCGATGCTCAGCCCAGCGGCGCCATGCCGTGGCGGCGGCGGGCGCGGTCGCAACCATCCTCGCCTATGCCCAGCGCTGCATAGGGTGCGAAGTCCCGGCAGGGCGAAGGCCGCTGGCCATAGATGGAACAGCCCACCTCCACGCCTATCGTCCCCTGCAACGCAACGCAGCGCGGCGGGCCGTCGTCGGTGCCGCGCATGCGTACCAGTTGGGCGGTCAGCGGCAGGGTCAGCTCGTCCGGCACGCCGCCATCGCAGGCGCTCGCCAACTCCGAGGGATGGAAATCCACCCGGAAGGAGGCACAACAGGCACCACAGCGCGTGCAGTGATCCAGGCTCACCGGCCCTGCTCCCACCGACAGCTCAAGCCGCGCCGCAGCACTTCTTGTACTTCTTGCCGCTGCCGCAGGGGCAAGCCTCGTTGCGCCCCGGGCCGGCGGCCTTGGGCGCGGCGGGCACCTCGACCGCCACCTGCTGCGGCGCTGGCAGCCCAACCGCACGCCAGCAATCGAAGATATCCAGCACGCCTTCACCGGTCACTTCCAGCCAGCCGAGGCGGGTCTCATCCTTGGCCTCCGCCGCCTTCTCTTCGGCCCACGGCGCCAGCATTTCGTCGATCAGGCTGCGCACCGCTTCGACTTCCTGTTCGGGCACCAGCGTTTCCCAGTTGTTCGGCCACAGTTCCAGACCCTGGGTGAAACCTTCTATCCACTCTTCGCCGATCTTCAGCGGGTCGCCTTCGGCGATGGCGAAGCAGAACGGCTCCCACAGATCCTCTTCGCCGAAGCTGCCCACCATCTCGTTGTAGTAGGACAGCACCAGGCGGATGGCACGCTGCACGCCGCTGCCGGAACCGAAGGAGACGCCATCCTCATGCGCCGACCACACCACCGGCAGCCAGCGTTCCACCGGCACCGGCTGGGGCGAGATCAACACGCCGGCGAGGAAACCATCCAGCATCTCGAGGTCCATGCAGTCCTCGGGGACGACGTTGGAGCTGAGGATTTCCTCCAACGCTTCGAAATCCTCGTCGCTCATCGCATGCGGGTTGTCGGTGCTCATGTGCTTTCTCCAGAACTGAGGGCCAGGCCCGTTCCCAGGTCGGTGACGATGCGGAACAGGGTCTGGCCGGAATCGCGGTATTTTCGCTCGAACGGGGTGAGGGGCGTGGGCGCCTCGAAGGCTTCCCAGCCGATTTCCCGCTCCGTCAAGAGGCCCAACGCGCAGGCGAACTCCTCGGCGTACACCTGCCAATTGCTGCGGCATTCCAGCACGCCGCCCAGCAGCAGCAGATGCGGGAACACTGGGTGCGCATGCCAGCGCCGGCCGAGGTGGCCAATCTTGGGCCAGGGGTTGGGATAAAGGATGTAGTGGCGGGCGAGCCTCAGCCCCTCGTCGCCCAGAAGGCGCCAGAAATCCACCAGGTCGGCGCGCACGAATACCAGGTTCTTCGGCATCAGCGCTTCCGGATAGGGCTTGCGCCGCGTAAGCCGGTCTTCGGACTGGTCCACGCCCATCACCCAGTGATCAGGATAGGCGCGCGCCAACTGGATGGTGCTGTGGCCAACGCCGCAACCGGCGTCCAGGATCAGCGGCGCCCGGCGGTCCCAGCCGGCCAGGGCGGCGCTCAATGCCTCACGGTTGTAGTCGGCGTAGGGCTTGCGGAAGGGCTGGAGGCGGTGTTTCTCCAGCCGCTTGACCAGGCTCTCGTGTATGCCCTGCTGGGCGCTGGAGGGGATGCGGGAATTGGCGTAACTCAAAACAGGGTCTCGGAAATCAGGCGGCAGCCAGTTGCGGCGGAAGGGCAAGCCCGTGCTCACGCAGCATCGGGTCGATCTCGGCCATGGTCTTGAGCGGCCGCAGCGTCTGATAAAGCGCCTCGGCCTGCGGATAAGTCCGGCGCAGGAAGTTCAGCCACTGCTTGAGCCGGCCGGCCGCGTGGCGGCCCTCCAGCTTGGCGCTGACGCGCTGATGGAATTCGACCAGCAAGCCGAGCAGCTGCGCCCATTCCTTGGCGCGGACGGCCGGATCCGGCTCATCCTGCTCGCCCCGGCGTATGCGGGCGGCGAGGAAGGGATCGGCCACCGCGCCGCGGCCCAGCATCACATCCTCGACCCCGGAGACGGCGCGGCAGCGCGCCCAGTCCGCTACCGTCCAGACCTCGCCGTTAGCGCACACCGGCACCGCCACCACGTCGGCGATGCGGCCTATCCATTCCCAGTGTGCCGGCGGGCGATAGCCATCGGCCTTCGTCCTGGCATGGACGACCAGTTCCGCCACGCCGCCGTCGGCCAGCGCGCGGGCACAATCCAGGGCCTTGCCGGTGTCGTTAACGCCCAGGCGCATCTTGGCCGTCAGCGCCAGTTCCGGCGGCAGGGCCTGGCGCACCGAGCAGGCGATGCGGTACAGCAGTTCGGGCTCATCCAGTAACACCGCACCGCCACGATGGCGATTCACGGTCGGAGCCGGGCAGCCGAAGTTCAGGTCGATCGCCGCCGGCCCGAGCCGCGAAAGACGCAGCGCGTTGATGGCCAGATAATCGGGATCGGATCCCAGCAGTTGGACCCGCACCGGCGTACCGGCGGCCGTCCTGCTTCCGGCATCCAGTTCGGGAGCGATGCGGCGGAAGAAGCGATCCGGCAACAGGCTGCCGGACACCCGGACGAATTCGGTGACGGCGCAGTCGTAGGCCGGCACCCGCGTCAGCACCCCGCGCAGCACCTCGTCCAGCAAACCCTCCATGGGCGCGAGCAGCAGACGCACCTGATCCCCTCCAGACGTACAGCCAGAAAAGGGGCGCATTGTAGTCGACGCCCGGGCCGCACCCTTGCCATATTTGACTATCTGGCACATAATCCATCGTTTCCCACACTCAGGGCGGCCACATTCACCGCCCGCTTGCAACAAAAGGACTGAATATGAAAGCGGATGTCCATCCCAAGTACGAAGACGTAAACGTCAACTGCTCCTGCGGCAACACCTTTGTGACCCGCTCCACTCTGGGCAAGCCCCAGTTGCACGTGGAAGTGTGCTCGGCCTGCCATCCGTTCTACACCGGCAAGCAGAAGATCGTTGACACCGCGGGCCGCGTCGAGCGCTTCCGCCAGAAGTACGGCAACGTGCAGCGCGGCTAAACCGCTCTGGCGCATCGCAAAAAGGCAGCTTAGGCTGCCTTTTTTCATTTCTGCGCCTTCTTTCGGCAAGCTTTGTTGCACTCGCGCATCGGATCGAGCAGCTGCGCCCGATACAATCGCCCTCCGGGAAGCGCCCCAGCAACAACAAAAGACAACAACGGAACGGCTCCGCTCAGCAAGCGCATGATCAGCGATTCACCTCCTTCCTCCAGATTTCACAAGCGCCTCTACGGCACGCTCGGCCTCACTCTGCTGGTCGGCCTCTACCTCCTGGTCGGCCTCAGCGGCCACGATCCCTGGCGGGGCGATGATGCCCGCCACTTCGGGCCGATCTACAGCATGCTGCGCGGCGAAGGCTGGCTCTTCCCGCTGATTGCGGGCGAACCCTTCGCCGACTTTCCGCCGCTGTATTACTGGGCTGCGGCCGTACTGGCCTACCTGCTGGGCCCCGTCCTGCCCTTCCATGATGGCGCCCGGCTGGCCAGCGCGCTCTTCACCGCGTTGGCGATCTATTCCATCGCGCGCGGGGCCGAGCGCCTCTATGGACGCCCCGCCCGCACCCCGGCCGCGCTGCTGACGCTGGGCACGCTCGGCCTGGTGCTACATGCTCATGAAACTCAACCATTGATCGCGCTGGTCGCCATGGTGGCGCTGACGCTGGCCGGCCTGGCCCGGGTACCCGCCCAGCCTTTGATAGGCAGCCTGCAAGCGGGCATGGGCAGCGCGCTCGCCTTCCTCGCCGGCGGCCCGGCCGGCGCCTTCCTCACGTTGCCGCTTTTCCCGCTGCTGATGATCGCCAGCCCCGACTGCCGCACGCCCCATGGCAGTGGCGGCCTGCTGGTGGGGCTCTGCCTTGCTCTCGGCCTCGGTGCCCTGTGGCCGCTTGCCCTGCATCTGAGCGCACCGGAGTTGCTCTCGCTGTGGCTGAGCGAGGAGTGGAGCCCCTTCGGTAGCCAGCTGCTGGAAGCGAGCGCCCTGCCACGCCTGTTCGAACTGCTTGGCTGGTTCGTCTGGCCGCTGTGGCCGCTCGCGCTGTGGGGCTTGTGGCGCGGCCGCCGCCAGCTCTGCGCCCTGCCCTGGCTGCTGCCGCTGGGCTCCGGCCTGATCGGCCTCATCTGGCTGATCGTGAACGGCGACGTTTCGCCGCCGCTGGCCCTGCCGCTGATTCCTCCCATCGCCCTGCTCGCCGCCGGCGGCGTGCCCAGCCTGCGCCGGGGCGCGGCGAACGCCTTCGATTGGTTCGCGCTGATGAGCTTCGCGGTGTTCGCCCTGCTGGTGTGGATCGCCTGGACTGCGCAGGCCTTCGCCTGGCCGCCCGGCCTGGCGCGACATATCGCCCGGGTCACGCCCAGCTTCAGCTTCGAGGGCGGTCTGGCGCAGGCCGTCGGCGGCATCGTCCTGTGCCTGGTCTGGCTGCTGCTGGTCTGGCGCCTGCCGCGCTCCACCAGCCGCGGCCCCGCCAACTGGGCGATGGGGATGACCATGCTATGGTGTCTGGCCGTGCTGCTGCTGATGCCCTGGTTCGACCACGGCCGCAGTTATCGGCCCATGGCCCATTCGCTCGCCCGCGCGGTGGCCGCCCAGCCGGCCGACTGCATCGCCACCACCGGCCTGCCCGACGCGGTGCGCAGTTCGCTGCACTATTACGCCGACATCCGCACCATAGAAGCCCACCGCGGCACGACGCCCTGCGGCCTGTTGCTGGTCTATGATGACCGGCGCCTGAACGCCCCTTCGCCGTCCAGCGAGTGGAAGAACATCTGGGAATACCGCCGCGGCGGCGGCAAACAGCTCGAAGTGCTTCGTCTCTATCAGCTCAACCCATCGTGATGACCGAAAACTTCCTCCCCCCCCAGCAGCGCGCCACCTGGCAGGCCCTGGAAGCTCACGCCCAGCGGCTCACTTCCCTTTCCCTGCGCGAGGCTTTCGCCTCCGACCCCGGGCGCTTCCGCTCGTTGTCACGGAAGCACGGTGATTTGCTCGCCGATTTCTCCAAGCAGCGGCTGGATACGGCAGCGCTGGAGGCGCTCCTGGCCCTCGCCGAACAATCGGAGTTGAAGCGCGGCATCTGCGCCCTCTTCGCAGCCGCACAGGTGAACTTCACCGAAGGCCGGCCGGCGCTGCACATGGCTCTGCGCGGCAGCTGCCCGCCGCCGGCCGGCGCCATTCTGGACGACGGCCCGGTACGCCGCTTCGCCGCGGCCCTGCGCGCCGGCGAGATCCGGGGCACGACCGGCAAGCCCATTACCCGAGTGATCAACCTCGGCATCGGCGGTTCGGATCTCGGCCCGCGCATGGTCTTCGAAGCCCTGCGCGAACCAGGCCCGCCGGTGGAGGTGGAATTCGTCGCCAACATCGATCCGAGGGAACTAGACGAAGCGCTGGCGCGAGCCGAGCCGGACAGCACCCTGTTCGTGATCTCTTCCAAGAGCTTTTCCACCGCCGAGACGCTGGCCAACGCCTGCGCGGCGCGGGCCTGGCTGGCTGCCGCGCTGGGCGAAGAGAAGGGGCTGTCCGCCCACTTCGCAGCCGTCAGCAATGCCACCACCGCAGCAGCCGCCTTCGGTGTGGCGCAGGAGCGCGTCTTCGCCTTGCCGGAATGGGTGGGTGGGCGCTATTCGGTGTGGTCTGCGATCGGCCTGCCCCTGTTGGTTGCCATCGGCGAGGCGCGCTTCGATGCCCTGCTGGCCGGCGCCCGGGCCATGGACGAGCATTTCCGCGACGCCCCCTTCGCCGACAACCTGCCGGTGCTCATGGGCCTGATCGGCCTATGGAACACCGATTTCCTCGGCATGGAGACCCTGGCTGTGCTGCCTTACGCCCACGGCCTGCGTAACTTCGCCGCCTGGCTGCAGCAGCTCGAGATGGAAAGCAACGGCAAGCGCGCGCTGCGCGACGGTTCGACCAGCGCCGTTTCCACCTCGCCGGTGGTCTGGGGTGGCGTCGGCACCGTCGGCCAGCACGCTTTCCACCAGCTCTTCTACCAGGGCACCCGCCACATCCCCATGGATTTCATCGTGCCGGTCGGCGAGGACGAGCCGCGGCAGCGCGCACTGATCGACAACGCCTTCGCACAGAGCGCCGCACTGATGAACGGCCGCGACCTCGCCGGCGCCCGCGCCGCGCTCGAGGCCAAGGGACTGCCGGCGGCGGAAGTGGATCGCCTTGCGCCCCACCTGGTCAGCCCCGGCAACCAGCCCAGTACCACGCTGCTGCTGCCCTGTCTGGATGCCTTCCACCTCGGCGCGCTGCTGGCACTGTATGAGCACAAGGTGTTCGTCCAAGGCTGGATCTGGGGTATCAACAGCTTTGACCAGTATGGCGTGGAGCTTGGCAAGGAAATGGCCCGCGCCCTGGCCCAGGGCGCGGGCGGCGCCCAGGACGGCTCCACCGCCGCGCTGCTCCAGGCCGCCGAAGCGTTACGTAGAACCGGCTGAGTATCGGGATAGGGGCGATCAGGTTGCCTGACCGTTCCCCTCCCACACCACCCGGCATGCGGGTCCGCACCGGGCGGTTCGAGTAGTTGAGGTCATGAGAGCCGAGGCACGCCGGGCCGTTCGAAGTAGGCAATAGGCATCGCACGGTTCAGCGCCTGGCGGCTGTTGCGGACTGTTTGCGGCCACCGTGCGGGCGTCCGCCTACGACGCGCCCATCGCTTTCAACCCCCGGTACATCCTCGTGCCCCGACGCCAGTGCTTGAGCTGCAACGCACGCAGCCGGTGACGAAGCCACTCGTCGAGTTCGCGGAACACCTTGGGCGTCTGCGCAAGTTGGAAGTACGTCTTCCAGCCCGGCATGTAAGTCCGTAGTCGTTCGGCGCCCTCCGGCAGGCTGCGCCCACCCAAGCGGCGCGTCATTTCCCGAATGCGTTGCTTGAAGGCTTCGAGCGCCTTTCGAGCGACCGCACACTTGATCCGATCCCCCGCACTGCGCCACAGCTCGTAGCCCAGAAACTTGCCACCGGTCGCCGGCGCGATCGCCGTCTTGGTCTCGTTCCCCTTCAAGTGGAGTCGATCGTAGAGCCGGCACAGCCCCTCAAGCACCCGTTCGCCCGCGCGGCGACTGCGCAACGTTGCAGTCGTCGGCGTAGCGCACGAACCGATGGCCACGCACCTCCAGTTCCCGATCCACCTCGTCCACCAGCACGTTGGCCAAGAGCGGCGACAGCGGCCCGCCTTGCGGCGTACCCTCATACCGCTCCATGACCACCCCGCCATCCATGATGCCAGCACGAGGTAACGACGGATCAGCCGCAACACGGCCTTGTCGTCGATTCGCCTCGCCAACCGCTCCATCAGGATGTCATGATTGACCCGATCGAAGAACTGCTCCAGGTCCACATCGACCACCACCCGATAGCCGTCCTGCACGTAGCGCTGTGCATCGAGCACCACGTCATGCGCACGGCGTCCCGGTCGAAAGCCGTAGCTGTGTTCGGAGAACGTCCGATCAATCACGGGCTGCAAGACTTGCAGCAGGGCTTGCTGGATCAGCCGATCCGTCACCGTCGGAATCCCCAACTCGCGCACCCCGCCGCCGGGCTTCGGGATCTGGACGCGCCGCACCGGCGCGGGCCGGTAGCGGCCATCCCGTAAGGATTCCCGAATCCGGGCCAGGGCGCTTTCAGGGGGTCCGCCGTCTCGGCAATCGACAGCCCATCCACCCCAGCACTGCCGCGATTGGATTTGACGCGTTTCCACGCCGCCTCCCTGTTCGCTTTCGGGAGCACCTGCGCAAGCAGGTCATCTCGCCCCGGGCCTGCGGTTTCATGCCGCGCCGTCCGTGCTTCATCACGCACTGCTTCCGGCTCGGCTTCACCGCGCCCTCCCGCATTGCGCCCCAGTTCCCCAGGCTTCTGATGCACTGCACGTCCGAGCGACACGGCCTTCGGCTCTCCTGCTCGTTCGGCCCTTCGCCCCACACCGGCAGCGACTACAGCCTCTGCTGACTTCTCGCTCCGGCTCAGCACCGTCGCCCTTTCAGGCACAAAGCGAGATCTCCCCAGGTAAGAACGCCCTCCTTCGCTGCACAACCGCCGGATTTACGCCACTTCGCCTTGATCACGAGAGCTTCGCGGTTCATGGCCCGCTCGCCCTGCTCGGCAGCGCCTTCTATCCGATTCTTGTCCATCGGCTCGCAGCTTATGCTCCACGCTTCCTTCCCACGCTCGGTCGCCCTCACGCAGTTGCGCTTCACTTCGTTCGCTGTGATCAACTTACGGCCGGACTTACACCCGCAGGAGTGCGCCCATACTGGGCGCACAATGAAAAAGGGGCCCCGGAGGGCCCTTTTCCTTTTCTCTGCAGACCTCACTCCAGCCGCAGGAAGTTGTCGCGGTAATAGCGCAATTCGGCGATCGACTCCTGGATGTCCGCCAACGCCTCATGTCTGCCCTGCTTGACCACGCCCTTGGCCACCTCCGGCTTCCACCGGCGAGCCAGTTCCTTCAACGTCGAAACATCCAGGTTGCGGTAGTGGAACCAGGCCTCGAGCGTGGGCATGTAACGGGCGAGGAAGCGGCGATCCTGTCCGATGGAGTTGCCGCACATCGGCGATGCCCGCTGCGGCACCCACTCCTGCAAGAAGGCCAGCATGCCCGCTTCGGCGTCCGCTTCCGACACGGTGGAAGCCTTGACTCGGTCTATCAGGCCCGATTTGCCGTGGGTGTTCTTGTTCCAGTCATCCATTGCGTCCAGCACACTGTCCGGCTGATGCACAGTGATCACCGGGGCTACCGCAACCTCGTTCAACTGACTGTCGGTGATGATGACCGCGATCTCGATGATCCGATCGCGTTCCGGTTCCAGGCCGGTCATTTCCATGTCCAGCCATATCAGGTGATTCGGGTCCTGTGCCATAATTCTCCAGCCTTTCAGATGCATCCGCGTGAATCGGACAAGGCCGGGATTGTGGCACATTTCCCCTTGTCCTCCGCCTCCTCGCCGCCGTCGGCCCCGCTGCCCGGCCATTCGCCGCCCCAATCCATCGGCCACTCCTGATCCGCATGTCCGCCGCATCCTTCAGCCTGCTCTTCGTCCTCTTCCTGGTCGCGTCGACCGCAATCAAGAGCGGGCTGATGCTGCGCCAGATACGACATGTCGCCGCCCGCCGCGGCACCGTCCCCGAGCCGTTCGCCGGCAGCATCGGCCTCGCTGCCCACCAGCGTGCAGCGGATTACACGGTGGCGCGCATGCGCCTTGCTGGCGTCGAGACCCTGACGGGCGCGGTGTTTGTCCTCGCCTTGACACTGGGCGGCGCGCTGCAGGCGGTACATGGCCTCGTTGCCCGGTTGTGGCCAGCCGGCAGCCTGTTGCATGGGGTAACACTGCTGGCCTGCATCGCCTTGGCCAGTTGGCTGATCGAACTGCCCTTCAGCCTGTATCGCATCTTCGTCGTAGAGAAGCATTTCGGCTTCAACCGGATGACGCCCGCGCTCTTCCTCTCCGACACGGTGAAGGAAGGCCTGCTGGCAACCCTGGTCGGCCTGCCGCTACTGGCCGCGGTGCTCTGGCTGATGGGCGCGATGGGCGAATACTGGTGGCTGTGGGTATGGGCCTTCTGGCTGGCCTTCAACCTGCTGGTGCTGCTCGTTTGGCCGACCTTCATCGCCCCACTGTTCAATACCTTCACGCCCCTCAGCGACGACGCGCTGAAGAGCCGAGTAGAAGCGCTGCTGCAGCGCTGCGGCTTCAAGGCCAAAGGCCTGTACGTGATGGACGGCTCCCGCCGCTCCGCCCACGGCAACGCCTATTTCACTGGCTTCGGCGCTGCCCGCCGCATCGTCTTCTTCGACACCCTGTTGGACAAGCTCGCCCCCGCCGAAGTCGAAGCCGTGCTGGCACACGAGCTGGGCCACTTCCGCCATCGCCATATCCTCAAGCGGCTCGCCGTGCTCGCGCCCCTCAGCCTGGCCCTGCTCGCCCTGCTGGGCTGGCTGGTTACCCAGCCGTGGTTCTTTGCCGGCCTCGGCGCGCACAGCCAGGACACCGCCACCGCGCTGGCGCTGTTCTTCATCGCCCTTCCAGCCTTCACCTTTCCGCTGGGACCCTTGATGAGCCACTGGTCCCGCCGCCACGAGTTCGAGGCCGACGCCTATGCGGCAGCCCAGACTCGCGCCGCCGATCTGGTCGCCGCGCTCACCAAGCTCTACCGGGACAACGCCTCGACGCTGACACCGGACCCGCTGTACTCCCGCTTCTTCGACTCCCACCCTCCGGCGGCAATCCGGATCGCACGCCTGCAGACCCTGCCCGAATGAAAGCAGGTCAAGCCGCAGCACGCGATTCCCAGCCCCGCACCGGCTCCTGGCCGGCCAATACGAGCCCCTTCATTTGAAACGCTCTTCCCGACAGCAGACCAGAAACGACGCCTCCACAGCAACCGTGCGCGGCAGAGTTACCGCCGCCTTTGGTCGCCACTATGAGATCGACACTGGGAAAGGCCTGCTGCAGGGCTACCCCCGTGGCAAGAAAAGCGTGTTCGCTTGCGGCGACGAGGTAGAAATCCTGCCGCAAGGGGAAGGCCAAGGCGCCATCGTCGAACTGCACCCCCGCCGCAGCCTGCTGTGGCGCTCGGACGCTTTCCGCGAGAAGCTGATTGCTGCCAATCTCAGCCATATCGCCATCGTCGTCGCCACGGAGCCCGGCTTCTCAGACCTGCTGCTTTCCCGCTGTATCGCTGCCGCCGAAAGCCAGGGCATCACCCCCCTGATCATATTGAACAAGAGCGATCTCAGCGCTGGGCTGCCGTTGGCCCGGGAGCGCCTCGCCCCCTTCGTCGCCCTCGGCTATCAGCTCATCGAGCTCTCTGCACTGGAAGGCGCAGAGAAGCTCAGGCCCTGGCTGGAGAACCGCCACAGCATCCTGGTGGGCCAGTCCGGCATGGGCAAGTCTACGCTGACCAATGCCCTGATCCCCGGAGCCAAGGCCGCCACCCGGGAGATCTCCACCGCGCTGGATACGGGCAAGCACACCACCACCTTTGCCCGCCTTTATCCGCTGGGTGAAGACGGCTGGATGATAGACAGCCCCGGCCTGCAGGCCTTCGGGCTGGCGCACCTGGGCGAGGAAGAATTGGCGGAAGCCTTCGTCGAATTCCGGCCGTTTCTGGGGCAGTGCCGCTTCCGCGATTGCCGGCACGAGGCCGAACCTGGCTGCGCGATCCTGGCCAGCGTCGCCTCAGGCGAAATCAACGTCCGGCGCTTCGAGCACTACCGCAGCATCAAGGCTGAAATCGCCGAGGCACGCAGATTGAACCCCGGCTGGTAAAACACCAGGGGCCATCGAGCAGCGCCGCTAGCTAGCCCTCGCCCAGCGGCGAAGGGTTCGGCAATTCGTCGAAAGTCGCCCGCAGCGCGCCGCCCCAACGCGACTGGATCATGGCGAAATAGCCGTCGTTGCCATCGATATGTCGCTGTTCGCCAAGCTTGTAGGCATCGGTATGAACAACGGTTAGATCCAGCGGCAGGCCAACGGAGAGGTTGGAGCGCAGCGTGGAATCCATCGAGATCAGTGCGCACTTGGCCGCCTCCTCCAGGGTGGTCGTCCGCTGCAGCACGCGGTCGATGATAGGCTTGCCGTACTTGGACTCGCCGATCTGGAAGTAGGAGGTTTCCGGTGTCGCTTCAATGAAGTTGCCAGCGGCGTAAATGTTGAAGAGCCGCGGCGGCTCGCCGCGGATCTGCCCGCCCAGAATTAGCGCGGCATTGAACTCGACGCCGAAGGCCTGCAAGGCCTCCGCGTCCCGGCGGCGGATCTCCCGCAGCGTCTCCCCTACGTGACGCGCGGCTTCGAAGAGGTTGGGCACTGTCGCCAGGCTGACCCGACTGTCCGATGCCGCGACCGCCTCGCGCAACATCGACAGCGCCGCCTGGGTGATCGCCAGATTTCCCGCGCTCATCAGCACCAACACCCGCTCGCCATCCCGCCCGAAAACCGCGGTCTTGCGGAAGGTGCTGATCTGATCGACGCCGGCGTTGGTGCGCGAGTCGGACAGGAAGACCAGCCCCGCATCCACCAGCATGCCAACGCAATAGGTCACCCCACTCTCCTGCCGTTGTGCCCCTCATGGGGCAGAGCCTCAGGGCGTTTCAGGACACCGGGACAAGGAAGTCGTCGGCGATGCGGTTTCCCAGTTCCTGCGTGCGTGCCAGCATCCGGATGACGTAGTTGTGCAGTCCGCCACGCACGATGTCGTCGATGCGGCCAAAGCGCAAGGTCGCCTCCAACTCGCCAGCCTGCCGCTCGGTTTCGGCGGATTGCGCATTCCTGACCCGCTGCAGATTGGTATAGACCTCCTTCATGCAGCGGGCCAGGGAACGCGGCATGTCCACCCGCAGCAGCAGCAGTTCCGCCACGCGCGCCGGGGTGATCAAGTCGCGATAGACCTTGCGGTAGACCTCGAAGGCGGACACGGAACGCAGCAAGGCACTCCATTGGTAATAGTCGGCCGCCCCACCCTCGACCTCTCCGGCGGGCAGGAGGAGCTGATACTTCACGTCCAGGATGCGCGCGGTGTTGTCGGCGCGTTCCAGGAAGGTGCCGATGCGGATGAAGCGCAGCGCCTCGTCCTGCAGCATGGTGCCTATGGTCACCCCGCGGGACAGGTGAGAGCGGTACTTCACCCACTCGAAGAATTCACCAGCCCCGGCATCGGCAAATGCCTCGGGCGTGAAATCCCGCATCTTCAACCAGGTGCCATTGGTGGTTTCCCACAACTCGGAAGTGAGCGTTCCACGCACCGCGTGGGCGTTCTCCCGGGCCGCGCGCAGGCAGTTACGGATGCTGGAGTGGTTGTCCTGGTCGAAAATCATGAACTCCAGCACATTGTCCGGCGTGATTTCGGCATAGCGCTGATGGAAGGCGGCCTCCAGCCCCATGATGCGCAACGTGGCCCCCCAGGCCTGCTCCTCCTGGATGCGGGACTGGGGCATCATGGACATGCGGTGATTCACGTCCAGGATGCGGGCGATGTTCTCGGCCCGCTCCATGTAGCGGGCCATCCAGTAAAGGTGATCGGCGGTACGGCTCAGCATCTTCTGTTCTCCCTAGTTCGCCGATTCAGGCTTCCAGTACCCATGTGTCCTTGGTGCCCCCGCCTTGCGAGGAATTCACCACCAGCGACCCGTCACGCAACGCCACCCGTGTCAGTCCGCCGGCCACCAGCTGGATCTCCTCGCCCGACAGCACGAAGGGCCGCAGGTCGATATGACGTGGCGCTACACCGGATTCGACGAAGGTCGGGCAGGCAGACAGTGCAAGCGTGGGTTGCGCGATGTAACGCTCGGGATGCTTGATCAGGACCTCTCGGAAAGCCTCCACCTCGGCCTTGGTGGACGCCGGTCCGACCAGCATCCCGTAGCCGCCCGCACCATGTACCTCCTTCACCACCAGTTCGGCGAGGTGCTCCAGTACGTAGGCCAGGTCATCCTTCTTGCGGCACATATAGGTTGGAACGTTGTGCAGGATGGGCTCCTCGCCGAGGTAGAAGCGCACCATTTCAGGCACATAAGGATAGATGGATTTGTCATCAGCCACACCGCTACCGATAGCGTTGGAAAGCGTGACCCTGCCGGCCTGGTAGGCCCCGAGTATGCCCGGCACACCAAGCACCGAGTCCGGCCGGAAGGCGAGCGGATCGAGGAAGTCGTCATCCACCCGGCGGTAGATCACATCCACCCGCTGCGGCCCCTGCGTGGTGCGCATGAACACCTGCTCGTCCTTGACGAACATGTCCTGGCCCTCCACCAACTCCACGCCCATCTGCTGGGCCAGGAAGGCGTGTTCAAAATAAGCGCTGTTGTAGGCACCCGGCGTAAGGACGACAACGGTCGGATCGGTCACGCCGGTCGGCGCCACGCTGCGCAGCATGTTGAGCAGCATGTCCGGATAGCGGTCCACCGGAGCAACTCGGTAGCGGGAGAACAGGCGGGGGAAGAGCCGCATCATCATCTTGCGGTTCTCCATCATGTAGGAGACGCCGGACGGCACCCGCAGATTGTCTTCCAGCACGTAGTACTCGCCGGCGCCGGCACGCACTACATCTACCCCGGCGATGTGAGCATAGATGCCTCGCGGCACGTCCACACCCTGCATGACCCTGCGGTACTGGGCATTGTTCAGCACCTGATCCGGCGGGATATGGCCGGCCTTGAGGATGTCCTGCCCGTGGTAGATGTCATGGATGAAGAGGTTGAGCGCCTTGACCCGCTGGCGCAGGCCGCTCTCCAGGGTCTTCCACTCCGCAGCGGGAATGATGCGCGGGATGATATCGAAGGGAATGAGGCGCTCCGTTCCCGCCCCTTCGCCATAGACGGCGAAGGTGATGCCGTGGCGATGGAACAGCGCATCTGCCTCAGCCCGCTTCTGCGCAAGCCGCTCTTCCGGCATTTCCGACAACCACGCCGCGTACGAGGCATAGTGGGGCCTCACCTGCCCCGCCTCATCTTTCATTTCGTTATAGAAGTTCTTGATCGTCATGGCGCTGAGCCCGCCTTTCTGGGTGGTGAATCGGGACAATCTGAGGTCAGCGAAAAGCATGCCAGCACCGCATCATGGGTAATCCGACGGCGTAGCCTTCCTGAGAAACAGGATACGCACCAATGCGGTGCAAACCCACCCAACCCATTTTGGCAACTGGTGCATATGTTCCCACTCTGCGCTGGCAGCGGACGAAAAAAAACCCCGCCAAGGCGGGGTTTCTTGAGGACTACGCGAACGCTCAGATCCGTTCCCAGATGGTCGTAATGCCTTGGCCACCGCCGATGCACATGGTTGCCATGCCGTAGCGTCCACCGACGCGGTGCAGTTCATGCAGAAGTTTGGTAATGATTACGGCACCGGTCGCTCCTACCGGGTGGCCCAGGGAGATGGCACCACCGTTCGGGTTCGTCTTGGCCGCATCCAGTTCCAGCCCCTTGTTAACCGCAATTGCCTGGGCCGCAAAAGCTTCGTTGGACTCGACCACGTCGATCTTGTCCAGCGTCAGGCCCGCGCGCTGCAGCGCGAGCTTGGAAGCCGGGATCGGGCCTTCGCCCATGACGTCGTTCGGCACGCCGGCGATCGCGTAAGCAACCAGGCGGGCCATCGGCTTGTGGCCGTCAGCACTCGCCTTGGCAGCGTCGGCCAGCAACAGGAAGGCACCGGCGTCATTGATGCCAGAGGCATTGCCCGCGGTCACGCTGCCATCCTTCTTGAAGGCGGGCTTCATCTTGGCCAGCGATTCCAGGGTAGTCGCACGCGGATGCTCGTCGGTATCGAAGACCACCGGGCCCTTGCGGGTTTCAAAGGTGATCGGAACGATCTGGCTCTTGAAACGGCCATCCGCCAGTGCAGCGGCCGCACGGTTCTGGGACTCCAGCGCGAAGGCATCCTGGTCTTCCCTCGTGATGCCCCACTTGCTCGCCAAATTCTCGGCAGTGATACCCATATGACCAACACCGAAGGGGTCGGTCAGCACTGCGACCATCGCATCGATCGCCTTGGTGTCACCCATGCGCGCACCGGAACGCAGGGTCGGCATCAGATAGGCGCCGCGGGACATCACTTCGACACCACCGCCGATGGCGTAATCCGCATCGCCCAGCATAATGGCCTGGGCCGAACTCACGACAGCCTGCTGCGCGGAGCCGCAGAGGCGGTTCACTGCAAAGGCCACTGAGTCCATCGACATTCCACCCTGGATGGAAGCCACACGGGCCACGTAGGGGTAACGGGATTCGGTCGGGATGCAGTTACCGACAGCGGCAAAGCTCACCTGCTTCGGATCCACGCCACCACGGGCAATGGCCTCTTTGATGACGATACCGCCCAACTCGGCGGGTTCCATGTCCTTCAGCGCCCCATTGAATCCACCAACGGCGGACCGAACAGCGCTGAGAACGACGACTTCACGATTTGCCATCTCCACTCCCTCCTAGGAAATCAACGCCCCACCCAGCCAGCAACTCCCAGCAAGGCAAGCATCAATAGACATACCAGCAGTGCCCGCCACACCAGGCCCACTGTGCTCTGCATATAGTCGGCATCAGCCTCGTCTCCCAGGCCCATCTCCGGGCGTTCGACGATCTCGCCAGATTCGTGCACCGGCATACCCAAGCGTACGCCCAAAGCGCCTCCTCCACTCGCAAGGAGTATAGCGGACGCCCTGTCTGGCCACAGCATGGGTTGGGTGCGCCAGCAATAGATTGCGTCTTCGAAGTCACCGACGATGGAAAACGAGGCCGCAGTCAAACGTACCGGCAGCCAGTCGATCACCTCGAAAGCCTTCCGCGCGAACAGACCGAAAAGCCCGAACTCCGGATCCGTCCGGCGCCCCCAGTCCTCAGCGAAGAAACGTGCCAGGCGATACATCACCGCCCCGCTCGGCCCCGGTAGCAAGATGAACCAGAAAGCCACGCCGAAGACATTACGGTGAGATGCGACCAGCGCCTGCTCGATGGACAGGCGCGCGATCTCGCTGGAACTGGCCTCGTGATAAAGGCCGCCTCGCCATTCGGCCAACAGGACACGCGCCCTGTCGACTTCCCCCATACGCAGCGCCAGATGGATATCGGTAAAAAAGTGGCTCTCCTGCCGAAAGCCCATCGTCAGGTACAAGACCCCGACGTTGAAGAGCATGGCCAGCAGGGGATGCACATGCCACAGGATGTAATACAGCAGCGCACACCCGACGGTAGCTGTCAGCACGATCAACCACCACGCAGCCCGCCCGTGATGCGCCTCCCCATCGTTGAAACGCTGCACCATGGCGCCCGACAACCGCCGCAGCGGATCCAGCACCAGTTTCTGTACGGGAAGAGGACGCAACTGCTCAATGAGCAGCGCGATGATCAGCGAGAGGAGCGTCATGCGGAACCAAGAAAGCTGAAAAGGCCCGCCACTGGGCCATTCGCTGGGCAAGATACCATAAAAGGCCGGCCCGACCTCCGACTCCCATTCCCCTTGTCAACACGCGTCCGAAAACACCAAAACGCCAATGCCGTTCGGCGGCCTATATCCAACGCTCATCGCCCGCAGACGCTACACCAACGGCGCCCCCCTAAGATCCCCACATCCCGACCTCAGGCGCACACCATGCAGTTTTCCGGCAGGACTGACGGCTTCACCCTGATCGAACTCATGGTCACTCTGGCTGTGGCGGCCATTCTGGCTGCAATGGCCGCGCCCTCCTTTCGGACCTTGCTCGCAAACAACCGTCTGAGCACGCAGACCAACGAACTCGTAGGTGCAGTCACTTTCACTCGTAGCGAGGCGGTGAAGCGAGGGCGCAACGTAACACTCTGCCGTGCCGACAGCGACACCGCACTGACCTGTCTGGCTGGAAATCAAAGTGAATGGGAGCACTGGATAGTCGTAGACCCCGCCATTGATGCGGCCGACTCCAGCCGAGTCCTGCGCCGTGGGTCAATTGCCACTCAGCAAATCTCTGTCGAAGCCAGCAGCAACATCACTGACGCAGCCAACGAGATCGTGTTTCGTGCCGATGGGCTGGCCCGTGGCACTGATGGCAGCACGCTACTCGTCGGAACCCTCCGGATCTGCTCCGATACGCAAGGTCTGGATCAGAACGCCCGCCTGCTGGAGTTGAGAGGAGGCGGACGCGCCACCACCAGTACGGCGTCTGAAACCTGCAACTCTGACGTCTCCAACCCTGGCTGAAAAATGCTCACCTATAGTTCCCCTGCTGTAGCAATACACCCTTATCAGAAGGGGGTAAGTCTTATCGAGGTATTGATTGCTGTGCTCGTACTCTCGTTAGGACTTCTTGGCATGGCAGGGCTCCAGTTCTCCTCGCTTCGCAATAACCAAAGCGCCACCGAACGTAGCATGGCCGTGATCCTGAGTTATTCGATCCTGGACAGGATGCGCGCGAATCGCTCTGCGGTCCTCGCTGGGAACTACAACTTCAGCGACGCCGCCTGCACAGCCCCCACCGGCACCAACCTGGCTGAAACAGACCTTGCCGCCTGGCTGGCGTCGGTTCAGCAAAGCATTGGTGCCGGCTCATGTGGCTCTGTGAGTTGTGATGGCGCCGGTCTGTGCACCGTATCCATTACCTGGGACGACAGCCGGGGGAGTGCTGCCGACGCGACTGCTGCGCAGAGTTTCAGCATTCAGACCAAGGCCCAACTATGAGGCGCCCACCTCTTCCCCTCCGTCGTCTGCAGGGCCTCACCCTCATCGAAATGATGATTGCCCTCGTCCTCGGCTTGATCGTCGTGGCAGGCGTAGGGAGCGTCTTCTTGGCCAACCGACAGGTCTACCGCAACTCGGAAGGCCTTTCGAGAATTCAGGAGAATATCCGGACAGCGTTCGAATTGATGGCCCGAGATCTACGTGAAACCGGTGGAACCGCCTGCGACCCCAGCGGGACTTTGAGCAACACGGCCTGGTGGAATAGCTGGGGGCTACGCGCCTACTCAGGCTCAACAGCTTTCCCCACTGGTATGCCGGAATTTGGCTCGCAAGCGGCCAAAAGGGTTCAAGGCAGCCAAGCAATGATCCTTAGCGGAACAACAGGCCTTCCTGCATCAGTCAGCACTCACTCGGGAACTACCATAACAACCCAAGCGGCCCACGACCTTCCCACAGATGGGTACCTCCTCATCTGCAACCCACTCTCCAGCGCAGGCCAACTGTTCCAGGCCAGTGGAGGCACTACGACCACCATCACCTATGCTGCCGGAGCAGTTCCCAACACCACATTTGGTCGCAACAGCGAACTCTCTCGCTTTGCGAGCCAAGGATGGTTCATCGGATGCAATGGACGCAGCGCCTGCGACCAAGATACCGGGCGATCCCTTTATCGGACCCAGTTCATCAACTCTTCCGCACAGACACAGGAAATTGTCGAGGGAGTCTCGGCAATGACGCTCCAATTCCTACGGGAAGGCGACGCCGTATACAGCGCCATGGCCGACACCGCTGGCTGGACAAGTACCGATTGGGCCGGCGTTTCAGCAATCAGTGTGCGTCTTACGTTTGTTGAACCTGGCAGCGAGGCGGCAAGCGGCATTGCCGAAAATGGCGGTAGCGCCCGTGTCAGCCGGGAGTTGACGAACGTTATTACCCTCAGGAACAGAATGCCGTGAAAACCCGCCGGCCGCATAGTGCAGCGCTCAGTGAACAGCACGGTGTCGCGCTGGTCGTCGCCTTAATTCTATTGTTGCTGGTCACGATGATCGGTTTGGCAGGCATGCGGGGAACAACGCTGCAGGAACGGATGACCTCCAATCTTTACGACAGGGAACTGGCTTTTCAAGCGGCGGAAAGCGCTTTGCGCGCAGCCGAAGCTGCAATTGTCGCGGATGAAACTGCATTCCAGACTGATTGCTCCGCGACAGCGTGCCCCACAACGCCTTCCATCGACGGCATAACTTGGATCAGTCCATCCCTCGCCTTGGGCGATCTAGCAGTCGCGCCTCGATATCACATTCAATATCTCGGCGAAGGAAGCGAAGACAGCAGCGATGTCGATACCTGCGGTGGCGCTGCAGAGTATGGCACGAGCGGCTGCACCAAAACCGTTGCCCGCTACTACCGAATTACAGCACGCAGCGCTGCCGGGGATGGACGCGCTGCAGTCTGGCTTCAGTCCACAATGTCTCTCAGCAGTACCGAGTGAGCGATCAAATGAAGAATATAGTCCCCCACGGCCGACTGAACCTCATCTCGCTAGCAGCGCTTGCCCTTCTCTCGAAGAGTGCATGGGGTGTCATCGACATCGCGACTCAACCATTGCTTGTAGCTGAGCCCTTAGCGCCCAATATCGTATATATCATTGACGACTCTGGATCAATGAATCGGGACGACCTCCCCGACGACGCCGGCTGCAGTTCCAGCGCTGGCGGCGACAACACCAACGTGATCCGGATGGACACCGGGCGAGTCAATAGCGGAAAAAGCAACGCCTGCCAATCACCCACTTTCAACAAGTTGTATTACAACCCCAGCACGATCTACACCGCGCCAGTGGACGCGAATGGCAACAGCCTAGGAGACAGCAGCTTCACTGCAGCATGGCGCAATGGCTATTCCTCAACCCGGGACACCTCGGTCACCGACCTGAGTAACTGGAGCGGCTACTTTGCGTTCTGGTCAGGCACGAATGCTAATGCCGTGACCAATGCAACTTCTGGCTTCGTCTGCAACAGCCGTGTTTCCACGGCGACAAGCAACAGTTATGCCTATTACATGTGCACAGAAGCAAGCTCGACCACTCCACTCTCTGGTTACAGACTCACCAATCCAGACCAACTCCGCCATGCGACCAGCGCTAACGGCAATGCCAGTGGCAACAGCTCGTTTACAAGCGGCTTTGTCTGTAGCAGACGCTTGGAATTCTCTAACAACATCTATCTCTATCAACAATGCGCTAATGCCAGTTCCAACTCACCTCGAACTGGCTATCAGCTCTCAGACTACTCCGTAACATATCTTGCCAATGCGGTCACCGGCAGCAGCAGCACCTCCCACTCATCCGGTTTCGTGTGTGCCGACAGGGTCGGCTCCGGTAACTATGCATACTATAAATGCGCTGATGCAACCAGCGCCTCTCCTCGCACCGGCTATGCCCTAACTGCGGAGCCCTTTTATTACTATGCCTACAATGGCACCGGCAGTACCAACAGTGACTCCAGCTATGCCAAGACCTATCTAACGACTGACGCACAGCGCCAGAATGTAGCTAACTGGTACTCCTACTATCGGACGCGCCTCTATACGGCACGCGCCGGCACCAGCCTTGCGTTCTCGGGCATTTCCGACAGCTATAGAGTGGGTTACGGCAGCATCAACCATGCCAATGTTTTGGCATCGGGCGTCCGAACGTACTCCGACGTCAAGAGCAACTTCTATAGCTGGCTGTTCTCGATATCGGCCAGCGGCCAAACCCCCTTGCGCCATGCACTCCAAGCGGCGGGCACCTACTACGAGACTGAGGAACCCTGGCGGGAGAATCCTGCATCAAGCACCAGCGCGGAACTCTCATGCCGCCAGAGCTTCACCATTTTGATGACGGATGGCTACTGGAACAGTACGGCCGCTAGCGGCGGTGCTTCCGGCAACAATGACGGCACCGACGGTAGCGACATCACTAGCGCTGACGGCTCCAGCACCTATAAGTACGTTGCCTCCTCGCCGTTCAAAGACAATTACAACAATACCCTCGCCGACGTCGCGATGTATTACTGGAAGCGGGATTTACGCCCAAATCTCGCTAATGACGTCCCCTCCTCCACATCCGACCCAGCATTCTGGCAACACATGGTGACCATTGGCATCGGCCTCGGCGTGGAGCCTTCGCTGGTAAGCAAGTCCACTGCTTTCAACGCGATCACGACGGGCGCTACCGTCAATTGGGGAAATGGCTCCTCCTACCAGATCGACGATCTTTTGCATGCGGCAGTCAATAGCCGGGGGGATTTCTATTCCGCCGGCGAACCATCCGCCTTTACCGATGGATTGAAGCAATCCATTGCGGCTATACAGTCTCGGCTTGGCTCGGGCACCAGCCTGAGCTCCAACAGCACTGAGGTGGATGACGGCTCTGCTGTCTACAAGGCCAGTTATCAGTCGGTGATCTGGTCGGGCGACCTCGCCGCCTATACCGTTAGCGCAAACGGCATTAGCGGCACAGCAGCCTGGTCTGCCTCGGAGCGCCTCCCCGCTCATGGAGACCGTAATATTCTGACAAGGACCAACGGCGCCGCAGTGACCTTTACTTGGGACAATCTGTCCAACACCCAACAAAGCGCTCTCGGCTCGAACGCGATCTTGAATTATCTTCGTGGCGATCAGAACAACGAGCAAAGCGTATCTGGCGGCAGCCTACGCACTCGGCCCCACGGCCCGCTGGGCGACATCGTAAATTCAACGCCCTATTACGTCGGCCCGCCGGACGCTTCACTCTACGCAAATCGCACTTGGACTGGGGCATCCGCGCACTCCACTTTCGCTGCAAACAACGTAGGCCGAACGAAGATGGTTTATGTGGCGGCCAACGACGGGATGCTGCACGGCTTCAACGCAGAAATATACCTTACAGACTCCAATGGCAATCTTATGACTGACTCAACGGGGAATCTTATCCCTTCCCCTGAAGGAGGCAAGGAGGTTTTCGCTTACATTCCTGAATCCGCGGTAAATAGCACCCTTGCCTCTCTGGCCAACCCCGAGTATTCACACCGCTATTTCGTCGATGGTCAAATTGCTGTCGCTGACGCATACATCGACGGTGCTTGGAAAACCATACTTGTTGCAACCTTGGGTCGCGGCGGGCGAGCCGTATTTGCTATTAATGTGACCGCTCCTTCCAGCATGAATTCCAGCAAGATCCTCTGGGAGGTCACGCCCAGTGTTATGGGGCAGAGCCCAGGAAAGCCAAGCATCGCGCGGTTGGCCAATGATAGTTGGGTGGCCATTCTAGGAAATGGCTACAACAGTTCCGATCATCACGCACGCTTGGTCATGATCAATCTTCAGAACGGTGGGGTCAGTTCCATAGATACTGGAGTAGGTTCGAGCGCTAGTCCTAATGGGCTATCCGCCCCTTATGTGATCGATATAGACAATGACGGCAATGCCGATAGGGCCTACGCGGGGGACATTCATGGGAATGTATGGCGGTTTGACCTGGCAGAGCAGACAGCGACCAAGGTGTTCCAAGCCAGGGATAGCTCTGGAACCGCTCAACCCATCACTTCCGGAATCACTGTAGTCAAACGGACCAGCACCGGCGATTACTGGCTCTATTTCGGCACCGGCAAATTCCTAGGGGAAAGCGATATCACCACGACTTCAGTCCAAACCTGGTATGGACTGATAGACGGATCAGAAATTACGGACCGTGCCGAACTTCATCAATCGAGCATTGTGTCGGACACTGCATCTTCATCCGGGGATTACACCGTCCGCACGGTTTCGGAAGTCAGCGCTAGTGATCTGGCCGCAAAACGGGGTTGGTATATCGACTTGGTTACCGGTAACACCCAAAGTGGGGAAAGAATGATCCTGACCAATCAGATCATCAATGGCGTTCTGATCGGACAGACACTCATACCAACAGGAACTCAATGCAATCCCAATGGGGACGGTTTTGTCATGGCCCTGAACCTCTTCACAGGTGGCCGGCTGGACTACAACTACTTTATATACAATGGAACCGTAATTACCGGAAGTGGCATTAGCTTTAGTAGCACACCCAGTAACGTCGTATACAAAGACGGTTCTCTTTACACCCAGCTCGAAAACACCAACGTCAGGAAAGTGGGGGTAAACACTCCATCGGGAACCACGACTCGCAGGAAGACATGGCGAGAACTTATTGGAGTCGAGCCATGAGAAATATGCGCGGCATGACGCTGATCGAATTAATGATCGTGGTGGTGATCATTGGGATACTGGCTGCTATTGCCTATCCGTCTTACCAGCAGCATATGATGGACACCAGGCGCGCAAGCGCACAGGCTTGCCTGGTCGAACAGGCCCACTATCTGGAGCGCTACTTCACCTCGAATATGTCCTATGAAGGGGCTGTGGGCGACGATGGCGAAAACTGGCCCTCGTTTGGTTGCACCGCTGACACCGCGGGCTTCTACCAGTTCTCCCCCGGGACACCAGGCACCCGGACTTTCACTCTCACAGCCACACCTCAAGGAGCCCAAGCCTCCAATGATCATAAATGCGGCTGCTCCTTGACGCTTGACCAAGCAGGCACACGGGGAGTTGGAGCTGACACATGTACGGTAGCCTCATGCTGGTGATATGCATTTAGTGAGGCGACTCATTCAAGAAGCGCCATAGGGACAAAATAATACCGGCGGTAGCCCCCCAGATGTAATAGGAGCCATAAGGCATGGCGTAATAATTGCGCACCCGGCCTTCCCTGGTCATCGAGTGACGTTGATGGTTCATCGGATTAAGTAAAAACTCGAGCGGAACCTCAAAAACCTCCGCGACCTCGAACGAGTCCGGCACAAGGTCAAACGGGGGTTTGATCACTCCGACGATGGGCGTAATGCAGAAACCTGTACCTGTATGATAGTCGGGAAGTTCGCCCAGAACCTCTACCCGGCTACGCGGAAGCCCTATCTCCTCTTCCGTTTCTCTCAAGGCGGTTATTGTCGGTGACCCATCCTCCGCCTCTCTTCTTCCCCCCGGAAAGCTTATCTGTCCCGGGTGGTGATGAAGATGGTCAGCCCTGCGGGTCAGCAGAACATTCAATCCCGCTTCCGCCCTATCCACAATCGGCAGCAGCACCGCCGCCGGCCGCAGTTGGTCCGGAACAAATTCATCCCGCACAGGCACATTGACGCGGGGAAGCGCAAAACACTGACGAAGCAACTCAACGTCGTAAGCAGCTTGCTTGGCAACCTTCTTGTTTTGACTCATCTGGGGATATACCTCTTTCCCCTAGGATACCGTAGCCCCTGCTCGGGCAACCAGTGTCCCCTATTGCACGCATTGCGAGTGCTCCTGGCGTACCCTCCCCGATGCGCTCAAGACGATGCGTTTCGATCGTTGGGTCCCACAGAGGTAGATCGACCCGAACTGCCATGCCCCCGAAGGTTTCCGCGCCTTTCCATCGGGGCCATAGGAGACGTTGGAGAGGGAATTGCCTCCAATCTCGATCTCGTCGGACTGCTTCCCTGTCACGCGGAGCACCGTCTCTCCCTCACTGGCTTGCCCATCTCCATCGAGATCCACGAAGACAATCCATCCCCTGTTCCAGGCCGACCCAGCGTCGCATGTACTCTCATTCATCGAGGGACATACGGTGACCCGAGTGCTACGGCGAATTGCTTCACTTCTGGCGTAGCTCAGGCTGCCGACCAGAGTTTGAGTGCTTAGCGCCAGTCGTTGCCCCCCTATCAGATCGCGCAGTGCCGGTGCAGCCAAGACCACCAGCACCGCAGCCACCGAAAGCGCCGTCATCAGCTCAACCAATGCGAAGCCGCCAGCGGAGACACCTTGGTGTGACATGAAAGCCCATCTCGAAAATATGCTATTAACATTAATAGACAAAATGCATATTTTTGCAAATGATTTTCATGAATTCGAGGATGCCTGCCTCGATTCCAGATGTCTCAAAACAAAAAGGCCCATCCTAAGATGGGCCTTCGAGAAAACGGGGGCCGGATCAAGCGTAGGTATCGATCACGCCCCCCGTAGCGCCCACCGGGCCAGAAGGCGTAGGTGGCAACGCCGCAAGCAGCTGCAGGGCATGGGTCTCCTGCACATCCATCGCCTTCTTGAGCACGGACACCGAGACCTGCGTCTGCAGCTGGGATGCCGAGTTCGCACTCGCGGCGGCCGCTATGGAAGAAACGTCCATCTCTCTCTCCTGCAATGATCAATCGCGAAAATTACCGAACTGCAGCGGAAAGTCCGTGACATCCTTCCTCACGATTGCGATCGCGTCCTGCAAGGTATCCCGCTTCGCCCCGGAAACACGGACGGCGTCTCCCTGGATGGCGGCCTGAACCTTCAGCTTGCTGTCCTTGAGTAACTTAACGACCTTTTTTGCCAATTCTTGATCGACACCCACGCGAACCTTGAGTTCCTGCTTCACCTTGTTACCACTGACCTTCTGCAGGTCGCAGTATTCCAGGCAGCGGATGTCAATCTTCTTGGCGGTCATCTCGGGGAGCAGGATGGCCTTCATCTGGTCCAACTGGAAGTCGCTGTCGCCAAAGAGTGTCAGCACCTTGTCGCCCTGCTCCACTCGAGCATCGGTTCCCTTGAAGTCATAGCGCCCGGATATCTTGCGGTTGGCCACATCTACCGCATTACGCAGCGCAACGAGGTCCACCTCGGACATGATGTCGAATGAGGGCATGGCGACTACTCCTGTGCGGCCTGCTCAGCCGAAATGGCAGATGTAGTGGTAAGGCTCACCCGCCACTTCGATATCGAAGCTGGAGTTGCCCGGCACATTGAAAGACTCGCCAGCGGCATAGCTCTTCCACTCGCTTTCACCCTTCAATCGCACACGGCAGCTTCCTGCCACCCCTTCCATTATTTCCGGTGCGCCGGTGTTGAAGGTCAACAACGCCGGGAGGATTACACCCACCGACTTCTGGGTGCCGTCGGCGAAGCGGATACCGTGGCTGACGCACCTGCCGTCGAAATACACGTTTGCCTTGGTGGTCACGGCCACACCGTCAATTTTCTCAGTGACGCTCATGAAGCCCTTCCTATTCAATGCCCATCAATTTCTGGATGATCCCCTTGGCGACGAACCCGACAAAACCGACACCCAGGGCGATGAACAGCCACATGGTGCCGTACTTGCCGGCCTTGGACTCCTTCGCCAGGTTGCCGATGATGAACAGCATGTAGAGGATCAGCGCGGTAAAGCAGATCTTGAGCGACAGATCCTCGAACTCCGCGACTGTCAGACCAAATATCAGCGGCTCGCCATTCATCCCGTCCTACCTCAGCCCCGTTTGGACTTGGCGTTCGCGGCGATGCGCATACGCAGGGCATTGAGGCGGATGAAGCCGTTCGCGTCTTTCTGGTTGTATGCGCCCTGGTCATCCTCGAAAGTGGCGATGGTGGGGTCGAACAGCGAATCCGTCTTGGAGTCGCGTGCGACCACGATCACGTTGCCCTTGTAGAGTTTGACCCGCACCCAGCCATTCACCGTCTGCTGCGTGGTATCGATCAGGGCCTGCAGCGCCCGCCGCTCCGGGCTCCACCAATAACCGGTGTAGATCAGACTCGCGTAGCGTGGCATCAAGTCGTCCTTGAGATGAGCGACTTCACGATCCAGCGTGATGGACTCGATGGCGCGGTGGGCCTTCAGCAGGATGGTGCCCCCCGGGGTTTCGTAGCAACCGCGGCTCTTCATGCCGACATAGCGGTTCTCGACGAGGTCCAGCCGGCCAATGCCATGCTTGCCGCCGAGCTCATTGAGCTTGGCAAGCAACTCGTGCGCCTTCATGCGAACACCATCGATCGCAACCAGGTCACCCTTTTCGAACTCCAGATCCACGTACTGCGCGGCATCCGGGGCAACTTCCGGCGAGACGGTCCAGCGCCACATGTCCTCTTCCGCTTCCGCTGACGGGTTTTCGAGGTGGCGGCCTTCGAAGGAAATGTGCAGCAGGTTCGCATCCATGGAATAGGGCGAACCCCCCTGTTTGTGCTTCATTTCGATGGGAATACCAGCCTTCTCAGCATAGGCAAGGAGCTTCTCGCGGGAGAGCAGATCCCATTCGCGCCACGGGGCGATCACCTTCACATTCGGCATCAGCGCGTAATAGCCGAGTTCGAAACGGACTTGGTCATTGCCCTTGCCGGTGGCACCGTGGGACACCGCGTCGGCGCCGCTTTCCCGTGCAATCTCGATCTGGCGCTTGGCGATCAGGGGGCGGGCGATGGACGTGCCCAGCAGATACTCGCCCTCATACACCGTGTTGCCGCGGAACATCGGGAAGACGAAATCGCGCACGAACTCTTCGCGCAGATCGTCGATGAAGATGTTCTCCGGCTTGATACCGAATTTCAGCGCCTTCTGGCGCGCTGGCTCCAACTCCTCGCCCTGGCCGAGGTCAGCGGTGAAGGTCACCACCTCACACTGGTAAGTGTCCTGCAGCCACTTGAGTATGACCGAGGTATCCAACCCGCCCGAATAGGCAAGTACCACTTTCTTGACGTCGCTCATTGTCCTGTCCAATCTTTGCATCCGGGCACCCTCGGCACACCGGCGGTTAGCAGCAGTTCCGCGTTGATTCGACTCCCCGCTCCGACGCGGCCGAAGCGGGGATGCTCCTCCAGGGCTCCGCCCTCGAAATACGTGGCCGGATCAGTCCGACTCCACCCGTCCTAGCACCAGATATTCCATCAATGCTTTCTGCACATGAAGGCGATTTTCCGCCTCGTCCCATACCACGGATTGCGATCCGTCGATGACTTCGGCGGTAACCTCCTCGCCGCGATGTGCCGGCAAACAATGCATGAAGAGCGCTCCCGGCCGGGCGACGGCCATCATCTCCGCATCCACGCACCAATCGGCGAAGTCCTTCATCCGGGCCTCGTTCTCAGCTTCAAAGCCCATGGAAGTCCACACATCGGTGGTGACGAGATCAGCGCCCCGGCAGGCTTCCATAGGATCCTCGAATTGCTCGAAGTGACCGGTGCCGTGCAAACCGGCGCGCTCCGGCTCCACCTCGTAGCCCGGCGGCGTGGAAACGCGGACGTTGAAGTCCAGCACTTCCGCGGCCTGCAGCCAGGTATTGCACATATTGTTGGAGTCGCCCACCCAGGCCACCGTTTTGCCCTGGATGCTGCCGCGATGCTCGATGAAGGTGAAGACATCCGCCAGGATCTGGCAAGGGTGGTACTCGTTGGTAAGGCCGTTGATGACGGGAACGCGAGAGGCCCCGGCGAAGCGCTCGATGATCTCTTGCTCGAAGGTCCGGATCATCACGATATCGCTCATGCGGGAGATGACCTGAGCCGCATCCTCCACCGGCTCGCCACGCCCTAGTTGAGAGTCGCGGGTGTTGAGGTAGATCGCGGAGCCGCCCAGTTGCTGCATGCCAGCTTCAAAGGAAAGACGGGTTCGGGTGCTGGCCTTCTCGAAAATCATCACCAGCGTGCGATCGAACAACGGATGGTAGGGCTCGTATTGCTTGAACTTGGACTTGATCCACGCGGTGCGGCTGAACAGGTACTCGTACTCCTCGCGGGAAAAATCCTTGAATTGCAGATAATGCTTGTTAGCAGTCATGTAGAGCGCCTTCCTTACCCCTGCGACAGGAAGTCGCGAATCAGCGGAGCCAGCCCTGTCACCAGGTTCTGCGCATCCTGAGAGGTGAATGTCAGCGGCGGCAGCAGTCTTACCACCCGCTCCGCCGTCACGTTGATCAATAGGCCGACCTCCAGACCGCGCGCAACCAGCACGCCGCAGGGCCGATCCAGTTCGATCCCTATCATCAGCCCCTGCCCCCGGATGTCGACGACTCCGGCAACACCTTTCAGAGCTTCTCCCAGCGTGCGGCGGATTTCCTGCCCGATGCGTTCCGCATTGGCGAGCAAGCCGTCGTCAGCAATCACGTCCAGAGTCGTCAGCGCAGCTGCGCAGGCCAGTGGATTACCACCGAACGTGGTGCCGTGATTCCCCGGCCCCCACAGGTCGGACGCAGGGCCTCCGGCCAGGCAGGCGCCGATCGCTACCCCGGAGCCCAGCCCCTTGGCCAGCGTCATCACGTCCGGCTGCACACCCGCCTGCTGCCAGCCAAACCAGGAGCCCGTACGCCCAACGCCACACTGAACTTCATCGCAGATCAGCAACCATCCGTGCTGATCACACACGCTTCGCAGCTCGCGCAGATAGCTCGCGTCGGCAATGCTGAGCCCGCCCTCGCCCTGGATTACCTCCAGCATCACTGCAACTACGCTGTGGTTATGCTCGGCGATCTGACGAACCGCATCGATATTCCGATATGGAACGCGGACAAAACCGCTCACCAGCGGCTCGAAGCCCGCCTGGGCCTTACGATTGCCGGTGGCGGACAGCGTTGCCAGCGTACGGCCATGGAAGGCGTTCTCCATGACCACTATCGTCGGCAGCTCCACGCCTTTCTTGTGCCCGTAAAAACGAGCGAGCTTGATCGCAGCCTCGTTGGCTTCGGCACCGGAATTGCAGAAAAAAACCTGCTTCATGCCTGAGAGTGCCGTAAGTCGCTCGGCCAGTTGCTCTTGCAAGGGAATCCGGTACAGGTTGGAAGTATGAAGAACCTTGCCGGCCTGGGCTGCGATGGCAGCCACCAGGCGCGGATGGTTGTGGCCAAGGGTGGAGACGGCAATGCCGGAAAGCGCGTCGAGATAGCGTTTTCCCGTCTCGTCGTATAGCCATGCGCCGTCGCCGTGCGTAAACGCGACCGGCAGGCGTGCATAGGTATTCATGACGTGGGACATGGAGGACCCCTATCGGGACGAAGCACAAAAAACGCACGGCGGCTGACGCCGCCGTTGGGGAAAATAGACGGAGATGGTAAGCCAAAAGCACGACCGAAGTACAGATCACCCCACTGCCGCAAGGCATTCGTACCTAGGCATTTCTGCTAGAATGCGTCCCGTTTTTCCGCGGAGCCCGCAAGGGGCGCCCTATTTTTCTGAAGCCACGATGCGTGACACATGAACCAGAAAATAGAAAGCTTTGTCATCATCGGGGTCACCTGCGAGGGGAAGAAGTTCCGCCCCAGCGACTGGGCCGACCGCCTCTGCGGCATCATGTCCGCATTCGGCTCGGACCACCGGATGCGTTACTCCCCCTATGTGCGTCCAGGCTGCACGCTCAAGGGCGACAAGACAGTCCTCGTCGACCGCCGCCTCTATGAAGTCGAGCCGCTGGCTTATAAATTCCTAATCAATTTCGCCAACGACAACGATTTGCAGATGGAGCCGCTGGAGCAGCTCTGAGCCCCGCCTCTTCAGGAAGTAGCGACAGGCAAAAAAAAGCGACCCGCAGGTCGCTTTTTCTACATCCATGCAGCAGCCGAATCAGGCAGCCATCGCCTTGACAGCGGCGGAAAGACGGCTCTTGTGACGAGCAGCCTTGTTCTTGTGGATGATCTTCTTGTCGGCGATGCTGTCGATGGTGCTCATCGAGGTGCGGAAGACCGACTGGGCAGCAGCCTTGTCTCCACCCACGATGGCCTTACGCACGGCCTTGATCGCAGTACGCAGACGCGAACGCAGGCTGGCGTTATGAGCGCGAGCCTTGGTCGCTTGACGAGCGCGCTTGCGAGCTTGTGCCGAGTTGGCCATAGATTCGATTCCCGTTGGTTGGTGGTTCTTGAAAGCCCGCGAGTCTATCCGCTTTCAAACGCCAATGCAATAGAGATTGCAGGTAGCCGCAAACGCGCAATTGGGGGCAGAGCAGCTATCATGCGCAGCGCTCCAGCCGCGGCCTCGCTGCGCGGCCAGCCTTTCGCGCCCGAACTCCAGAACACTTATGAACCTGCTTCGCGCCCTGGCCACCGTCAGCGGCATGACCTTGCTGTCCCGCATCCTCGGCTTCGTTCGCGACTTTGTCGTCGCCCGGGCCTTTGGCGCCGGCATGGCAACCGATGCTTTCTTCGTCGCCTTCCGGCTGCCCAACCTGCTGCGCCGCATGTTCGCGGAAGGCGCATTCTCGCAGGCCTTCGTACCCATCCTGGCGGAGTACCGCAACCGCCAAGGCCATGAAGCCACCCGCACACTGGTGGACAAGGTAGCCACCCTGCTGGGGCTGGTCGTTGCAGGGGTGGCGCTGCTCGGCATCCTCGCCTCCCCGCTGATCATTTACATCTCTGCGCCCGGCTTCTCGGACGACGCAGAAAAGTTTGCCCTTACCGTCGAGCTCACTCGCATCACTTTCCCCTACATCTTCTTCATGGCGCTGGTGGCGCTGGCGGGCGGAATCCTTAATACCTGGAGCAAGTTCTCCATCCCCGCCTTCACCCCCGTCCTGCTCAACCTGAGCTTCATCGGCATGGCGCTCCTCGCTGCGCCCTACTTCGATCCGCCAGTCCTGGCCCTCGCCTGGGCAGTCTTCATCGGCGGCCTGCTGCAACTGGCCTTGCAACTACGACCGCTTGCCAGGATCGGCATGCTGCCCCGCTTCCGCCTCGACCTCTCCGACCCAGGCGTACGGCGCATCCTCAAGCTGATGGCACCCGCCCTGCTCGGTGTCTCCGTCAGCCAGATATCGCTCCTCATCAATACGATATTCGCGTCCTTCCTCGAGAGCGGCAGTGTCTCCTGGCTCTACTACGCCGACCGCCTGATGGAATTTCCCTCCGGCCTGTTGGGCGTAGCCCTGGGAACCATCCTGCTGCCCAGCCTGGCCAAGCTGCATGCGGACGACAAGGCCGAAGCCTTTTCCTCGCTGCTCGACTGGGGGCTGCGCCTCACGCTGGTGCTCACCCTGCCCGCCGCGCTGGCGCTAGCACTGCTCTCCACGCCGCTGATCGCCACCCTATTCCACTACGGCGCCTTTTCCAGCGGGGACGTGCTGCAGACGCGCAACGCCCTCGTCGCCTACAGCGTCGGCCTCACCGGCCTGATTCTGGTGAAAGTGCTCGCCCCAGGCTTCTACGCCCGGCAGGACATCCGCACGCCAGTGAAGATCGCCGTCATCACCCTGCTGGCCACTCAGGCGATGAACCTGGCTTTCATCGGTCCGCTGCGGCACGCCGGGCTGGCACTCTCCATCGGCCTGGCCTCCTGCCTCAACGCCGGCCTGCTGTTCTACGGCTTGCGCCGGCGGCGCGTCTATATACCCCAGCCCGGCTGGGGCAGCTTCGCGGCCAAGCTCCTGGCGGCCCTGCTCACGATGGCGGCCATACTTTGGTTTGGCAGCGGCACCGAAACATCCTGGCTGGAGGAGACCGGTCAGCTGCGGATCATTCGCCTGGCAGCCATCGTACTTGCCGGCGCCGCGGGCTACTTCGGCATGCTCTTCTTGCTGGGATTCCGCCTGCGCGACTTCCGCAAGCGCAGTGCAAGCTGAACAGCCCAGACCGAAAACGACGCCCCTTTTCCGGGAAAGCTAGAATCAGTTTCCCCTGACGCAATCGAGGAGTACAGGCATGAAACTCAGCAGCCCGAATTTCGCCGACGGTGCCCCCATCCCGGAAGAATTCGCCTTTGGCCGCAAGCCGGCCGAGGGCCATGTGGAACTGAGCAGCAATCACAACCCGGCCCTCGCCTGGAGCGACCCGCCTCCGGGAACGCGCTCTTTCGCCCTCATCTGCCATGACCCGGACGTTCCCAGCCGCGGCGACGACGTAAATCAGGAAGGCCGCAGCGTGCCGCCAGATCTGCCGCGGGTGGACTTCTTCCACTGGGTCCTGGTCGACCTCCCGGCCGACCTGAGGGAGATCGCCGGTGGCAGCTTCTCCGACCGCGTTACCCCCAGCGGCAAGCCCGGCCCGGCGGCCCTTCTCGGCACGCGCCAGGGCGTGAACGACTACACCAGTTGGTTCGCCGGCGACGAGAAAATGGCGGGCGACTACTACGGCTACGATGGCCCCTGCCCACCCTGGAACGATCTGCTTCGCCATCGCTACGTCTTCACGCTGTATGCGCTTGACCTGGAGCGCTGTCCGGTCGAGGGACGCTTCGACGGCGCGGACGTGCGCAAGGCGATCAGCGGCCATATCCTGGCCGAGGCCAGCCTCACCGGCCTATACACCCTCAACCCGGCAGTGAAGCTGTGAGGCGCATTCGCCGGGAACGCCCTCAGGCCGGATAAGGCGGCAAGAGCCGGGGAACCATCGGCAGCGCAGGCAGACGGTAATCCGGCAACCCACCCAAGGTCGTCGGCGGCAATTCACCCTCGATCAGAGGCCGCAGGTGGCGCAGCCCCTCCGCGGAAACATGCAGACCGTCCGCCCGCAGGAATCCGGCGGGCAGGCGACGCTCCAGATTGGCGATGGCGGCCACATCCACCACCTGGATATCCCAGCGATAGGGCCGATCGCTCAGCCGGCGGATCGCCGGCATCACGCCATCCCGTCCTTTCAGCGCATAGCCCACTGCCGCCTCGCCCACCGCGAGCGCCTGAGCGTGATCGGTGGCAGAACGCCAGTGCCCGGCGGCCCGCTGCAGATAGTCCGGGATAGACCAGTGGTACTTGTAACCCAGCCGCTCCCCCACCAGCCGAGCGATGCACTGCCCTGCCCCGCCCAGCTGGATGTGGCCGCCCGCATCCTGCCCCTGCTCCATCACCAGGCTGCCATCCGCTCGCTTCAACCCTTCGGCCACGGTCACCGCGCAGTAACCGATGCGCTCGACCACAAGCCGGACCTCGGCGAGAAAAGCCACCTCGTCGAATGGCACTTCCGGGACCAGTATGAGGTGAGGCGCCTGGTCCGGCCCCTGCGCCGCCAGCGCAGTCGCCGCCGCCAGCCAGCCGGCATTGCGCCCCATGACCTCCATAACGAACACCCGCCCCCGCCGGCTGCTCATTGCCGCGAGATCCAACCCGGCCTCCAGCATGGAGGTGGCCAGATATTTGGCCGCCGAGCCGAAACCGGGCGAGCAGTCGCTGCCCTCCAGGTCATTGTCCACCGTCTTGGGCACGCCGATGGCCCGCAGGGGATAGGCCCGGGCCCGTGCGGCGGCGGATATCTTGGCCACCGTCTCCATCGAGCCGTTGCCACCGTTGTATAGAAAGGCACCGATGCGGTGAGCGGCAAACACGTCGAACAGGCGGTCGTACTGGGCAGGGTTATCAGCCAGCGCATCCAGATCGAACCGGCAGGAACCGAAGGCGCCGCCCGGGGCCTGCGCCAGGCGGGAAAGGTCGTCATCCGACCAGCCGGCGGTATCCACCAGATCTTCGCCCAAGGCGCCGAGCACCCCATGGCGAGCCGCCAGCACCCGGCCTATCCGGGGCCCTGCGGCCCTCGCCGCCCGGATGGCCCCGGCCGCACTGGCGTTGATCACGGCGGTAACACCGCCTGCCTGGGCATAAAGAAGATTGAACGCGCTCACTTCACCGTCCGCACCAATGAAAACGGCCGGCACCCGTCAGGAACCGGCCGTCGAAAACTCCCGCCTACTCAGGCGGGAGCCGGAATCACTTCAAGGCATCCAGCGCACGGGCGGTGATCTCTTCCACCGAACCCAGGCCAGAAATCTTGCGAACCTTGGGCGCCGCCTTGTCGCCCGAGGCTTCCCACTTGGTGTAGTAGTCCACCAGCGGCTTGGTCTGAGCATGATAGACCTCCAGCCGCTTCTTCACCGTCTCTTCACGGTCGTCGTCGCGCTGGATCAGCTCTTCGCCGCTCACGTCGTCCTTGCCGGCCACCTTGGGCGGGTTGTACTTGACGTGGTAGGTGCGGCCGGAAGCCAGGTGCACCCGGCGGCCACTCATGCGCTCGACGATCTCGCTGTCCGGCACGTCGATCTCCAGCACGATGTCGATCGGCACGCCTGCGTCCTTCATCGCATCTGCCTGTGGAATGGTGCGCGGGAAGCCATCGAACATGTAGCCGCCCTTGCAGTCGTCCTGCTGCAAGCGATCCTTCACCAGGCCGATGATGATGTCGTCGGAAACCAGACCGCCCGCATCCATCACCTTCTTGGCCTCCACGCCCAGGGGCGTGCCAGCCTTTACCGCCGCGCGCAGCATGTCCCCGGTGGAAATCTGGGGAATACCGAACTTCTCCTTGATGAAATTCGCTTGCGTACCCTTGCCGGCTCCCGGCGGTCCCAACAGAATCAAACGCATACATCCTCCAGGTGCTTGAATGGGCCCCACACGGGGCCACTCGTTATGAATTTCAGGAGGCCGAAACTTAACCGAGCCGTTTCAACCGGTCAAACAGAATTCCGCACTTTTTCAAGCATTTGCGGCAAAGATCTGACGCACCCGCGCCAGGTCCTCCACGGTATCCACACCCGCCGCCGGCGCTTCATCCAGCACTACCACACCAATGCCGTGGCCATGCCAGAGCGCCCGCAATTGCTCCAGCGCCTCCCACTGCTCAAGCGGAGACGGCACCAGTTGCGCGTATTGCTTCAGGAAACCCACTCGATAAGCGTAAAGTCCGACATGTCGCAGCATCGGCAGCCCCGGCGGCAGCGCCGAGCGATCGGCCAACCAGGCATCCCTCGCCCACGGGATAGGCGCACGTGAAAAATACAGCGCGCGGCCACGGCCGTCGCATACGACTTTCACCACATTGGGATTGAAGGCCTCGGCTACATCTTTCAGCGGATGGGCAGCGGTGGCGATCGACGCCCCCGAATCCGCCGCCAGCGCCTGGGCCACTGCGACAATCAGTTCAGGAGCGATCAGCGGCTCATCACCCTGAACATTGACCACGATATCCCCGTCGTCCCAGCCCTGCAGCAGGGCCACTTCTGCGAGGCGGTCGGTTCCACTGGGATGATCCGGTCGGGTCATGATCGCCTGCCCGCCCTCGGCCCGAACCGCTGCATAGATGCCTTCGTGGTCGGTGGCGACCCAGATTTCGGCGGCGCCGGCCTGCCGAGCACGCTCCAGCACCCGCACCACCATCGGCTTGCCCGCGATATCCAGCAAGGGCTTTCCGGGGAGGCGCATCGACGAATGACGGGCAGGGATCACCACCCGGAAGGAGGTCGTCATGGCCAGCCCTTCTTCAGCGCAGCGCGTCTACTTCTTCGGCGGAAAGGCTGCGTGCTTCGTCTTCCAGCATGACAGGAATGCCGTCACGGATGGGGAAGCCCAGACGGTCAGCCTTGCAGACCAGTTCCTGCTTGTCCTTCAGGTAATCAAGGGGGCCCTTGCAAACCGGGCAGACAAGAATCTCAAGCAGTCTGGCGTCCATTACTCAGCTTCTCCAGGATTCGGTCGGCGGCACCCGAACCGATGCGGGCCTGCACCGGAAACTCCCAGCAGTCCGCGATAGCGAAAGGCGCGCATTTTACCGCATCCTTGCTGGTCATAATCTTCACATCGCCGGGGGCGAAAGCCAGATCTGCCGGCACAAAGGCATGATGGTCGGGAAAGGGGTGGCGCACTACGTCCAGCCCCATGCTCTCCAGTTGGGAGAAGAACCGCTCGGGGCGACCGATACCTGCCAGGGCGTGGATCACTCGCCCCTGGAAATGCGCGGCAGAAACCCAATACCCTGTGTCATCCAGAGCACGGAAACGCTCACCTGAAAGTTCCATCGGAAAGACGTTTCCAATGCCAATCCGCGCGCGTAAACCGTCAGAAAGCACACCGTGGGCGATGACCAGATCCACCTCCCGCAGGCGGGACAAACCCTCGCGCAGCGGCCCCGCCGGCAGCGGCCAGCAATTGCCCAGCACCACTTCGTCCACCACCGCAATCTCGACATCACGCGCAAGGCGATAGTGCTGCATGCCATCGTCCGAAACGATCACATCGCAGCCAGGGTGGGCTTGCAGCAGCAGGGCCCCGGCAGCAGGCCGATCCCTGCCAATGGCGACGGGGCACCCGGTAAGACGCGACAGCAGCAACGGCTCGTCACCGTACCGTTGCGCCGCTCCATCAGTCGGCACCAAACAGGGCCCCTCCTCCGTTCCCCCGTACCCCCGGCTGACGATGCCCGGCCGGTATCCGTGCCGCCGCAGCACGCCGACCAGCCATTCGACCACCGGCGTCTTGCCACTGCCGCCCACAGCGATATTTCCCACCACCACGACGGGCACCGGCAATCGCACCTCCGCCGTGAGACCACGGCTGAAGGCGAAACGACGCAATGCGGAAAGGCCGGAAAACAGCGTGGCCAGTGGCAGCAAGCAAGCACCCGCCACGCCGCGCTCTTGCCAGAATGCGGGAGAGGCCGCTGGCATGCCGATTTATTGGGGAGGGTTCTGGGTTGCGAAAGTGATGTGCGCCAACCCTACGCGCTGGGCTGCCTGCATGATGTCGATCACGCTCTGATGAGCCGCCTTGGCATCGGCACTGATGACCACGATGGGCTCCTTGCCGGGCGGCACCGCTTTGCCCAGCGCCCCAGCAATGGCATCGATGTCGCGCCCGACCACTGGCTGTCGATTGACCAGCACATCACCGCTGGCGGTCACCGCCACCGCAATCTCGTTGGCTACGGTGTCACTACCCTCGGAGGCTGCGGAAGGCAGATTGATTTCCAGCCCGGACACCTTGGAGAAAGTCGTCGTCAGCATCAGGAAGATGATGATCACCAGCACCACATCGATCAGCGGGATGAGGTTGATTTCTGGCTCCTCCTGCCGACGGCCCAGGCGGCGGAATTTCATCGCCCTGCCTCACGCCTTGCGGTCGCCATGGGCTACCTCGACCAGTTTGACCGCCTGTTGCTCCATGTCCACCACGAAGTCGTCGATCAGACGGCGGAAGTGACGCCAGAAGATCATCGCCGGGATGGCGATCACCAGCCCGAAGCCGGTGGTATAGAGCGCGATGGAGATGCCCTGGGCCAGTTGCGCCGGGTTGGCGCCGCTGGAGCCCTGAGAGGCAAAGATCTCGATCATGCCGACGATGGTGCCGAACAGGCCAAGCAAAGGGCTGATGGAAGCGATGGTTCCCAGCGTGGTAAGGAAACGTTCCAGGTCGTGCACCACCGCCTGGCCGGTCTCCTCTATGGCCTCCTTCATGACTTCGCGGGAGCTGTTGATGTTCCGCAGCCCCGCAGCCAGCACACGACCGAAAGGAGAATGCGCCGACACGCGCTCCACCATTTCCGGCGACACGCCACGCTGACGGAAATCAGCCAGAACGTTATCCAGCAGGCCCGGGGGCACGACCCGCGCCCGGCGCAGCGAGATGGAACGCTCTATGATCAATGCAACAGCTACGACGGACGCAAGCAGCAGCGGCCAGATAGGCCAGCCGACGGCCTGGATGATCGCGAACACGCGGAAAAACCTCGCTGAGGGAAAGGCGGAACTCTAGCGCCCTTGGCTCCGTGCCGGCAAGCGAGCCCGTCATAGCGAACGTGAAACGAACTCCCGCATCAATCCACAAAAGCTGTGGATAACTTTGTGGGTTATTTCCGAAATCTTCCCCAACTCCCCGTCGCACCAAACACCTGCCTCCTCTGCCAAAAAATAAGCAAGGGATTAATCCATATATTTCATGCACTTAAAAATCATCCCTGTGCCATCAAGGACTTGCAGATTACGGCTTGACAGGCAGACTTCCCTGTGGATTCCGCTACAATCCGCCGCCTATGTCGAACGACCTCCTTCTCACGGACAGTGCCGGTTTTGCCCCACGACCACAGGTCCTTAGCGTCGCCGCGCTGAACCGCCTGGCGCGCGAGACCCTGGAAGCCTCGATTCCACTCCTGTGGGTGGCGGGCGAGATTTCCAACCTCACCCGCGCCTCGTCTGGCCACCTCTATTTCACCCTGAAAGATGAACAGGCCCAGGTGCGTTGCACCATGTGGCGCAACCGCGCGCAACTGCTCGCTTTCCGGCCGGAGAACGGCATGCGGGTGGAAGCGCGTGCGCTGGTCACGCTGTACGAGGTACGTGGCGACTACCAGCTGAGCATCGAAGCGCTGCGGCCGGCTGGCGTCGGCAATCTGTACGAAGCGTTCAACCGGCTGAAGGACAAGCTTGCGAACGAAGGCCTGTTCGATCCGGCCACTCGCCGGCCCCTGCCCCGCCACCCACGCGGCGTGGGCATCGTGACGTCGCCGGCGGCGGCCGCGCTGCAGGACGTGCTCTCCACGCTGCGCCGGCGCGCAGCGCATCTCGATGTGGTTCTTTACCCCAGCCCGGTCCAGGGCGCTGACGCCGCTGCACGGCTGACCGCGGCCGTGATCCAGGCCGGCGCCCGTGCAATGGCGGACGGGGTGGATGTCCTGCTGCTGGTTCGCGGCGGCGGCAGCATCGAGGATCTCTGGAGCTTCAACGATGAAGCTCTCGCCCGCGCCATCCGGGCCTGCCCGGTACCGGTGATCAGCGGTGTCGGTCATGAAACGGACTTCACCATTGCAGACTTTGCCTCCGATCTGCGTGCCCCGACGCCCACCGGTGCGGCCGAACTTGTCACTTCCGGCTACGTGGCCGCCCAGCAGACGGTTACGGCTTTGGCCCCGCGGTTGCAACGCGCGGTCGGGCGCAAACTGGAAACCCTGTCGCAGCGGCTGGACCGCAGCGCCCTTCGCCTCACTCACCCGCAAGACCGGCTGCGTCGCGCTGCCACCGACCTCAGCAGTCTGTCCCAACGCCTGTGGGCGGCCCTGCAGCGCTCGGTGGAGAAAAAACGCGAACGGCACGCCCAACTCCAGCTGAGACTGACGTCCCGCCAGCCTGAGATCGCACTAGCAAGGGAACGCTGCGAGCGCCTCGCTCAACGCCTGCTGCTCAGCGCTGAAGTACTGCAACGCCGGCGCCGGGAGCAGCTGGCGGCCCTGTCGGCCCACCTCCTGCACCTCGCTCCGGAAGCGGTGCTGGCCCGCGGATACAGCATCGCGCGGGATGGAAAGGGGAACATTCTCCGCTCAGTCGGAAAGCTGACGCCAGGCGACGCGATCGAGATAGAACTTGCGCATGGCAAGGTCGATGCCAAGGTCCTCGCAGCCAGGCCGGACATTGGCTCTCCACCTTGCCCGGAGCCTCCCACGGGTCCATGAAGAAAGAGCGGCATAGCAGCGGAGCGCATATGCTTTTGCTGCCATGCGGGTTTCGGAAACCCGCGCTTGCGCTTAACATCGGCGCCTGTCGGGATTGTCACGCTGGCTCAATCCTGACTAGAATCGTCGGACTTTCCACCCCCGAATCAAAAAACAGGAGAGATCAATGGAACACACATTGCCCCCGCTGCCTTACGCCAAGGATGCCCTCGCTCCGCACATTTCGGCCGAGACGCTGGAGTTCCACTACGGCAAGCACCATCAGGCCTATGTCACCAACCTGAACAACCTGATCAAGGGCACCGAATACGAGAATCTGGATCTCGAAGCCATCATCAAGAAGGCTCCGGCCGGCGGCGTGTTCAACAACGCGGCCCAGATCTGGAACCACACCTTCTTCTGGAGCAGCCTGAAACCGAACGGCGGCGGCGAACCCACTGGTGCCCTGGCCGATGCCATCAAGGCCAAGTGGGGCTCCTTTGATGACTTCAAGAAGGCTTTCTCCGCCTCCGCCGCCGGTAACTTCGGCTCTGGCTGGACCTGGCTGGTGAAAAAGGCTGACGGCTCCGTCGATATCGTGAACACCACTGGCGCCGGCTGTCCCCTCACCACCGCTGACAAGCCTCTGCTGACGCTGGACGTGTGGGAACACGCCTACTACATCGACTACCGCAACCGTCGCCCGGACTTCATCGCCACCTTCCTGGCGAGCCTTGCGAACTGGGAATTCGCGGCGAAGAACTTCGCCTGATCCGCACCCGGCGGCGATTTGCCGCCCGTTGCCCAGAAGCGACCGGAACACCGGTCGCTTTTTTATTTTCCGCACTCACCGCCGAGCTCCGCGCCATGCTGGAAATCCTCTACCAAGACGACGGGTTGGTCGCCATACACAAACCCTCCGGCCTGCTGGTGCATCGCAGCGCCCTGGACGCCCATGAGGAGCGTTTTGCGGTCCAATTGCTTCGAGACCAACTGGGCCGCAGGGTGCATCCGGTGCATCGGCTGGACAAAGGCACGTCCGGTGTCCTGCTGTTCGCATTGGACAAGGAGAGCGCCAGCGCCCTTAGCCGTTGCTTCGAACTCGGCGAGGTAGAGAAGCGCTATACCGCCATCGTGCGTGGCCATCCCGCAGAACAAGGCTGCATAGACCACGCACTCAGCCGCCGGCACGACCCTGCTGAGCGACTGCCAGCCGGCGCCAGCGACACTCCGCAGCAGGCGGTGACCCGCTACCGCAGGCTGGCGACAGCCGAACTGCCCTACCGGGTGGACCGCTATCCCAGCAGCCGTTACGCCTTGTTGGAACTATGGCCGTTGACCGGCCGGCGTCACCAGATCCGGCGCCATCTCAAGCACATCGCCCACCCCATCATCGGCGACTCCACCTTCGGCAAGGGCCAGCACAACCGTTTGTTCCAGCAGCTCTTCGGCAGCCAGCGTCTGCTGCTGGCCTGCACCCGCATGGCCCTTACACATCCTCACACAGGTGTCTACCTCTCCATCCAGGCAGCACCAGCGGCAAATTTCGCCTCGGTCGCCCGCGCACTGGGTTGGGATAAAGCGCTCGCCTCGCTTTCGGCGGGCCCGGATTCGTAGCAGAATCGATGCTTCCGTCCAAACAGCCTGTTCGACAACGTCATGAATCCCCTGCTTCAAGTCCGTCAGCACGGCCAGCAGATCTGGCTGGACAACCTCTCCCGCACCCTGCTCAACGAGGGCCAGCTCGCCCGGCTGCTGAGCGACGACGGGGTGGCTGGCATCACCACCAATCCGGCGATCTTCCAGAAAGCAATTGCCGGCGGCCGCTATTACGAGGACGACCTCACCGCCTTAAAGAAGGAAGCGCTGAGCGCGGAACAACGTTACGAGCGACTGGTGGTTCCCGACGTGCAGCGCGCCTGCGACATGCTGCTGCCCTTGTTCCGCGACAGCGGGGGCGCGGCGGGCTACGTCAGTCTGGAAGTTTCGCCCGGGCTGGCAGCGGACGCCCCCGGCACCGTGGCTGCCGGCCTGCGTCTGGCGAAGGAAGTGGCGCGCCCCAACCTGCTGATCAAGGTGCCAGCCACCCCGGCCGGCCTGGAGGCCATTGAGGCACTCGTCGGTCACGGCGTCAGCGTGAACGTCACCCTGATGTTCTCGCTGGCTCATGTGGACGCTGTAGCGCTCGCCTACATCCGGGGGCTGGAACGGCTGCGCGCGAGTGGAGGAGATCCCGGCAGCGTCATGTCTGTCGCCAGTCTTTTCCTGTCGCGGGTAGATACGCTGGTGGATCGCCAACTGGAAACCAAAGGCAGCGCCGAGGCCCTGGCGCTACGCGGGACCAGCGCAGTGGCCACCGCCAAGCTGGCCTATGCGCGCTACCGCGAGCGTTTCCACGGTCCGGAGTTCGCTGCCTTGCGGGCTGCCGGAGCACGCCCCCAGTACATGCTGTGGGCCAGCACCGGCACCAAGAACCCGGCCTACAGCGATCTGCTCTACGTCGAGCCACTGATCGGGCCGGAAACCGTCAATACCCTTCCGGACGGCACGCTGGACGCGTTACGGGATCACGGCAAGGTGGCCTCCACGCTGGCCGAGGGGATCGAGGAGGCCCGCGCCCACCATGCTGCGCTAGCCGGCTGCGGTATAGATTTGACCGCCGCAGGAGAACAACTGCAGAAAGAAGGGCTTGCCCAGTTCGATGAGGCCTTCGCCAAGCTGCTTGCGGTAACCGCCTGAGAGCCCCTGACTCAGCCGTCCGCAGCCTCAACGGCATTCGTCCAGCTGCGCCATCACCTCGCGCAGGCGGGCGGTTGCAAAGTCCAGTTCCAGACTTTTCCGGCTTAGTGTTTCCACCCTGTCCTTCATCAGGCAGGTGATTCCGCGTACTGCACGCATGGGGGAGCCGGACGACATCCGCACACAGTCGATGAAGCGCTGCATCTCGCGCAAACGCTTTGCCTGCGGAACAGGGTGCTCGGAGATGAAGCGATCTATCGTGCGCCGGCGCGCCTGGAAGAAGGCAGCCGGGTCATTCTTCGCCAGCTCGCTCCATTGATCGAAATCGAACTCCACGATGTCTCCTCCCCTGCGGGCCGGCCGCGAACCGGCCTGCTCTGCTTTCATCGTAGGCAAGGGGTGGAGCAGGAACAAGCGCCAGCATTGCTGGCGCGATAAGGAAAAAAGGCGCCTCCAGGCGCCTCTCTCCCTTATCGCAAAGCCAGTTCAGGCAAATGCCGCCACCGACTGCCGCATCAGTGCGGCCCGCGCGACACCGCGCTGCTCGCCAGCGCCGCCCAGCAGTTCCTTCATGTCGAGGATGAGCACGATCTGACCATTGGACAGTGTCGTCACGCCTGCCACACCCTTGGGACGGAAGTCGTCCAGAGACTTGATCACCGCATCTTCCCGGCCGGCGAAACTGTCTATGGCGAGGATGAAAGACAACTCCGCCGTCTGCATGAGAACGCCATACTCCGGCGTGCGCTCCTGGCTCCAGCCCAGCAGGCTGGACAGCGGCAGGATAGGCAGGACTTCGCCGCGCACCACCATGGTTGCCCGCCCGCCAACTTCCTGGACCTCCTTGGGATCGACCGGCAGGATCTCGCGCACCATGGACAACGGCACCGCAAAAGGCTGTTCACCCAGGCGCACCAGCAGTACCGGCAGAATGGCTAACGTCAGCGGCAGGCTGATGACGAAGGTGGTGCCCTTGCCCTGCTGCGAGCGGATATCGATGGAGCCGTTAAGCTTCTGGATGTTGGTGCGGACCACATCCATACCCACGCCACGGCCAGATACGTCGGAAACCTTGGCCGCCATGGAAAAGCCCGGGAGGAACACCAGGTTGTAGCTCTGGCGCTCGTCCATGGTGTTGGCTTCCTCGTCGGTGATCAGCCCTTTCTCCACCGCTTTGGCCCGCAGGCGTTCGGCGTTCATCCCGCGGCCATCGTCCGCCACCATGATCACGATATGGTCGCCTTCCTGGCGGGCTTCCAATCGAACGATGGACTTCGTCGGCTTGCCGTTGGCCACGCGTTCCGAAGACTCTTCCACACCATGGTCTACCGCATTGCGGATGAGGTGGATGATGGGGTCCGACAAGTCCTCGATCATGGTCTTGTCGATCTCGGTTTCCTCCCCGGCGAGCACCAGTTCCACATCCTTGCCAAGATTGCGGGCCAGATCGCGGGCAATCCGCGGATACTTCTGGAACAGGCGGCCAATGGGCTGCATACGCGTCTTCATGACTGCGTTCTGCAGATCGGAGACCAACAGGTCGAGCTGGCTCACTGCCAGATCCAGCGCATGCAGCGTCTCGGTGTCGTTGCGGCCGCTGAGGATGTCGCTGCGCAGGGCGTTCAGGCGATTCTTGGTCAAGCCGATTTCGCCGGAGAGATTCAGCACCTGGTCCAGTCGCGCAGTATCCACCCGGATGGAGTTGTCGCGCTGGCGCTCACCTTCACGGCGGCCGGCAGGCGGCGCAGCTGCAGTAGGCTTGTCGCTGGCACGCCGCCCCAGCGCCGATTGCACGACCTCCTCCAGCGGCTTTTCCATGACCGCCTGCACAGGGTCCGGCGCCCGCACTTCGGCAACCGGTACCGGCAGACCGGTCACCGCGTTATAGAGCAGATTCCAGTCGGGTTCGTTGGCCGTGCCGCTGGCGCGGGGGGCCGCAGGGGGCGGTGTGATCGCCGGTTTGGCCGGCGCCGGAACAGGGGCTGCAGCCTCACCCGAGATCGTTGCCTTCAGGCCTTCGATCAGGGCGGCGTCGGCGGCGGGTGGCTGCGAGCCGCGCTCAAGGTAGCCGAACATGTCGCGTACCGCCGCGGTGGCAGCCAGGATCACGTCCATGCCCTCGGGCGTGACCGAGAGCTCACCGTTGCGCAGCTTGTCGAACAGGTTCTCGGTCAGGTGGCAGAGGGTGACGAGCTCCGTCGCATTCAGAAAGCCCGCGCCGCCCTTGATGGTGTGAAACCCGCGGAAGATGTCGTTGAGCAGGCCTCTATCGTCCGGCGAACGCTCCAGGTCGACAAGCTTGTTGTCAACCCCGGACAGCAGATCTCCGGCTTCGATCAGGAAGTCCTGCAGCAAGTCTTCCATCCCGGCAAAGTCACTCATGGCTCTCAGGCTCCAATTCTCGTTCGGGGGCGGCCGCCGATCCCGGGTGATTCCGCGTGGCAGGCTCAGAAGCCCAGGCTCTCGAGCAGGTCATCTACCTGTTCCTGGCTGGTCACCACGTCGTCGCGGCCTTCGCTGTTGATCACAGGCCCGTTCATCAGGCCGGTGTGCGCATCGGTGCGCTTTTCGTTGGGTGTGATCTCCAGCAGGACCTGGAGCAGTTGGCTCTCCAGGGTCTGGGCCATGTCGACCACTTTCTTGATGACTTGGCCGGTGAGGTCCTGGAAATCTTGCGCCATCATGATTTCCATCAACTGCGCATTGGTCTGGCGGCTGCCATCGGCGACGCCACCGATGAAATCACGGGTTTCGGCAGCCAGCGACTTGAACTCGTCTACCGACAATTCGTTCGCGTAGAGGCGATCCCACTGGGCCCGCAAGCTCTCGGCATTCGCGCCGAGGCGCTCCTGGATCGGCTGGGCGATGTCTGTAGCATTGAGCACACGGCTCGCCGCCTGCTCGGTCATTTGCGCGATGTAGCTCAGACGCTGGCGGGCGTCGGGAATCGCTTCCGCCACCTCCTGCAGGGCATGATCGAAACCAAGTTGACGCAGGGTGTCGTGGACTTGCCGGGTCATCTGTCCAATCCGGGTGAAAACGCCCTCGATCTTGTCGGCGCCGTCTTCCTCCTCCGTCCCGGCGACGACGCTGGCAACGGCGGCCCCGGCAGCCGGCTTGACGGCCGGTGCTGCGGGAGCGGTGAACTCCGCGGCAACGGAGTCGAACAGCGCTTGCAGATCATCGCTGTCGCCAGTGTCGCCGCCCGCGGGCGCGGCCACCGGGGCAGGCGTCGGCGCAGGCTTCACCGCCGGCGTGGAGGCAATGCTGTCGAACAGGGCTTGGAGATCGTCCGAATCACCGGACTCGTCGAATTTTGCTTTCTTCACCATCTTCGGGCTCCCTTGTCGATGCGGCCAGCCCGTTCAGGCCACGGCACTCTTGCCGAGCTTCTCGAAGATCTTCTCAAGCTTCTCCGCCAGCGTCGCCGCGGTGAAAGGCTTGACGATGTAGCCGCTGGCACCCGCCTGGGCGGCAGCGATGATGTTCTCCTTCTTCGCCTCGGCGGTAATCATCAGCACCGGCAGATGCTTCAGGTGCGGGGTCTGGCGTATCGTCTGCAACAGGGTCAGCCCGTCCATGTTGGGCATGTTCCAGTCGGTCACGACGAACTCGAACTGCGAACTGTTGAGCTTCTGCAGCGCAACCGCGCCGTCCTCAGCCTCCTCCACGTTGGTGTAACCCAGTTCCTTCAGGAGGTTGCGGACGATGCGCCGCATGGTTGAAAAGTCATCGACGACGAGAAATCGCATTTTGGGGTCGGCCATCTTGTTTCTCCGGTTTCCTCAGGCTGCCGCGGTCAAACCTGCCGCGCCTTCAAGAGAAGGGGGCGCAGGGTATCCGCAAGCACATCGGCGTCGAATTTTGCCACGTACGAATCGACTCCGACCCGTTTTCCCATGGCGCGGTTGGCCTCGGAGGACAGGGAGGAGTGCATCACCACCGGGATCCCCTCGAAGCGCGCATCGTGCTTGATGTTGCGGGTCAGCACATAGCCATCCATCTCCGGCATCTCGGCATCCACCAGGATGAGATCGATCTCTTCACCGACATGCCGCCCCATCTGTTGAGCATGACTGGCCATGCCTTCCAGCCGCGTCCAGGCCTCCAGGCCATTCTGCGCGTGCTTGTGGCGTACCCCCAGCTTGTCCAGGACTTCGGCGATCTTGCGACGTGCCACGGCGGAGTCGTCGACGAAAAACACATTCACCTCGTGGCCGTTGCCCAGCGGGGCGATGTTGCCGACCACTGCTTCACCGAAGGTATTGGCGAGAATGGTCTCCACATCGAGGATGGACACCAGCTTGCCGTCGCCCAGTTCAGTGATCGCGGTAATGAAGCTATGGACGTTGGAAGAGACGTTGTCCGGCGTACGTACCTTGTCCCACTCCACGCGGATGATGCGATCGACCTCGTCCACCAGGAAACCCAGCGTGCGCTTGCTGTACTCGGTGACCATCATCGAGCCGCCGAGCGGGTCGCCGGCCTCTCCTAGGCCGAGGATCTTGGCCAGCGAGAGCACCGGGATGACATTGCCGCGCAGGGAGATCAAGCCTTCGACACCAGCCGGCATGTTGGGCGCCTTGGTGATGAAAGGCGTCTTCGACACCTCGCGCACCTTGAACACGTTGATGCCGAAAGTTTCGCTGGTTCCCAGGGAGAACAGCAGGATCTCCATGCGGTTGGAGCCGGCAAGCATGGTGCGGCCATCGACCGTGTCCAGCAGGGCGGGATCCTTGCGATCCAGGTTGAGCATGAGCGTTACCTCGTTATTGTCGGACGCCGTTTTTTCAGGCGTCTTCGGCGCCGCCGCGATTGAGCAGGCGGCGCAGGGTCACTGCCAGGCGTTGGGGTTCGAATTTCGGGACGTACTCGTCCACACCGACGGAGCGGCCGAGTTGCTGGTTGGACATGCCGGAGAGCGAGGAATGCATGATGACCGGCACACCTTCGAAGCGCGGGTCGGACTTGATCTGCTTGGTGAGGATGTAGCCATCCATTTCCGGCATCTCGACGTCGGTCAGCACCATGCTGACCAAGTCCTTGACCTTGCGGCCAGTGGTCTCGGCATGGGCAGCGACCTTCTTCAACTCCTCCCAGGCCTGCCGGCCATTCACCGCGCCGACGTACTTCACCCCGAGCGCATCCAGCGTCTGGGTGATCTGCCGACGCGCCACCGAGGAGTCGTCGGCGAAGAACACCGTATGCTCGCTGCCGCGATCCATCGGCTCGATGTCCTTGAACATGAAGGCGTCGTCGTAGCGGGTGGTCTCGGACAGCACCTTCTCCACGTCCAGCATCATCACCAGCTTGTTGCCCGGGAGTTCGGTTACCGCGGTAACCAGGCCGCCCATATTGGCAGTGAGCATGTCGGGCGGTACCCGCATCTGTGCCCAGTCCAGCCGCAGGATGGTATCCACCGCCTCCACGAGAAAGCCCTGCGTATGGCCGTTGTACTCGGTGACGATCATGATTTCCCGCGGTGACTCGGCACCGATGCCTACATACTTCGCGAGATCCACCACCGGCACCAGCACGCCGCGCAGACTCACCATGCCCTCCACGGAGGAAGGCATCTCCGGGGCGGCGGTGATGGTCGGCGTGCGCATCACCTCGCGGACCTTGAAGACGTTGATGCCGAAGGTTTCCCTCCGGCCGGTTCGGTTGTCCGTCCCGAGGGTGAACAGCAGGATTTCCAGTTTGTTGGTACCCGCGAGGCGGGTACGGGCATCGATGTTCTTCAGCAGATCGGACATTTCACTCTCCGCATTGGGCGGCTTTTATCTCGCGACCCGCAAATCGCGAGCAGCTTGGGCAGTTTATCGACCGGCGCGGCGCGGACTTGAGAAATCCTTCGCGTCCCAGCTTCGGAGTCGCATTCTCGCACCTTAAATTGGGCATGGTCAGCCATCTCATGCACGGTAACCGATGCGGAAACCGCCCCAGTGACGTCCATTTACATAAACCGGGGCGGAAATGTCGTGCATGATTTCGCCGGTATCCCGCCGGTAGGTCTGGATCAGGAACTGCAGCTGGTGGGCACCGCACTGTTTTCCCACCGGGTCATCGAATATGCGTTTGGATCGATTGCCGACGAAGTCTTTGTCGTAATCACCGGTCAACGGCTGCGAAAAGCGCGTGTTGTGGGTTGGCACGTAGCCCTTGTGGTCGCAGCCTATCGCATAAACCACCTGCGGATTTTCCTGCAGCACCGCCTCTTGCAGACGCGGAAAGACACGGTCCGTCAGGGCGTCGAAACCAGTGTTGTATTTCTGCGGTCGGGTTGAGGGAATCGCCCGGTACTCCGGCTCGAACAAGGCCTGTTCGGTGACTTGTCCGGCGGCGAGCGCCTCTTCCAGGATTTTCCCCATCTCCTTCGCAGCCCGCACAGCCATGTCCGGCATGCGGCGGTGTACCTGCATGGCCTGCTCGCCAGCCGCACCCAGCTTGAACACCTTGCTGATCTCGTGGAGGTTTACCGCCAGGCTTTCCAGTTCCTTCGCCTCGCCTAGCGTGCGTTCGGCCCCACTCGAGTTGCGGTCGGCCATCTCGACGATGTCGCGCACGTGCTCCGCCACGCCGCTGGCTTCCCGCCCCTGCTGGGCGATGGCGATGGCGATCTCGTCTATCCGCTCCATGGTGCGCTGGGCGCCCAGGTTGATGCGCTCCAGCGCCTGGGCTGCCTGCTGCGCCAACTCCGCGCCCGCCTCCGCCTGCTGGCTGCCGGAGCGAATGGAAGCGATGGCGCTGCGGGTTTCCTCCTGTATGGCCCCTATCATCGTGGTGATCTCACCGGTGGCCGCAGAAGTGCGCTCCGCCAGCTTGCGTACCTCGTCGGCAACGACTGCGAAGCCGCGCCCCTGCTCGCCCGCGCGGGCCGCTTCGATGGCCGCATTAAGCGCGAGCAGATTGGTCTGATCGGCAATCTCGCGGATGACCTTGACGATGCCGCTGATGGCTTCCGAGCGCTGGCCCAGCGCGTCGATCACATGCGCCGAGGCATCCACCGAGCGGGCGATGCTGGCGATCTCGGACGAAGCATCCCCGACAATGCGCGCCCCTTCACGCGACAACTCCCGCGCCTCCTGGGCATTACCCGCCGTCTTGCCGGCACTTTCGGCGACTGCGGTCACGCCGGCCGTCATCTCCTGGATCGCCTGCCCCATGCTCTCCGAGGCCTGGCGCTGCGCGGAAGAACCTTCGGCAACGCTGCGCGCATGCCCGGACAGCGAATCGGCCGCGTCGGCAACCCGCTGGGCGTCGAAGATCACCTTGCCGACGATAGCCTGGAAACTTTCGATGAGAAGGTTGAAGCGGGCAGCGCAATCTCCGACCTCGCCCCCGGAGACAGGGGCACGGCGGGACAGATCGCCATCGCGCTGCATGCTGCTCAAGGTGTCGGAGAACGCCTCCAGCGGCCTTCCCCAGCGCCCTTTCGCCATCAACCAGACAATGCCCCCGGTCAGCGTACCGACCAGAACCAAGGCCATGACCGCCATGACATCCAGCGTGGCCGCCACAGCAAGCACGGCCACGCCTCCGAGGCAGGACAGAACGCCTGCCAGAACCGCTATCCTGACAAAACCCATCTCGCAAGCCCCCTCACCACGGTCATCGCCGCGTTCTCGTTCAGCCGCCCTCCCTCACCGGAATGCGGCCCCTCTTCCTACCAGCGTCTATCGGCGTCGACATCTTCTTCTTGAGCCGCCCTTCGCCCATTCATCCTAGTCAATCTGTATGAAGAGGCGAGGCCAGGCGTTGCATCAGATGGTGGGCAATAGCGTTCAATGGCAGAACTTCCCGGGCGGCACCCAGCGCCACCGCCTCCCGCGGCATACCGTAGACCACACAGGACTGTTGATCCTGCGCAATCGTCCACGCTCCGGCATGTTTCATCCGCAGCAGCCCCTCTGCGCCGTCCTTGCCCATGCCGGTGAGCAGGACGCCGATGGCGGCCGCCCCCACCTCGGCCGCGGCTGACCGGAACAGCACATCCACCGATGGCCGGTGACGGTTCACCGGCTCAGACCTCGCCAGTTCGCACTGGTAGCCACCGCCGCTGCGGGCGATGGAGAGATGGGAGTGCCCGGGCGCGAGATAGACGGTTCCAGGCTGCAGGCGCTCGCCGTGTGCGGCTTCCTTCACATGCAAGGCGCACAGGTCATCCAGGCGCTTGGCGAAGGAGGGCGTGAACATCTCGGGCATGTGTTGCACCATCAGTACCGGCGGCATCTGGGCCGGCAGCCCCAGCAATACATCCTTGATCGCCTCGGTACCGCCGGTGGAGGCACCGATGAAAACAATGCGGCCCGGATAAGCGCCAAGCCGCCGGGGCAATGAGGGCCCCGCCGTCGGCCCGCCCCCAACGGCTCCCACGTTGCGCGAAGCCTCTCTCAAGCGCTCCGCCAACAGGCGGCCGTACTCCGACAGTTCGGCAGGGGAACGCGCGCCTGGACGCGGCACATGGAAGGCGCCCGTTTCCCCCAGGGTCAGCACGGCGATGCCACGCACCGCTGCCGCCCGGGTCTGCGCCTTGCCGGGCAAACCCTCTCCAACCAGCAACACATCCACCTGCCGGCGTTGCGCCTCCGTTGCGGTTATCAGCTCCGCCGCGCTGCCGACCAGCCGCAGGCCTGCCTGCTTGCCGATCAGGTCCGCAAGCTGCGTCCGGGTGATGGCTGAGCCCTCGCAGATGAATATCCGAGTCGGCCTGCCTTCCATGGAACTCAGCGCAGCGGCGCGTCTGCCCGCTGATAGACGGTGCGTCCCCGCGACCGGAACAGGTCCGCGGCATGCATGAAGCTCTCGGAATGGCCGGCGAACAGCTGCCCGTCGGGCCGCAACAAGGGCTGAAAACGCTTGAGGATGCCGTACTGGGTAGGCTTGTCGAAGTAGATCATCACGTTGCGGCAGAAGATGGCGTCCAGCGGCCCCTGCACCGCCCAGTTCGCCTCCAGCAGATTGATGCGGCGGAAGGTGATGAGCCTGCGCAGTTCCGGCCTTACCTTGACCACGCCGTCCTGGTCCCCGGTCCCGCGCAGGAAGAATTTGCGCAGACGTTCGGGCGACAGTCGCTCCACCCGCTCCTGCCGGTAAGAGCCGGCCTCGCCATGAGCCAGCACCGCGGTGTCGATATCGGTCGCCAGGATCTGTACCGGCGGATTCAGGCTGTCGAAGGCCTCGCAGGCGGTGATGGCCAGGGAATACGGTTCCTCTCCGGTCGAAGCCGCGCAACACCAGATCTTGATGGTCCGCTTCTCCGCCACCTTCTTCAGTTGCTCGGCCAGGATGTCGAAATGGTGGGCCTCACGGAAGAAGGAGGTGAGGTTGGTCGTCAGCGAATTGACGAAGGTCTCCCACTCGCTGCGATCGCGCTCCAGCCGGGTGAGGTACTGGGCGAAAGTGCGATCACCGCAGGCGCGCAGACGCCGCGCCAGCCGGCTGTAGACCATGTCCTGCTTGGCCGGCGACAGGGCGATACCGGCATGCTGATGGATGAGCTTGCGCACCTTCTCGAAATCCGAGGCGGTGAACTCGAACTCCCGCTCCCGACCCGCCCCGAGCGCAGGAGGGAAGCCGGGTGCCGCCGCGCCCAGCGGCTTGTGTGCTGCGGCGCTGGGCGTACTACTGCCAGATGCGATGCCGGACGGCGATCGCGGCGGCAGGCGTGAGGAACCACCGGATGTGGTCATGCTGGGCACTCCCTGGATACATTCTTTTTGCCGCGGTCGTCGGGCCCCGACAGGCACACCGGTCGCCGTCCGAAGCATCCGGCCGATGCCGGGCGCGGTATTTCGGGCCAACGCGGCATGCCCTGCGGCCCCTTCAAGATAGCTTCGAACCGGCCGTAACGCTTCGGGCTGCGAGACTTCGGTCAAGGCGCTCAGCGCATGCCGCCCAGCGGCGGATCAAGACGCGAAGTCCGCGCCCCGTTCCCCAAGGGGCCTGCCGGAGCCGGCGCCTGCTGCTCGATGTTCTGCCGCAGGGCGCCACCATCGACAGGCGCCCCGCTATTTACCTCCACCTGGCCGCCTTCCGTGCGCAAGGACTCCTCGGTACGCTTATTCAGCACAACGATGCTGATGCGGCGGTTCATCGGGTCCAGCAGGTTCTCTTTGTTCAACGGGATGGTGTCGGCCAGGCCGACCACTCGGACCACCTTGCCCATCTCCAGGCCGCCGACGATCAGCTCCCGGCGCGCAGCGTTGGCGCGGTTGGATGACAATTCCCAGTTGGAGAAGCCACGGTCGCCGCCGGCGTATTGCGCGGAGTCGGTATGGCCGGACAGCGAAATGCGGTGATTGACGTCGTTCAGCGCCCGGCCGATGTCGCGCAGCAGATCGCGCGTGTAGGGCCGCAGATCGGCGCTCGCGGTGTTGAACATCGGCCGGTTCTGCTCATCCACCAGTTGTATACGCAAGCCTTCCGTGGTGATGTCCATCAGGATCTGATTCTTGAACTGGCGCAGCAGCGGATCCGCCTCGATGATGGCCTCTATGCGTCCCTTCAGGTCCAGCAGTCGCACCCGCTCACGCCGGGTTTCGGTTTCCTCGGCCGGCACCTCGGCGGTCGGCGTTTCGCGGCCGCGGGCAGCGTCCAGGTTGATTGTCCTGCGGCCTTCGAAATCGCCCCGCTTGACCTGGCCCAAGGAGCGCGTGAGGTCCTCGCCGCCGCCCTTGATGATGCTGGAACTGTCGCCGGAGCCTTCGCCGCCATCCATCGCCAGCTTCAGCGGGTTCTGGAAGTAGTCCGCAATGCCGACCAGATCGCCCTTGGCGGTGGAGCCGAGCAACCACATCAGCAGGAAGAAGGCCATCATCGCCGTCACGAAGTCGGCGTAGGCGATCTTCCAGGCGCCGCCGTGGTGACCGCCGCCGCCCTTCTTGATGCGTTTTACGACTATGGGCTGCTGGGTATCGTCGCTCATGCCTCATCCCGTCCAGGCGCGCCACAAGAATGCAAACGGTTCGAAAAACGAATCGCCATTGCCTGACGCCTCAACCCTTGCGGTTCTTGAGTTCCTGTTCCAGCTCGGTGAAACCCGGCCGCTCCGTGGAGTACAACACCTTGCGTCCGAACTCGATAGCCACCTGCGGCGCGTAGCCATTCATGCTGGCCAGCAGCACCACCTTCATGCACTGGTAGATCTTGCCGCCCTCTTCCACCTTCTGCTCAAGCTGGCTGGCAATGGGGGCAACGAAACCATAGGAAAGCAGAATGCCGAGGAAGGTACCTACGAGCGCGCCGCCGATCATTTTCCCCAGCACCGCCGGCGGCTCGCCCACCGAGCCCATCACGTTCACCACCCCCATCACCGCCACGACGATACCGAAGGCGGGCAGCCCATCTGCCATCTTGGATACGGTGTGAGGCGCCAGATGCGCTTCCTGGTGGTGAGTCTCGATCTCCATGTCCATCAGGTTCTCGATCTCGAAGGCGTTGAGGTTGCCGCCCACCATCATGCGCAGGTAATCGGTGAGGAACTCGACCACGTGGTGATCGGAAGTGACACTGGGATACTTGGAGAAAATCGGGCTGGAATCCGGGTTCTCGATATCGTTCTCGATCGACATCAACCCTTCCTTGCGGACCTTGGCCAGCAGTTCGTAGAGCATGGACAGCAGGTCCACATACAGCGCCTTGTTGTAGGGCGATCCCTTTACCGCCCCCCCCAGGGATCCCAGCGTCGCCTTGATCGTCTTTCCGCTATTGCCGGAAACGAAACCGCCAATCATCAAACCGATGATGGCGAGGTACTCCATCGGCACCCACAACGCCCCCAGGCTGCCGTGCACAGCATAGGTGCCGACCGAGGCGGCAAGGATGATGACGTAGCCAATGATGAGAAACACCGCGAACTCCAGGAAAACGCCGCGAAAGAGTGGGCACTGCGTCGCATTGTATCGGTCCGGATAACGGAAACTTGAAGCAATCCGACAAAAGAAAACGGGCTGTCCGCTACGTTCGGACAGCCCGTGTGGAGAATCTCACGCCGGCCCCTGTCGCCAGCGTGGGGCGCCTCAGACCGAAGCAGCTTTTACCCGGGTCTTGCGGGTCGGCACCGCGCGCTTGCTCTTGCCGGCACGCGAGGGCATGTTGCACAGGCCGCAGACGAAGTTGGCAGTGGGATCGTAGGCGTGCGCCACATAGTGGCCGCCACAGCAACTGCACGGCGCCATCTGCAGCAGGTCCGCATCGAAGAAGCGCACCAGGGTCCAGGCGCGGGTCAGGCTAAGCGCCGGCTCCATCTGCTCCGCTTCGATGTGGTCCAGGTAGAGGTGGTAGGACTTGATGATGGCATCCAGCCCTTTCAGCCCGGCGGCCTCGGCGAAATAGCGATGGAAACCCATGAACAGCGACGAATGCACGTTCGGCTGCCAAGTCATGAACCAGTCGGTGGAAAAGGGCAGCATGCCTTTTGGGGGCGAAACGCCGCGCACTTCCTTATAGATTTTCAACAGCTTTTCACGGCTGAGGCGGGTTTCCACCTCCAGCATCTGCATGCGCGCGCCTAGCTGGACCATCTCAACCGCACGGCGGATGTCTTCGGCCTCGTCGATGATGCGCTTGTTCTTCATTGCTCTCTCCTAGGCCGTCTCACCCAGCGTCTTGCCGGCGGCGATGATGGCCGCATGCAGGCTGGAGGTAGCCGGATCCCGCCCTTCCCCCGCCATCAGACGAAGCAACTGGGCATCGTCGAAGCGGAAGCTGGGCATCAACATCTGACTGTTTGCCATCCGCACCAGCTTGGCGGCGGACAGGCTTTCGATCAGGTCGGCGACCTCCTTGGTCACGCCCAATCTGAACATCGCAGTCTCCCTGTCGCTACGCAGCATCTGCTGGGCCAGCATCAGGTAGGCAAGATTCAATTCGCGTATTTCGGCCTGAAAATCGGGGCGATCCATCGTTTCCTGCTCCCTTTCAGGTAGAAGTGCTCAGAACTTAAAGTAAATTGTGAGCAATCGCAAGCGCGGAGCAAGGAAAAGCCCGTCTGCCCGTGTGGTCGAAAAACAACAGACGGGGCCTTACTCAGTCCGCAACACCCTGGAGCAGGAAGGGGAAAGACTCCGGCGGCACCGGCCTGCCGTAGCGAAAACCCTGGAAACTGTCGCAGCGCTCATCGCGCAGCATCACTTCCTGCTCCCGGGTTTCCACGCCTTCCGCCACCGTGGCGAGATGCAGGCTGCGCGCCAGCACAATGATGGCGCGCACGATGGCTGCGTCTTCCTCGTCATGGCTGACGTCGCGCACGAAAGATTTGTCGATCTTGATGACGTCTATCGGCAAGCGTTTCAGGTAGGAGAGCGAGGAGTAACCGGTCCCGAAGTCGTCTACCGCCACCTGCACGCCCATGTTCTTCAGGGCACGCAACATGCCGGCCGCGGATTCGACGTCGCTCATCAACGAGCTCTCGGTAATCTCCAATGTCAGGCAAGCGGGCGGAAAACCGCTGGCGTTCAAGGCCTCGCTGACCGTCTCGAGCAGGCGCGGTTGGCCGAACTGGACAGCCGACACGTTCACCGATACCCGGAACGCAGCATGGCCGGCGTCCTGCCAGGCCTTGCCCTGCCGGCAGGCCTCGAACAGCACCTGGCTGCCGACCTCGGTGATCAGCCCTGTCTCATCGGCCAGCGGAATGAAGCGATCCGGCGTCAGCAGGCCCTGCTGCGGATGCTGCCAGCGCACCAGCGCCTCGGCGCCCACCACTGCACCATCGGTGGCACGTACCAGCGGCTGATAGAAAAGGCGCAGCTCATTCCTCACCAACGCATGGCGCAAGTCCGCCTCCAGCGCCAGGCGCTCCACCGAGGCGGTATTCATCGCCCGGTCAAAAAAACGCAGGCCCTTGCCGCCCTTGCGCTTGGTCTGAGCCACCGCGGTTTCGGCGTTCATCAGCAAGGTGTAAACCGAGTCGCCATCGCGCGGCACCATCGCGATGCCGATGCTGGCTGTCAGGAACAGTTCCACCTTGTCTTTCAGGAAGGGCTGTTCAAAGGCGGTGAGTATCCAGCGCGCGGTGACCTCTATCTGCGCCGGATCGCCGACGCCGGGCAGGAATACGCCGAACTTGTCGCCCCCCAGCCGCGCCAGTGTGACTTCTGGCGCCAACCCCTGGGCGAGGCGCTCTCCCACCTGGCGCAGGATGGCGCTGCCGACCTCGTAGCCAAAGCTGGCGTTGATCCGCATGAAGCGGTCCACATCGACGACGAATACCGCCCCCACCGGCGCACGGGCGCGCTGGCGGCAATCGCCCAGCCAGTCGGTGACCTTGCTGCAGAACAGATGATGGTTGGGCAACGCAGAGAGGCCGTCGAAATTGACCAGCTCACGAATTCGGTTGTCGGCGGTGCGCACCGCGCGCCGGGCACTCACGCCGCGCAGTTCCCGTTCTATCACCGGCACCAGGCGCTCATAGTCGCCCTTGGCGATGAAATCATCCACGCCTTCGTACATCGCCGACACCGCCTGACGGTCGGATATCTGGCCGGAGTGGATGATGAAGGGCACATCCTGGCCGCTGCGCTTGAGCACCTCGAGCGCAGCCAGCGAGTCGAAGCCAGGCATGTCGTGATCGGCAAGGATCACGTCCCAGCTATCCGAAGCCAGGGCCGCGGCCATGTCCAGCTCGCAGTCCACCCGGCGGTAGTCGATCCTCACCCCCCGCCGACCCAGTTCGGCGCGCACGAGGAAGGCGTCGTCATCAGAATCGTCCACGATCAGGACCCGTACCGGCTCGTCCTGACGCAGCAGGCGCTCATCCATGCGGTCCATCCGTCTTCCCTGTTTCGTCATTGCATTGGCCAGCTGTTACACCGCCAAGCCGGCCGTGCCGGCAGAAGACTCGTCGGAACCTGCGCCCTGCATCGACGCCACCAGGTTCCGTCCCCGCTGTTTCGCCTTGTAGGCGCCCTGATCTGCGCGCTTTATCAGCGCATCCACATCTTCCATCGATGCATCCCGCACCGCGACGCCGACGCTGATGGTCAGCTTCAGGCGCGGACCACCGGTTTCCACCACCAACGCCTCCACCGCCTCGCGCAGCCGCTCGCCGCATACCATCGCGGCGTCCAGTTCGGTGTCCGGGCAGATGACGATGAACTCGTCGCCACCGGTTCGGCAGATCACATCCTGCCCGCGCAATGCCACCCTCAACGCGTCGGCCGCCTGGCGCAGCACCATGTCACCGACATCGTGACCGTGGCTGTCGTTGATCTGCTTGAAGCCGTCCAGGTCGATCAACATGCAGGAAAGCGGCCGGCGGTTGCGGGTGGAGGCGATCCACTCCTGCTGGATGCGATCGATCGCATAGCGCCGGTTGGGGAAGCCGGTGAGCGCGTCGGTCAACGCGGCTTCCTGCAGGCGGCGGTTGGTGATGGCCAGTTCGGCAGCGAAGTGGCGGATCTCTTCACGGTCGCGCTCCAGCTCCTGCTGCAGGCGCACCACCCGCTGGCCGGCGCGCAGTCGCGCATTCAGCACCCGCGGGCGCACCGGCTTGACGACGAAATCGTCGGCGCCGGCCTCGAAGGCCTCTACCAGACGCTCGTCATCTTCCACCTGGGTAAGCAGCAACACATAGATGCCGCGCCCCATCTTCGTGGCCCGCAACGCCCGCACCAGTTCGAGTCCATCCATTTCCGGCATGGCCCAGTCCAGCACCATCATGTGCGGCTGAACTTCGAGCGCCAGTTCCATGCCTTCCCGCCCGTTGCCGGCCTCCACGACCAGATGGCCGGCGGCCTCCAGCAGACCGCGCAGTTCGCGACGGACGGCCGGCTCGGCGTCCACCACCATGACCCGCATCCCGCTCTCGACCAAGGGCGTCGCCACCGGCTGGACAGGCTGCGGCGCTTCGTTGCGGGCCTGCGCGGCGGCCGCCCCTTTCTGTACCAGGCTGCCGAAAGCCGGCGGCGCCACCGACTCCAACTGCAGCAGCTTGCTCCACTCCAGCCATTCCCGGCCGATGCGCTCGCAGGCCGCAGCGAAGTCGTCGCGGCCCAGGCCCAGACGGGTCGCGAGTTTGAGCACCGGCGGCATCAAGGCCGCCTGGTCTACCTCGGAGGCCAGGCAAATCTCCGTCAGAGCCCGCGAAAGCACCAGGCATTGCAGCAGCCCCTCCTCCCTGCCGCCCGCGGCAAAACCTGCACGTTCGGCCTGCTCGAAGTAGAGCACCGGCTCGGTGAACACGACCGGTAGCCCCCAGTCCGCGAGCATGGCAGCGCTCAACTCGTTATGGGTGAGCGCGAAGGATTGCTGTTCCAGGTCGCTGAGCCGCAGTTCCGGGAAGCGCTGGGACTCCAGCAGCAGGCGGCCGTAGTCGGTGGGATAAAGCGTAGCCAGCGCCAGTTCCCCCACCCGGGCGAGCAGCCCCAGGCTGAAGGCCTCATCAGCCGCAATCACCCGCAAGCGCTGGGCAACGACTTGCATGGACAGAGCCATCAGCAGAGAGGAAGACCAGAAGCGCGCGTAATCGAAACCCACGCAACCGCCCTTGCGATAGCTGGACAAGAGCGAGAAACCCAGCGCCATCGTCCGCACCGCCGGAAGCCCCAGCACCATCAAGGCTTCTTGAACCGAAACCACGGCACGGCGGTGGAAGGAGACCACGCCATTGGCGGCCTTGATGAGGCGGCCGACAAAAGCAGGGTCGCTCTTTATGACCCGCGCCAGTTCGGCCATGGAAACTTCTTCCGCCTGAGTGAGGCGGATGATTGCCAAAGCAACGCCCCGCGGCGACGGCAGATCGCCGGTCGCCTTCAGTTGCTCGAACCGATTCATGTCGATCGGAGGCGGCATGGATTCCTTTATTGCGCGATTGTCTTCATGACTATTGGGATTCTGCCTGGGCTCTAAACAGGGGCCATCGCAGTCGCCGCGGCACTTTACCTTGGCAATACGCAGGCCGTCGAGCCGTGTTGGCCGCAAGCTTTCGAAGAGCGCGGGTGGCGACTTCCGGCTTGGCACCAATAAAGCGCATTCACTAAGCCAAAAGGCACGGCAAGGAGCGCACTTCCGCATGGCGGTTCGCCGCGCATAGCCTGGGTTGCACAGACGGGTGCGCCCCGTTCCGGCTAAAATCCCACCTTACTCCACGCAAGCAGCCCGACGATGAAGTTCTGTTCCACCTGCGGCGCCACCGTCGAATTCCGCGTTCCCCAGGGCGACTCCCTTCCCCGCCATGTCTGCGGCAGTTGCGGCGACATCCATTACCAGAACCCCAAGATCGTCGTCGGCGCACTGCCCGAATGGGAAGACCGCATCCTGCTGTGCCGCCGGGCGATAGAACCGCGGCTGGGCAAATGGACGCTGCCGGCCGGCTTCATGGAAAACGCCGAGAGCACCGCTCAGGGTGCCGCGCGGGAAACGCTGGAAGAGGCCTGCGCCCGCATCGAGGTCGGCGACATCTATACCTTGATCGACGTGCCGCACATCAACCAGGTGCACATCATCTATCGCGCCCGCCTGCTGGATCTGGATTTCCGCCCCGGCGAGGAATCGCTCGAGGTGGCTCTGTTCCGGGAAGCCGACATCCCCTGGAACGAGATCGCATTCCGCACCATCGCAATGACCATGCGCCACTATTTCGAGGACAGGCGCAGCGGGCGCTGGAGCTTCCACACCGGCATCGTGACGCCGGACATGCCGCTGCCCTGAGTGCTGCAGCACCAATCCGATCCTGTCCCGGCTTCAGGCAGGGCGGCGGCACTTGCGCGCGCCGGTGAAAGTCTGTTCTGATTCAAGAACGCGTGCCGCAGCACGAAGAAACCGGGCCCAGGGCGCGCACCACCGTGATGGAGGAAGCGTGCTGATCGAAAGCCCGATGACGCTCATGGAACCCGAAGTGCTGCACCGGCACGACGAGGGGCACCATCCGTGGATACTCTCGCTGGACGCCAACGGCACACCACACCGCTGGATCTCCTGGCAGGCCGCCTGCCACTACCATGCTCGAGGCATGGTCGCCTGGAGCCTGGGCGAGCGCGAATTCCACTTCCTCGGCGGCATCTCCCGGGCCACCGGCGAGCGCTCCGAAATCACCACCCAGAGCATCATCGCCATCAAGGGCCGTCTATTGCGCCCTGGCGCCCTGACCCAGGTGCCGCCCTTGAACAACCGGGAACTGTTTCGCCGCGACCGCCACCTCTGCGCCTATTGCGGCCACCGCCTGCCCGGCAGCCAGCTCACCCGCGACCATGTGGCGCCGGTCTCCCAGGGCGGACGGGACATCTGGATGAACGTGGTCACCGCCTGCCGTCCCTGCAACCAGCGCAAGAGCGGGCGCACGCCGGAGCAGGCGCGCATGGCGCTGCTGTATGCGCCCTACGTGCCGAACAAGGCGGAATACTTGATCCTCTGCAACCGCAGCATCCTGGCGGACCAGATGGACTTCCTCACCCGCCACATCCCGCGCCAGAGCCGCCTGCGCCTGCCCTGAGCCGGGAGTGCCGCACCGCCGGGCTCAGCGCGCCGGCGCCAGTCCGAGCATCGCAGCGATGTCGGCCTCGCCGCTGGCCGCGCGGAAGCCGCTCTCCAGCTTGGCTTCCAGATGGTTCAGATGGGCGTTCATCAGCGTCACCGCCCGTTCCGCATCGCCGACCGCAATCGCTTCGATGATGGCGGAATGCTCGTCCAGCGCGCAGGACGGCGTATCACTGCCCTTGTAGGACAGCACCACCAACGGTGTGCGCGCCACCAACTCTTCCAGAAAATTGGCCAGCACCGAATTGCCGGCAAGCCGCGCCAGCAGGCGATGGAACTCCACCGACAGCCGCAGCCCGGCACGCATGTCGCCACTGCGATAGGCAGCCTGCTCGCGCTCCACCAGCGCCTGCATCTCCGCCAGGCCGGCAGGCATGGCCACCGCGGTCAGCGTGCGCACCAGCGCCGCCTCGATGACGCGGCGCGCGGCGAAGATGTCGCGCGCCTCGGCAACCGTCGGCGTCGCCACGAACACGCCGCGGTTCGGCCTGTGCTCCACCAGCCGCGCACTCTCCAGCCGCGCCAGCACTGCCCGCACCAAGGCGCGGTTCACCTTGAAGGCATCCGCCAGGGCCTGTTCCTTCAACTGCATGCCCGGTGGCAGACGCTGGTCCAGCACCGCGTTACGCAGGGTGTCGAACATCCGTTCCGCATCCTGGCTGCCGGCACGCGGCGTCTTGCCGAGGACCAGGGACTCGACGCTGGCGTCTTGGGGCGGGGATTTCAGGGAAGAGGCGTCCAATTCGGCATGCTCGAAAAGGGATGGCGGAGTTTGGAAGTCGGGTGGGGCATTGTCAACAATTGGGCCTCACACTTTAGGCCATCTCGTCCGCCCCCAGCCCGCGCCTCACGCCTCGCCCGCTGTTGGTGCATCGATCCCGGACAACGCACCAATACGGCGTATAAATCTTTCGAAATATCAGTCGATTGCGGCCACCTAGATTGTTGACAATATTGTCCGCCCCCGCCAAATTGAAAAACGTTCGAACGCGCCTCTCTTCCCATGAGCCCACATCCCGCCCGCACCGCAGGTTTTCTCTACTGCACCCTGCGCTGGAGCTACCCGCGATGAGCCAGACCATCCGCTTCCTGCTCGATGGCCGCGAGGTCCAGGTCACCGGCCTGCCACCCACCACCACGCTGCTGGACTGGCTGCGGGAACACGCCGGCCGCAGCGGCACCAAGGAAGGCTGCGCCGAGGGCGATTGCGGCGCCTGTACCGTTGTGCTGGCCGACGCGCACGAAGGGCGGCTGCGCTGGCAGGCGATCAATGCCTGCATCCGCTTCCTGCCCACAGTGCATGGCAAGGCGCTATTCACCGTGGAGAGCCTGCGCGCGGCAGACGGCGCGCTGCATCCCGCCCAGCGCGCCATGGTGGACTGCCACGGCTCCCAGTGCGGCTTCTGCACGCCGGGCTTCGTCATGTCCCTGTTCGGCCTTTACCAGACGCAGGCCCAACCGGACGATAGCGCCCTGGCCGACGCCCTTTCGGGCAACCTTTGCCGCTGCACCGGCTACCGTCCCATCCTGGCGGCGGGCCGGCAAATGTACGCGCTGCCGGCGCCGCAATCCACGCATCTGCCACCGCCGGCCTGGCGCGACGACCCGGCGGCGGAAGCCGATCTGCTCGCCCGCCTCGCCGCGCTGGACGATGGCGCAGCGCTGCGGATCGACCACCCGGCCGGCCACTACCTGGCGCCACGCAGCGCCGCCGACTTCGCCCGCCAATATGCGGAGGCGCCGCACGCCACGATACTCGCCGGCGGCACCGACGTCGGCCTGTGGGTAACCAAGCAGCTGAAGCCGCTGCCGCTGCTGCTGCATACCGGCGCGGTACGGGAATTCGCCCACGTTGGCGAATACCAGGACGCGCGCGGCACCTGGCTGGAGATCGGTGCCGCCGTCAGCCTGGAGGCCGCCTTCGCCGCCCTGCTGCGGGAATATCCGGAAGCCACCGAGCTGTACCGCCGCTTCGCCTCCCGCCCCATCCGCAATAGCGGCACCCTGTGCGGCAACGTCGCCAACGGCAGCCCCATTGGCGATTCCATGCCGGCGCTGATCGCGGTCGGCGCCGAGGTGGTGCTGCGCCGGGGCGAGCAGTTGCGCAGCCTGCCGCTGGAAGCGCTCTACCTCGACTACCGCAAGAAGGACCTCGCCGCCGGCGAGTTCGTGCAGGCGGTGCGCATTCCGCGCCGGCCGGCGCAGCCCGGCTTCGTCTTCCGTGCCTGGAAGATCGCCAAGCGCCACGACCAGGACATCTCGGCCGTATTCGCCGGCTTCGCCCTGCGGCTGGAGGACGGCATCGTCGCCGACGCCCGGCTGGCCTACGGCGGCATGGCCGGCATCCCCAGGCGCGCCGCCGGCGCCGAAGCCGCGCTGCGCGGCCGGGCGCTGGATGCCGCCACCGTGGCCGGGGCCCGCGCCGCGCTGGCGAACGACTTCCAGCCCCTGTCCGACATGCGCGCCACCGCCGGCTATCGCCTGCAGGTCGCCCAGAACCTGCTGACCCGGCTGCAGCTCGAACTGCAAGGCCAGTTCCCCACCCGCATCCACGACGAGGAGAGCCGCCGTGCAGCCGTCTGAAGCGGTAGATCTCGCCATTCCCGCGGACCGCGCCGCCGTGCCGGCGGTGCAGGGTGCGGTCGGCAGCGGCCTTGCCCATGAATCCGCCGTGCTGCACGTCACCGGCGGCGCCGCCTACATCGACGACCAGCCGGAACTGCGCGGCACCCTGCACGCGGCCATCGGCCTTGCCAGCGCTGCCCACGCCCGCATCCGCCGCATCGACCTCGCCGCGGTGCGCGCCGCGCCCGGCGTGGTGGCGGTGCTGGACGCCGCCAGCGTGCCGGGGCTGAACGACTTCGGCCCGGTGGTGCATGACGATCCCATCTTCGCCAGCGACGAAGTCCAATTCCACGGCCAGGCCCTGTTCGCGGTGCTGGCGGAAGACATGCGCGCCGCCCGCCACGCCGCCCGCCTCGCCGAGGTGGACTACGAAGCGCTGCCAGCCCTGCTGGACGTGGACCAGGCGCTGGCCGCCGGCAGCCGGGTGCTGCCGGACGCCCAGCTGCGCCGCGGCGAGCCGGAGGCCGCCCTCGCTGCCGCGCCGCACCGGCTGGCCGGCAGCGTGCGCCACGGTGGGCAGGACCACTTCTACCTGGAAACCCATATCGCCTACGCCATCCCGCAGGAGGACGGCACCACCCGCGTCCATTCCTCCAGCCAGCATCCGGGCGAGGTGCAGCTACAGGTCGCCCATGCGCTGGGCGTGGATGCCAAGGACGTGGTGGTGGAATGCCGGCGCATGGGCGGCGGCTTCGGCGGCAAGGAGAGCCAGCCGGGACAGATCGCCGCCATTGCCGCCATCGGCGCCCGCCTCACCGGCCGGCCGGTGAAGCTGCGGCTGGACCGCGACGACGACATGGTGCTCACGGGCAAGCGCCACGATTTCCGCATCGATTGGGAAGCCGGCTTCGACGACGACGGCCGCCTGCTCGCGGTGCGCTTCATGCAGGCCACCCGCGCCGGCTATTCCGCCGACCTCACCGGCGCCATCGCCGACCGCGCCATGTTCCATGCCGACAATGCCTACTACCTGGAGCATGTCGACATCCTTTCCCACCGCTGCAAGACCCACACCGTCTCCAACACCGCCTTCCGCGGCTTCGGCGGCCCGCAGGGCCTGTTCGGCATCGAGGAAGTCATCGATGCGGTCGCCCGCCACCTGGACCTCGACCCGCTCGCGGTACGCAAGCGCAACTACTACGGCCTCGGCGAGCGCGACCTCACGCCCTACGGCCAGAAGGTCGAGGACAACGTGATCGCCGAGCTCACGGCCGAGCTGGAGGCGGACTGCGACTACGCCGCCCGCCGCGCCGCGCTGCGCGCCTGGAACGCCGCCAGCCCGGTGATCAAGCGCGGCATCGCGCTCACGCCGGTCAAGTTCGGCATCTCCTTCACCGCCACCCACCTCAACCAGGCCGGCGCCCTGCTCCACGTCTATACCGACGGCACCGTGCTGCTCAACCACGGCGGCACCGAGATGGGCCAGGGCTTGTTCACCAAGGTGGCGCAGGTAGTGGCGGAGGAACTGCAGATCGATGTCTCCCACATCCGCGTCACCGCCTCCGACACTTCCAAGGTGCCCAACGCCTCCGCCACCGCCGCCTCCAGCGGCGCCGACCTCAACGGCAAGGCGGCGCAGCAGGCAGCACGCAAGATCAAGGCGCGGCTCACCGAATTCGCCGCCGCCCGCTACGGCGTGCGCGAGGACCAAGTGGTATTCCGCGCCAACCGGGTGCACATCGGTAACGCAGGTAACGGCAACGGCACTGCCACCGGAAAACCCGGCGCTCCGCTCAGCCTCTCCTTCGCCGAGCTCGCCAAGCAGGCCTGGATGGGGCGCATCTCGCTGTCGGCCACCGGCTACTACCGCACGCCCAAGATCGCCTACGACCGCGAAACCCTGTCCGGCCGGCCCTTCTATTACTACGCCTACGGCGTCGCCTGCTCCGAGGTCGCCATCGACACCCTCACCGGCGAATCCAGGGTGCTGCGCACCGACATCCTGCATGACGTCGGCCGCTCGCTGAATCCGGCGATAGACCTCGGCCAGGTCGAAGGCGGCTTCATCCAGGGCATGGGCTGGCTGACCAGCGAAGAGCTGTGCTGGAGCGCCGACGGCCGCCTCACCACCCACGCGCCCTCCACCTACAAGATTCCGGCGGTGTCGGACGTGCCGGAGATCTTCAACGTCCGCCTGTGGGAACGCGGCTTCAACGCCGAGGATTCCATTTTCCGCTCCAAGGCGGTGGGCGAACCGCCCTTCATGCTGGCGCTGTCGGTGTGGCATGCGATCAAGGACGCGGTCGCCGCCGCGGCCGACTACCGCGTCACCCCGCAGCTGAACGCGCCGGCCACGCCGGAGGAGATCCTGCGCAGCCTCACCGAAGCGCGGCAGCGCGACGTGGAGCCGCCTGCGGGGGCCACGGCATGAACAACCGCCTGCTGCTCGCCGAACTCCAGGCCCGTCTGCGCGCCGGCGAAAGCCTGGTGTGGCTGGGCGTCGCCCGCTGTCAGGGCTCCACCCCGCGCGAGCCCGGCGCCCACATGCTGGTCGGCCGCGATTTCGCCCTCGGCACCATAGGCGGCGGCCACCTGGAGCTGCGGGCGCGGGAGATCGCCCGCGCACAGCTCGCCGCCGCGCCGCAGGCGCCACGGCTGGAGCGCTTTCCGCTCGGCGCCCGCGTCGGCCAGTGCTGCGGCGGCGTGGTCTGGCTCAGCTTCGAGACGGTGACGCCGGCCGACCTCGGCTGGGTCGCCGAAGCCAACAACCTGGCCGCCGCCGACGTCCCCTGGCTGCGCCTGAGCGCGCTGGACCGCCGCCAGGTGGAAGTCCTGCCCGCCAGCGCCGCCGACCAGCGCGCCGAGCTCCAGCCGTTGCTGCAGGCCCTGCCCCAACGATCTGGCGACCAGGCCCTGCTGGCCGACATCGGCCCGGCGCTGCTGCTGGAACGCTTCCGCCCACCGGAGCTGCACCTCGCCCTGTTCGGCGCCGGCCACGTCGGCCGCGCGCTGGTGCAGGTGCTGGCGCCGCTGCCGCTGCAGGTGAGCTGGATAGACCCGCGCGAAGACGAATTCCTGCCCGCGCTGCCAGCCAACACCCGCCGCCTCCTCAGCGACGACCCGCTGGCCGAGGTCGCTGCCCTGCCGCCGGACAGCGCAGTGCTGATCATGACCCACAGCCATGCCCTGGACCTGGAGCTGGTGCGCGCCTGGCTCGCGCGTGGCGACTTCCGCTTCCTCGGCCTCATCGGCTCGGCCGCCAAGCGCGCCCGCTTCGAAGCCCGGCTGCGTGCCGGCGGCAGCAGCGAGGCCCAGCTCGCCCGCCTGGTTTGCCCGGTGGGTGCGCCCGGCGTCGGCGGCAAGGAGCCGGAGGTAATCGCGATCGCCGTCGCCGCCCAGTTGCTGGCCCTGCGCCGCCAGGCCAGCAGCGCCACCCACAAGACCCGCCGGGTCGCCTAGACTTGTCGCCCTCGGACGCTGGCCGCCGCAGTTCCGCCGCCCGGCCGCGCCCGTTCGTTTCCCCTGTCGGCCCTCCGGAGCACAACAATCCATGACGACTAGCAGCCTGCCGCCCACCGCCCGGCTGGCCCTGCACGGCATCCGCAAGGTCTATCCTGGCGTGGTCGCCAACGACGGCATAGACCTCGCCGTCGCCCCCGGCGAAATTCATGCGGTGCTGGGCGAGAACGGCGCCGGCAAATCGACGCTGATGAAGATCATCTACGGCGTCACCCGCCCCAGCGCGGGCGAAATCCGCTGGGAAGGCCAAGCGGTGACGGTGCGCGACCCCGCCCATGCGCGCGAACTCGGCATCGGCATGGTGTTCCAGCACTTCTCCCTGTTCGAGACGCTGACGGTGGCGGAGAACGTCGCCCTCGCCCTGCCCGGCCGGCCGGAGCTGCGCGAGCTCTCCCGCCGCATCGAGGAAGTCTCCGCCCGCTACGGCCTGCCGGTGGACCCGCGGCGCACGGTGCATGCGCTGTCGGTGGGCGAGCGCCAGCGGGTGGAGATCGTGCGCTGCCTGCTGCAGCAGCCGCGCCTGCTGATCATGGATGAACCCACCTCGGTACTGACGCCGCAGGCGGTGGAGAAGCTGTTCGAGACCCTGCGCCGGCTCGCCGCCGAGGGCTGTTCCATCCTCTACATCAGCCACAAGCTGGACGAGATCCGCGCCCTCTGCCACAGCGCCACCGTGCTGCGCGGCGGCCGCGTCAGCGGCCACTGCCGGCCGGCGGAGGAAACCCCGGCCTCGATGGCGCGGATGATGATAGGCAAGGACCTGCCCCACTGCGAACACGGCCCCGCCCAGGGCGGCGGCGAGATACGCCTGCGCCTGGCCGGCCTCTCCCACGCCAGCGACGACCCCTACGGCGTGGACCTGCGCGACCTCCACCTGGAGGTGCGCGCCGGCGAAATCGTCGGCATCGCCGGCGTCTCCGGCAATGGCCAGCAGGAGTTGCTGCGCGCCATCTCCGGCGAGGAGCGGCTGGCGGAAAAGCATCCGGTGCAGATCTGCGGCGCCGAGGCCGGCCGCCTGTCCGCCGGCGCGCGCCGCCGGCTGGGCCTGTGCTTCGTGCCGGAGGAACGCCTGGGCCGCGGCGCGGTACCGGCGCTGCCGCTGGTGGACAACGGCCTGCTCACCGCCGCCCGCGGCCAGGGCCTGGTGCGCGCCGGCTTCCTCGCCCGCGGCAAGGCGCGCGCCTTCGCCGAGCGCTGCATCGCCACCTTCGACGTGCGCGGCGGCGGCGCGGACGCGGCGGCGCAGTCGCTGTCCGGCGGCAATCTGCAGAAATTCATCATGGGCCGGGAGATCCTGCAGGCGCCGAAGCTGCTGGTGGCGGCCCAGCCCACCTGGGGCGTGGACGTGGGCGCCGCCGCCTTCATCCGCCAGGCCATCATCGACCTGCGCAACCGCGGCTGCGCGGTGCTGGTGATTTCCGAGGAGCTGGACGAGTTGTTCGAGATCTGCGACCGCATCGCCGTCATCGCCCAGGGCCGGCTGTCGCCGCCGCGCGACATCGGCGAGGCCAGCATGGAAGAGATCGGGCTGTGGATGAGCGGGCTGTGGCCGGGCGCCGGAACCAGTGCGCCGAATACCGCCGGGGAGGCCGCCCATGCTTAGGCTGGAAGCCCGCCCGCAGGCCTCGCGCCTGATGACCTGGCTGTCGCCGCTGCTGGCGGCGGTGCTCACCCTGGCGGCCGGCGGCGTGCTCTTCGCCCTGCTCGGCAAGGATCCGGCGGAAGGGCTGCGGCTCTTCCTCATCGCCCCGCTGAAGGATCTCTACGGCCTCTCGGAGCTGCTGCTCAAGGCCACGCCGCTGATGCTGTGCGCCACCGGGCTGGCCATCGGCTTCCGCGCCAACATCTGGAACATCGGCGCCGAAGGCCAGTTCATGCTGGGCGCAGTCGGCGCCACCGGCATCGCCCTGTGGGCGGGGGAAAGCGAGAGCGCGCTGGTGCTGCCCGGCATGCTGCTGGGCGGCGCACTGGCCGGCGCGGCCTGGGCGGCCATCCCCGCCTGGCTCAAGACCCGCTTCAACGCCAACGAGATCCTGGTGTCGCTGATGCTGGTATATGTCGCCCAGCTGCTGGTCTCCTGGCTGGTGTTCGGGCCGTGGAAGGACCCGCAGGGCTTCAACTTCCCGCAGACGGTGATGTTCGCCGACGCCGCCCTGCTGCCGGTGCTGGTGGACGGCACCCGGCTGCACCTGGGCCTGCTGTTCGCGCTGGCAGCGCTGGTGGCCGCTTATGTGTTCATGTACCGCAGCCACGCCGGCTTCCGCATGCGGGTGGCGGGCGAAGCGCCGGACGCTGCCCGCTACGCCGGCTTCTCCGCCCGCCGCACGATCTGGACCGGCCTGCTGTGCGGCGGCGCCGCAGCCGGCCTTGCCGGCATGGCCGAGGTCGCCGGGCCGATGGGCCAGCTCACCGACAAGCTCAGCCTGGGCTATGGCTTCGCCGCCATCATCGTCGCCTTCGTCGGCCGCCTGCACCCGCTGGGCATCTTCCTCGCCAGCCTGCTGATGGCGCTGCTCTACATCGGCGGCGAGCAGGTGCAGCAGTACATGAACCTGCCCAACTCCATCGCCCTGGTGTTCCAGGGTCTGCTGCTGTTCTTCCTGCTGGGCGCCGACGTGTTCATCCGCTACCGGCTGCGCTTCGGCAGCGAAGCCGCGGGCGCCTGAACCTCCACCTCTCGCAACCACAGACTCCTACCGGGAACCGCATGGAAGGCAATCTCTTCACTGCCGTACTGTTCGCCACCGTGGTGGCCGGCACGCCGCTGATCCTGACCGCGCTGGGCTTGCTGGTGAACGAACGCGCCGGCGTCCTCAACCTCGGCGCCGAAGGCATGATGGCGGTGGGCGCGGTGGCCGCCTTCGCCACCGCCCATCACAGCGGCAGCCCCTGGCTGGGCGTGCTCGCCGGGCTGGTCGCCGGCGCGGCGATGGCGCTGGTGTTCGGCTTCCTCGCCATCACCCTGCAGGCCAACCAGGTGGCTTCCGGGCTTGCGCTGGCCATCTGCGGCGTCGGCCTCGCCGCCTTCGTCGGCAAGCCCTACGAATCGCTGGCGCTGCCGGCGGTGCCGCCGATCCGCCTGCCCTTCATCGCCGACATCCCGCTGCTGGGGGAGGCGCTCTACAACCAGCAGGCGCTGGTCTACGCCTCCTGGGCGCTGTTCTGGGCGGTGCTGTACTTCCTCTACCGCAGCCGCGCCGGGCTGGTGCTGCGGGCAGTGGGCGAGTCGCCGGCGGCAGCGCACGCCATCGGCCATCCGGTCGTACTGATCCGCTACCTGGCAGTGGCCTTCGGCGGCGCCATGGCCGGCGTCGGCGGCGCCTTCCTGTCGGTGTTCTACACGCCGATGTGGGTGGAAGGCATGGTCGCCGGCCGCGGCTGGATCGCGCTGGCGCTGGTGGTGTTCGCCACCTGGCGGCCGCTGCGGGTGATGCTGGGCGCCTACCTGTTCGGCGGCGTCATGGTGTCGCAGCTCTTCGTCCAGGGTGCCGGGCTGCAGATCGACTTCCCCTCCCAGTTCCTGTCCTCACTGCCCTATCTGGCGACCATCGTGGTGCTGGTGGCGATCTCGCGCAATCCGGCGACGATACGGTTGAATTCGCCGCTGTCGCTGGGCAAACCGTATCGGCCGGATGCCTGATTGCGTCGGCGTTGCCAGGAAAAAGCAAAGGGCCGCAAACGCGGCCCTTTTTCCATCCAGCAGTCAGCTCAGCAGCGGCAAGCTTCCCTGACGAGCCTTTTCCTTCACACGAGCAGCAGCAAGGCCACTGCCAGCGCCGCGCCGCCCAGGCCCAGCAGCGGCCGTGGGCGGTAGCTGAGCAGCAGGCCGACGATGAAGGCGGCGACCGTCATCAGGCCGAACCATACCGCGGTGCCGATGGAGGCGCCGTGGTAGTACACCGCCAGCGCCAGCGCCAGCGCCAGCAACGCCCAGCCCAGCGCGCTGAAGCCACGGCGCTTGGTTTCGTCCGGCGCATGGCCGACCACCTGTTTGGCGTGGCGCTCCATGCTCACGCACAGGGCGTTGAAACCGGCCAGCGCCATGGCGAATACGAGGAAGTCCATCATGCTTCCTCCGTCTTCAGGGCAACCGGCAGGCCGGCGGCCAGCTCATCCACCGCTTCCGCCTTCTTCGCCTTGGACGCGCCCGCCGGCCTGGACTTGGTGCCCGGTTTGGCGCGCGGCACATGCAGGCTGACCTTGCGCGCGGCAAACATCAGCAGCGCGCCCAGCACCAGCGCGCAGGCGTCGAAGCAGGCGACCTGCAGCTGGCCGGCGCCCAGGCTGTGGCCCAGGTGCACACCGCCGCTGGCGCCGTTCAGCACCGGCAGCAGCATGGCCAGCACACCGGCCAGGGTCAGCTGTTCCACCCAGGCGGCCTTGTACTTGCGGACGATGGCATGCAGCGCGGCCAGCGCCCAGACGGAGAAGAACACCCGGATCTCCCAAAGATTGCGCTCGGCCAGATCGGCCGGCAGCAGGCGATTGCCCCAGAAGTAGGCGGCGATCGCGATCAGCAGGCCGGACACCGCCGCCACGTTCAGCACCTCGACCAGGCGATGGCCGCGCGGCGTGCGGCCCAGCGCCTCCCTATCCTTCTGGCGGGCGATCACCCACATCGCCAGGCCGCTGGCGACCATCAGCGAACCGAGCACACCGGAGGCGAACAGCAGCCAGCGCGGCAGCGAGGAAGCGAAGCGGCCCATGTGCAGCGCCGTCATCAGGTTCCAGGCGGAGGACGCCGCCGAGCTTTCAGCCACCGGCGGGCGCTCCAGCACCTCGCCGGTGACGCCGTCGAACACCATGCGGCGGGCGGCGCCGCGGCTGCTCAAGCCTTCGGTGCGCGCCTGGCGGATTTCGATGGTGGCGCGGGCGTCGCCCGGGTTGGTGATGGTGATGGCGCCCACGCCCTGCATCGGCCATTCCCGCTCGGCTTCGGCCACCAGCGGCGCCAGCGGCGTCAGCGCGGCCTTCTCGCCGCTGGGCCTGGGCAGCGGCGCGTTGGCGTTACCGCGGCCGCGCATCTCCTGCGCCATCGCCCGGGTGTCGCCGTCGTAGGCGGTGAGCACCGCCGCGGGCATCAGCTGGAAGCCCAGCAGCAGCAGACCGGAGAAGGTGATGACAACGTGGAAGGGCAAGGCCAGCACGCCGGTGGCGTTGTGCGCATCCAGCCAGGAACGCTTGCCCTTGCCCGGCCGGAAGGTGAAGAAGTCCTTGAAGATGTTCCGGTGCACGATGACGCCGCTGATGATGGCGACAAACATGAACATGGTGGCGATGCCGACGATCCAGCGGCCGGTCAGCCGGTCCATGCCGTACAGCTCGAAGTGGAAACGGTAGAGGAAGTTGCCGCCGGCGGTCTGGCGCGGCTGCAGGATCTCGCCGGTGGCGGGGTCCATGATCAGGCGGTTCTGCGCCTGCTGGCCGCCTTGCTGGCGGGCCTCAGCCTGGGCCGGTTCAGCCTGGGGCGCGGCCATCGCCATTTCCCGGCCTTCGCCGCCGCGTTGCGGCCGTGCGCTGCCCGGGCCACGTTCGCCGCCAGTGTGGGCTTCCTGGCGAGGAGCGTTGTCAGCGCGCATGCCTTCACGCTGCATGCCCTCGCCCCGGCCGCCTTCTGCACGGCCGCCTGCTCCACGCCCCTCGCGCTGCATGCCTTCAGCACGGGCGCCTTCCGGCCGATCGCCGCGCCCTTCGCGCTGCATGTCCTGGGCCCGATGACCCTCGCCGCGGCCGGCTGGGCCGCCAGGCGGCTCCAGCCCGGAATCCGCATCGCCGCCCTCTTCGCCCCGGCGGCCGGCGCTGCGGCGTTCGCCCGCGGCCGGCGCTTCGCGCCAGCTCAGGTTCATCACCGGGCTGCGCGGCCCCTGCAGGTTGATGCTCCACTGCTGGGCGTCCGGCGCCTTGCGCTCCAGCACCGCGACCGCGCGTTCCAGGCCGTGGCCGTCGTCGCGGGCGCTGTGCAGCTCAGGCTGCATCCAGGTGGTGATCTCGTTGCGGAAGAAGGCCAGCGTGCCGGTGACGAACACCGCGAACAGCAGCCAGCCCAGCACCAGCCCGGCCCAGGTGTGGAGCCAGGACATCGACTGGCGGAAATGACGGGGTTTGTCGAACCTCATGCCGTAGCTCCCACCGGCAGCAGCCACAACCACAGGCCAAGCAATGCGGCCGGCATGGCGAGGCCGGCGGCGGCCCGGGTGAGGGTTGCCGCACCGAACACCCACAGGGCGGCAAGCATGTGCACCAGGAAGGCCAGCATGATGGCGGTCATCACCGCGTCCGGGCGCGGCAGCGGCAGGCCGACGGCCAGGGTGGCGGCGACCATCGAGGCGAGGCCGTAGCCGCCGAAGAGCGCCATGACCGAGCGCAGGCTGACGTTCAGCCATGGCCGGTGGTCGGCGAAAAAGACAAAGTGAGTGGAAGTACTCATGTTCTTGTTTGGTCCTGAATGAAGGCAAGCGCGGAACGCCGCGCTTTCCATTCCTGAAACGGGCCTCCGGCAGCCCTCTGCTCCTTGCGTCCGACCCGCCGGCGTGACAAGGAGCCGGCCGGTTGGGCGGATACTAAATGCGAATCATTGTCAGCTTGTATCCCATTGTAGGTGCGCTGTACAGCGTTTCTTTGCATCGCAGCAAATCCGTGCCGGTATTGGGCTTCAGCGCCATTTCCGCGTCTCAGAAGCGGAGCGGCGCGTTCAGCGCCGCCCGCCGTTCGTTGCCCCAGAGCAAGTGTTTCCAGCGGCAAAACGGCTGCGGTCGTAATAGGTCTTCATTCAGCGCCAGCCTGAGCGCTTGCCCGCCGGGGAGGCCTGTGTCCCAGTACAGGCCGAGATCCACCAGGCCGTAGCAAGGACTCCAGTCGATACGGCCAGCAGGAGGCGGCTGCGGCCGTCCGGCAGATGCAGCAGATCCTGTAGATGGGCGTTGCGGTCGCTGCGGACGCTGCCCTGCAGCCTGAAGGCCCCGCTGCAGCGCCTCCCGGTAGGCGCGCTCCAGGTCGCGCCGCGGCCATAGGTCCACCGCCCGGCCGCGGGCGATGGTGGCCAGGCAGGCGCGGGGCTCGCGCAGCCGGATGGCGCCGGCGCCGGTGCTGAGGACGCGCAGAAGGTCTCGTGGGTGAGGTCCGCCACCTGCTCCTGGCAATCCGGGCGGCTGCGCAGCCAGGAGAAGAGCCAGGCGGTGATGGCCGGTATAGAGCTGTGCAACCTGGCGGGGAATGGCGGGGTCGGAAACGGTCACGGTCTGTCCTGGACGCGGAACGACCGCTTTTTTAATAAGAATTATTCGTAATATCGAGTGCATCCCGTAAGCTTGGCAAACCTTTTCGCGCGCCGCTTCCCGCCTTTGCACCTAAGACTAAAGTCGCAGCCCGGCGCGCCGTTAGGCGTTGGTACAAATATTCCTGGAAGACTTTCAGAGAGGCCCATGTTCAGTTCAGTCAATTCCCGCCTCATCGCCCTCGGCTCCCTGGCCTGCGCCGGCCTGCTGCTGGTGGGCGCCTTCGCCTTGCTCCAGCTGGCGGCTTTCAACCAGCGGCTGGAGGGCAGCTTCGTCACCGTGCAGCAGGGTTCCACCGACATGCTCACCGCCACTTCCGCCCTGGAAGCTTTTCAGGGCCAGGTGCTGGAGTGGAAGAACCTGCTGCTGCGCGGTAATGACGCCCTGGCCTTCGGCCGCCACCTGAAAGGCTTCGCCGACCGCGAGGCGGAGGTACGCGACCGCCTTGGCGTGCTCATCGGCAACTTCTACAGCGCCGACCGCGACACCGCCCAGCTGGACACCCTGCTGCAGGAGCACGCCGCCCTGGGCGAGCGCTACCGCCTGGCGCTGAACGAGTTCATGGTGAACGAGCCGGAATCCGGCAAGGTGGTGGATGCGTCCACCAGCGGCTACGACAGCGCCTTCAACGACAGTCTGGAGAAGCTGGTGCAGAGGCTGCGCGACGAGCAAAGCAGCGAACTGCAGCGCAGCATCGCCGAATCCGCCGCCGAGTACACCAGCGTGCGCAACATCCTTGCGGCCTTCATCGGCGTCATCGTCATCATCGTGGCGGCGCTGGCGGTGCTGATCGTGCGCCGGGTGAGCGGCTCGGTGAACGAGCTGCAGCTGACCATAGGCCGGATCAGCCGCGACTGGGATCTGCGCACCCGGGTGCAGGTGCAGGGCAGCGACGAGATCGCCCGCACCGGCGAATCCCTCAACCGCATGCTGGCGGAATTCCAGCAGCTGGTGGCCAGCCTCAATACCCACGCCAACCGCATCGGCAGCGCCTCCGCCGAGGTCGGCAGCGCCATGGGGCGTATCAACCAGAGCGCTGGCGTGCTCAACAGCTCCACCGCCACCGTCGCCAGCTCCATCGAAGAACTTACCGTCAGCATCAACCATGTGCGCGAGAACGCCGAGCGCACCCAGGCCATCACCGAGGAATCGGCGCGGCTGGCGGAGGAAGGCGGCGGCGTGATCGAACGCACCTCCGCCGGCATGGTGGCCACCGCCGCCACCGTGCGCGAGGCGGCGACCAAGGTGGAGATGCTGGGCGAGCAGTCGGACCGCATCAGCGACATCGTCAAGGTCATCCGCGAGGTGGCGGACCAGACCAATCTGCTGGCGCTGAACGCCGCCATCGAGGCCGCCCGCGCCGGCGAACAGGGCCGGGGCTTCGCCGTCGTGGCCGACGAAGTGCGCAAGCTGGCCGAGCGCACCTCCGGCGCCACCCAGGAGATCGGCACCCAGATTGGCGAGATCCAGACCAGCGCCCGGGTGGCGGTGGCGGACATGCGCCGCATGGTCGCCGAGGTGAACCAGGACGCCGAGCTGGCGCAGGAAGCCGGCGGTGCCATCGTGCGCATCCGCGACGGTGCCGGCCAGGTGGCGGAGGTGAGCGCCGAGATTGCTACCGCGCTGCGCCAGCAGGCCGCTGCCAGCGACACCATTGCCAGCCAGGTGGAGACCATCGCCCGCTCCAGCGACGAGAGCGCCGAGGCGGTCGGCCGCACCGCCACCGCGGTGAGCGACCTGGAAGCGATGGCGCGGGAAATGAGCGCTGCGGTAGCCCGCTTCACCGTGTAGGCTGGGCGGGCTGGCGATGCGCTCCGGCCATCGGGACCGGCTGCCCGCGCGCTTGCGGGCCGATTGTCAGCAACCTATATTCCAGATTGTTAACAATCAGCCCTCGCCATCATGACCCAGCCCCTGCGCGCCGTTCGCGGTGAAGTCGTCCATTTCCTCGCGGACCCCGCCGATGCCGGCGCGGCAGCGCTGGCCCACTTCCCGGACGGCCTGCTCCTGGTCCGCGACGGCCGCGTCGAGGCCGCCGGCCCGGCGGCGGAACTGCTGCCGCAGCTGGCAGCCGGCACGCCGGTGGAAGACCTGCGCGGCAAGCTGATCCTGCCCGGCTTCGTCGATACCCATGTCCACTACGCCCAGACCGACATGATCGCCAGCTACGGCGAGCAGTTGCTCGCCTGGCTGGAGCGCTACACCTTTCCCACCGAAGCACGCTTCGCCGATCCGGCCTACGCGGGCGAGGTGGCCGCCTTCTTCTGCGACGAGCTGTTGCGCAACGGCACCACCACCGCAATGGCCTTCGCCACCGTGCATCCGGGGTCGGTGGACGCACTGTTCGGCGCCGCCCGGGCGCGGCGCATGCGCCTCATCGCCGGCAAGGTGCTGATGGACCGCAACTGCCCGGACTACCTGCGCGACACCGCCGAGCAGGGCTACCTCGACTCCACCGCGCTGATCCGCCGCTGGCACGGCGTGGATCGCCTGCGCTACGCCGTCACCCCGCGCTTCGCTCCCACCTCCACGCCGGAGCAGATGGCGCTGGCCGGCCGGCTGTACGCGGAGCATCCCGGCGTCTACCTGCAATCCCACGTCGCCGAGAACCAGGGCGAGGTGGCCTGGGTGGCCGAGCTCTACCCGGAGGCGCGCAGCTACCTGGATGTGTACGACCGCTACGGCCAGCTCGGCGAGCGCAGCGTCTATGCCCACTGCATCTGGCTGGACGACGACGACCGCGACCGCATGGCCGCCACCGGCGCCGCCGCCAGCTTCTGTCCCACCTCCAACCTCTTCCTCGGCTCCGGCCTGTTCGACCTTGACCGCGCCCACGCGCTGGGCATGCGCGTCGGCCTCGGCACCGACGTCGGCGGCGGCACCAGCTTTTCCATGCTCCAGACCCTGGGCGAGGCCTACAAGGTGCAGCAGCTGCGCGGCAGCAGCCTGTCGGCGGAGCGCGCCTTCTACCTCGCCACCCTCGGTGGCGCCCGCAGCCTTTACCTCGACGGCGAAATCGGCAACTTCCTGCCCGGCAAGGAGGCCGACTTCGTGGTGCTGGATCCGGCCGCCAGCCCGCTACTGGCCCGCCGCACGGCGCATGCCGACAGCCTCGCCGAGCGGCTCTTCGTGCTGATGACGCTGGGGGACGACCGCTGTGTTGCCGCCACCTGGGTGCTGGGCGAACCGGCCTGGCAGCGCGCGGCCTATTAACCCGGCAGTTGAATACACAACAGCCGTTCGGGCTGAGCCTGTCGAAGCCCGTTCCCCGCGACGCCCTTCGACAGTCTCTGGGCAAACGGTCTTTCTTATTTGATTGCCGGGTTAATAAGGAGGCGCCGCTTCAGCGCCCGGCGCGGAAGCGGTAGTTGCGCTCCAGGGCACGCATCTCGCCAGGGAAATCGGTGATCAGCACGATCTGCCGCTCCAGCAGAAAGCGCATCAGCGCCTGGGCTTCCTCCGCGGGCAGGGACTGCGGCGGACGTTCGCCGGCGGTCCACGCCACCGGCCTGGCACCACTGGCGCGGATCAACTCCACCGCGCCGGGCAGGCACAGCGAGGGCAGCGTGACGTTCACCGTATCCGGCCGCAGCGCGGCGCTCTCCCGCAGGCAGCGCTGCAATTCCTCCAGCCCCAGATCCCACGGCGCCGCCGGCCGCCCCAGCGGGCCTTCGAACAGCGCGCCTATCGGCAGCGCCGGCAGCAGCTCGCGCATCTCCGCCAGGGTGGCCAGATCGAAAGAGCTGTTGAGGAAGTTGTCGTAGTGCCAGCCAGCCTCCACCCGCCGGCTCACTTCGCGCGCCACATGCCGGGCGATGCCGCGGCCCTTGGTTTCGATGTTGACGACAAAGGCCGCGGCGCGCGCGCTGTCCGCCGCATCCCGCCGCCAGGCCTCGACCAGGTCCAGCACCTCCGCCAACGTGGGAATGCCCTGCTCGGTAAGCTCGCCAGCGGCGGATTTGAGCCGCACCGTGTGCAACTCGGCACGGGTGGCGGCGGAGATGGCGCCGCGGCCGTCGGACAGGCGCTCCAGCGTCTCGTCGTGGAAGACCACCAGCTGGCGGTCGCGGGTCAGGAACACGTCCAGCTCGATGCCATCCGCGCCCTGGGCGATGGCGGCGGCGAAGGCGCGCAGGGAATTCTCCGGCGGCGCCTCCAGCCCGCGGCAACCGCGGTGTCCCCAGATCTGCAAAGCCCTCACCTCGTTCTCCCCTGCCGCCTGCCCCCGCCGCTCAGCCGGGCGGCGCCTGGATGGATTCGTGCGGCCACACCCGGCGCGCTGCCGGCGCGTTCCAGTGGGCATCGAACCAGCCTTCGAAGACCTGGATGAAATGCCTGGCGATGTCCCCGTCCAGCTCGCTGCGTTTCTCCGGGTTGCGGATGAACTGGATGTAAGGCGAGGTCGTCCAGGCCTTGCCGTCATTGGAGCACAGGCCGACGAAAAGAATCCGGTCGTCCACCAGGAAACCGTGCATCAGCGGCGCCTCGGCATAGACGCGGCAGGCGAAGCCGAAGTTGTGCTCCTCGATGTATTGCGCCTTGCCGTCGCAGAACTCGCCGATCTCCGTCTCCCGCGCCCTGGCCATCTGCGGCGAGATCAGCGAGCCGGCATTGCGCAGCTGAGTGATGGCCTTGGCGCGGCCATCCACCATCAGCGTGCGCCACTCCAGGCGCTTGCCCCAGCGGCGCGACATGATGTCGTCGCGGATCAGCGCCCAGGTCATCTCCATGTCCAGCGCGATGTTCTTGATGCGGACCGGCGACTGCAGGTCGGACTTGGTGAGCAGTTCGGCGAGCAGGTTATGCACTTCGCGGAAGTTGGCCGGCCCCACCAGCCCGGCGTACTTGCGTCGCGTCGCGGCTGGGGCGGGCCGCACGCCCACCGGCGGCGGGGACCCGGCGCTGCCAGCGTTCTTCTCCGGCAGCCGCAGCGGCATGATGCGCGTCGCCTCGCCACCTTTGGGAATCTCGAAACGCTCGTGGTCCACCTTGATGTCCCAGTTGCGGCCGGCGCCGCGCAGGGCCTTGCGTGGCCACAGTTGCAGGCCGGCGCCGGCCTGATCGAAGCTGAGGCTACCCAGGGTGTAACCGCAGGTGCGCTGGCGGCTGTCGATCTTCGTCCACCCCTCCTGGCTGAACAGGGCAGTGCCCTGCAGGCGCCGCCGCTCGCTGCCACCGCCAACGGAAAGGGCGCTCAGATCGGCCTCGTGCATGTGGCCGAAGAGGTGCAGTGCGAAGGATTCCGGCGGGTAATGGATCTCGCCTTCGAGGTCGTTGCGCGCCTCCGGCCGCAGCCAGCTGGCGGGGTGATGGGTCATCAGCAGGCAGGCGTCGTGCCCTTGCACCCACTCGGGGCCATTGCCGCCGCAAGCAGCGTGGAACTGCCGCAGATTGAGCGCCAGTGATCCTTCATCCATGTCGCCCTTGAGCTGGAGGAAGGCGGTGTTGAGGCCGAGGATGCCGATCTTCAGCTCGCCCTTCTGGAAGGTGACGGCGAAATCACCCGGCAGCATGGCCTCGGCCGTCCCTTCCGGGAGGCGGGGAAGCTGCAGCCCTTCCCACCATTCGCGGTAATTGGCGAAGGCGTCCTCGATCAGGTGGCGGTACGGGCTTTGCGGATCACTCCAGAACTCCGGCCCGACCATGGGGTCGGCCCACAGCCGGGTCAAGGTAAGCAACACCGGGTCTTTCTCGGGAGGGCGCACCAGATCGTGGTTGCCGGGCACCGCCACCAGGCAGGGCCGCTGGCCCAGCTTGCCGAAGTGCTCCCAGAGGCGTGCGAGGAACAAGCCGACCTGGGCGAACTCTTCCTTCCTGCCCTGCTGCGTCAGGTCGCCAGTGAAGCAGACCAGGTCCAGCCCGCCGGCTTCCTTGATGAGGAAGCTGAGATCGTCCCGCAGCGTGCGCTCCACCCGCGGCCACAGCTCGCGCATGCCGGCCACGCCGAGGTGGAGGTCGGTGAGGTGCAGGAAATTGAGCCGCTCCATCTTCCCGCCCTCCCAGCCGGATCAGATCTGCACCCGCGAAATCGCCTCGTTCAATGCCGAAGACACGCCGGCCAGGGCCCTGGAAGAGTCCGCCATGCTGGCGACCGCCTCGGCACTTTCCTCGGCCATCTGCGCAATGTTCTCGATGTTCTGCGAGATGGAAGTGGCGGCGGCGGATTGCTCGTTGGTCGCGTTGGCGATGTCGCCCACCAGCAGCAGGCAGCGCTCGGTGGCATCGCGGATGGAGCCGAGCGCGCCGCGTGCCGATTCGGCCAGGGCGACGCCGCTCTTCACCTGGTCGTCGCCGCGGCGCACGCCATCGACCGCGCGCCGGGTCTCCTCGCGCAGCGCGTCGAGGATGCCGGAGATTTCCGAGGTGGCCTGGGAGGTGCGCTCGGCGAGCTTGCGCACCTCGTCCGCCACCACCGCGAAACCCCGACCCTGTTCGCCGGCGCGGGCGGCCTCGATGGCCGCGTTCAGGGCCAGCAGATTGGTCTGCTCGGCAATCTCGCGGATGACGGTGGCGATGCGGCCGATGTCCTCCGACGAGCGGGACAGCTTCTCCATCGTTGTCGCGGTGGCCGCGGTGGTTTCCGCCAGCCGGGATATCTCCTGCGCCGCGCGGCCAGCGGTGCCCTCGCCTTCGTCCGCCCGCGAACTGGACTCCCTGGCCGCCTCGGCGGCAGTGCGCGCATGCTCCGCCACCTCGTTGATCGCCACGGTGACCTGCTCCACCGCCGCGGTGGTGGAAAACGCCGCCTCGCTGGAGGCGGTTGCGCCATGTGCCACCTGTTCGCTGGTGTGGGCCAGGGAGTCGGATTGCCGGCAGACCTCGCCGGCGGCGCCGCGGATCTTGATCATGATGGCCTGCACATTGGCCATCATGGCGTTGAAGGCATCGACGACGCGGCCGAGTTCGTCGCGCCGGTCCACGTCCACCACCCGCCGCAGGTCGCCATCGCGCTGGGTCGCGGCCACCGCGTCTTCGAAGCGCTTGAGGTCCTTCACCAGCCGTTGCACCACGCCGAACTGGAGGTAGGCCATCACCGCCAGCACCAGTACCAGCAAGCAGGCCAGCCAGGTGGCGACAGCGGCGATGCGGTTCGCCTCGGCCTCGCCAGCGGCACTGCCCAGCGCATCCCGAGCTTCGTCCAGCCCCAGCATGGCCACCGTACCGGCCATCAGCAACAGCACGAGGATGGTCAACATGCCCGCGAGAAAACGCGCGCCCAGCGACATCTTGCCCAGGCTGCCCAGTATGCTGCCGCTGACTACCCTGCCGTTCTCCACCCTCTGGCCACGGCCGCCGGCGCGCAGCTTGCGATAGGCCGCATCCACCTTCTTGACCACTGCGGGGTCGGCCCGCCGGCGTACCGATTCGTAACCCACGACCTGGCCGTTCTCGCGCACCGGCGAGGCAAAGGCGCGCACCCAGTAATAACCGCCATCCTTGCGCCGGTTCTTGACGTAGCCGTTCCACGGCTGCCCGGCCTTCAGACTGCGCCAGAGGTCGGCAAAGGCCTCGCTGGGCATGTCCGGATGGCGCACCATGCTGTGCGGCTGGCCGATCAACTCCTCGCGGGAGAATCCCGACAGTTCGACGAAGAGATCATTGGCCTCGAGGATCTGGCCCTGGGTATCGGTGCGGCTATATATGAAACGCCCGTCCGGCACCGGCGTTTCGACGTTCGTCACTGGCTGGTTGTTGCGCATGGCTCCCCCTGTATGGTGCCGCCTGCCTGCCCTGTCTTGTTTTCTGGGCAATGCCATAGTGAATCTAGATCATGCGTTGTGGCACTCCAAGGACATGGGCCTCAGCCCGGCCCTACCCGATATGGGTTAAGCGGACCGGCAGCGCAGGCATGCTCCATGCCCCGTGTCCGGCCCATTAACGACCATCTCTGCGCCGGACTTGAGAGCAGCCGATCGACGTCAGCGGGCAGGGTAACGCCAGGCCCCGGCCGGTAACCTCGCCGCCGCCCCCGCGCCGTCTCCAGACCGCCTCTAGACCGCCTCCTCGCAGCCCCCGGGGCCACCGCCCGCTGGCCCCGCGCCGTCGCATGTCGCACATCGCCGCCACCCGGAGGCGACAACACCCGTCGCCTTCTCCCGGCCGACGCGGCGGCAATGGCACGGCGGTGCCCGGCACGGTGTTTGCGCCGGCCATGCCCACCCCATCCACCCCGATTCCGAGGACCACGCCCCATGCCGCTGCAATTCCACATGACGCCCGGCTCCTGCTCCACCGGCATACACATCCTGCTCGAAGAGCTGGAGATGCTGTTCGAGGTCTACATCGTCAATCTGCTCGCCGGCGACCAGGACAAGCCGGCCTATCGCGCCCTCAACCCCAAGGGCACCATCCCCACGCTGGTGCGCGAAGACGGCCGCGCCCTCACCGACTTCCAGGCCATCGCCTGGTGGCTGGCGCGGCAGAAGCCGAAGAAGGGCCTGCTGCCGGAAGATGCGGACGGCGAGGCACGGGTGCTGGAAATCATGGATTACGCCGTCGGCACCCTGCACGGCCAGGGCTTCGCCCGCATCTTCACCACCGAGAAGTTCGCCGCCTCGGCCGCCGAGCACGAAGCGGTGAAGGCGCGCGGGCGGGAGATCGTGATCCAGGGCTTCGACATCGTGGAAGAGTTGCTCGCCGGGCAGGATTACGCCGCCGGCCGCTTCTCCATCGCGGATGCGGCACTGTTCTACGTCGAGTTCTGGGCCAGCCGCAGCGACATTCCCCTGCCGCCCAACTGCGAAGCCCACTACCGCCGCATGCTGACGCGGCCGGCGGTGCGGCAGGTGCTGGCGGAGGAAGGCTACCGGGTCTGAGGCTCACGGCTGGCGCCAGCGGGGAGGAACAACGCGGCACGCACTCCCGGCGCACACCCGCAGGCGGATGAGGATGAGCGCAGCCCCTACGGACACCGGCCAGCGCCGCCCGCCGGAGCCCCCCCGCCCTCTCGCCGAACCGGAGGCCCGGCCGCTTCGCGGCGCGTGCCGGCGCGTTCTCGCATAGAATGCCGCTCCATGCGCATCTGGCTGCTCGTCCTCGCCCTCGTCTTTCCGCTGCAATGGTCCACCACGGCCGTCGCGGCGTACTGCATGCATGAGCGCGACGCCGCCGCGGCCCAGCACTTCGGCCACCACGACCACAAGGCGCAGGCCGGCCACAGCGACGACGGCGATCCCGACGGCGACGGCCAAGTCTTCGATGGCGACTGCCCCAGCTGCCACGCCGGTTGCCTGCATGCCCTCTTCCCCGCGCTGAACCTCGCCGCCCCCATAGAGCCCGGCGTCCTGCCGCCGCCCTACCTCGTCACCGCCATCGAAGGCGAGCCCGACAGCCTGTTGCGGCCGCCGCTGGCCCGCGCCGCCTGACCGGCTGGCGCACGGCGACACCAGACTCACCCCGCCGCTGACATAGCGGCACACGCTCCCAACCCGCCCCGATCCGCCCGCCGGTTCCCTTGCCGTGGCGACGCCCCGCGTCCGCCTTGCGTTCCATTCCGCAACGAGGAAACCGATGTCTCACACCTCATTCCGCCCACCGCTGGCGGAACACCAACCGGCCCCCACCAGCCGTCTGGGGGCCATGCTGGCCGCGCTGCTGGCCTGCGGCCTGCTCGCCGCCCCGCCGGCCAACGCGCAGATCCGCACGGGCGCGGCCACCCTGCGCCAGGCCTATGAAGCCGCCTGGCAACGCCAGCCCGAAGCCCGCGCCGCCCAGGCCCGCGCCGACGCGGTGCGGGCCCGCGCCGAGCAAGCCGACGGCTGGCTGGCGGATGCGCCCGCCATCGAAATCTCCGGCCGCAGCGACCGCTACAACCGCGATGCCGGCACCCGTGAATACGAACTGGGCCTCGCCCTGCCGCTGTGGCGGCCGGGCGAGCGCAGCCGCGCCCAGGCCCTGGCCGCCGCCGAGGCCGACAGCCTTGCCGGCACGCTGACGCAAAGCCAGCTGCAGCTCGCCGCCAGCGTGCGCGAAGCCTGGTGGGCCCTGCAGCGCGCCCGGCTGGACCGCGAGCTGGCGGATGCCCGCATCGCCCACGCCGAAAGCCTGGCGGCGGACGTTGCCCGCCGGGTGCAGGCCGGCGAACTCGCCCGCGCCGACGGCCACCAGGCCGCCAGCGCGCTGGCCGCCGCCCGCAGCGAACAGGCCGCCGCCGTGCTGGCCGAGGCCGAAGCCGCCCAGCTGCTGCAGGCCCTCACCGGCCTGCCACCGGCCGCCAGCCAGGAAGCCCGGCCCGAAGCCCTGCCGCCCGCCGGCACGCCGGTACCGGAAAGCGCCACCAGCGAAGACGGCGCCACGCCGCAGGCCGACACCGCCCACCCGCTGCTGAACGCCCTCTCGACCGAAGCCGAACGCGCCCGCCGGCAGCAGGCGCTGGCCGCCAGCCAGGGCAGCGGCCCGCCGGAACTCACGCTGTCCACCACCCATGAGCGCGACGCCTATGGCGAACGCTATGCCGACAGCCTCACCCTGGCGCTGCGCATTCCCTTCGGCGCCGGTGGCGCCAGCCGGGCACGCGTGGCCGAAGCCAGCGCCGAACGCATCGCCGCCGAAACCCGGTTGGAGGCAGAGCGCCAGCGCCTGCGCGCCGACATCGCCCTGGCCCGCGCCCGGGTGGATGCGCAGGCGCGCCGGCTGGATGCCGCTGCCGAACGCGACCACCTCGCCGCCGAAACCCGCAGCTTCTACGACACGGCCTTCCGCCTGGGCGAAACCGACCTGCCCACCCGGCTGCGCATCGAACTGGACGCGGTGGAGGCGGAACGCGCCCACGCCCGCGCCCGCATCGACGCCGCCGAAGCGGTTTCCCGCCTGCGCCAGGCCCTGGGCCTGCTCCCCGAATGAACGAGATCGCCATCATGCAGACCATCTTTTCCCGTCTCAGCCCCTTTGCACGCCTCCCGGCGCTGGCCGTCAGCCTGAGCGCCGCCGCCGCCCTCCTGCTGCTGCCTGCGCCGCCGGCCCAGGCCGACGACGGCCATAGCCATGACGCGCCCCCGGCTGCCGCCAGCGGCCCGGCGCTGCCGCGCTTCAGCGCCGAATCCGAGCTCTTCGAACTGGTCGGCGTGGTGAACGGCCGCCGCCTCACCGTGTGGTTGGACCATGCCGCCGACACCCGGCCGGTGGACGCCGCCGAGGTGGAACTGGACTTCGGCGGCACCCTGCTCAAGCTGGACCGCCACGCTGCCGGCGAATACGGGGCCGAGCTGCCGGCCGCGCCGGCGCCGGGCGAGATCGCCATCACCGCCACCGTCACTGCCGGCGAGGCCAACGATGCGGAGATCGACCTGCTCGCCACCACGCTGGACATCCACGAGGACGCCCACGGGGCAGCCGCCAGCGGCGGCCGGGCCATTCCGACGCCGCTGATCGCCGCCGCCGCGCTGCTGCTGGCGGCGCTCGCCTGGTTCGCCGGCCGCGCCAGCGGCAAGGCCGTGCGCAAGGGAGATGCGGCATGAAGACCACCTTCGACACCCGCCTCAGCCTGCCGCACGCCGCCACCGCCGCGGATGCATCCAACACGAACGCCCCTGCCCGCCCCCACGCCATGACCCGCCGACTCGCCCTGCTGCTCGCCCTCCCCCTCGCGCTGCAGCTCTCCACCCCGGCGATCGCCGGCCCCGGCCATGACCACGCCGACGAAGCGCCCGCCGCCGGCGACGGCCCGCGCCGGCTGGCGGACGGCAGCGTGTTCCTGCCCAAGCCCACCCAGCGGATGATGGGCCTGCGCACTATCGTCGCGGCCGAAGCCGATCTGCCGCAGGCGGTGGAACTGGCGGCCACGGTGATGCTGGACCCGAACGCCGGCGGCCGGGTGCAGCCCACCCAGGGCGGCCGGCTGGAGGCCGGGCCGCGCGGCCTGCCCGGCGTCGGCCAGGCGGTGGCCAAGGGCGAGGTGCTGGCCCATGTGGTGGCCAGCGCCGCCGCGCTGGAACGCGCCGGCCAGCAGGCCCAGCTCGCCGAAGCCCGCAGCGCGCTGGCGCTGGCGGAAAAGCGCCTCGCCCGCTTGCAGGAACTGGCGGACACGGTGCCGCGCCGCGACCTCGAAACCGCCGCCAGCGAGCGTGACGGCCTCGCCGCCCGCGCCAGCTCCCTGGCCGCCGGCCTCAGCGCGCGCGAAACCCTGGTCGCCCCGGTGGCCGGCGTCATCGCCAGCGCCGCCGCGGTCTCCGGCCAGGTGGTCGCCGCCGGCGAGACGCTGTTCGAAATCGTCGATCCCGCCCGCATGCAGGTGGAAGCGCTGGCCTTCGACGCCGCGCTGGCCGCCGACATCGGCAGCGCCACGCTGGTGCCGCCGCGCGCCGCCGCGCCGGGCGGCAATGCCGCCCTGCCGCTGAACTTCATCGGCGCCGGCCGCATCCTGCGCGAGCAGGCGCTGCCGCTGGTGTTCCGCGCCGAGGGCAGCGGTTTGGCGGCCTATGCGATCGGCCAGCCGGTGAAGGTGGTGGTGCAGACGCGCAGCACCCGCCGCGGCGTGGCGGTGCCCAGCACCGCGCTGAGCCGCAATGCCGCCAACCAGACCATGGTGTGGGTCAAGCAGGCGCCGGAGCGCTTCGAGCCGCGGGTGGTGGCGGTGGCGCCGCTGGACGGGGCGCGCAGCGCGGTGCTCTCCGGCCTCGCCGCCGGCGAGCGGGTGGTGAGCGAAGGCGCCGCCCTCGTCGGCCAGGTCCGCTGAAGGAGGCGCCGCAATGTTCAAGTGGCTACTCCAGGCCAGCCTGGGCAACCGCATGCTGGTGCTCGCCGCCAGCGCGGTGCTCATGCTCTACGGCGCGCTGCAGCTGGCGCGCACCCCGGTGGACGTGTTCCCCGATCTCGACAAACCCACTGTCACCATCATGACCGAGGCCGGCGGCATGGCGCCGGAAGAGGTCGAACAACTGCTCACCTTCCCGCTGGAAACGGCGATGAACGGGCTGCCCGGCGTGGAATCGGTGCGTTCGGTGTCCAGCGCCGGCTTGTCCTTCGTCTATGTGTCCTTCAGCTGGGATACCGAGATCTACCGCGCCCGCCAGCTGGTGGGCGAGCGGCTGGCCTCGCTGGAAGCGGACTTCCCCACCGGCATCGTGCCGCGCATGGGGCCGGTCAGCTCCATCATGGGCGAGATCATGCTGGTGGCGATCCCGATAGACCCGGACAAGATCCAGCCGATGGCGGTGCGCGAATACGCCGACTGGTCGCTGCGGCCGCGGCTGATGGCGATACCCGGCGTCGCCCAGGTGATTCCCATCGGCGGCGAGGTACGCCAGTTCCAGGTCGAGCCGGACCCCCAGCGCATGGTGGCGCTGGGCATCACCCTGGACCAGGTGGAGGCGGCGCTGCTCGGCTACGCGGCCAACACCAGCGGCGGCTTCAAGGAGCTGAACGGGCGTGAATACCTGATCCGCCACCTGGGCCGCAGCGAGCGCCTCGAAGACCTGCAGAACCTGGCGCTGACGGCGCGCGACGGCCGCGCCATCCGCCTGCGCCAGGTCGCCGAGGTGGGCTTCGCGCCGGCGATACGCCGCGGCGACGCCGGCTTCGGCGGCCGGCCTGCGGTCATCCTCGGTGTGCAGAAGCAGCCGGGCGCGGACACCGTCGCCCTCACCCGCAACATCGAGGCGGCGCTGGCCGACATGCGCGGCGCGCTGCCGGCCGGCATGGAGGCGCCGCGCGTCACCTTCCGCCAGGCAGACTTCATCGAGTCCTCCATCGGCAACCTGCAGGGCAAGCTGGTGGCGGCCTCGGTGCTGGTGGCGGTGGTGCTCTTCCTCTTCCTCGGCAACTTCCGCAGCACGCTGATCTCGCTCACCGCGATTCCGCTGTCCATCCTGGTGACGGTGCTGGTGTTCCGCTACTTCGGCCTGTCCATCAACACCATGACGCTGGGCGGCATCGCCATCGCCATCGGCGAGCTGGTGGACGACGCGGTGGTGGGGGTGGAGAACGTGCTGCGCCGGCTGAAGGAGAACCAGCGCCACAGCCCGCGCCTGCATCCGCTGGAGCTGGTGGCGCGGGCCACGCTGGAGGTGCGCTCGGCCATCGTCTACGCCACGCTGATCATCGTGCTGGTGTTCGTGCCGCTGTTTGCGCTGCCGGGCATGGAGGGCAAGCTCTTCGTGCCGCTGGGCATCGCCTACATCGTCTCCATCCTCGCCTCCATGCTGGTGTCGGTGACGCTGACGCCGGTGCTGGCCTTCTACCTGCTGCCGCGGATGAAGAACCTGGACCACGGCGATCCGCGCCTGGTGCGCTGGCTGAAGACGCACTACGCCAGCGGCCTGCAGAAGGTGCTGCAGGCGCCCAAGGCGGCGGTCGGCCTGGGCGCGGCGGCGGCGCTGGCGGCGGCGCTCACCGTGCCCTTCTTTCCGACCACCTTCCTGCCGCCCTTCAACGAGGGCTCGCTGCTGATCGGCCTGCGGCTCAACCCCGGCGTCACCCTGTCGGAATCCATACGCGTCGCCGCCGAGGCGGAGCGGCTGGTGGCGGGCGTGCCGGAGGTGGTGCACGTCGGCCGCCGCAGCGGCCGGGCGGAGCTGGACGAGCATGCGGAAGGGGTGCATGTGTCCGAGCTGGACGTGAAGCTGGTGCCGCAGGCCGAACTGACGCGGCCGCTGGACGAGGTCTATGCCGACCTGCGCCGCCGGCTGGCGGTGCTGCCGGTGTCGGCCAGCCTGGGCCAGCCCATCTCCCACCGCATCGACCACATGCTGTCAGGCGTGCGGGCGCAGATCGCCATCAAGCTGTTCGGCGAGGACCTGGACACCCTGCGCACCCAGGCGGAGGCGCTGCGCGCGCGGCTGGCCACCCTTCCCGGCATGGCCGACCTGGAGGTGGAGAAGCAGGTGCTGGCGCCGCAGATCAAGGTGGTGGTGGATCACGCCGCGGTGGCGCAGTACGGCCTTTCCTCGGCGCAGCTGCTGGCCAGCCTGCAGACCCTGGTGGGCGGCGAGACGGTGACGCAGGTGATAGAGGGCAACCGCCGCTTCAACCTGGTGCTGCGCCTGCCCGAGGACACCCGCACGCTGCAGGGCCTGGCGCAACTGCCGATCGAGACGCCGCTGGGCCGGGTACCGCTGGAGATGCTGGCGCGCATCGACGATGCCGACGGCCCCAACCAGATCGTGCGCGACGATGGCCGCCGCCGCATCGTGCTGTCGGCCAATGCCCAGGGCCGGCCGCTGTCCGAGGTGGTGGAGGACATCCGCGCCGCGGTGGCCGCGCAGCCGCTGCCGGAGGGCTACTTCGTCACCCTGGGCGGGCAGTTCCAGGCGCAGGAGGAAGCGGCCGGGCTGATCGCGCTGCTGTCGCTGGTGTCGGCGGCCATGGTCTTCCTGGTGCTGTACAGCCGCTACCGCTCGGCCACGCTGGCGGCGCTCATCATGGCCAACGTGCCGCTGGCGCTGGTGGGCAGCGTGATCGGCCTGTGGTTGTCGGGCCAGCCGCTCTCCGTGGCGGCGCTGATCGGCTTCATCACCCTGGCCGGCATCTCGGCGCGCAACGGCATCCTGAAGATCAGCCACTACATCAACCTGATGCGCTTCGAGGGCGAGCGCTTCGATCATGCGATGATCGTGCGCGGCTCGCTGGAGCGGCTGACGCCGGTGCTGATGACCGCGCTGGTGGCCGCCTTCGCGCTGGCGCCGCTGCTGTTCGAGGCGGAGCAGCCGGGCACCGAGATCCTGCATCCGGTGGCGGTGGTGATCTTCTCCGGTCTGGTCAGCTCCACCCTGCTGGATACCTTCCTCACGCCGGCCATGTTCTGGCTGTTCGGCCGCAAGAGCGCCGAGCGCCTGCTGGACGATGCCGACAACAATGCCTTCTGAAGCAGCCCCCTCCCTCCGCATTCCACCCAAGCTGAACGCAAAGGAGTTCCCATGAAGAAAGGACTGATCGCCGCCCTGCTCGCCTGCGCCGCGCTGCTGCCGGCCGGCGTCCATGCCCACGGCGACGAGCATGCGCACGAACCGCAGCACGGCGGCCAGGTGACGGAAGCCGCCGACCTGGACTTCGAGCTGGTCGCCCGGCCGGACGTGATCTCGCTCTACATCCGCGATCACGGCCAGCCGGCCAGGCTCGCCGGCGTCAGCGGCAAGCTCACCATGCTGGCCGGCGGCAACCGCAACGAGGTCTCGCTGGCGACCCTGGAAGACCGCCTGGAAGCCCGCGGCGCCTTCGACCTCGCCGGCGCCCGCGTGGTCGCCACGGTGAAGATGAGCGACGGCAAGACGGCCAACGCGCGCTTCAAGCTGCCCTGATGCCGGCCTGAGGCACCAGCGCCAGCACTTCGGCACTGGACGCTCGCCCGCCGGAAAAAGAGACGCCGGTCCGGGAGGACGCCTTCCCGTGCCGGCGTGCTTTCGTCCGCGCGCTTGCCGATACCCGCGGCCAGGCGCAGCGCCCGACCGCGGGCGCCGGATCAGTCTCCCCCCGTTGCCGGCGGCAGCACATCCGGTCTGTCCGCGCCCGCCTCGTCGTCCGCCGGCACGCCGCTCTGCAGGCAGGCGGCGATGGCGGTCGCCATGCCGTCGGCCATCTTCGCCTGGTAGGCAGGGTCGGCCAGCAGCAGCTCCTCGTCCCGATTCTTGATCACCCCGGCCTCGAACAGCAGCGCCGGCATGCGCGCATGGCGCAGCACCGCCAGGCCATCGTAGTAATGCACCGCCAGTTCGCGGTCGGCATAAGCGCGCAGCAGGCCGTTCTTGTGCGTGGGCACGAAGCCCATGCGCTGCAAGCGGGCGCCGATGGCACGGGCGCAGAGGATGCTGCGGGCGGTATCCGGGTTGTCGCGCGACACGAACAGGGAGTGGCCGGCGTAGTCGTCGTTGTAGTCCAGCTGCCGGCCCTGCCACTCCCAGGCCTTGAGCAGCTGGGCGCTGACCGAATCATGGTGGATGGACACCAGCAGCTCCGCCCCTTCCGCCGCCGCCGGCCGCGCCTGCAGCGACTCGATGCGGCCATCGCCGTTGACGATGCGCACCCGCAGGCCACGCTTGCGCAGCGCCACCGCCAGCGCCTTGCCCAGATCCCGGTTGAAGTGGAACTCGCCGCGCCCACGGGCGCTGGTGGCGCCGTGGGCGGCCAGGGTGTGGCCGAAGTCGATTGCCACCAGCGGAGAGGCGGCCTGCAGTGGGAGGGGCAGGCAAATCAAGGTCAAGAGAGGGATCAAGGGCCTGCAGAAGCCAGCGCAGCCGGCGCGCAGGGAGGTGAGGAAGCCGCTGGCCATGGTGGTCATGCGATGAAGAGCAAATTGAGCATCTGTGACGACTGGAATGGAGTGGTGTCCCCTCTCCCCTCGCGGGAGAGGGGTCGGGAGAGAGGGGGAGCGGCCGTGGAGCTAAGCCGCAGCCGCCCCTTCGGGGCGCCCCCTCTCCCTGCCCCCGCCCCACACCCTGGCGCTGAGGCTGCAGGCCACAGGGCGCTCCGGCGGGCGACGCGGTGCTTCGCTTTTTCCGCCCGCGCCCTACGAGGGGAGAGGGAGTCCGGCGGCGCGCGCTGGGCGTGATCTTCCGTCCTCTCCCGCGTGCACGAGCCGCTACGGCAAACCTGCGCTGCACCGGGCTGGACACGAAACCGGAGGCCGAGGGTGGCCCGGCAGGCGCCCCGGCGTCAAGCCCGCCAGCCTTCAATCACGTGCGGGCCAGTGCTGGCAGGACGCGCCGAGAAAACGCTCGGCGAACTGCGCCGCCGCTACCGGCGGGCTGCACAGATAGCCCTGGTAGACATCGCAGCCCCGCTCGGCGAGGAAAGCGCGCTGGGCATCGGTTTCCACGCCTTCGGCGAGCACCTGCAGGCCGAGGTTGCGCGCCAGTTCGATGATGGTGGTGGTGAGCTGGGCGTCGCTGTGGTCGTCCGGCAGGTCGCTGATGAAGCTGCGGTCTATCTTCAGCTTGCTTACCGGGAAGCGCTTCAGGTAGGCGAGCGAGGAGTAGCCGGTGCCGAAGTCGTCTATCGCCAGCTGCACACCCAGGCCCTTGAGCTCGTGCAGGAAGGCGAGCGCCTCGGCACCGCGGTGGATCAGGCCGGATTCGGTGATCTCGATCTCCAGCTTCGCCGCCGGAAAGCCGGTTTCCGCCAGGATGTCGCGCAGGCGCTCGACCACACCGCCGCGCCTCACCTCCTCCGCCGACAGGTTCACCGCCAGGCGCTCGAAGTCCAGCCCCTGGTCCAGCCATTCCCTCCCCTGGCGGCAGACGCGGCGTTGCACCCAGGTGCCGAGCTCGAAGATGAGTCCGGACTCTTCCAGCAAGGGAATGAACTCCGCCGGGCCAATGTAGGGGCCGCCGTCCGGCTTCAGCCGTACCAGCGCCTCGGCGCCGACGATGCGGCCGCTGGCGACATCCACGAAGGGCTGGTAGTACATCTCGAAGCCGTCGCCCTCCAGCGCCCGGCGCAGGCGGGATTCCAGCGACAGGCGGGCATCGGCGCTGCGGGTGAAGGCCTCCTGGTAGAAGCGGAAGGTGTTGCGGCCGGCGTGCTTGGCCTGATACATGGCGGCGTCCGCATCCTGGATCAGGCCGGCCGGGCTGTCGCCGTCGTCCGGGTAGATGGAGATGCCGATGCTGGCCTTGATGTAGATCTCGCGCCCGGTGTGCAGCACGAAGGGCTGGTCCAGCGCGGCCAGCAGATCGCGGGCGATGGCCGCCGCGTCAGCGGCATGGCGCAGCTGGCCGAGCACCAGCACGAACTCGTCGCCGCCGTAGCGGCCCAGCGTGTCCTCGCTGCGGTAGCGGCCGGAGAGGCGCGCGGCCACGGCCGAGAGCAGCTCGTCGCCAGCATCATGGCCGAGGGCATCGTTGATGTTCTTGAAGCGATCCAGATCGATGAACAGCACGCCGACCACATGGCGTTCCCGCCCGGCGGCCTCGATGGCGTGCTGCAGCCGGGCGCCGATGAGCATGCGGTTGGGCAGGTCGGTGAGCGGGTCGTACTGGGCAAGGTGGCTCACCCGCTCCTCGAACTGGCGCAGCTGGCTGATGTCGGTGAACACGCCGACGTAATGGCCGCCACTGCCCGTCCCGCCATGCACCGCGCTGATGGACATCCACTGCGGCACCACCTCGCCATTCTTGCGCCGGTTCCACAGCTCGCCCTGCCAGTGGCCCACGCTGTTCAGCGTCGCCCACATGGCGTGGAAGAAGGCTTTGTCGTGCCGGCCGGAGCGCAGCAGCGCCGGCGTGCGGCCCAGCACTTCATCCTCGGTGTAGCCGGTGATCTCGGTGAAGGCGCGGTTCACCGAGAGGATTCGGGTCTCGGCGTCGGTCACCACCACGCCGTCGCGGGTGCCCTCCAGCACCGCCGCATGCAGCAGGATGCGTTCATCCTTGCGCCTGGCCTCGGCCTCGCGGGCGAACTGGGTGAGCGCGTAGGAGATGTCGTCGCCCACCTCGCCCAGCAGCGCGGCCTCCTCGTCGCCCGCCTGCTGCGGCGCGGCCGAGAGCAGGCCCATCACGCCGGCGAACTCCCCTTCGCAGTGCAGCGGGATGGCGATGAAACGGCTGGCGCCCGCCTCCGCCGCCTGGCCACGCCAGCCTGCCTGCAAGGGCATCAGCTTCTCGATGAGGAGTTCCCGGGAACGGCCCGGCGCCCCGCCCTCCTTGCTGCCGGCCGGAAGCCTGGCGATGACACTCTCCGGCTGCCCGCCGGCCGCCACATGGCCCGCCAGCGGCAGCGACCATGCATCCAGCAGGGCAGGCGCCGCGCCGGACGCCGCCACCGGCTGCAGCCGGCCGCCGGCCGGCACCGCCACCCAGGCGGCGAGGAAACCACCGCTGCTCACCGCTACCGCCGTCACCCGCTCGAACAGCGCCGCCCGGTCGGAGGTCAGCACGATGGCATGATTCACCTGGCTCAGCAGATTGTAGAGGCGGGAGAGATCCGCCACCCGGCGCTCGGCCGCGCGCCGCTCGGTGACGTCCCAGGATACCCACACCACCCGGCCGGTATCCGCCACCGGCGCCACCCGCGCCTCGAACTGGCGCGGCGCGGCGCCGTCCTCCAGCGTGTATTCGTGGCTCACCACCCGGCCTTCTCCCAGCGCCCGGGCGATGACCCCGGCGAAGGCCGCCGCCTGTTCCGGCGGATAGAGCTCCTGCAGCCGCATGCCGGTCAACCGCTCGCCTCCGCCGGCCAGCACCCTGCCGCTGCCGAACACTTCCAGGTAGCGCCCCTCTGCATCCAGCAGGAAAGCCATCTCCGGCAGCGCGTCGGCGAAGGCGCGCAGCCGCTCCTTGCCCGCCAGCACATCGTGGAGGGCACGCAAGCGCAGCAGCTCCGCCCGGTAGCCCAACCAGATGAAACCTATCGCCAGGGCGCAGACGAGGAAGAGGTTGATGCGGTCCAGCTCGCGCTGGAACTGGCGCCGTGCCTCCATTTCCTGCAGCAGCGCCACCTCCACCCGCATCGCGCTGCTGGCGAAGGGGCCGTGCAGGGCACGCAGGTCCAGTCCGGACACCTGCTCCGGCGAGGCGATGCGGGACTTCACCCGCTCCGCCATCGTCTGCAGCACCGCCAGGTAGTCCGCCACCGCCGCCCTCAATTCCGGCGAAGCCGGGTGGCGGGCGCTCATGCCGGCCAGGCGCGCTTGGCCGCTGGCGAGATCGCGGCCAGCATGGACCGCCCGCTCCAGGTTGCCCAGTACCAGTTCCGGCGAACTGGCCGGGTCGCCCGCCAGCACCCGCTCGGCGAACAGCTCGGCCTGTATCACCGCTTGCCGCGACAGCGCCAGCCGGTCCAGCGGCACCACGCTCTCGCGCAGGGTGGCATCCCAGCGCATGGCGGACCAGCTCATCATGCCCAGCACCACCAGCACCATGACCACGGTGGCGGTGAGCAGCATCACGCCGCCGCGCACATCGTGATCGCTGTCGCCGCTGCGGCTGGGGGAGGCCTTCATGAGCCGCAGTCTCCGTCGCGGCCCGGCAGTTCGGCAGAGGTGAAGCCGAAGCGGGCGATCAGCGTGGCATGGCGCTCGCTGCCGAGGAAGCCGTCCAGCACGCTGTCGGTAGCCGCACGCAGGGCGAGGTCATCGGGGCGGAAGGCGAAGGCCGGCAGCCCGGCCGTGCCCCGGGTCGCCACCACCAGCTCGAGCCCGTGGTCTTCAGTGCCGGCGAGCGCCCGGCGCAGAGAGACGGCCGACAGGGCGAAGGCTTCCGCCGCATGCTGCCGCAGCGCCACCACCGCGCTGTCGGCATCCGGGAAGGCCAGCAGGCGCGCCTCCGGCACGCCCGCCCGCCGGGCCTGCTCGCCCTCCACCGCGCCGGCCACCACCAGCAGGCGCGCCCGCGGCTCGGCGGCCACATCCTCATAGCCGGCGAGCTTCAGCGGATTTCCGGCCTGCACCAGCAGGGCCGGACAGACGTGGGCGGTCGGGCGCGAAAAAACCACCCGCGTTGCCCGCTCCGGCGTGACGAACAGCCCGCTGGCGATCACGTCGATACGGCCCGCCTCCAGCTCGTGGACCAGGCTACCGAACTCGACGTGCTCCCAGATCAGCGGCCCGCCGCCCAGTTCCTCAGCCACTGCCCGCCATACCTCGGGCGCCTCGCCGGTCACCCTGCCACTGGCATCCAGATAGGCGAAAGGGGGCTCCAGCGCATAACCGACGCGCAGGGCTTCGCCAGCGCGCCAACGCTGCAGGGGATCGGATTCGGCCGGACCGGCCTGGATCAGGAGGGCCGCCGCGGTGGTCAGGAGGATGGCGAGCACCGCAGCGAGATGGATCCGCATCAGCATAGCGACTGGGCGACTAGGCGAAGTGGATGGACCCTGAGCAGTATGGGGGGCGGGGAAGTGGCAGACAAGACCGCGCAGGCAAACCGACTGGCGACCGCCGTTGGCCTGCTGCTAACCTGCCTGGAGTGGCTCTGCCCCGGCGTTGCCACCCGCGGCGCGCGATCCGCCATCTCCCCTGCCTTCCTCCGATGGAGCCCAGTCGATGTCCATTCCGAAGCCCGTTCCCAGCCCCCACGTTCCGCATGTCTATGCCGGCCACGAGAAAGAACTCGGGGGCGGCTTCATCGTCCGCCGCCTGCTGCCGGGGCATCCCCAGCGCTATGTCGGCCCCTTCGTGTTCTTCGACCACTTCGGCCCCACCGACATCGACGCCGGCCAGAACATCGACGTGCGTCCCCACCCGCACATCGGCCTCGCCACCGTCACCTATCTGTTCGAGGGCGAGATGATGCACAGGGACAGCCTGGGCTCGGTGCAGCGCATCCGGCCCGGCGACATCAACTGGATGACCGCCGGCCGCGGCATCGTCCATTCGGAGCGCAGCACCGACGAGAACCGCGGCAAAGCCTGGCGCAGCCACGGCCTGCAGCTGTGGGTGGCGCTGCCGCGCGAAGCGGAGGAATGCCCGCCCGCCTTCCACCACCACGCCGCCGACAGCCTGCCCTGTTGGCAGGAGGGCGCGGTGCGGCTGCGGCTGATGGCCGGCAGCAGCGGCAGCCGGCAGTCACCGGTGGAAGTCAGTTCGCCGATGATCTACATGGACCTGCGCTGGGAGGAGGATGGCCACTGGACGGTGCCGGCGGAGCATGCGGAGCGGGCGCTCTACGTCATCGCCGGCCAGGTGAGCATAGACGGCAACCCGGTGACGCCGCGCCACCTCGCCCTCCTCGCGCCCGGCGGGGAAGTGCGGGTGGAAGCCTCCATGGGCACCCAGGCGGTGCTGGTCGGCGGCGCGCCGCTGGACGGGCCGCGCTACATCTGGTGGAACTTCGTCTCCAGCAGCAAGGAACGCCTGGAGCAGGCCAAGGCCGACTGGGCTGAGGAGCGCTTCGACAGCATTCCCGGCGATGACAAGGAACGCATTCCGCTGCCGCAGCGCTAGGGGGCTGCCGTGTTTTCTCCTTTTTCCCTCGCGGGAGAGGGAGCGGGGCTCATGCCTCTTCGACACCCGTCGGGGCGCCCCTCTCCCCGGCTCTCCCGCAAGGGGAAAGGGCGTGACGACCGCACCGGCGGCGCGGGAAACTTATCTGCGCGACATCGGCGCCTGCAGGGCAAACCCCAGAGCACCCCGCCCCGCTTTCCGCCGATAATCGCGCCCTCCCCCGCCCACACGGAGCCGCCCATGCGCCCCAGCCGCCAGACCCTGTCGATCACCGCCCTTGCCGTCCTTGCCCTGCTGCTGGGCGCCTGCACCAAGCTCACCGCGGAGAACTACGAACGGCTCAAGGTCGGCATGTCCTACGCCGAGGTGAAGGCCCTGTTCGGCGATCCGCGCGGATGCAGCGATCTGCTGACGGTGAAGACCTGCACCTGGGGCGACGAGAACCGCCATGTCACAGTGAACTTCGTCGCCGACCAGGTGGTGTTGTTCAACGGCGCCAACCTGAAATAAGCCGCCGGCGCTGCAGCCCCGGCCGCCGGAGGGCGGCCTCACCGGACGCCCCCACCCGGCGTAATCCGGGCCGAAGGCCGCGCATGCCAGCCCTTCCACAAGCCGTCCGCCCCGATGGCCGGGGCGCGGACGGTGATCTGCGCCCCGGCTGCGCTACGCCTGCAACGGCAGCAGGATCTCCACCGTGAGGCCGCCGCCCTCGCGCACCGCCGCGCGTATGCTGCCGCCGTGCAGTTGCACCGCGCCGCGGGCGATCGCCAGCCCGAGGCCGAAGCCGACCACGCCGTTGCTGCCTCCGCCACGGTAGAAGGGCTCGAAGATGGCCTCCAGATCCGCCTCTGCCACGCCGGGGCCGCGGTCGGCCACCCGCAGGCGGAAACGGCCGTCGGCGCCCAGGCCAGCCTCCACCTCCACCGTCGAGCCCTCGGCGGTGTACTTCACCCCGTTGCGGATCACGTTCTCGAAGGCGCGATAGAGCAACGCCGCCTGCGCCCGGCACAGCGCCTCGCCGGTGGCGGACAACATCAGCTGGCGGCCGCTGTTGCGCGCCTCGAAGCCGGCATCCTCGGCGATCTCCGCCACCATCTCCACCAGATCCACCGTTTCCGGCGGCAGCTGTTCGCCCATGCCGGCATCCAGCCGCGATAGCGTCAGCAGTTCGCCGACCAGCTCGTCCACCCGGCCGGCTTCGCGCTCTATGCGGTCCAGCGAGGCGCCCACGCTGTCCGGCCGCTGGCGCGCCAGGCCAATGGCCACCTGCAGCCGGGCCAGCGGCGAACGCAACTCGTGGGAAACGTCGTGCAGCAGGCGGCGCTGGGCGGCCATCAGGCTCTGCAGGCGGCCGGCCATGCGGTCGAAATCGCGGCCGAGATCGGCGATCTCGTCGCGCCGGCTGCCCATCAGCGGCTGCACCCGGGTCTCCAGGCGGCCGGCGGCGGTGGCCTCGAAAGCCCAGCGCAGGTTGCGTATCGGCTTCGCCAGGTACCAGGCGAGACATGCGCTGAAGGCCAGGCTGGCGATCAGGCCTGCGGCAATCGGCAAGGCCCGGCTGGGGGCATGCAGCGGCGGCGGTGGAGGCGGTGGCGGCTGCGGCACGGCCGCCATGAACAACAGATAGCGGCCGCCATCGGCCAAGCTCACCTCGCGCACCGCCTCATGCGCGGCAGACGTCGCCACCGCGCGGCGGGCCCGCGCCAGCACCGGGCCCGGCACCGGGCGCGCCAGCAGCTCCCGGCCGGCCTCATCCACCGCCAGCAGGCCTTCCGGCCCTTCCAGCCGCCACTCCCGCAGCACGTCCGCCAGCACCGCCGGCCCGGCGCTGCGCAGCAGGCCGGCGGCCGCCTCGACCGCGAAGCGGGCGCGGGGGTCCACCAGCGGCGCGCGCTCGCTCTCGCCGCGCTGGTGCAGGGATACGCCTATGCCCACGGCCACCGCGGCGCTCACCAGCGCCAGCCAGTAGGCGAAGAAGAATTTCCAGAACAGGCGGCCCACCGCTCACTCCCTCAGGTACTGGTAGCCGATGCCGCGCACCGTCTCTATCGGCGAGCGGCCGTCGGCGTAGCGGCCCAGCTTGTGGCGCAGGCTGGAGAGGTGCACATCGATGCTGCGGTCGTAGCGCGCCAGCGGCCGGCCCAGGCCCTGTTCGGAGAGGTCGCCCTTGCTCACCACCCGCCCGGCGTGGCGCACCAGCACCTCCAGCAGGTTGAACTCGGTGCTGGTGAGGGCCAGCGGCGTGCCGTCCCACTCCACCGAGCGCTTCTGCGGCCACAGCACCAGCGGCGCCACTTCCAGCGGCGAGTTGAGCTCTTCGCCGCCCGACTCGCGCTGGGTACGGCGCAGGATGGCGCGCACCCGGGCCACCAGTTCGCGCGGCGAACAGGGTTTGGGCACGTAGTCGTCAGCGCCCAGTTCCAGGCCGACGACGCGGTCGATGTCGTCGCCCTTGGCAGTCAACATCAGCACCGGCAGGCTGCTGCGGGCGCGGATGCGGCGCAGCACCTCCACCCCGTTCAGCCGCGGCATCATCACATCCACCACGATGAGGTCGTAGCTGCCGGACAGGGCCTGGCCGACGCCGGCCTCGCCGTCATGCACCGCGTGCACATCGAAGCCCTCGCCGCCCATGTACTCCATCAGCATGCGGCTGAGTTCGACATCGTCGTCGACCAGCAGGACTCGGGGATCTGAGGGCATAGGCGGGGCTGTCACGGGCTTGTTCCGGAGCCGGATGATAGTCCGCGGCACCTCGAGTACAAGCGCGGACACCGACTCTTTACCCAGCTTTACCCGCCCCTACCGCGGTTAACACCCCCGCCGCGCATAGTTCGCTCCGTTCCGGCGCCACCTGCGCCGCATCCACCGCACGGAGTCTTCCATGTCACGACCCGCCTCCCGCCCGCTTTCCCGCGCCGCCAAGGCGCTGCGCCTCGCCCTGCTCGCCAGCCTGCTCGCCGTCTCCCTCGTCAGCCAGGCCGAACCCACAGGCGCGCCGGAGCCGCAGGCAGAGAGGGATTGCCCCCCGCCCCCGCCACCGGCCGCCTTCCACGGCCATCCGGGCGGCCCCGGCTTCGATGGCCCCGGCCCGGCCTGGAGCGAGATGGAGGGCCCGCCGCCGCCCTTCCTGCACGGCCTGGCGCTGAGCGAGGAACAGCGCGACCGCATCTTCGAGATCCTGCATCAGCAGGCGCCGCAGGCGCGCAAGCAGGCCAAGGCGGTACGCGCAGCCCAAGAGGCTCTGCGCGAGGCCGACCTGGTCGTCAATTACAACGAAGCCAGGGTGCGCAGCCTCACCGAAGCGCTGGCCAAGGCCGAGGCCACCCAGCAGCAGGGCCGGCTGGCCACCGCCCACCGCCTCTATGCGGTGCTGGACGCCGACCAGCGCCGCCTGCTCGAAAGCCGCAGGGAAGGCCGCGACGGACCGGATGGCGACGAGCGCCACCGCCCCGGCGGCGAAGAGCGCCCATCGCCGCAGAGACGGGTCCCGGTCACCCCGTCGCCGCAAGACGGCCCGGCGCGCTGAACGCTTCACCGGAACCCCTACCGATGAAGCCCAGCCGCGGCCTGCTGCCGCTACTCCTCGCGCTGACCGCCGCGGTCGGCGCCTGCGCCTCCCGCCCCGACCCCAGCGAGCAGGCGGAAGCCGAAGTCCGGCGCTTTGCCGAGCGTGGCTACCACCCGGAACGCAATCTGCCGGTCACCCGCCGCGACACCCATATCGGCGACGAGCGTGAAGGCATGGACCTCAGTTTGGATTGCCCCGCCACGCCGGGGCGCTATCCGCTGGTCATCTACCTGCCGGGCCTGGGCGAAACCGCCCGCGCTGCACCGCTGTGGCGCACCGCCTGGGCGCAGGCCGGCTACGCGGTGCTGGGCATGCAGCGCCAGGCCGACGGGCCGCAGGTGTGGTCCTCGCCGGATGCCCGCCGTGGCGCCTTCGACCAGCTCGCCCGCAGCCGCTTCGGTGGCGCGCAGCTGGCCGAGCGCAGCGAGGCGGTGCGTCGCACGCTGGAGGCCATCCGCCAGCAGGCCGCCGAGGGCAAGGACAGCGGCATGTATGCCTGCGTGGATACCTCGCGCATCGCGGTGGTCGGCTTCGAACTGGGCGCGCAGACCGCACTGGCGCTGGCCGGCGAGCGCTACCGCGAGAGCCGCGCGGCGGCGCGCGGCGACGCCGCTGCGGACGGCCGCGAGCCGGCCGCCCTGCCCGGCCTGACCGCGGTGGCGGTGTTCAGCCCGCATGTGAACATGGCCGCCGGCGGCCTCAGCGAGCGCTACCGCGACATCCTCGCCCCGACGCTGGTAGTGACCGGCGACGCCGACGAGGACCGCTACGGCCTGGGCATCACCCCCACGGTGCGGCAGGCGCCCTTCCGCTACATGCCGGAGGGCAACAAATTCCAGCTGGTCCTGAACGCCGGCAATTACACCCTGCTGAACGGCGCCGATGCCCCCAGGCGCGAGGAAGGCCAGGGCGGCGGCCGCGGCCGGCCGGGCGCTGCCGGCGGCATGGGCGGGCCGGGAGGGGGCCTGAACGGGAGCATGGGTGGCTTCGGCGGCATGGGGGGCGCCGATGCGGGCGGCGGAATGGGCCCAGGCATGCCGGGCGACGGAAAGATGAGCCGTGGCGGGCGCCCCGGCGGCGAAGGGCCGGCTGGCGGCGGCGATCGTCAGCGCCCGGTGATCGCGGTGCAGGCGGTGAGCACCGCCTTCCTGGACGCCACCTTGCGGCAGGACAGCATCGCCGGCGAGTGGCTGGCGCGCAATGGCGTGCGCTGGGTGGAGCCGGTCGGCACGCTGCAGCTGAAATGATCGGTAACATAACCATCGCCCGGTTTGGGGTCATGCCCGCGGTTTGCTACGGTGCAACATGATAGATTCATCGGCTTTCCAGCCCCCGACCTTGGAAAGCCAGTGAGTCTCACATGGACACCCGATCTCGATACCGGGATCGCGGTCATCGATGACCAGCACCGCAGACTGGTCGATTACGTCAATCAGCTCGAAACCGTCCACAGCAAGGGCGACCTTCCCACCGTGGGCCACGTTCTGGACGACCTCGTCGATTACACCCTCTCCCACTTCGCCTTCGAAGAGACCCTGCTGGAGGAATCCGGCTACGCCTACCTGAAGGCGCACAAGCGGGTGCATCAGCTGTTCACCCGGCGGGTGGAGGAGTACCGCGAGCGCTTCAAGCGCGGCGAAGACGTCAACGCCGAGATCCATCGCCTGCTCAGCAGCTGGTTGCTCAATCACATTAAGCATGACGACGCCGACTACGTCGCCACCGTCAGCCCGCAGATCAAGGACACGCTGGACGAGCAGAAAAATGCCGGCTGGCTGGCGCGGACTCTGGGCCGCTTCTTCTGAAGCCCCTGGCCCCGGCGCCGCCGGCCATGCCAGCCACTTAAGCCAGGCTTAAGCTCCCTTCCCTAGGCTGGATCGCATTCCCTGCAAGGAGGCGATCCATGCCCAAGCTCCCCCGCCAAACCCCGCTGCTCGCCCTGCTGCTGGGCCTGCTGCCCCTGCATGCCGGCGCGCAGTCGGCTGCCGGCCTGCTCGAACGCTACAGCGAAGAAGCGCGCCGCGAGGCACCCGCCTACGCTGCCTCGGCGGCGCGCGGCGAGGCCCTCTTCCACCAGCGCGGCAAGGACGACTGGCGCTGCGCCGGCTGTCATACCGACAAGCCGGTAGTCGCCGGCCGCCATCTCGTCACCGGCAAGCCGATCGCGCCGCTCGCCCCTGCCGCCAACCCGGAGCGCTTCAACGACGCCGCCCGGGCGGAGAAATGGTTCCGCCGCAATTGCAAGGATGTCTTCGAGCGCCCCTGCAGCGCCGCGGAGAAAGGCGACCTCCTCGCCTATCTGCTGGAGCAGCGGCCATGAGGCGCGCCCTTCTTCTCCCCGGCCTGCTCGCCCTGGCGGCCGGCCCCGGCCTGGCCGGCGACCTCGTTTCGCCGCCCTCTCCCGAGTACCGCGAGGAATGCGGCAGCTGCCATGTGGCCTACCCGCCGCGCCTGCTCGACGGCGCAGCCTGGGCCCGGGTGATGGCCGGGCTTGCCGACCACTTCGGCACCGACGCCAGCCTGGCATCCGCCACCCGCGACAGGCTCGCCGCCTACCTCGCCGCCCGGGCGGCCCCCTCCCGCGGCGACGCAAGCGCCCCGCCGCGCCCGGACACGTCGCGGATCACCACCAGCGCCTGGTTCCTGCGCAAGCACCGCGACGGCCACGACGGTCTCCACGCCGCCCTGTGGCGAACCCCGGCGGTCGGCAACCCGGCCAACTGCGGCGCCTGCCACCGCGCTGCCGCCGAGGGCCGCTACAGCGAACACGAAATCCAGCTACCCGTCTCCACCGGAGCCTCTTCCCGATGAAAACCACCACTTCCCCCCTCGCCGACACGCGCGGCGGCACTGTCCGCGTCTGGGATCTTCCCACCCGCATCTTCCACTGGCTGCTCGTGTTCTCCTTCACCGGCGCCTGGCTCACCGCCGAGAGCGAGCGCTACCGCGACGTCCACCTCATGTTCGGCTACACCGTCGCCGGGTTGCTGCTGTTCCGCATCGTATGGGGCTTCACCGGCAGCCGCTGGGCGCGCTTCTCCTCCTTCGTGTTCCCGCCATCCCGGCTCGCCGGCTATCTCCACTCCCTGCGCGCCCGGAGGCCGCAGCACCACGCCGGCCACAATCCGCTCGGCGCGCTGGCGGTGTTCCTGCTGCTCGGCCTCGGCCTGGCGACCGCCGCCTGCGGTTTTGCCACCTATCAGGAACTCGGCGGAAAATGGCTGAAGGAAGTGCATGAGGCCGGCGCCCAGCTGATGCTGGCGATAGTGATCGTGCATGTGATGGGCGTCATCGTCAGCAGCCTGCTGCACCGCGAGAACCTGGCGCGCGCCATGGTCACCGGCAGCAAGCGCGGCCGGCCGGACGAAGGCATCGCCAGCCGCCACGCGGTGGTGGGCGTGCTGCTGCTGGTGGCGGTGCTCGCGTTCTGGAGCGCCGACCGCGCCGGCTGGCTGGGCACGCCGGTGGTGGCGGAGCCGACGCACGCCGCGCATCAGGCCAGGGATTGAGGAGGAAGGATGCGGGTCCTGGTGGTGGAGGACGACAAACTGCTCGGCGACGCGCTGCAGGCCGGCTTGACCCAGGCCGGCTTCGTCGTCGCCTGGGTTACCGACGGCATCGCCGCCGAGACCGCGCTCGCCGGCGCGCTTGCTGCGGATTTTGCCGCCCTGGTGCTGGACCTCGGCCTGCCGCGCCGCGACGGCCTCGCGGTACTCGGCCGCCTGCGCGCGCAGGGCAGCCGCCTGCCGGTGCTGATCCTGACCGCCCGCGACACGGTGGATGACCGCATCGCCGGCCTCGACGCCGGTGCCGACGACTACCTCCTCAAACCCTTCGACATGGGCGAACTCGCCGCCCGCCTGCGCGCACTCATACGCCGCGCCGAGGGCCATCCCGCGCCCCGGCTGGCCCTGTCCGGCGTGGAACTGGACCCGGCCGCCCACACCGTCACCGTCGACGGCCGGCCGGTGGAACTGGCGGCCAAGGAGTTCGCCCTGCTGCATGCCCTCATGCTCAAGCCCGGCCGCGTGCTGTCGCGTGCCCAGTTGGAGCAGCAGCTCTACAGCTGGGGCGAGGAAACCGGCAGCAACACCATAGAGGTCTACATCCACCACCTGCGCCGCAAGCTCGGGCGGGAACTCATCCACACCATACGCGGCGTGGGCTACCTGGCGCGGGGAGACTGAAACCGCCATGCGCCTCGCCTCGATCAAGAGCCGCATCACCGCGATCACCATCGTCCTGGTAGGCATCGCCTGGCTGGTCGCCGCCCAGCTCACCTGGATGGAGGCCAGGCACGAAGCCGAGGAACTGCTGGACGCCCACCTGGTGCAGACGGCCTCGCTCCTGCTCGCCCAGGCCGGGGGCGCCGGCGGCCTGGGCGAGCCCGCCGCGGTGGACGAGGAACACGCGCCGCAGCTGCATCGCTATGCGCGCCGCGTTGCCTTCCAGGTGTGGGCGAACGGGCAGCTGCGCCTGCACTCCGCCAATGCCCCGGCAACGCCGTTGTCATCGCGGCAGGAGGGCTTTTCCACCCAACGCGTCGGTGACCACGCCTGGCGGGTGTTCTCCGCCACCGATCCGGCCGGCGGGCTGATGGTGCAAGTGGGCGAGCGCAGCGCCCGGCGCGACAAGCTGGCCCGGGGCTTCGCCGCCGGCCTGCTGTGGCCCGTGCTGCTCACACTGCCGCTGCTGGCGGTGCTGCTGTGGCTGGCCGTGCGCCACGGCATGCGCCCGCTGCTGCGTATCGCCGGCGAGCTGGGCGAACGCTCGCCCGACCGCCTCGAACGCCTGTCCGAGGATGAGCTCCCCGCCGAAGTCGCGCCCCTGGTCGCGCGGCTGAACGGCCTGTTCGAACGGGTGGAACGCAGCCTGGAGAACGAGCGCCGCTTCACCGCGGATGCCGCCCATGAGCTGCGCACCCCGCTCGCCGCCCTGCGCGCCCAGGCCCAGGTCGCCCTCGGCGCCAGTGACGACACCGCGCGGCGGCATGCGCTGGAGCAGCTGCTGTCCGGCTGCGACCGCATGAGCCGGCTGGTGGCCCAACTGCTCACGCTGGCCCGCGCCGACGCCGTGCAAGCCACGGCCTTCACCCCGCTGGAGCTCGACGCGCTGCTGCGCCAGGCCGTGGGCGAAGCCGCCGATGGCGCGCTCGCCAAAGGCCAGGAGATCGGCCTCGACACCAGCAGCCTCGACACCGATGGCCCCGCCACCATGCACGGCAACCCTGCCTGGCTGGCGATCCTGCTGCGCAACCTGCTCGACAACGCCGTGCGCTATACGTCGCCGGGCGGATCGGTGCAGGTCGCCCTCGGCGCCGACGGGCCGGACTGGCTGCTGACGGTGGAGGACAGCGGCCCCGGCGTTCCCGCCGCCGAACTGCAGCGCCTGGGGCAGCGCTTCTGGCGCCGGCTGGAGAGCGCCGGCGAGGAAGGCAGCGGCCTGGGCCTGTCCATCGCCGCCCGCATCGTCGAACGCCACCACGGCAGTCTGCGCTTCGGCCCCCGCAGCAGCCCGCCCGGCCACGGCCTGCGGGTGGAACTGCGCCTGCCGCGCCGCCGCCCGGCATCCCCCGCTCTCACTTCCCAGTCCACCGCTGCCCAGGCACCTCGCGCATGAGTTCCTCCCTGAAGCCCTACGCCTGGCTCTCGGTCGCCGCCGCCCTCTCCACCATCGTGCTGAAGGGCGCGGCCTGGTGGTTCACCGGCTCCGTCGGCCTGCTCTCCGATGCCCTGGAATCGCTGGTCAACCTCGCCGGTGCGCTGATGGCGCTGGCCATGCTGGGCGTGGCGGAAACGCCGGCGGACGCCCGCCACAGCTATGGCCACGGCAAGGCGGAGTACTTCTCCAGCGCCTTCGAGGGGGCGCTGATCCTGCTGGCGGCCGGCGGCATCGGCTACGCCGCGGTGCAGCGCCTGCTGCAGCCGCAGCCGCTGGAGGCGGTGGATGTCGGCCTGGCGATCTCGGTGCTGGCCTCGGTGATCAACCTGCTCACCGCCCGCGTGCTGATGCGGGTGGGCAAGGCCCACCACTCCATCACCCTGGAGGCCGACGCCCATCACCTGATGACGGACGTGTGGACCTCGGCCGGCGTCATCCTCGGCGTCGCCCTCGCCTGGTCCAGCGGTTGGCTGTGGCTGGACCCGGCCATCGCCCTGCTGGTCGCCGCCAACATCGTGTGGACCGGCTGGAGACTCCTCCAACGCTCCGCCGCAGGGCTGATGGACGTTGCCCTCCCCGACGCCGAACTGGCCGCGCTGGAGCGAGCGCTCGACGGCTTCCGCGCCCACGGCCTGGCCTTCCACGCCCTGCGCACCCGGCAGGCCGGCAGCCGCGCCTTCGTCAGCCTGCATGTGCTGGTGCCCGGCCAATGGACGGTGCAGACCGGCCATGACTGGGCTGAACGCATCGAGGCGGCCTTGCGCGCCGCCGTGCCGCGCGCCCACGTCACCACCCACCTGGAGCCGCTGGAGGATCCCGCCTCCCTGGCCGACGCGACGCTGGACCGCCCCCCGTCCACCTGAGGCACAGGCCGGGATCCCTCCGGCCCGCCAGTGCCCCCCGGTGCACGCCCGGCCGGCGAGGACAATATCCGGTTCTTTATATCGGTTATCCAGACATCCCCGCCCGCGCGCGGCGCGAGGCTTCTAGACTGGAGGCCGATACGAACGAACAGGAATTGCCGCCATGGGCAGACTCACCACCCACGTGCTCGACACCGCCCTCGGCCGCCCCGGCCAGGGCATTCCGGTGTCCGTCTTCCGCCTGGAGGCCGGCGGCGAACGCCGCCTGCTCGCCAGCATGCTGACCAACGCCGACGGCCGCTGCGACGCCCCCTTGCTGGAAGGCGAGGCCTTCGCCGCCGGCCGCTACGAGCTGGTGTTCGACACCACCGCCTATTTCCGCGAGGCCCCCGGCGGCGCCGAGCTGCCCGATCCGCCCTTCGTCGGCGAGGTGGTGCTGCGTTTCGGCATCGCCGAGGCCGGCCAGCACTACCACGTGCCGCTGCTGGTCTCGCCGTGGAGCTACTCCACCTACCGCGGCAGTTGAGCCGGCGCCGCACATGGAAAGCTATCTCCTCGACTGGGCCAACCTGCTGGTCCGCTGGCTGCACCTGATCGCCGGCATCGCCTGGATAGGCGCCTCCTTCTACTTCGTCATGCTGGACACCTCGCTGAAGCCGCCGAAGAAGGCGGCGGACAAGCAGCGCGGCGTGTTCGGCGAGCTGTGGGCGGTGCATGGCGGCGGCTTCTACTGCAGCCAGAAATTCCTCACCGGCCCGCAGGGCGAGCCCCTGTCCCAGGACCTGCACTGGTCCAAGTGGGAGGCCTACACCACCTGGCTGTCCGGCATGGGCATGCTGGCCATCGTCTATTGGGCCGGCGCCTCCTCCTACCTGATAGACCGCAACGTGATGGCGCTCACGCCGCCCGCCGCCATCGCCCTCTCCATCGGCTTCCTCGCCGCCGGCTGGGTGGTCTACGACCTGCTCTGCCGCCTGCTGGTCGGCCGCGACGCGCTGCTGGCCGGGCTGATCTTCGTGCTGGTAGTGTTCGCCGACTGGGCGCTGCACCAGGTGTTCTCCGCCCGCGCCGCCTACCTGCACGTGGGCGCGGTGCTGGGCACCATCATGGCGGCCAACGTCTTCGTCCACATCATCCCCGGCCAGAAACGCATGGTGGCGCAGATACGCGCCGGCCGGCCGGTGGACCCGCGCCCCGGCCAGATCGGCAAGCAGCGCTCGGTGCACAACACCTACTTCACCCTGCCGGTGCTGTTCACCATGATCAGCAACCACTACCCGATGACCTACAGCCATGCCAACGGCTGGCTGGTGCTGGTGGTGATGATGGCGGCCGGCGTGCTGATCCGGCAGTTCTTCGTGCTGCGCCACCGCGGCCAGGTGAAGTGGTGGCTGCCGGCCAGCGGCGTCGCCCTGCTGGCGCTGCTGGTGGTGCTGATGGCGCCGGAGAAGGTGGATGCCGGCGGCGACAAGGTGGCCTTCGCCCAGGTGAAGCAGGTGGTGGACCAGCGCTGCATCGCCTGCCATGCCGCCCAGCCCACCTACGAGGGCTTCATCCAGCCACCCAAGGGCGTGCTGCTGCAGACACCGGAGGAGATCGGCCAGCACGCCGCCAAGATCGCCGAGACGGTGGCCAGCGGCTACATGCCGCTGGGCAACCTCACCCACATCACCGACGAGGAACGCCGCCTGATCGCCACCTGGCACGCCCAGGGCGCCCGGCTCGCCGACTGACACGGCACGCAACACGCCACTGAAGCGCTTCTGGCCGCCAGCCGGCGGCCAGCGGCAGAACCCCGTTCACACCAGAGTCCTCCATGATGACCGCCGCCCTCCCCACCGCCCAGAAGCTCGCGGACCTCTCCGCGCTGGACTGCACCGCCTTCTCCAGCCAGCTGGGCGGCATCTTCGAGCACTCGCCCTGGGTCGCCGAGCGCGCCTGGGCCGCCCGCCCCTTCGCCAGCGTGGACGCGCTGCACCAGGCCATGGTCGCCGCCATGCTGGACGCCGGGCGCGCCGAGCAGCTGGCGCTGATCCGCGCCCACCCGGAACTGGCCGGCAAGGAAGCCGCCGCCGGCACCCTCACCCAGGCCTCCACCGGCGAGCAGCAAGGCGCCGGCCTGGACCGCTGCACCGCCGACGAACTGCAGCGCCTGCGCAGCCTCAACGCCGCCTACCGCTCCCGCTTCGGCTTTCCCTTCGTGATCGCGGTGAAGGGACGCAGCCGCCACCAGATCATGGATATCATCGAGGCCCGCCTCGGCAACGACGCCGAAACCGAATTCCGTACCTGCCTGGATGAAATCGCCAAGATCGCCCGCTTCCGCCTCGACGCCCTGCTCGGCGCCGCCTGAAGCCTGCCCGGAGACGCGCCCATGACCTCCGCCGCCCCAGCCCCCTCCTCCAGCTACCCGCGCGACCTCGTCGGCTACGGCCGCAATCCGCCGCATGCCAACTGGCCCGGCCGCGCCCGGGTAGCGGTGCAGTTCGTGCTCAACTACGAGGAAGGCGGCGAGAACTCGGTGCTGCACGGCGACGCCGGCAGCGAGCAGTTCCTGTCGGAGATGTTCAACCCGGCCAGCTACCCGGACCGCCATCTGTCGATGGAGTCCATCTACGAGTACGGCTCCCGCGTCGGCGTGTGGCGCTTCCTGCGCGAGTTCGAGCGCCGCGGCCTGCCGATGACCATCTTCGGCGTGGCGATGGCGCTGGAGCGCCACCCGGAAGCCACCGCCGCCTTCCAGGAACTGGGCCACGAGATCGCCTGCCACGGCCTGCGCTGGATCCACTACCAGAACACCCCGGAAGCCGAGGAGCGCGAGCACATGCGCCTGGGCATGGAGATCATCCAGCGCCTCACCGGCGAGCGCCCGCTGGGCTGGTACACAGGCCGCGACTCGCCCAACACCCGGCGCCTGGTGGCCGACCACGGCGGCTTCCTCTACGACTCCGACTACTACGGCGACGACCTGCCGTTCTGGACCGAGGTGCGCAAGACCGACGGCAGCCAGGTGCCGCACCTGGTGGTGCCCTACACCCTGGACACCAACGACATGCGCTTCGCCCTGCCGCAGGGCTTCTCCCACGGCGACGAATTCTTCCAGTACCTGCGCGACACCTTCGACCTGATGTACGAAGAAGGCGAAGAGCGCCCGGCGATGATGAGCGTGGGCATGCACTGCCGCCTGCTCGGCCGCCCCGGCCGCTTCCGCGCCCTGCAACGCTTCCTCGACCACATCGAGCGCCACGACCGGGTGTGGATCTGCCGCCGGGTGGACATCGCCCGCCACTGGATCGAACATCACCCCCACAAGAAACAGCCCTGAACACGGATACCTCATGAGCACCCAGAGCATCATCGTTGCCCCCGCCGCCGACCTGCCCGACTGGGCCCGCCGCTCGGTGGACCTCGCCAACCCGCGCATCGGCGCCCGCGCGCTGCATGCCTCGGACGATTTCTTCGCCGAGGTCTCGCGCATGCTCAACCCCGATCCGGCGGTCTTCATCCCCGGCAAGTACGACGACAACGGCAAGTGGATGGACGGCTGGGAAACCCGCCGCAAGCGCACCACCGGCCACGACTGGTGCCTGCTCAAGCTCGGCCGCCGTGGCATCATCCGCGGCTTCGACGTGGATACCTCCCACTTCACCGGCAACTACGCGCCGGCGGTGTCCATCGAAGCCACCGTGTCCGACAGCGACGACGTCGCCACGCTGAAGGCGGCGCGATGGACCGAGATCCTGCCCTCGGTTTCCCTCGGCGCCAGCGCCCACCACCTGTTCGCCATCGCCAGCCAGGAAGCCTGGACCCACCTGCGGGTGAACATCTACCCGGACGGCGGCATCGCCCGCCTGCGGGTGTACGGCCAGCCGGTCGGCGCCTTCGACAACCCCAACCTCACCTACGACCTCGCCGCCATGGAAAACGGCGGCCGCGCGGTGGCCTGGAACGACTCCCACTACGGCTCGGTATCCAACCTGCTGCTGCCCGACCGCGGCCGCGACATGGGCGACGGCTGGGAAACCCGCCGCCGCCGCGAGCCCGGCAACGACTGGTGCATCGTCCAGCTCGGCGCCGCCGGCACGCTGGAAAAGATCGAGATCGACACCGCCCACTTCAAGGGCAACTACCCGGACCGCTGCTCCATCCAGGGCGCCTTCATGGCCGGCGGCACCGACCAGTCGGCGGTCACCCAGAGCATGTTCTGGCCCTTCATCCTGCCGGAGCAGCCGCTGTCGATGGACGCCATCCACACCTTCGTCGGCGAGATCGCCGCGCATGGCCCCATCACTCATGTACGCATCAACGTCATCCCCGATGGCGGCCTGTCGCGGGTGCGGCTGTGGGGCAAGGTGAAGGAATGAGCACCGCCGCCGCCGGGCTGACGCTGCGCACGGCCGAACCCCTCACCCGCGAGGCCTTCGCCCCCTTCGGCGACGTCATCCAGGCGGAGGGCGCGGCGCGCCACTACACCATCAACGGCGGCAACACCGAGCGCTTCCACGACCTCGCCGCGGTGGAACCGGGGGTAGACGGCCGCGCCATCGTCTCCCTCTTCCGCGGCCAGCCCCGCGCCCTGCCCTTCCGGGTGGAGATGATGGAGCGCCACCCACTCGCCAGCCAGGCCTTCATGCCACTGTCCGGCCGCCCCTACCTGGTGGTGGTGGCGCCGCCCGGCGCGGCACCCACCGCCGCCGACCTGCGGGTGTTCCTCGCCAGCGCCGAACAAGGCGTGAACTACGCCCCCGGCGTCTGGCACCACCCGCTGCTGGCGCTGGACGCGGTGTGCGACTTCCTCGTCGTCGACCGCGCCGGCCCTGGCCACAACTGCGACGAGGTGGAACTGCCCGAAGCCCTGCTGATCGACCTCCCCCGCTGAACGGACTCCTCCTTCCCGGCTGGCCGCCCTGAATGGGTGGGCAGCCGTAAAGCATTTCCTCTCTCCACCCGTTAATGTCATGGAAGATGCCGGAAAACACCGGCACGCATCCGCGTCGGACGAGAGGGGAGATCAATGAAGCTGTTCGGAAAGAAGCCACACGACGCCACCGGCGCCGCCACCTTCCAGTGCCGCGCCGCCGAGTTGCCGGCGGCGCTGGCGCAGCTCAGGCTGCAGCCCACCTTCATCACCGCCTACGTTTCCCCCTACCTGGACATAGACCGGGTAGCGCGCGAGATCGGCCAGCGCTTTCCCGGCACGCCCATGGTCGCCTGTACCACCGCCGGCGAGCTGTGCGGCGGCGAGGGCGCGCTCTACTGCCCCACCGGCAACCAGTGGGACCGGGTGGTGGTGCAGTGCTTCGACGCCAGCCTGGTCGCCCGCGCCCAGGTGGTCTCCATTCCGCTCGCCAGCGAGGATCTGCGCGGCGGCGGCAAGCCGATGGAGGTGGAACAGCGCATCGCCCGCCTCAGCGCCAACATCCGCGCGGCCCAGGTCGGCATGGAGATCGACCACCGCGACACCTTCGCCTTCGTGCTGTTCGACGGCCTCTCCGCCTCCGAGTCCTTCTTCATGGAGGCGCTATACGAATCCGGCCGCTTCCCCTGCCTCTTCGTCGGCGGCTCCGCCGGCGGCAAGCTGGATTTCAGCGGCACCGCGGTGCATGACGGCCAGCGCCGGCTGGAGAACCACGCCACCGTCGCCTTCATCAAGGCCGCGCCCGGCGTCCGCTTCGGCGTGTTCAAGAGCCAGAACTTCGAGCCGGAAGCGCTCTCCTTCCATGTGCTCAGCGCCTCGGTGGAAAAGCGCTACGTCGGCCAGGTCATCACCCGCAGCGGCCGCATCATGTCCATGATCGACGCCCTGTGCGAGGCGCTGGATTGCGCCCCGGCCGCGCTGGAGCAGAAGCTGGCGGACCACTCCTTCGCCATCCGCGTCGGCGAGGAGCTGTTCGTGCGCTCCATCTCCCGCATCGACCTCGAAAGCGGGCTGGTGCACTTCTACTGCGACGTCGCCTCCGGCGAGGAGATCGTGCTGGTGCGCCGCACCGGCTTCGTCCAGCACACCCAGCGCGACCTGCAGCGCTTCCTGCAAGGCAAGCCGGGCGCGCCGGTGGCCGGCATCCTCAACGACTGCATCCTGCGCCGGCTCTACAACGAGCGCGAACTCGCCGGCAGCGCCAGCCTGCTGCCGCAGACCCAGCTCGCCGGCTTCTCCACCTTCGGCGAAATCCTCGGCCTCAACCTCAACCAGACACTCACCGCGGTGTTCTTCTTCCGCGTCGCGCCCGGCCAGCCCTTTACCGACGAATACGTGGATAACTTCGTCGCCCATTACGGCGAGTTCAAGGCCTTTTTCCTGCGCCGGCGCATCGGCAAGCTGGCCGGGCTGTCGCGCGCCATGGTGCAGCAGATCCAGCACTACAAGGCCCAGCGCTTCGACGAAGCCCTGAACCCCGGCGACTTCGACGGCAGCTATGCCGACGTGGTGGTCGGCCTGAACGATCTCGGCGCCACGCTGGAACACGCCCACCAATTACGCGAAAACACCTCGCTGCAGCTGGAGAGCTGCGCCAGCGATCTGTACACCTCGGTGGACAGCCTCACCGCCCAGCTGGACGAACAGGAAACGGTGATACGCGATGCCGGCGAGACCGTCACCAGCCTCACCGACCAGGCGGAGGAAGTGGCCGGCAGCGCCCGCGCCCTGGCCCAGGCCAGCGGCCGCATCCAGGGCGTGGTGCAGATCATCCAGCAGATCGCCGACCAGACCAATCTGCTGGCTCTGAACGCCGCCATCGAAGCCGCCCGCGCCGGCGACGCCGGCCGCGGTTTCGCGGTGGTGGCGGACGAGGTGCGCAAGCTGGCAGAGAAATCGCGCAGCAGCGCCGGCGAGATCGGCAGCGACATCGCCGCCCTGGCGGCGGACATCAACCGCGTCGCCCAGGCGATAGAGGCCCAGTCCAGCGGCGTCGCCGAGCTGTCGGGCACGCTGTCCTCGGTGCAGTCCTTCGGCGGCCGCAACGCCCAGGCCGCCGCCCACACCAAGTCGGTCGCCGACACCCTGCGCAACCTGACGCATCAGGGGGCAGGCTAGCAGCGCCGGGGCCGCGACAGGTCGTACAGGCTTGAAGGCAGGCCCGAGGGCCGCAGCAACAACGCCGCAACGGTTTTCGCCCGCCGGCGGAAGGGGAAGAGGCGGTATCCGGCCAACCACGGCTCCCCTCGCCCCAGCCCCGGCCAGCGGGAGGGAGCAAGGCATCGGCTGAGGACCAGCGGGAACGCAGCGTCTCGCGCCTCGCCTCCTGGCCTTGCACCCCTGCGGCAAAGCGCCTCTCAAGACCCCGCAGCCGCCGCGGCCTCGGCCTGCCGCGCCAAGCGCTGCCCCCGCCAGGCCGACCACAAGCTCGAAAAAGCCAGCGCGGCGCAGATCAGGGCCATCCCGCCGAGCTCCGCGCTGCTCGGCCGTTCTCCCAGCTCCAACCAACCCGCAAGCACCCCGATCAAGGGAATGCCCAACGCGGAGAGACCCGCCATGCCGGCGGAAAGGTGCTGCAGCACATACAGCCACAGCAACCAGGCGAAGCCGGTGGCGAGCAGTGCGGTGAAGCCCAGTGCGAAGAAAAAGTACGGCGCCGGGGTGATGGGCCGGGAAGGCAGCGCCATCGCCACCAGGCACAGCGCCAGCGCGCCGAACAGCATCTGCCAGGCGGTCAGCGCCAGCAGGTCCATTTCCACTTCGCGCCGTATCCGCTTCGCCACCACGGTGGCCAGCGCCCAGGCCAGGCCGCCGCCCAGCGCCAGCAGGCTGGCGAGCGGGCTGCCGCGCATGGACCACGGTTCCAGCACCAGCAGCAAACCCAGCGCGGCGGTGGCGATGGCAATCCACTGCACCCGCCGCACCCGCTCGCCCAGCAGCGCCCAGGCCAGCGGCAGCAACCAGAAGGGCATGGTGTAGACCAGCACCGCCGTCTTGCCGGCGCCGCCGGAAACCAGCGCCCACTGCACCAGGCCGGTGAAGGCGGCGGTCTGCAGCAGGCCGAGCAGCATCACCCGCCGCGGCGCGCGCAGCCGCATCGGCCGGCGTGCGGCCACCAGCACCAGGAACAGCGCGGTGGCACCGAGCAGGGTACGGATGGCGGAAAAATCGAAGGGGTCCGCATAGGGCACCACCTTCTTCATCACCACCCAGTTGTAGCCCCAGATGAGGGCCATGACGACGAGGGCGATCATCGCCCGCGATTGGGAACCGAGAGACTTCAACACCACTCCTGGGAAGCCCGCCGGGCGAAGGCCGGCGGAAGGCGACATTGCACCCGCAGGGCAGGGGGAATGGCTTGACGTGGGTCAAGCAAGCGCCGGCGGGGGCGCGATTTGACGTGAAACCACGCACGCCTGCAAGCACGCCGCCACCCGCACCTGGCACCTGGCCGGCGACGGGCTCCGCCCTCCAGAGGCCTCCCCGCAGAGCGCCCTGTCCCTCCGCTCCCTCCGGGTCCCACCTTCACTTCGCCCCTGTTCAGCCCCGCCCAGCCCACCCGCAGCTCCCCGCCCGCAAGCCCCCACCGATGGAGCGCAACGAAGTCCCTCCCGGTGCTACGCAAGCCGGCCGCTTCGTCCCGCTTTACCCCGCCGATGAACCTGTCATCCGCCCCGTTGCCCCCCATCGGCCCGAAAACCGCACAAGTGAAGGGGTCTGGCGCGGCGGGGAGCGTTTTGATTCAGATCATGGAGCCGGCTCGGGGCAAAAAAATACAGTGCGACCGCGCAGTTCAAAAATCACGACGGATGCAAGCAACGATGAGGGCAACACCATGAGCGGCACCTTCACAAAGGCGATGGCCCGCAACATCTTTTACGGCGGAACGGTGTTCTTCTTTCTGCTCTTCCTGGCGCTGACCTTCGACACCACCAACGCGCTGCCGAAGACAGACAACCGCCAGAACATCACGCCCGCCGTCGCGGCGGGCAAACACATCTGGGAGACACGCAACTGTATCGGCTGCCACACGCTGCTGGGCGAAGGGGCGTATTACGCGCCGGAGCTGGGCAACGTGTATGTGCGCCGCGGCCCCGAGTTCATCAAGGCATGGATCGTCTCCCAGCCCACCGGCGCGCCCGGACGGCGGCAGATGCCGAACTTCCACCTGAGCGACGAAGAGATCGACCAGCTGATCGCCTTCCTGAAATACACCTCGGAAATCGGCAACCAGAACTGGCCGCCCAACATCGAGGGTTGAGAACCATGCCCACAGTGGAAATACCAAGGGGATTGTCGTCATGAAATACCAATCGCAAGCCGTCGCGCTGCCCTACTTCGTCGCGGCGATCGGGCTGTTCGTGGGGCAGATCTTGTTCGGCCTGGTCATGGGCCTGCAGTACGTCGTGGGTGATTTCCTGTTCCCGGAAATCCCCTTCAACGTCGCCCGCATGGTGCATACCAACCTGCTCATCGTGTGGCTGCTGTTCGGCTTCATGGGGGCGGCCTACTACCTGGTGCCGGAGGAATCCGAAACCGAGCTGTACTGCCCCAGGCTGGCGCTGGCGCTGTTCTGGGTATTCCTGGCCGCCGGCGCGCTGACCATACTCGGCTACCTGTTGGTGGATTACGCCACGCTGGCCAAGTACACCGGCAACGACGTGCTCGCCACCATGGGCCGGGAGTTCCTCGAACAACCGCTGCTGACCAAGATCGGCATCGTGGTGGTGGCGCTGGCCTTCCTGTTCAACATCACCATGACGGTGCTGAAGGGCCGCAAGACCTCCATCACCGTGGTGCTGCTGCTGGGCCTGTGGGGGCTGGCCATCTTCTTCCTGTTCTCCTTCTACAACCCGACCAACCTGGTGCTGGACAAGTTCTACTGGTGGTGGGTGGTGCACCTGTGGGTGGAAGGCGTGTGGGAGCTGATCATGGCCGCGCTGCTCGCCTTCGTGCTGATCAAGGTCACCGGGGTGGACCGCGAGGTGATCGACAAATGGCTGTACGTCATCATCGCGCTGGCGCTGGTCACCGGCATCATCGGCACCGGCCACCACTACTACTGGATAGGCGCGCCGGGCTACTGGCAATGGTGGGGCTCCATCTTCTCCGCGCTGGAGCCGATTCCCTTCTTCGCCATGACGGTGTTCGCCTTCAACATGGTGAACCGCCGCCGCCGCGAGCACCCGAACAAGGCCGCCGTGCTGTGGGCCCTGGGCACCGGTGTGATGGCCTTCCTCGGCGCCGGCGTGTGGGGCTTCCTGCACACCCTGGCTCCGGTGAACTACTACACCCACGGCTCGCAGATCACCGCGGCGCACGGCCACATGGCCTTCTACGGCGCCTACGTGATGGTGGTCATCACCATCATCAGCTACGCCATGCCCATCCTGCGTGGCCGGGCGTGCAACAGCCGCAAGGCGCAGGTGCTGGAGATGTGGAGCTTCTGGCTGATGACCATCGCCATGGTGTTCATCACCCTGTTCCTCACCGCCGCCGGCATCCTGCAAGTGTGGCTGCAGCGCATCTCGGACTCGCCCATGCCCTTCATGGCGGTGCAGGGCCAGGTGTCGCTGTTCTACTGGCTGCGTGAAATAAGCGGGGTGATCTTCCTCATCGGCCTGATCGCCTACCTGGTGAGCTTCTTCGTGAAGGACGGCGACAAGCCGGCCACCACCTGATGACCACCTGATGACCAACGGTCTCCACTAGTCCGCCTCCCCTCCTGGCGGACGTCAAACAAGGGCGGCGCGAGCCGCCCTTGTCCTTTTCCGGCACACCTCGCACGGAGCTCGCCGGTGGCTCTTTTCCTCGTGGCGACAATCACTTGCCGGAATTAACACGGATCAATTCCAAGCCCTGCCCGCTTGCCCAGAATGCCCCCATGCATGCCGCCAAGCACACGCTTTCCCCCTCCTTGCCCGCGGAGCCCAGGCTGGCCGGCGACCTGGCGATCTGGATCTTCATCCTCGCCGAGCTGCTCGCCTTCGGCCTGTTCTTCGCCGCCTACGCCTTCGCCCGCGCCCATGATCCGGCGCTGTTCGCTCCCGAGCAGGAAGCGCTCAACCGCAATGCCGGCGCCATCAACACCGCACTGTTGCTCACCGCCAGCTATTTCGTGGTGCGCGCCGTGCATGCCGCCGAGGCCGGCCGCGGCCGCCAGGGGGCGCGCTGGCTGCTGGCGGCACTGGGCTGCGCCGGCGGCTTCGTCGTCATCAAGCTGGCGGAATACGTTGCCGCCTTCAATGCCGGAATCAGCCTCTCCAGCAGCACCTTCCACATGTTCTACCTCTCGCTCACCTTCTTTCACTTCATGCATGTGCTGCTGGGCATGGTGATCCTGGGCGCGCTGTGGCTGAACGCCCGCCGCGGCCGCTACGGCCCGCGGGACATGAACGGCATCGAGAGCGGCGCCGCCTACTGGCACATGGTGGATCTGGTGTGGCTGGTGCTGTTCCCGCTGGTCTATGTCATCCGCTGAGGAACACGCCATGTCCCCCGCTTCCCCTGCCATCGCCGACCGCCGCAGCACCCTGCTGTGGCTGGCGCTGCTGGCCGCCACCGCGCTCACCTGGGCAATCGGCGAAGGCCATGCCAGCGGCCCCGCCATCGCCGCCCTGCTGCTTGCGGTGGCAATGGCCAAGGGCACGGTGGTCGTCCTCGACTTCATGGCGCTCGCCCGCGCCCCGCTGCTGTGGCGCATCGTCCTGCTCGGCTGGCTGGCGCTGGTGTGCGCGCTGATCGGCCTCGCCTACTGGAAAGGAATGCCCTGATGGACGTCAACACCACCAAGCTCGCCGTGCCCTTCTACCAGGCCGCCGGCAACGAGATCGAGATCTTCGAGCACGCCTGGAAGAACCACCTGCCGCTGCTCATCAAGGGCCCCACCGGCTGCGGCAAGACGCGCTTCGTCACCCACATGGCCGCCCGCCTCGGCCGGCCGCTCTACACCGTGGCCTGCCACGACGACCTCACCGCCGCCGACCTCGTCGGCCGCCACCTGATAGGCGACAGCCAGACCATCTGGTGCGACGGCCCGCTGACACGCGCGGTGCGCGAAGGCGGCATCTGCTACCTGGACGAAATCGTCGAAGCGCGCAAGGACACCACCGTGGTCCTGCACCCCCTGGCCGACGACCGCCGCCTGCTGCCCATAGACCGCACCGGCGAGCTGCTGGCCGCCCCGCCGGAGTTCATGCTGGTGGTGTCCTACAACCCCGGCTACCAGAACCTGCTCAAGGGCATGAAGCCCTCCACCCGCCAACGCTTCGTCAGCCTGCGCTTCGACTTCCCCGACGCCGCCCGCGAAGAAGCGGTGCTGCGCGGCGAAACCGGCTGCAACGCCGACCTCGCCCGCCGCCTCGTCGGCATCGCCCGCGCCATGCGCGCACTCAAGGACCAGGACCTGGAAGAAGCCGCCAGCACCCGCCTGCTGGTCTACGCCGCCACCCTGGTCCACGCCGGCATGCCTCCCCTGGCCGCCTGCCGCGCCGCCATCGTGGACAGCCTGACGGATGACGACGAAGTCGCCAGCGCATTGATGGAGGTGGTGGCGGCGACGTTCGGGGAGTGAGAGGGCCGGGGCGGTCGCGCCATCTCCCAAGGAGTTGGCCAATGAATCTGGCACTGACGGAGTTACTTGCCGGTTACAGCTTGCAGACCAAGCCAGCCACCTGCGCCCACCACCTCGACACATTCCAGCCGACCGAGGCCCGTTTTTCTCCCCTCTCCCCTCGCGGGAGGGGCCGGGGGAGAGGGGGAACGGCGCTCAGCCAAGCGCTGACGCCCTGGCGGGCGCCCCTTCTCCCCAACCCTCCCCCGCGAGGGGGGAGGGAGCATGCCGAACCTGTTGCACGCTCGATTCACTGAACCAACCGCTCCTGAGGTCCACTCCCCGGCCCTCTAAATCAACCGACCACCCCATCCACCCCACCCAATCAACACGCCACCAACCACTCACTCCCCCCGGCCACCAACACCATGCCCCCACCCCAGCCCGACCTCCTGAAAGAGAACATCCCCGGCCCGCCGCTGGCAATCGCCGCCGAAGCCCTCTTCCTGGTGAACCTGATGCTGCTCCCCGGCGTCGGCTTCCTGCTGCTGGCGCTGCTGTGGCTGGCCAAGCGCAATCACCCCTCGCCGCTGGTGCGCAACCATCTGCAGCAGACCATGGCCGTCAGCCTGCGCGGCGGCGCCATCCTGGTCGGGCTCAGCGCCGCGGTGTTCCTGCTGGGCGGCTTCTCCAACCCCTGGTCCTGGGTCATCGGCGTGCTCTATTTCGTTTGCGTGCATGCCACGCTCATCCTGTTCGGCGTCGTCGGCCTCAACCAGGCCATGCTGCGGCGCCCCTACCGTTACCCGCTGCTCGGCCCCCGTCTGCCGGCCTAGGAAACAGTCATGGAAGAAGCCGTCGGCAAACTCTGGCACCGTCTCATCACCCGCGCCGCCGGCGTCAGCCATCCGGCCGCGGTGGTGCGACTGAGGGAAGTGGAACGCACCGCCGGCGTCCTCTTCCGCGCCCTGGGGGGTGACCCCGGCCTGCGCGTGGCGGCGGCGCCGGTGGATGAACACCGCGCCCGCCGCAGCTTCATCGCCCGCGTCGCCGGTGCCGGCAGCCACGCCGCCCTGGCGCGCATGGACGCCGCCACGTTGCGCCTGCCGCCGGAGATAGCCGCCTTCCCCGAGCGCGAACTAAATCGCGATCTCTACCTCTGGCTGGCCGCGCTGGCCGCTGCCCGCCAGGGACTGCCGCCAGCGGAAACACTGGAAGGCGAAAGCGAACTGCAACGCAACCAGCGCGCCACGCTCACCGTGCTCGCCAGCTGGCCGGGCATGGCGCCCCGCTACCAGCGGCTGGTGGAAGCCTATGCCCCCCGCCGACTCGGTACCCGCATGCCGCCGGCCGAACGCGCACGCGAGGAAGCCATCGTCGCCGCGCTGCGCGGGCCCGGCAGCGTCACCGCCCTGCCGCCGGTGCCGGCCGGCACGCCGCCCGCCGCGCCGGTGCTGCTGTGGCTGGCCGGTGACGAAGCGGCGCCAGCGCCCTTCCCGCGCAACCGCGGCGGCAATCCGGAGCAAGCGCCCGGCGGCAGCACCCAGCCGGGCGAAGACAGCGAGCGCCACGCCCACCGCGCCGAGCGGGTGGAGCTGCCCAAGGAGAAGAACGGCCTGATGATGGTGTTCCGCGCCGAAAGCCTGCTCGCGGTCACCGAATTCCTGAAGCTCAACCGCCCCACCGACGACGAACCCGATCCGAACGCCGCCGATGCCGCCCGCGACCTGGACAAGCTCGCCCTCGCCGAAGACAGGGAGAAGGTCGCCTCCAAGGTCCGCTTCGACCTCGACCTGCCCTCGGACGCCGAGGACGACGTCGTGCTCTGCGCCGGCATCCCGCAACCTGAGTGGGACTACCGCAAGCGCATCCTCCTTCCCGACCATGTGCGCGTCATCGAGATGGCCGCCCGCAACGCCCCGCCCGGCCCGCTGCCAGCACCGCTGCAAGCCACTGCCCGCCGCCTGCGCCAGCAGTTCGCCGCCCTGCAGCCCGGCCGGCGCTGGCTGCGCGGCCAGCCGGAAGGCTCCGAGCTGGACGTGGATGCCGCGGTGCGCGCGCAAACCGACCGCCACTGCGGCCGCCAGCCCTCGGAACAGCTCTACCTCTCGCTGGAAACCCGCGAGCGCGACCTCGCCTGCCTGGTGCTGGCCGACCTCTCCCTCTCCACCGACGCCTGGGTGTCATCGCAGGCCCGCGTCATCGACGTCATCCGCGACGCCCTGCTGCTGTTCGGCGAAGCCCTGGGCGCCACCGGCGACGCCTTCGCCCTCGCCGGCTTCTCCTCGGTGCGGCGCGACAAGGTGCGCTTCCACCGCCTGAAAGACTTCGGCGAGCGCTTCGACAACCGCATCCGCGGCCGCATCCTCGCGCTCAAGCCCGGCTACTACACCCGCCTGGGCGCCGCCATACGCCGCGCCACCAAGCTGCTGGAAGCCCAGCCCGCCAGCCGCCGCATCCTGCTCATCCTGTCCGACGGCAAACCCAACGACCTCGACCTCTACGACGGCCGCTACGGCATCGAAGACACCCGCGCCGCCATCGTCGAAGCCCGCCGCGCCGGCCTCGCCCCCTTCTGCGTGACCATAGACCGCGAAGGCGCCAGCTACCTGCCCCACCTCTTCGGCCCCGCCGGCTTCACCGTCATCCGCAAGCCGGAAGAACTGCCCTCCCGCCTGCCCCTGTTCTACGCTCAACTGACGAGGTGACTCGATGAGTCCGCGCGATACTCCCTGTGCCACGCTGTTTGCCGCGCCCGCGCGCACCCCGCGTGGCGGCGGCCAGCCGCTGGATCGCCAGCCGCTGGACCCGCAGACCGAGCGCATCTCCCAGCTGCTCACCCAGGCCCCGCTGTTCAACGGCCTCGCCCAAGCGGAAATCGCCCGCTTCGCCCACGGCGTGCGCGAACAGAAAGTCGAGCGCAACGCCGTCCTCTTCCACCGCGGCGACCCCTGCCACGGCTTCCACCTGGTACTCACCGGCCAGGTCAAACTCGCCTTCATCTCCGCCGCCGGCCACGAAAAAGTGGTCGAAATCATCCGCGCCGGCCAGACCTTCGGCGAAGCCGTCATGTTCATGGACAAACCCTACGTGGTCATGGCCCAGCCCCTGGGCGACTGCAGCCTGCTGCACATCTCCAAGCAAGTGGTATTCGAGGAAATGGAGCGCGACCCGCTGTTCTGCCGCAAGATCATCGCCGGCCTAGCCCAACGCCTCCACCACCTCGTCGCCGACGTCGAAACCTACTCCCTGCGCTCCGGCCGGGAACGCGTCGTGGGCTACCTGCTGCGGGAAGAAAAGGAAGGTGACGCCGCCAGCAACGGCCCCGCCGGCGCCCTCCCCGGCACCGAGCGAGTCACCGTGCGCCTACCCACCAGCAAAGGCACCATCGCATCGCGCCTGAACCTGACGCAGGAACACTTCTCCCGCATCCTGCATGAGCTGATCGAAAGCGGGCTCATCGTCGTCCAGGGGCGGACGATTCATATTCCGGATTTGGGGAGATTGAGGCGGAGTTTGAATTGAGGGGTGCTGGGTACTGCGATGAATTCGCAGGGCAGCCTCTTTTCGATTTAGCTAACGCGTAGAGCTTCAACCTGCTTCCTCGGGAAGCCATAAAGGCTCGTCACAAGCTGAACGCAAATCGGTTTAATGGAGCGCTCAAGAAGACGAGAGACGCCTCTGCAGCGCTGAGCAGCGTGATGCTGCGGACAGCGCGCAGACATCCAGGATCGAGATAGGACGGCCGCCTCTACTCGCCACCGAACGGCCTCACTTCGGCCGAAGCGGTCGGTCAGCCGACCCCGAAACTCAGGCGGCTATCGCCTGTGGATTCAACCGGTGGGTGCCTGTGGGCTACGACTCAATGAGATGCAACGATGCTTGCAAGTTTCGCGCATGCTGCATCGATGTTGTCGAGGCGCAGGTTCGTCACGCTGAGTAGCAAGCCGCGTTGCGCATGAGTGCGGCGAAGATGCCAGGCGGAGAGGGCAGAAGGCGCTAGGCCGTGTGCGCGGGCAACGTCGACAATGGCGTTGTCGTCGGCGAGCTGTGGAAGCGGTGCGATCACGCCTAAGCCCGCCGCCAGCGAGTTCGGCAGAAACTCGCTGACATGCGCTAACGCGAGATTGCGGCGCTCGGCATAGAGAGCCTTCATCCGGCGCAGGTGCCTCAGGAAGTGCCCATCCGCTAGAAACTCCGTAACCGCCAGTTGGGTGGTCCGGTTTGGGGCCGGGGCCAACACAGCAGAGACCTCGACCAGACGCTCCGCCAGCGAGCGTGGGGCGACGACGAAACCAAGGCCCAGCGCCGGGCTGAGCGTCTTGCTGAACGAGCCGATGTGAATCACGCGGTTCGCGCCTTCGCCTGCGGCAAGGGCCGGTGCCGCCCGACCGTCGAGCTGCAGTTCTCCAAGATAGTCGTCTTCGATGACCCAGGCCTCCCTTGCCGCTGCCCAGTCGAGCAGGGCGTGTCTTCGTGCCGGCGACAGGGTCACGCCCAGCGGTGCGTGTTGGCCCGGAGTGACCAACGCCAGGAAGGCGTCTGGCGCGCGGGCGATGCCATCCTTTACGCGCATCCCCTCGGCATCGATGGGCACGGGTTCGAGCGCGGCTCCGATCAGTTCCAGCGCGCGTCTTCCCAGCGGATAACCTGGCTCCTCGATCCACGCCTTGCGACCGTGCGCACGCAGTGCCGTCAACGCAAGCATTAGGCCGTGCCGGTACCCGCTCGTAACGAGGATCTGATCGGGATGACATTGCATTTGCCGGCTGACGGCCAGGTGGCTCGCTATCTGGGCCCGTAGCGCAGGCTCGCCGCGCGGGTCAGCGTAGGCCGTATAAGTGATGGCGTCGGCGCGTACTGCACGCGCCCGCATGCGAGCCCAGAGCTTGGTGGGAAATGCGTCGTGAGCCGGCACGCCCATTTGGAACGGCAGCGGCGTGCTCGAATATGGGCGGGTAAAAGCCGCCAAAGGCCCGTCGAGTGGCGCCTCGTCGTTCGCTCGGCCGACGGGCGGCCGAGCGCCTACGCGTGTGCCTGCGGGGCCGGCACCGAACACCAGGTTCTCGGCGATCAGCCGCTCGTAGGCCACGCGGACGGTGCCGCGCGCAACGCCAAGCTGCGCGGCGAGGTCCCGGCCGGAAGGCAAGCGCTGTCCCGGCGCAAGCCGGCCGTCGAGAATCGCCTGTCGCAGGCTCGCATGGATCTGGTCGCCGATAGGTGCGTCGGTGGCACGGTCCACCTGAATGGAAAGCACATTGGGCGCATTTGGGTCAGTCATTTCGGCAGTTTTTGGGCCTGTCTCTCCAATATCCGGTGGAGTAACGTGGCGTTATGACATGGACCGCCGCTGAAGTCGATAGGCGGCCCTGGGGCGCACCGACCCCGACACTACTCACCATCAACGACAGGAAAGGACTGAGATGACACGCTTGAACTGGCAAGAAATCGCGCCTGACGGCGCGAAAGCTCTTTTCGGTATCCACCACTACGTCACAAAGAAGACGAACCTCCCCGAGGAGCTTGTGCACCTCGTGTTTCTTCGCGTTTCGCAAATCAACGGCTGCGCCCACTGCATCGACATGCACAGCCGCGATCTCAGGAAAACCATGTCGATCGACAAGATCACGTTGGTACCGGTGTGGGATGAAGTACGCCACCTATTCTCTGACCAGGAGCGTGCCGCGCTGGCCTGGGCTGAGGAGGTGACTCGTGTCAGCGAAACGCATGCTTCGGATGAGGCGTATGCCGCTGCCTCGGCACAATTCACGCCCAAAGACCTGGTCGACCTTACGATCACGATTGCCGCAATGAACGCGTTCAACCGACTGGGCGCGCCATTTCGGCTTCCTGTCGCCGCCAAGTCGTGATTTGGCTCGAACAGGACATAGCAAATGATGTTTCGTGGCCGCCCGGCGTTTTTTCAGCCCTAGCGCCGGATCGCGCGTAATCCAGACGCCGATGTCAAGCGGGGCATCTTGGTCGAGCGAGGTAGTTCCGCGGAAAATTCGCTCTCCAGAAACCGGTCATTGAGCGAGGAGGAGGAGACCTCGGCTATTCGATTCAGATGGCGAGATCGACTGACCGGTTCTCGCCTAACGCGGACAATCAGCGTATCCGGCTGGACCGGCAGCTTCGGCCGAAATACTGCCGTCTGAAGTCCACGTTGGTCTCTAATGGTCGCCCCTCTCAAGACGTGTTTTGGAGATCAACGGCGACTAGCTGCATTCGGGCGAGCGGCAGCCCCCCTCAATGACTAGTCCCCTCCTCCCGCGTGATCTTGTTCCACACGTTGTATTTCCCCACCGGTTTCCGCATCGGTATCCGTTTCACTTCCGCCAGGGTTTGCGCGTCGAACACGAGTAGCGCGCCGTCGTCTTCCCACAGGCTTGCGAGCGCGTAGCTGCCGTCGCGGGTGAATTCGACGTGGGCCAGGGTGCGGCCGGGTTGTTCGGTGAGTTCGTGGACGACTTTCAGCGTTTCCTTGTCGATCACCTGCAGCACGTGTTTGTACTCGGGGCTCATCATGGAATCGACGAAGGCGTAGCGGCTGTTTTCGTGGCTGCGGAGGAAGAAGCCGGGGCCGCGGGTGGGGATGCGGCGGACGACTTCGCGGCTTTGCAGGTCGATCACCGTTACCTCGGCGGCTTGCAGGTTGGTGCTGGCCATGACGCGGCGGCCGCGCCAGTCCCAGGTGATGCCGGAGCCCAGGTGGGGCATGCCGGCGAGCGGGAGGTCGGCGATCTTCTTGCGGGCGTCCAGGTTCACCACTTGCCCCTTGCCTTCGCGGGAGGCGCCCATGAGTTCGGAATAGTCCTGGGTGAAGAAGAAGTCGTCCAGCGGGTCGCTCAGCTGGGTGCGGCGGGGGTTGAGGTAGCCGGGGATGAAGGCGCCTTCCCGCTGGGCATGGTCGTGGATGAGGCCAGCGGGGATTTCGTCTGCGGCGGGGTCGTAGCTGATCTCCCACACTTCCGGCACGTCTTTGAGTGCGGCGATGAAGGAATGGCGCGGCGTGGCGTCATACACGGCGGAGACGCGGGAGCTGTGTTTGCCGCCGCGGTCGCTCACCTCCAGTACCTTGAGCAGATTGAGGTCGCCATCCAGCAGCACCAGGGTGTGCGGCAGGTAGTTGGCGATGGCGATGTGGCGGCCGTCCGGCGAGGCGGCGAGGTTGCGGGTGTTGATGCCGGCGCGCACTTCGGCCACCACCTTGAGGTTCCACAGGTCGTACTTGGTGACCCAGCCGTCGCGCGAGGCGAAGAAGACGTAGCGGCCGCCATCGGCGAATTTCGGCCCGCCGTGCAGGGCATGGCGGCTGGGGAAGCGGTGGATCACTTCCAGGCGGTCGCCGTCCAGCACCGAGACGTGGTGGTCGCCCGCCTCCACCACCAGGAAGAGGTTGAGCGGGTCAGCCTCGAACACCGGCCGCGCCGGCAGTTTCGCCGGCTCGGCATGCTGGATGCGGGAGGCGCGGATGTCGGCCTCGCGCCACACCGGCGCCGGCACCACCGGGGTGTAGATCCAGTCGACCAGCGCAGCCAGTTGATCCGCCGCCAGCGCTTGGCCGAAACCAGCCATCTGGGTGGCCGGGCGGCCGTCGCGCACTACTTTCAGCGCCTCGCCCTTGCGCAGCCGCGACAGGTTTTCCGGTAGCAGCGCCGGGCCGATGCCGCCCAGGCGGTCGGTGCCGTGGCAGGCGGCGCAGTGCAGCTGGTAGCTGGCCTTGGCGCTGCTCAGCGCGGCACTGGCCGCGCCGCCGGCCTCCGGCGCGGCATGGGCGGATTTCAGCGATACGAACAGCAGGAAGACCAGCCAGACGATGGCGAGGATGACCATGCGCTTGGCCGCCTTCGGCATGAGGGTGGAGGACGGCGCGGCGGGCGGCCGTGCGCTTGGTGGCGCTTCCTCTTCCCAGGGCTCCAGCGCCGGCGCGGCGTAGTTGCTCAGGGCTTCGTCCGGCTCGTAGGCGGCTTGCCGGCTGGACCTGCGGGCGGGGCCGGCGGGCGGCTTGTCGCCTGCTCGCACATCCGGCGTCCGTTCCGCGCCGGTTTCCAACTGCTTCGTCTGCTTCATGCCTTCACTCCACTGGCTTTCGGGGCATTGCTTACGGGCGCCGGGTGCAGCCTGCGCACATAGGGCGTGGTGCGCACCCGCTCGACCGCGCGGTCCGGTGTCAGGCCGATTTCCTCGTCGCTGAGGTAGCAGCCGGGGTCTTCCGCCCAGACGTCGCCGGTGATCTGGCCGGCGCGCACCCGCGAGCTGCCGTTGCAGATGTCCAGGTGGGCGCACTGGCCGCAGCGGCCACCGACGCGGCGCGGATGCTGGCGCAGGCCGGCCATCAGCGGGTTGGAGAGATCGCGCCAGATGGCCGAGAACGGCCGCTCGCGCACATTGCCCAGCGCCTCGTGCCACCACATGGTGTCCGGGTGCACCACGCCGAGGTTGTCGATGTTGGCCACGTTCACCCCGCTGGCGTTGCCGCCCCACTGGCGCAGGCGGGCGGCCACCCGCCCGGCATGGGCGGGGAAGTGGCGCCGCACCCAGTGCAGCAGGTAGATGCCGTCCGCATCGTTGTTGCCGCTGACGAATTCATGCGCCAGCCCGCGTTGCTGGCGCGCCATGCAGGTTTCGAACAGCAGCTCCATCGCCCGGCGGGTGGTCTGGTGGCGGGCATCGTCGGCGCGGTGCTTGTTGCCGCGGCCGGCGTAGTTGAGGTGGGAGAAGTAGAACTTGCTGATGCCTTCGTCTTCCGCCAGGCGCAGCAGCGGCGGCAGGTCGTGGGCGTTGTCCTCGGTCATGGTGTAGCGCAGGCCGACCTTGAGGCCGCGCGCCAGGCACAGGCGGATGCCGGCCATGGAGGCGTCGAAGGCGCCGGCCAGGCGGCGGAAGCGGTCGTGGGTGACGCCTATGCCGTCCAGGCTGATGCCGACGTAGTCGAAGCCGGCATCGGCGATGGCGCCGATGTTGTGCTCGCCGATCAGCGTGCCGTTGCTGGAGAGGCCGACGTAGAAGCCCAGGGCTTTGGCGCGGCGGGCGATGTCGAAGATGTCCGGCCGCAGCAGCGGTTCGCCGCCGGAGAGGATGAGCACCGGCACGCCGAAGGCCTTGAGATCGTCCATCACCGTGTGAACTTCGGCGGTGCTCAGTTCGCCGGCGAAGTCGGTATCGGCGGAGATGGAGTAGCAGTGCTTGCAGGTGAGGTTGCAGCGGCGGATAAGGTTCCAGATCACCACCGGGCCGGTGGGCCTGGGAGTGGCGGGTGTGGCAGGAGTGCTGGGTGAGCGGGGTTCGGCGGCGGCCGGCGCTGCGGGCCGGTCGAGGTCGCGGATGAATTGGGAAATGCGGAACATGGCGGGCCCCGTCTGGCAGTCTGCGGCGGTGAAGGCAGCGGCGCGTGTGGCTGCGCTGCCGCCGGATTACAGCGGCCGGCACGCGGCGGCGGAATGATGCGGATCAATCCCGCAGCCGCAGGCCGGTCTTTTTCAGGATGGCGGTGGAGAACAGCACCTCGTGGCCACGCAGGCGGCCGGTGAAGTCGCGCATGAGCAGCAACAGGATGTCGGCGACATGGCGCCTCACCTCCTCCCGCGAGCCGCCGTGCACCATGGCGAACAGGTTGTAGGGCCAGTGCGGCCGGTGGCGCGGGCGGCGGTAGCAGTGGGTGACGCAGGCCAGCGCGCCGATGCGCTCGCCGGCGGCATCCACCACTTCGTCATCCACGTCCCACACGCTCATGCCGTTGGCGGTGTAGCCCAGCGCGTAGTGGTTGGGCACCGCGCCGATGCGGCGGATGAGGCCGTTCTCCAGCATCGCGGCCAGCCGGGTGGCGACTTCCGCTTCGCCAATGCCGAGCTGCTCGGCTATCGCCAGATAGGGTTGCGGCACCAGCGGCAGGCCGCCCTGGGTGGCGCGGATGAGGCGGCGGTCGGTTTCGTCCAGCAGCGGGCCGGCGGATATGGGCGCGTTGGATATGAGCTTGGACGTGGGCGCGTTCATCGTGCCTCCAGGCGCATGCCGACGAAGTATTCGCGTTCCTTGGGGAAGAGATGCACCGCCACGCCGGTGGCCGCTTCGATGCGGCGGGCGCAGTCGGCGATGCCGGCGGGCGTTTCGGTGGCGAGCACGAACCACATGTTGAGGCGGTGCTCGCGGCGGTAGTTGTGCGCGACCTCGTCATGGCTGTTCACCTGAGCCAGCACCCGCTCCCAGTCCGCGTCCGCCACCGCCATCGCCGCCAGGCAGAAGGCGCCGCCGGCGCGCTCGATCTGGAACATCGGGCCGAAGCGGGACAGCACGCCGGCATCCAGCAGCCGGCGCAGGCGGGCGATGAGCTCCGCCTCGTCCACCCCCAGCGTCCGCGCCACCGCTTCATAGGGGCGCGCCACCAGCGGGAAACCACCCTGCAGTTCGTTGATGAGGCGGCGGTCGATGTCGTCCAGCGCGGGGCGCGCGGCGCCACAAGGGGAAACGCCAGGGGCATGCCGGCCCGCGTGGCTGTATTCAGGCATGGGCCGTTTCCTCCCGCACACCCGATGCTGCCGCGTCCGGCATGTAGCGCGCGCCGCACTGCTTGAAGCGGCGGCGGCTGAACAGCACCGCGTGCGGCCAGCGGTCCAGCGCCAGGCGGTCGGCGATCGCGGCGCGCCGGGCCAGCACCTCGGCGCGAGCCTTGCCGTGGATCATGCAGAACAGGTTGTAGCGCCACTGCGGCAGCGCGCGGCGGCGGCGGTAGCACAGGGTGACGCCGGCCTCGGCGCCGAGGCGGCGGCCGAAATCGGCCACTTCCTCATCCGCCACATCCCACACGCACATGGCATTGGCGGCATAGCCCAGCTCGTGGTGCCGCACCACCACGCCGAAGCGGCGCAGCAGGCCGGAAAGCAGCCAGCCATCCACCATGGCGCACACCGCCGCGCCGGACAGGCCGAGCCGTTCGCCCACCGCCGCATACGGCCGCGCCACCGCCGGCAGGCCATGCTGCAGCACGCCCAGCAGCGCGCGCTCGCCTTCCGCCAGCCGACAGGGCGCGGCGGCCTGCCAGGGCGTTTGCACCTGCCGCCCGCCGTATTCGGGGCGGAAGCCGAGATCGAAGCCGAGGTCGATGTGGTAGGCCTCTTCCATCGGCAGCAGCAGCGGCGCGCAGCCGGTGGCGACGGCGATGCGCTCCACCGTTTCCTGCAACTGCGCCGCGCTGCCGGCGGTGGCGACGAACCACAGGTTGTAGAGATGCTCGCGCTCGTAGTTGTGATTGACCGCGCTGAGCTGGCTCACCCGCGCCGCCACCTCCGCCAGCCGTGCCGACGGCACCGCCAGCGCCACCAGCGCGCTGGCGCCCACCCGGCCGCTGGCCACCACCGGGCCGATGCGGCTCACCGTGCCTTCGTGCAACCACGCGCGGTAGGCGGCCAGCACCGCCTCCGCGTCCATGCCGACGGTCTGTGCCAGCTCGGCGTAAGGCGTTTCCACGCGGGGGAAGTCATGCTGCCAGTCGTTGAGCAGGCGGAAGCGGGCGGCGTCCATGATGTCCACCTCAGAAACCGGTGCGCGCCGCGCGGCTGGTGAAGAAGATGCCGCTGGGCTTGGCCGCCGGCAGTTCGGCCAGCGGGCGGCGGGTCTCGGTGTCGTACACCACCACCTTGTCGTCGTCGCGGGCGGAAACCCACACCGCTTCGCCGCGCGGGGTGAATTCCATGTGCAGCACCGCCCTGCCCGGCTCCAGGGTCTCCACCACGCTGCGGCTTTCGGTGTCTATGACCTGCAGCTTGCCGTTGTCCGGGAAGGCGAAATTCACCCACACCTGGCGGCCATCCGGCCGCGCCATGACGAACACCGGCTGGCTGTGCACCGGCACCCGCGCCACCTCGCGCCAGTCGCGGGTATCCACCACCAGCACCTCGTGGCGGCCGATGGCGGGCAGCCAGGCGTAGTCGCCGGCCACCGCCCAGCCGCGCAGGTGCGGCATCTTGTACACCGGCAGCGGCTGCTCGCCGCGGCCGTAGCCTGAGAGGATCTTGCGCACGCCCTGCTCCGGGTGCCACAGGTCCAGCAGCGCGAGGCCGTCTTCGCCGAACAGGCCGGCGATGAAGTGGCGGCCGTCCGGCGTCACCAGTGCGTCATAGGGTTGGCGGCCGGCAGGGTAGCGCTGGGTGCGCGGCTGGCGCGGGTCGGAAAGGTCCGTCACCCAGATCTCGCCAGCCTCGAACAGCGCATAGGCGAAGCGCTGGCCGGGCAGATCGGCCAGGCCGACCACCTTGGAGCGGAAGCCGGGCGCGTATTCCGCCGGCACCTCGGAGAGCGGCTCCAGGGTGTCGGCGTCGAACACCCGGATGCCGCCGGGATCGTAGTTCTGCGCCACCACCAGCCGGCCGTCCTGCGAGATGGAGCCGCCGATGGAGTTGCCCGCCTGCACCACCCGGCGGTCGATGCGGCCCAGCAGCAGATCCACCTTGGTCAGCCCGCCGTCGCGGCCGAACACATAGCCGTAGCGGCCGTCGCGGGAATAGGTGACGTGCGCATGGGAGAGATCGCCCAGCCCTTGCACCGTGGCCAGCCGGCTGCGGCCGGTGGTTTCCACCACCGCCACCTGGCCGCTGGCGCGCTCGATGACCAGGCCAAGGTCGCCGGTGCCGCGCGGCGCCGGCGTGCTGCTACAGGCGGCGAGCAGGAGGGTGGCAAGCGCGACGGCGCACAGTTGCGGCAATGACAGGCGGGGCAGGCGGATCGTCATTGTCCGCCTCCATCCTGCGGAAAGCCGGCGATCAGCTGGCGCACCACCCACTCGGCCTCCGGCGCGCTGACGAAGCGCGACCAGCCGGGCATCGCGGTGCCGGGGCGGCCGTCCATGATGGTGCCGACCAGCAGTTCCACCGGCTTCTCCGCCACCGCCGCCGGCAGCAGCGCCGGCCCCAGGCCACCGGCCAGGCTGAGGCCATGACAGGAGCCGCAATCCTGCCGCACCAGCCGGACCAGTTCCCGCTGGCGCTCGAGTCGCGGCTCGCCACCGCCGGCGACCGAGGCGGACGCATAGGCGGAGGCGAAGGCCACACAGAGCAGCACGGCGACATGCAGCGCGAGAGGGGGCAGCTTGTTCATGACGGGCTTCCTGCTGACATGCAATGCGGCTCAAGATGAACCTGCGGCGCGGCGAAAACTTTGACTCGTATCAACGCGGCGGAGGCGGTGAACTGCAGGGGCGCATGGCGGGCGGGAAAGGCGGTTCACGGAAGGCGGAAAAGCGGCGCACGCCGGCGTCGCACCGCTTTCCTTTCGTCAGCAGGAGAGGCTCCCTCGGCGCGCCGACTGAGCATGCAGCGACTGAAAGCCTTCAGCCGGCTCCGGGCTGGCGATGTCGGAACACAGTGCCCGCGATGCCCTTCGACTTCGCTCAGCGCGAACGGTGTTCCCGGGTTGAGCGTTGTTCATCAAGCCGGCAACCCATCACAGGAGGCCGTTCGCCCTGAGCCTGTCGAAGGGCCTTGCTGGGGCGTGCCAGCCCTGAGCCCACCAAAGGGCCCGCCCCTCTCCCGCCACAGAACTCATCCCAACGAAGCCGGAGTGTCCAGCCACCAGATCAACGCTGCCCGCGCACCACCACCCTGCCCTTCATCTCCGGATGCGGGCCGCAGTGGTAGGCGAACTCGCCCTCCGCCTCGAAGGTGTGCGACCAGCTTTCGCCGGGGAAGAAGCGCTCCGACTCCTGGCCGCTGGCGTCGAACAGCACCGAGTGGCTGACGCGCTTCTCGCGGTTGCTCCAGGTCACCGTGTCGCCCGGCTGTATGGTCAGCTCCGCCGGGCGGTAGGCGTAGTCCACCACCTCCACCCGGTGCTCCGCGCCCCAGGCCGGCGAGGCCAGCAGCAGCAAGGCCGCCGCCAGCGCCGCCAGGGCACAGCCCGCGCCGCGGCCGCAAGGCCCCGGGGGCTTCATTGCTTGCTCGCGACCACGTCCGCCTTGGTGTCTATGCCCAGCTTGTAACCCAGCGACACCTGGTGGAAGCGGCCCGCGGCGTGATCGTCATGGATGGCGAAGCCGAAGTTGTAGACCTGGCCCGGCGCCAGCGTGACGTCGCCTTCGCCGCCAGCGAACTTGCGGGCGAAGGTCACCGTCCAGGTGTCGCCGTCCAGCTTGCCCTCGGCGGCCACCAGTGCCTTGCCGCCTTCCATGACGCGGGCGTCGGCCACGTAGCCGTCGTAGCCCTTCTTCTCGCCGCTGCGCCATTGCACCAGGTCGTAGAACACGCCACTGGCCAGCGAGCCGTTCTTCACATACTTCTTCTTGGTGTCCGCCGCGCCCGGCATGGTGCGCGAATCCGCGTGGCAGCTCGCCCAGCAGCCGCTCTGGCCGGCGCCTTCCACCTTGCCGGCGTCCAGCATGAAGGCGATCTTCACCGGGTTCTTGTCGTCCATCCTGGCGCCGCCGGCCGGCTTGGGCTGCTTCCACGAGAAGCGCAGGTAGAGGGTGTCGCCGTCATGCGCGGCGCGCACCTGCACCGGAATGGAGCCGGCCTTGCCGGCGATGGGCGCCGGCTCCAGCTTCTGGCCGCTGACGATGAGCTGGCCCATCTTGGCGGTTTCCTCGCTGTGGCAGTCGGCACAGGCATCGCCCTTGCGCAGCGCCCGCGCGCCGCCGTGCTCGGTGCCCTTGGTGATCCACTCCATCGCCGCCACGCCGGGGTAGAACAGCGTGACCGAGGTGGCGGGCACCTTGTTCCAGTCCGCCGGCGCGGCCGCCGCCGCCGGGTTCGCCGCCAGCATGCAGAGCAGGCCCAGGCCCGCCGCACCCGCCGCCCGTTTCAGTTCCATTGCCGCCATCGCTCTCTTGCTCATCTTGCTTCTCCTTCAGCGCGGTCGCGGCGCCTGCGCGCCGGGGCCGCAGGCTGGCTCATTCCTCGTCTTGCTCGGTCATGCCCGAGGGTTTGTGGTGCGCGATGCCCTTGTGGCAGTCGATGCAGGTCATGTTGTCCTCGCGCGCCATCTCGTGCTGCTTGCGCGCACGTTGCTGCTGCTTCTCGCTGTTCATGCTTTCCAGGCTGTGGCAGTTGCGGCATTCGCGGGAATCGGCGGCCTTCATGCGCGCCCATTCGCGCCGCGCCAGCTGCAGGCGCTTGGCCTCGAACTTCTCCGCCGTGTCTATGCTGCCGGTGAGCTTGCCGTAGAGCTCGCGGGAGGCCTGCACCTTGCGGATCATCTTGTGCGTCCAGTCCTTGGGCACATGACAATCGGCACATACCGCGCGCACGCCGGTGCGGTTGGAGTAGTGGATGGTCTGCTTGTACTCCTGGTAGACGTTGTCATACATCTCGTGGCAGCCGATGCAGAAGGCCTCGGTGTTGGTCGCTTCCATTGCGGTGTTGAAGCCGCCCCAGAAGGCGACGCCGACGACGAAGCCGGCCACCAGCAGCGTGCCCAGCGACCAGCGCGCGCTGGGCCGGCGCAGCCGGGCGAACAGGCCGCCGCGGCGGCCGCCCTCCGGCGTGCCGTCCTTGTTGTTTTGCTCGCTCATGTCTTCATTCCACTGGATGATGATGCCCGCCGCGCCAGCGGCCACCGCCCGCCGGCTGCGCGGGAGGCGGCACCGGCGCGGCCGGGGATCAATAGACGTCGTGCATGGTGTTGAAGACGTTGAACTTGCCGGTCGGCGTGACCACCGCCGGATCGGTGATCACCTTCTTCAGCTTCAGCGTCTTGTCGTCGTAGATGACGATGGCGGACTGGTCGGTCTTGCCGCCCCACAGCGAGATCCACACTTCGTCGCCGGCCAGGTTGTACTCGGGCTGGACGGCGCGGCGGACGGCGGTGGTTTCAGGCAGGCCGGAATCCTTGGCGACGTTGAGCTGCACCGGCGCCTTGTCGAGGTCACCCATGTCGAACACATAGACGGACTCGGCCACCTCGCGCTCCGGGTTCATCGGCGCGTCCGCCCAGAAGTGGGTGGATTTCGGATGCGTCTTGACGAACAGGTTGCCAGCGCCCGGCATCTTCAGCTCCTGCACCACCTTCCAGTTGTTGCCCTTGTACTTGGCGTACTTGGCCTCTTCGGAGGGCGTGGAGATCAGCGACACCACCGCGTCGCCCAGGTGGCCGGTGGCCCACACCGGACCGTACTGCGGGTGGATGAAGTTGGCGCCACGGCCAGGGTGGGGAATCTTGGCGGTATCGACCAGGGCGGCGAGCTTGCCGGTCTTGGTATCCACCGCCGCCACCTTGTTGGAGGCGTTGGCGGCGACCATGAAGTAGCGCTTGGAACCATCCCAGCCGCCGTCATGCAGGAACTTGGCGGATTCGATGGTGGTGGTCTTGAGGTTCTTCAGGTCGGTGTAGTCCACCAGCAGGATCTGGCCGGTTTCCTTCACGTTGACCACCCACTCCGGCTTGGTCATCGAGGCCACGATGGAGGCGACGCGCGGTTCCGGGTGGTACTCGCCATCCACCGTCTGGCCGCGGGTGGAGACGATCTTGATCGGCTCCAGGGTCTCACCATCCATGATGGAGTACTGGGGCGGCCAGTAGGTGCCACCGATCAGGTACTTGTCCTCGTAGCCCTTGAACTTGGAGACGTCCACCGAGCGTGCATCCGAGCCCAGGCGCACCGAGGCCACCGTGGTCGGCTCCTCGAACCACATGTCGATGATGGTGGTGAGGCCGTCGCGGCCCACCGTATACACATAGCGGCCGGAGGCGGAGAGGCGGGAGATGTGTACCGCGTAGCCGGTATCCAGCACCTTCCAGATCTTGTGGGTGTCGCCGTCGATCAGGGCCAGCTTGCCGGCGTCGCGCAGGGTGACGGCGAACACGTTCTGCAGGTTGATCTTGTTCATCTGCCTGGTCGGACGCTTGTCCTTGGGCACGATGAGCTTCCAGCTGTCGCGCATGTCCTTCAGGGAGAATTCCGGCGGCGCATCCGGCGTTTGCTGGATGTAGCGCGCCATCAGGTTGATTTCCTTCTCGCTGAGGATGTCGTCGTAATTCACCATGCCGCCGTCGGTACCGTAGGCAATGATGCGTTCCAGGCGGTTGGTGCCCAGCTTCAGCGTGCCGCCCTCGACCTTGTTTCCATCCTGCAGCGTCTTCGTCCAGTGCGGTTCCAGGTTCTTGCCGGTGGCGCCCTTGCGCAGCACGCCGTGACAGCCTGCGCAGCGTTCGAAGTAGATCTGCTTGGCCTGCGCGCGCTCCGCATCCGTCATTTCCGGCGCGGCATCCGCCCATGCAAAAGACATGGACGCCGGTAGCGCAGCCAACGCAAAAGTACCCACTAAGGTCTTCAATTTCATGCTTTTTCTCCCTCAAGACTGCTGCTGCAGGTTCATCAATCAAGCAGGGCGGACTCTGTACCCCTACAAAATTTAAGTCTTTAACTTCAGTCAATTTCAGCGGGTCGGCCCGGCTGCTAGAGTCGCCACCAAGCTCTTGCATGAGGGAATCATGGTGAATGCCCGATACCGCGACACCTGTAGCCAGATCTCCGTGCAGGAGACACTCGCCCGCCTCGCCTTCCGGCCGCCGGTCTGTATCCCGAAGGCATTTCCGCTGGCGCCGCCGGCAGCCGGCGGCCTGCCGCACGGCGGCGCCCGCTGCGGCTGGGTGAGCCTGGTCGGCGCCGGTCCGGGCGACCCGGAACTGTTGACGCTGCGTGCGGCGCGGCGCATCGCCGAGGCGGAGGTGGTGGTCTATGACAATCTGGTCGGCAGCGGCGTACTCGACCTCATCCCGGAGGATGCCCAGCGCATCTACGTCGGCAAGGAAGCCGGCCGGCATGCGCTGCCGCAGGGAGACATCAACCGCCTGCTGCTGCGGCTGGCGCGGCAAGGCTTGCGGGTGGTACGGCTGAAGGGCGGCGATCCCTTCATCTTCGGCCGTGGCGGCGAGGAGATGGAAACGCTGGCGGCGGCCGGCGTGGTGTGCGAGGTGGTGCCCGGCATCACCGCCGCCTCCGGCATGGCCGCTTGTACCGGCATTCCACTGACCCACCGGGAACATGCGCAGACGCTGGTGTTCGCCACCGGCCACTTGAAGGACGGCACGGTGAACCTGGACTGGACCGCCCTCGCCCGCCCGCAGCAGACGGTGGTGATCTACATGGGGCTGGGGGCGCTGGAGCTGATCTGCGACGCACTGATCGCCCACGGCCTGCCGGCGGATACGCCGGCGGCGGTGGTGCATGCCGCCTCCACCCCGCAGCAGCGCGTGGTCGGCCAGCCGCTGGCCACCCTGCCGGCGGCGGTGCGCGCGGCCGGGCTCGGCTCGCCCTCGCTGATCGTGATCGGCAGCGTCACCCGCCTGCACGAGGTGCTGCAGCCGGCGATGCCGCAACGGGCGCCGGCGCCGGCTGCGGCGGTTCCGGCCTGAGGGGCTTCAGCTGCGGTTGATGGAGACGCCGCCATCCACCAGCATCGCCGCGCCGGTCATGAAGGAGGATTGCGGCGAGGCGAGGAACAGCGCGGCCTGCGCCAGTTCCTCCGGCCGGGCGATGCGCTTGAGCGCATGCAGGGCAGCGACCGCGGCCATGGCTTCCGGCGTGGTGCTCATCTGCGCGCCCATCGGGGTGTCGGTACCGCCCGGCAGCAGGGCGTTCACTCGCAGGCCCTGCGGGCCGAACTCGGCGGCCAGGGTCTGCACCAGGCCGATCAGCCCGGCCTTGCTGGCCGCATAGGCGGCGGTGCCGGGAAAGCCGACCGTATGGCCGACGAAGGTGGAGGTGAAGATGAGGGAGCCGCCGCCGCGCGCCAGCATCGCCGGGATCTGGTGGCGGGCGCCCAGGAAGGCGCTGGTGAGATTGGTTTCCAGCGTGCGCCGCCAGCCTTCCAGCGAAACCCCGGTGGTCGGCCCCAGTTCGCCCAGCGTGCCGGCGTTGTTGAAGGCGATGTCCAGCCCGCCGTAGGTTTCCTGCGCCATGTCCACCGCCCGCCGTGCGGTGGCCTCCTCCGCCACGTCGCCCGCCAGCGCCACCGCGCGGCCGCCGGCGGCCGCGATCTCCGCCACCAGGGCGGCCAGCTCCGCCTCCCGGCGGGCAACCAGCACCAACGCCGCGCCCTCCCCGGCGAACAGCCGCGCCGCCGCCCGGCCTATGCCGGAACTCGCGCCGGTGATGATCGCCGTCTTGTCGCTCAGCTTGCCCATGTCTGCTTCTCCTTCGAATTCGGGGAGAAAGCAGTTTCGATGCTGGGGAAGGACGGGGGAAACCCGCTTCTTGCGGTCGAACTGGGAGCACGGAGAGCCCGCGCCGGCCGGGCTGGCCGTGGCCGCTGCCACAGGGGGGCAGCCCTCAGGCGCTGAGCGCCTCCAGCCTGCCGTCCACCGCCCACTCCTCCGGCGGCCGCGGCCGGCCATAGGCGTAGCCCTGCAGCAGCACGCAGCCCAGCTGACGCAGCAGCGCCGCCTGCTCGGCCGTCTCCACGCCCTCGGTGACCACCGCCAGCTCCAGGTCGGCGGCCATGGACACCACTGCGCGCACGATCTTCTGGTCCGAGCCGTTGGTGAGGATGTTGCGCACGAAGGAGCGGTCGATCTTGATGATGTTCACCATGTAGTTCGACAGGTAGCCCATGGAGGCGTAGCCGGTGCCGAAGTCGTCGATGGCGATGCGCACGCCCTGATCGCGCAGCCGCGCCAGCGCCTGAGTGACCGCATGCACGTCGCCCAGCAGCATGTCCTCGGTCACCTCCAGCACCAGCCGGTCCGGCGGCACGCCTTCGGCAGCGAGGATCTCGACCAGGCGGGTGGAGAACTCGTCCGCATAGATGTCGCTCACCGACACGTTCACCGCCAGGTAGGGCTGGCCGTGGGCGCACAGGTGCGGCACGAAGGCGCGGCAGGCGGCGCGCAGCACCAGTTGGGTGAGCTGGCCGATGCGGCCGGATTCGGTGGCGGCGCGAATGAACTCCACCGGCGGAATGGGGCCGAGGTCGGCATGGGTCCACCGCGCCAGCGCCTCGAAGCCGGCGGTGCGGCCGCTGTCGCTATCGACGATGGGCTGAAAATGCACCCCGATCTCGCCGCGCTCCAGCGCCAGTTGCAAGGCAGCCTCGATCTGGAACTGGCGCACCGCGCGTTCATGGATGCCGTTGTCGAACAACACCACCTGGGCGCGGCCGGAGCGCTTGGCCTCGTACATGGCGGTATCCGCCTCGCGCAGCAGGCGCTCATGCTCGTCGCTGCCGCCCGGGGCGATGCTCATGCCGAAGGCAGCAGAAACCGGGATGCGCCGGCCCTTGATCATGAAGGGCTCCACCAGCATCCTGCTGCAGCGCTCGCGCACGCCCTCCAGCGCGCCGTCGCTGTCGCAGCGGGTGACGATGACGAAGGCGTCGCCGCTGAAGCGCACCAGCAGCTCATCATTAATCAGCCACTGCTTCAGCCTCAGCGCCACCGCCGCCACCAGTTCATCGCCGAAGGAGTGGCCGTAGGTATCGTTCACCAGCTTGAAGCGGTTGAGATCCAGCATCACCAGCGCCAGGCTCCCGCCCTCCGGCGCGCGCGCCGCCAGGTGTTCCATCAACCAGCGCCGGTTGGGCAGGCCGGTGAGTTCGTCATGGGTGGCCTGGTAGCGCAAGGCGGCCTGGCGTTCCGCCTGCATGCGGCTGCGGAACAGCAGGGCGATCAAGGCCAGCAGCAGCAGCGCGACCACGGTGGAGAAGGCGATGAGCTGGCCGCGGTATTCCGGGTCGAAGAGCGAGGGCGGCGCATTGAGCAGCACGCGGCCTTCGGGCAGCTTGCGGGTGGGAATGCCCAGCCGGCGCAGCTCCTTGTAGTCGAAGACCAGCGCCAGCGGCGCGTCATAGACGTAGGGGATGGCCGCCGGGTCTTCCCCCTCCAGCACCCGGATGGCAAGGCCGGCGGTGACGCGGCCGGTTTCCAGCCCGCTGTTCATATAGCCGCCGACGGCGCCGAAGCCAACCGTGCGGTCGAGGTCGGAATACAGCGGCAGCGCGGTGCGCGCCCGCAGGTAGGCCACCACCTCCTCCGGCCCCAGCGTGCGACCGCCGGCGGTCTCCGGCATGGAGCCGAAGGCGAAGATCAGCGTCTTCTCCGGCAAGGCCTTCAGGCGGGGCGCGATCTGCGCCAGGTTGTCCACCACCCAGTGGTCCACCGGCAGCTCCACCTGCATCGCATCCAGCGCCCGGCGCAGCGTCTCCCGGATGCCGGCGCCGGTTTCGTCCGCCGCGGTGAGGAAAAGCAGCATGCCGGCGTCCTCGTGCAGCGCGCGCGCCAGCCTCAGGGTGCGTTCCAGGTCGAAGTGCTCCGCCACGCCGGTGACACCGGCCCGGCCACCGACGATGGGCACGGGATCGCCATTGACGCCGCAGAACACGATGGGCGTGCCGGCGAGGAGTTCGCTGTCGTGCAGGGCGAACTCCAGGGCGTTGTTGTCTACCGTGATGACGAGATCGAAGGGCTGGCCGCGGTACTTCTCGCGCAGATAGCCGGCGAAGCGTTCGCGCTGGGCGGCGTCGGGATAACGCCGGGAGTCCATCCATTCCACATGGAACACTGGCCGCTGGGCATTGCCCACGCCATGCCACTCATCTATCCCTTTCAGGATAGTGTCCTCCCAGCTGTGGCCGTGGTGGTACGACATGAGCACCAGCACATGGGCGCGTGGCGCCGTTCCTTCCACGCGTGCCGCCGGCACCGCCAGCGGCAGGGCCAGCAGCAGCCAGAATATTGCGAGGCGGCCGGCGAGGCGCGGAAAAAAACGAAAGAACACACCCGTCATGATGCCCCGCGAAGTGACCGTCATTGCGGCCATTCTTGCACAGGACAACGGCAAGAGGTTGTCGCGCCGCAGCAGATGCGCCGGGCGGAAACGCCGGGCGGCGGCGCCCGCTCTATCACCAGTGGCGGAGCGGGTGCAAGGCCGGATGCGGGGCGGCGGACCACTGCCGCCGTGGTGCCGCCGCCCTCGCCCCGGGCCCCTGTTTACAGGCCCAGTTCGCTCAACCCCGGGTGGTCGTCCGGCCGGCGGCCCTGGGGCCAGTGGAACTTGCGTTCGCTCTCCTTGATCGGCAGGTCGTTGATGGAGGCGTGGCGGCGGCGCATCAGGCCGGCGGCATCGAACTCCCAGTTTTCGTTGCCATAGGCGCGGAACCAGTTGCCAGCGTCATCCCGCCACTCGTAGGCGAAGCGCACCGCGATGCGCTCGCCCTCCGTCGCCCACAGTTCCTTGATCAGGCGGTAATCCAGTTCGCGGGCCCACTTGCGGCGCAGGAGTTCGACGATCTGCGCCCGACCGGTGACGAATTCCGCGCGATTGCGCCAGCGGCTGTCCTCGGTGTAGGCCAGCGCCACCCGCTCGGGATCGCGGGAATTCCAGGCGTCTTCGGCGAGGCGGACCTTCACGATGGCACTGTCGTGGGTGAAGGGCGGCAGGGGCGGGCGGCTTTGTTCGTTGGCGCTCATTTGGGAGACTCCTGGTCGTGGTGAGACCCGCGGGCGGGTCTGCGGCGGGGAACATGGAAGTGAAGCGGAAGTGGTACAGGCTGGCCGGGCCGAGGTACGATACAGACCTGTCTACACTCTTATGTAGACAGGTCTGTCTGTCAACGCCTTCAATGTTCAAGCCTGCCCGATGACCGCCGCCACCCCTGCCCTGCCCGCCCGCCAGCGCATCCTGGATACCGCCTGCCGCCTCTTCTATGGCGAGGGCCTGCGGGCGACCGGCATAGACCGCATCATCGCCGAGTCGGGCGTGGCCAAGATGTCCTTCTACCGCCACTTCCCGTCCAAGAACGACCTCATCCTCGCTTTCCTGCAGCTCCGCCACGAGGCCTGGATGGCGCGCTTCACCGCCGCGGTGGAGACGGCTTCCGCGACGCGCCCTGGCCTGGCGGCGCTGGCGGACGCGCTGGGAAACTGGTTCTCGGACGCCGACTACCGCGGCTGCGCCTTCATCAACGCGGTTGCCGAGAGCGGCGTGCCGGCGACACCGGAAGTCGGTGCCATCGCCGCCGGCCACAAGGCGGAATTGCGCGACTGGATCGCCGCCTATGCCGGCCGCTGCGATCTGCGGGAACCTCACCAAGCGGCCGACGAGGCGATGCTGGTGGTGGAAGGCATGATCGTGCGCTTCCAGATGACCCGGGACGCCGCCATACCGGCCCACGGCCGCCGGCTGCTGGAACTGATCGCCGCCGCGCACCGGGGCTGACCCCGCGGCCCCCCCCTGAGGCCACCCTCCGGCCACCCGCGGGCCGGAAATGAGGAAGCCGCCGGACTCCTCGAGTACCGGCGGCTTCATCGTGTGCGGCTGGCTGCGCTAGGGCCGCAGGTTGCTGGCGATGCGCAGCAGCACGTCGCGCAGTGTCTCCAGCTCGGCGGCCGGAATGCCCTCCAGCGCCGCCGCCTCTATCGTCAGCGCCCGCATCAGCACCAGGTCGAACACCGCCCTGCCCTCAGGCACCAGGAAGATGTTCACCGAGCGGTTGTCCTCCGGGCTGGGTTCGCGCCTGATGTAGCCGCGGTTCTCCAGGTTCATCAGCGCGCGCGACAAGGTGGACTGCTCGGTCACCGTCGCATCCGCCAGGGCACTGACGCTGAGCCCGTCCTGCTCGGCGAGGAAGGCCAGCACCCGCCAGTGGGTCAGCGTCAGGCCGTAGCCGTCCAGCACCTTCTGGAACTCGACGTTGAGGAAGCTGGTGACGCGGTTGATGAGATAGGGCAGGAAGTGGTGATGGCCGGGATAGGCCGGGTTCGGGGCGCGGTTCATCGATGGTTACCATGGCCGACCAGCAGGCGGTTGCGCACCGCCACCAGGGCGGCGTTGAGGAGCAGGCCGATGGTGGAGATGGTCACCAGCGGCACGAACATGTCCACGATACGGAAAGAACGCGCGGAGCGGATCAGCAAATGCCCCAGGCCGTCGGTGGAGGAGATCATCTCCGCCAGGAAGACGGTGACGCAGGAGATCAGCAGCGCGATCTTGCAGCCGGTGAGGATGGAGGGCAGCGCCGAGGGCAGCACCACGGTGAAGATGGTCGCCCGCCGGCTCGCCCCTGCCGCCCAGGCCGACCACAGCAGCTTGGGCTCCACCGACCGCGCACCGTGGAAGGTGGCGAGCAGGATGGGGAACACCGCGTCCGCCACCACCAGGGCGATCTTGGACGCATGGTCGAAACCGAAGATGAGCACGAAGGCGGGATACAGCGCGATCTTGGGAATCGGCGCCAGCACCCGTATCACCGGCTCCAGCAGCCCGCCGCCGCCACGGCTGGCGAGCAGGCCGATGGAAACGCCGGCCGCCAGCGCGATGGCAAAGCCGGACAGCAGCCGGATCATGGTCTGGGCAACGTGGTGCAGGAAATCCGGATCGGGCAGCAGCGCTATCCAGCGCAGCAGCACCACCGAAGGCGCCGGCAGCAGCGTGGGCGCCACCAGGCCGGCGCGGCACACCGCTTCCCAGGCCAGCAGGATCACGGCCAATGGCAGGACGGAGGCGGCGGTGCCGCGCAGCCGCTCGCCCGCGAAGATGTTGCTTGCGCTCATGACTCCCCCTTCACTGCGCGATCCGCCTCCCGCGGGCGGGAGAGCGCCGCCCGCGGAGGTACGTGCAGAAGCACTCATACTCCACCTCCCGGAACCATCGCGTCCTGGCGGGATTCCGCCCAGTGCACCAGGCGGCGGCGCACCCGCTCGAACACCCAGTCGAGCACGAAGCCGATGGCGGCGAGGATCACGATCATTGCATAGACGTCGCCGTACAAAGCCATGTCCAGCGCGTTGAACAGGAGGTCGCCGGCGCCGGACTGGCGGGCGATCATCTCCGAGCTGATCATCACGATCAGCGCCATCGCCAGGCCGACGCGGCAGCCCAGCAGCACGTCCGGCAGCGCCGAGGGCAGCACCACCTTGAACAGCCGCGCCACCGGTTTCATGCCCATGGCCATGGCGGACCACAGCAGCTTCTCGTCCACCGCGTGGGCGCCGTGGAAGCTGTGATAGATCAGCGGCAGGCTGACGCCGAGGAAGATCACCAGCACCTTGGACAGGTCGCCGACGCCGAACCACAGCATGATGATGGGCATCAGCGCCGCCTTCGGGATCGGGTAGGCGGCGGTGAGCACCGGGTTGAGGGCCTGGGCGATGCGCTTGTTGCGGCCCATCGCCAGCCCCACCGGCACGGCGAAGCACAGCGCCAGCGCGCCGCCGAGGAACATGCGCCACAGCGAGGCACCTATGCTGGCCAGGGATTCGCGCTCGCCGAGAATCAGCGGCACCTGCACCAGTGCCTCGGTGGCCGGCGGAAAACCGTCGATCTGCGCCAGCCGGGCGAGGATCTCCCACAGCACCAGCAGCGCGCCCAGCGACAGCACCGTGCTGGCGGCCGGGCCGAGCTTGCGTAGAGCGGACTTCATGCGCCGGCGGCCTCCAGGTGTACGTCCTCGATGAGCTGCTCCAGCTCGACGATGTACTCCTGGTAGCGCCGGTTCACCAGCAGCTCGGCGCGCACCCGCGGACGCGGCAGGTCTATCTCCACCACCTTCTTGATGCGGCCCGGCGCCCGCGTCATCACCACCACCCGGTCGGACAGGAACACCGCCTCGTCCACCCCGTGGGTGACGAACAGCACCGTCTTGCGGTCGCGCTCCCAGATGCCGAGCAGCTCGTTCTGCAGCACGGTGCGGGTATGGGCGTCCAGCGCGCCAAAGGGCTCGTCCATCAGCAGGATCTGCGGCTGATAGGCCAGCGTGCGGGCGATGGCCACCCGCTGGCGCATGCCGCCGGAGAGTTCCTTGGGATAGAAGTCGGCGAAGTCCTTGAGGTGCACCATGTCCAGCAGCGCGCGGGCGCGCGCCTCCGCTTCCGCCTTGGAGACGCCCTGCTGGCGCAGGCCGTACATCACGTTCTCCAGCACCGTTTTCCAGGGGAAAAGCGCGAACTCCTGGAACACCGGGCCGCGGTCCGGGCCGGGGCCGGTCACCGGCCGGCCCTGCACGGTGATGGCGCCGGAGGACGGCGCCACGAAGCCGCCCACCATGTACAGCAGGGTGGACTTGCCGCAGCCGGACGGGCCGAGGATGGAGACGAACTCACCCTCGGCCACTTCCACGTTCACATCGTCTATGGCCAGGTGCCTGCGGCCGTCGGCGGTGGAGAAACGCTTGGTGAGGCCCTGGATGGCAATCATCGGTTCTGACATGGTGCCGCTCTCCTGCCTGTCTGCTGTCTTACTTCACCGGCGCGACGACGTCGTCACGACGGAACTGGTCCACCTTCAGCGGCTTCTTGATCATGCCCAGCTCGGTGTACATGTCGAACATGGTCTGCACCGCGGCGAAGTCCGGCTTCATCGTCGGATCGTGGGCGAAATCGTTGGCCTTCAGCAGGTAGGGCTCCAGCGCGGCGGCCGGCGCACGGGTCACCTCGGAGACGACCTTGATGGTTTCATCGCGGTTGTCCAGCGCCATCTTCATCGCCGCCGTCATGTCGCGGGTGTAGAGCTTGGCGGTCTCGACGTTGGCATCCACCCAATCCTTCTTGCACACCTCCATCACGTGCACCGTGTTGGGCATGAGATCGGACAGCGCAAAGAGCTTGCGCACGCCGCCCTTGGCTTCGGCGCGGGAGGCGAAGGGCTGGACGAACACGCCGACGTCCACCCGGCCGCCGCGCAGCGCCGCTTCCGAGCCGGGGAAGCCGGTTTCGACCAGCTTGATGTCCTTCTCCGGGTCGATGCCGTTCTTCTTCAGCAGCATGGCCATGCCGCCATGCACGCCGGAGCCGTAGACGTTCACCCCCACCGTCTTGCCCTTGAGGTCGGCGATGGACTTGATCGGGGAATCTTCCGGCACCGCCCAGTACACCGAGAAGGAGCCCGGCTTCTCGCCCACGTGCTGGGCGAGGATGTAGGCCTTGAGATCGCTGGCCGCGGCGCCCTGCCCCAGCGACAGCGGCGCCTGCGAGGAGCAGTCCAGCGCGCCGGAGAGCATGGCCTGCACCATGGGCGCGGTGCCCTGGAACTGCACCCACTCGATCTTGTACTTCTTGCCCAGGTCCGGGAAAGCATCCGGCCGGCGCATCATCCAGTACTTGGCTTCCTCGGCAGGAATCGTCCAACCCACCCGGATGGTCGGCACGTCCGCCGTGGCAGGCAGCGAGGCCGCCAGCAGGCCGGCACACAGCAGGCGCTTGAAGGACCCGGAAAACGTCATCATGTTCGTCATCTCCATCGTTGAGGGGAACTGCGGGGACTACACGTTTCGTTTCTGTTCTGTACTGCGGCGTTGCGAAGGGAAATGCGCGTTCAGCCCCGCCTTTCGCCATCGGGCGGCAGCAGCTCGTTCATGCGCAGCAGCTCGGTGAGCCGCGCCAGCGCCTGGCGGCGGTAGGCGGGCTGGTCCACCTTGCGCCAGTCATAGAAGCCCTCGCCGGTCTTGAGGCCGATGTTGCCCTCGGCCATCTTGCGTTCGACGATGGGCGGGCAGGCGTAGCGGCTGTCGTCCAGCGCCTTGGCCAGGTAGCCGCTGGCGTAATAGAGGATGTCGGCGCCGCCGAAGTCGATGAACTCGACCACGCCCATGGCGGCGTAGCGGATGCCGAAGCCGTAGCGGGTGGCCTTGTCGATGTCCTCGGCGGTGGCCACGCCCTGCTCGATCATGCGGGCGGCCTCGTTCATGACCAACGATTGCAGGCGCGGCACGATGTAGCCGGGCTGGGCAGCGCACACCACCGGCACCTTGCCCACCGCTTCCAGCATCTCCGTCATGCGGCGGGTCGCATCCGGCGCGGTGCCGGGGTGCGGCGACAGTTCAACCAGCGGAATCAGGTAGGCCGGGTTCAGCCAGTGGGCGTTGAGGAAACGCTCCGGCCGCGTCACCAGCGCCGCCAGCTCGGTGGAGAGGATGGTGGACGAGGTGGAGGCCAGCAGCGCGTCTTCCGGCAGGAAGCGGCAGGCGTAGTCGAAGGCCTCGCGCTTGGCGTCCACCGTTTCCGGCACGCCTTCGAACACCAGGCCGAGGCGGCCCAGCCAGGCCGGCGCTTCGTCGCGGCCGACGATGCGCACCCGGCTCACCACCGCTTCCACCACCTCCGCCTTCACCACGCCCAGTTCCACCAGCGTGGCCAGGCTGGCGCGCAGTTCCGCCTCGGCTTCCGCCTTCAGCTTCGCCAGCGCCTCGCGTTCGCGCGGCTTGATGTCCAGCAGCACCGCCTCGCGCCCGGCCAGGGCGAAGGCGAGAACGATGCCGCGCCCCATGCGGCCGGCGCCCAGCGCGCCGACCAGGGCTTCCTGCGGCGCCCCGCTCATGCGGGCAATCCGTCATTCAGCAGCTTGGCCATCTCTTCGCGGCTGAGGCCGGCCAGGCCCAAGGCTTCCAGCGTGCGCGGGCCCTTGCGCAGATCCTTGCCGCAGACGCCGGAGGCGATCGCCAGCAGGCCGCTCGCGGTCAGCACCTTCACGCCGGCCCAGTCCGCCACCGACACCAGCAGGGCGAGGCCGTAGTGGATGTCCTCGGTCATGTAACGGTGGGCGGTGAGGTCGATGCGCTCGCGCCAGTCGCCGCTGTCCACCAGGCGCTTGTGGGCATCGCCATACATCCACTGGTCGTTCTCGTAGTGGTCGCTGAGCGGGAAGTGGGAGGGCTTGTAGCCCAGTGCCTCGCGCACCGCGATCCGCTCGTGGTCCAGCGCGGTGGTGACGCGGCGGATGGAGGGCTGGGTGCCTTCGTTGTGGATGTCCCAGGCCTCGAAGTGCTCCAGCGGGCCGGCGTTCATCATGATCAGCGGCGGGTGGATCACCGGGCCAGCGTTCATCAGCGCGCCGGACAGCGCATCCTCGATCGGCTCCACCGACGGGTAGGCGGCGCGCAGCACGCGGAAGGCATGCTCGCCGTTCTTGGCCGGGAACACGCCAGTGGGCAGGCGGGTGGCGCGTATGGTGATCGCCACCTCGGCCGGACCGTGCTTGCGGGTAAGGTGCGGCAGCGTGCCGGTCTCGCCGATGGTGATGTCGGCCTTGCAGCCGGCGGCACGGAAGGCCTTCATCATGGCGAAGCTGCCGAAGGTGCCCGGCGGCAGGAAGATGACCTGGCCGTCTTCCATATGGGGCGCCATGGCGCGGGCGATGTCCTCCTGCGCGAAAGCCGGCGTCGGGATCACGATCAGCTCGGCGCCGCGCACCGCTTCACCGATGTCGGTGGTCGGCTTGGCGATGGTCACCTCGCGCTTGCCGTCGATGTCCTTCACCGTGATCTTGCCGCTCTTCAGCACCGGCGCCAGACCTTGGGCATCCCGCCGCCAGAAGCGCACCTCGTGTCCGGCCTCCGAAAGATCGACCGCCGACGCATAGCACCCGTTACCCCCACCCAGCACTGCAATCCGCATGGTTTGCCTCCCGTTCAATTAAATGTATGAGCACGCATTTGCGCACGCAAATAAAGCGTGTCGATGGAAATGATCCGAGGCGGCATCAGCGATTTCGAGATGAAGCACCGCGCTCTGTTTTTCATTAATGCATGCACATGCATGTATGTCAACGGAGCCCAAGTCGATCAAATGGCGGAATTGCAAGAAGTGGATAAACGTCTGTTCAATCGCACGAAGATGGGGCGTCAATCCCCAAATTCGTGCGCACATCACTCTGAAACTAAAGCATTTTCACGCTCTAGGTGCATTACGCACCGGAATTGCGCAGGGTCATGCCGCGCTATTGCCGATGCTGCATTGCAAGATTCCTGCCGGTCCGGCGGCGGGGCGCTGTTGCGGCGCAAAGCGGGCAGCTGGAATTGGAATGGAGATTTGTACAATTCGTCTTAATTGCCTTCTCGAATTGATTCATTCAGCAATTCGAATTGGCCACTTTCCAGCCAGCGCAATACATTTGCGGCGGAGCCTGGTGCCCGCGACGGGAAGCAGTTCCCTGCTGCCTGCGGTCGGAGAAATACCATTGGCACGGGAGGCGAAGCCGGTATCGGGAGAGGGTGGAAGGGGCTGCCATCGCGCCGCATCAAGCGTGTTGCGCAAGCACATGCCCCACGGCGGTGCGCCAAGGCGGGAGCGCGGGGTGGCGTGCATGGTCGCGGTGCGGCGCGCGGGCAGCGCCGGGCGCGGGGGATGGATGGGGGGCTTGTCTGCCTTATGTCCTCGCAGCGATAGGCGGCTGCGCCTGGGTTCAACACGGGCACCCTGACGCGCCCCCCCCTCTCCCCCTCCCCCGCCAGGGGGAGGGGGAGAACCTGCGGGGCGGCTTGGCCGCCGGAACTCCCGCGCGTCGTTGATCTTGCCCTGCCGATCCTGTGCCGTTCAGCCTCCGCCACTGACCTTGCGCCACTGATCCTGCGCTGCGGCTCCTGCTCCTCAGGTCTTTCACACAGGTCCGTGCGCCCGCTTGCCCACACAGCCCGCCGCTATATGCCCCTGGACCCGCAGCGCGGCCGCCGTAAACGGCAACAGGCGCGGCCGACACCCGAGAGGTCGAACCGCGCCTGCGCCCTGCCCGGCTTCAATCCACCGGATAACCGTGCTGCTTCATCTCCGCCACCAGCTTCATCCGCACGTCGGCCGCGTTGGACAGCCAGTTGGCGCGCACCTCGGCGACTTCGGCTTCGGTGTAGGGCTGGTAGCCAGCCGGGCGTTCGGCGGGACTGAAGTTGTCCATCATCCAGTTCAGCACCCTGGCGGTGGCGGCATGGTCCAGCGGCGAATTGGCGGTGCCGGGCACGCGGATGAGGTAGTCGCGGCCCTCGGCGCTGCGGGCGAAGTAGCCCATGCGGCCGACCAGCGAGGGCACGCCGGCGTGCGGGGCGCCGCTGCCGTCGGGGCGGTGGCAGCCGGAGCAATGCAGCATGTAGTCCATGCGCGGATCAGCCTGGGCCGGCTGGGCCATGCCCAGCAGGGCGAGCAGCGCGGGGAGCGCTATGAGGTGGGCGCGGCGCATGGTCACTGCCCTGCCGCATCCAGCTGCGTGCGCAGCTTGCGGTTTTCCGCGCTGCTCGCCGGCTTGCCGCGCCAGGCAGCGAAGTCGGCGGCGGTGAGTGGCGCGAAGTCGGCCGCCAGCGTGTCCTTGTTCAGGGTGCCCAGCAGGTAGTGGCTGAGCGCCGCCAGTTGCTCATCGTGCAGTTGCGGGAAGGGCAGCATCATGCCGTTGAACTTCTCGCCGCCGGCGACGATGGCGCCGGACAGGCCGCCGAGCAGCACCCGCGGCAGGTACTCCCGCCCGCCGGGCGCGCTCACCCGCTTGCCCAGCAGCGAGGCCAGGGCCGGCGCCAGGCCGGGAGCGCCGACGCCGCCCGGCTGGTGACAGACCGCACAGTGCTGATTGAAGAGCGCCTCGCCCTCCTCCGCCGCCTGCGCGCCGCCGGCGCCTGCCACCAGCAGGGCCGACAGCGACAGCGCGGCAGCAATACCGCAACGCTTGCTGCCGCGCTTCCTCACGCTTCGCCCTCCGCCAGGCCGACCACCAGCGCGGTAGTGCAGTGGAACACCGAGGTGTCATTGGCCATGCACCAGTTGATGTCGTTGTGCAGGCCGAGACGGTAGCCCGGGCGCTCGCGCTCGCTGGTGGCGCACATGCAGCGGCCGCAGCTGGTCTTGCCGCAGCAGTCGTTGTAACTGATGAGGTAGTCCTTGCCGTCGTCCGGGTTGCGGCAGGTGCCCACCCAGGAGACCTTGGAGGCTTCGGTGCCCGGCGGGCAGGTGGTGGCGGAGCCGCCGCAGCAGGCGCACAGGTAGCCGTCCTGCGCGCAGTAGCGCCAGTAGTCGCAGCGGGTGTCGTCCTTGGTCTGCTTGCGTTTGGCGTCCTGCGCGGCGAAGGCCTGGCCGGTGCGGTCGAAGGGCAGCACCGGCAGCACGAAGGCGCTGGCGACGAAGAGCTTGCCGATGCGCACCAGCGCGCCGCGGCGGGAACTGCGCTGGGCGACCTGGCGGGTGCCGCGCTCGAACAGGCGGTCCAGCAGTTTGATGAAGAGTGTGAACACGGTTTTTCTCCAGCTAATCCTTGTTGAGGCGGCGGGCGCTCAGGCCTTCTGCTCGATGAACTGCTGCACCGAGCCCACCGCCAGTTCCTTGGCGGTGAACAGGCTCTCCAGCTGTTCACGGGAGTTGATCAGGCCCTTGGCGCCGATGCGGCCCTGTTCGTCGATCAGCACCGCGTAGGGCAGCTTGGCGATGTGGTAAGTCATGCCCAGCTCCTGCGACAGCAGGTAGGGGAAATCGCCCAGGCCGGCGCGCTGGATGAAGGCGCGGTGTTCCGGCTCTTCGCCGTCGGAGGCCAGCACGACACGCAGCCAGTCGCCTTCGGCCTTGCGCGCACGCTTGATGATGGGCAGCAGCTTCTTGCACACCGGGCAGGTGGGCGAGAGGAAGAACAGCAGGGTGCTGCGCGGCGCGGCGCCGCCGATCTCCACCTGGCCGCCGGTGAGGGTGGGCAGGGAGAAGATGGGGGCGACGTCGCCGGTCTTGGGGCCGGTGTCCATCATCAGCGCGCCCATGGGGGCGACGCGTTCGAACAGGATGCCGACCTGGCGGGCGAGCGCCAGCACGGCCAGGACCAGGGCCAGGATGACGACCCACGAGACGATGTTGGATACCAGCAGGGCTTCAGTCATTTTCTTAGCTCCGGAGTGCCTGATAACGGGGTTGGTTGGCGAGCAGCTGATTGGTGGCGGCATAGAGGCCGAGCAGCGCGAGGGCGAGCGCGACCACGGTGAGGTAGTCGATCCACACCAGTTCGCGGGCGCTCACGGCGAGGCCGGCGATGGCGGCGGCGAGCAGCAGCACCGCGTTGCGGCCCAGCAGCGCCCAGGACAGGCGCGGGTGGGAATCGCCGCCGCCGCAGCCGCAGTCGATGTTGCGGCGGCCGCGCAGCAGGTTGACCAGGATGCCGGCGCTGGCGAGCAGCAGCACCGCCACCGCGGCGGCCCCGCCGATGGCGCCCGGCGCCAGCAGCACCAGCGCGCCGGCGAGAATCTCCAGCAGCGGGAAGACGCGGGCGAACAGCGGCGCCAGCGCGCGCGGCAGCACCTCGTACAGCTCCACCACCGCCTCGAACACCGGCAGGTTGAAGAGCTTCTGGCCGCCGCCCACCAGCAGCAGCACCGCCACCGCGGCGGCGCAGCCGCGCGACAGCACCGGGTCGATCAGCAGGGCGTCCATTACTGCAGCTCCAGGTGGATGGGCGTGTTGCCGATGGCCGGCATGCGCTTGAACAGCTTCGGCTTGGCGCCGAGGTCGTAGGCGATGAGGTCGTTGTTGGTGGCGTCCAGCAGGTAGAGGCGCGGCTTCTCGCCCCGGCTGGTGGCCATGGACACCGCGTTGTGGCCGGGCATGCGGGCGATGCGCTTGTGGCTGGCGAGGTCGATCACCCAGATCTCCTTGGCCGGGTTCTTGTGCGAGCCCTCCTCGCCCTTGTCGTGCATGGCGACGTAGAGGCGACCGGCGGCGCGTTCGGTGGCGAGCAGCTGGTAGCCGCCCGGCCGCCAGCCAGCCTTGGCATCCGTGGCGCCGACCAGCGACCAGCCCGGCTCCACGCTCGCCATCTCGCCGGAGAGGTCGGCCTGGTAGACCTTGCCGTGGAAGGAGACGAAGACGAACTTGTCGCCGTTGCGGTCGTACATCGGGAAGACCGGATCGCTGTCCGGATCGAAGAAGGGCGCGCTCTGCTTGCGGGTGGCGACCTGGCCGGCCTCGTCCAGCGTCAGCGTCAGCATGGAACCGTTGCCGCACATGGCGGAGAAGCGGCTGGCCACCGTCGGCGAGGGATAGACGGCCCAGCAGCCCGGCGTCGGCACCTCGGCCAGCACCTTGCGGTTGCGCAGGTCCACCACCGTCACCGAGGTGGCCGGGGTGGCGTTCTGCACGTAGAGCAGGCTGCCGTCGAAGGAGGTCTGGATGAGGGTGCGGCTGGCGGTGCCCTGGGCATGGCGCGGCGGAATCACGATCTCTTCCTTGCGCGCCAGCGTGGTGGCGTCGTGGATGTCCACCACGTCGGTGCGCTCGCCGTGGTTGAGGCGGGCGTAGTAGGTGGTAGCCACGTACAGCTCGGAGCGGTCCGGCGACAGCGCGGACAGGCCGGAGAAGCCGGTGGAGACCATGCCGAGGTAGCGCATGTTCTGGCCGTCGATGACATGCATGCGGCCATCGACCAGGCTGCTGAAGTTGGGATCGGCGATATAGACGCGGTAAGCATCGGCCGGCGCCATCCTGGTCACCGTGAGCACATCCGGCTCCAGCGCATGCGCCTGCATGGCGAAACCGGCGCACAGCCCGAACAACAGGGATTTCACCCGGAAACTCTTTTTCACCTGGTTCTCCAGATTGATTGCGTTGGGTTGAATAGCGGTGGATTGCTGCGTGAATTGAAAGGCCACGGGCAATGGTCCGATTTGCGTAATTGCGATTGGCGCAGTGCTTTTCATTCGCCGCGGCAATTCGAATACGCGACAAATGGCAAAGCGGAATACCTTTATTTCCTGAATAGCTGAAAACGATTCTAGCGATCGTTCAAAAGCGGGCGTTATCCCAAAACGGCAAATCCGGCTGGCGATTCATTGTTGTTGCCATCCGCCACAAAAGCGCTGGAATGGCAGCCCTCCGGCGCAGCCGGGCCTGGCACGCATCCCGCGCCCCGCCTGGCAGAACCGAGGTGGCGAAAAAAGAAGGGAGGCCGGGCGGACCCGCCCTCCCTTTTCTCAAACACCACGCTCGGAACCCCCGCCCGCATTGCTGCGGGCGGTCACTGCGAATACGTCGCAACAGCTGCGCCGCATCGAGTTCATTTCAAGTGCCATTCACGGCGGCGATGGACGGAATCGGCAATTCATGTCCACGCCTTTGCGCCGCCGCCCTGCCCTTTTCCATCAATTCAAAGCACTCACTGCAGCGGCAATACGCCGCCGCGGGAAAACACCGCGACCTTGCCGCTGGCGGTGGCGACCGCGGCGGTGAGCGACAGGCGGTCTTCCCGCTGGCTGGCGTGGAAGCTGCGGCCCTGGTCGCTGCTCTCCAGCGTCACCCCGTCCAGCCCGACGGCGACCACCTTGCCGCCGGCCAGCACCAGGTCGGTGATGGAGCTGAAGGGCGTGCCTTCCACCTTGCTCCAGTGGGCGCCTTCGTCGCCGCTGCGATAGACGTTGCCGCGCAGGCCGGCCAGCAGCACGCTGCCGTCGTCCAGCGCCAGCCCGCTCCAGAAGGAGCCGCGATAGCCGGTCGGGCGGTAGTCCCAGCTCTGGCCGCCGTCGGCCGAACGCAGCAGGGTGCCGCGCTCGCCGGCGACGTAGAGCACGCCTTTCGGGCCGCCGAAGATGCGCATCAGGTTGGCGTCGGCCTGGCTCTCGCCCGGGGGCGCCGGCAGCGCCACTTCTTCCCAGCGCTGGCCGCCGTCGCGGGTTTCCAGCATCAGCGACCACAGGCCGACGGCGATGCCGTGGCTGGCGTCGAGGAAATGCACCGAGAACAGCGGCCTGTCCTCGCCGGTGTCCAGGCGCTGGCGGCTCCAGTTCTCGCCGCCGTCGCTGGTATGCAGCACCACGCCCCAGTGGCCGACCGCCCAGCCCTGCCTGGCATCAGCGAAGGAGACGCCGGTGAGCGTGGCCGCCACCGGCACGCTGGCGGCCTGGCGCCATTGCTTGCCGCCGTCGTCCGACAGCAGCACCACACCGCGCTCGCCCACCGCCACCAGGCGGTCGCCGGCGCGGGTGGCGTCCAGGATCATGCTGCGGGTGGCGTTGGCGCTGTGCGCCGCCGGCCGCAGGCTGAAGGTCTCCGCGCCGGCTTCGGCCTGGGCGTGGCAGAACAGCGGCGCCAGCGCGATCAGCCCGGCCAGCGCGTTCGCCAGCCGGGCGGAGAAGCGGCGGGCGCGGGAATGCGAGGAACGCGGAGCAGGCGTGTTCATGAGGTTTCCGATGAGCATGTTCATGTGCCGGATGAGTTGGCCAGTTCAGTGGGCCGGATCAGTGCGCCAGGATGCCCGGCGCCCGCACCGGCTTCCTTCGCGGGAAGAGTTTTTCCAGCCACACCGCGAAGGCGGGCAGCGCGGTCATCGCCATCACCATGTTCACCATGAACATGAAGGCCAGCAGCCGGCCCATGTCGGCCTGGAACTTGAGTTCGGAGAACATCCAGGTGGCCACGCCCACCGCCAGGGTGACGGCGGTGAAGATGGTGGCCATGCCCACCTCGAGGATGGCGTGCTCCAGCGCCTTGACGATGGGCTGGCCGTTGGCGAGGTGCAGCTGCAGCCGGTTGTAGATATAGAAGGCGTAATCCACGCCGATACCCACCGCCAGCACCATCACCGGCAGCGTCGCCACGGTGAGGCCGATCTGCAGCTCCTTCATGAACCAGTAGCCGATGAAGGTGCCGACTGTGAGCGGCAGGCAGCAGGCGATGACGGCGCGGAAGTCGCGGTATACCGCCGCCACCAGCACCACGATGGCGGCATAGACGTAGAGCAGCATCGGCATTTCGGAGCGATGCACCTCTTCGTTCACCGCCGCCTGCACGCCGGCGTTGCCGGAGGCGAGGCGGATATGCACGTCCGCCACCTGGTCGGCCTCGCGGAAGGCCTTCACCGCGGCGATGACGCCGTTGATGGTGGTGGCCTTGTGATCGGCGAGGAAGAGGTGGACCGCCGTCATGCTGCAGTCCTTGTTCATGAAACCGCGCACCCGGCCGACCTCGGCGGCGAGGCCGGCGTAGTTGCCGGCGTCGATGGGCACCACCGCCATCTTCGGGTTGCCCTCGTTGTAGCCCTCGTTGTAGGTGCGCAGCTGGCCGGAGAAGGACAGCGCCGAGAGCACGCCGGGCACGTACTGCATGGCGGCGACGAAGCGGTCCTGGTAGAGGCCGACTTCGACCCGCTCGCAGGAAGCCGGCGGCGCCTCGAAGATCACCGTGAGCCAGTCCAGGCCGGTGTCGTAGTTCTGCGAGATGGAAACCGCGTCGCGGTTGAAGCGGGCGTCGGCGCGCAGTTCGGGCGCGCCCGGCTCCACCGTGCCCACCACCCGGTCGGCGCTCTGCCACACAGCGAGGCCGAACACCACCAGCGTCACCGCGATGGTGATGGCGGCGTTGCGCGGCTCCGCCACCCGCGCCAGCGTGCGCAGCCAGGCCGAGCGCTTCTCGCGCTTGAGCACCGCCTTGTCGGCGTAGCTTTTGTCGAAGTGGAAGCAGGAGGCGGCCAGCGGCAGCATCACCAGGTTGGTGATGATCTTGTAGCCCACGCCCAGCGAGGCGGTGATCGCCAGCTCCCGCACCATCGGAATCGGGATCAGCGTCAGCGTGATGAAGGAGACGAAGGCGGTGATGAGCGCCAGCGTGCCGGGAATCAGCAGGCCGGAGAAGCTGGCGCGCGCCGCCTCCTCGGTACTGCGGCCGTGGGAGAGCTCGCGCACGATGAAGTTGATCTGCTGCACGCCGTGGGACACGCCGATGGCGAACACCAGGAAGGGCACCAGCACCGCCAGCGGGTCCAGGCCGTAGCCCAGCAGCTTCAGCGTGCCGAACTGCCACACCAGCGAGGTGAAGGAGCACACCACCGGCAGCAGGGTGAAGCGCAGCGAGTGGCAGTACCAGTACACCGCCAGCGCGGTGAGCAGCAGCGCGATGGCGCAGAACTCCAGCACCGCCGAGGCGCCGTCGGCGATGTCGCCGATCTGCTTGGCGAAGCCAATGATCTGGATTTCGTAATCGGCGTCCTCGAACTTGGCGCGCAGTGCTTCCAGCAGCTTGTTGTAGGCGACGTAGTCGATCTGGCGGCCGTCGCGGTCGCGCTCGGCCAACTCGGCGACGATCATCGCGCTGCTCTGGTCGCGCGACACCAGGGTGCCGACGAAGCCGCCCTGGCTGGCGGCGCGCTGGATGCCGGCGATGGTTTCATCGTCCAGGTCGGCCGGCGACACCGTGCCGGGGATCAGCGGATCGGCGCGGAAGCCGTCCTCGGTGATCTCGTTGACGAAGGAGTTGGGCGTCCACAACGACTGCACGCCCAGGCGATCGACGTTGGGCAGGAAGCCCACCGCCTGCGTCACTTCGTACAACCGGGTGAGCGCCGCCTTGTTCCAGATGCTGCCCTCGCGGACGCGCACCACGATGTTGAGGCGGTTGGCGCCGAGCACGTCGTCGCGGTACTGGTTGAAGGTCTGGATGTATTCGTGGCCCACCGGCATCTGCTTCTCGAAGCCGGCATCCATGCGCAGCTGCAGGGCGAACCAGCCCATGACGACGGTGAACAGCGCGAGCGCGACCAGGATGGCGCCGCGCAGGCGGAAGCAGAAATCCTCCAGGCGGCGCAGGTTGCGGGTCAGGAAGGTGTCGACCTGATCGACACTGAGGGGATTGAGCACGGTGTGACCTGAAGAATGGAGGGGCGGGCTGCGTGGGTGTTGCCGCCGGCCGCCGCGCAATCCGCGGCGGGCGGCTGAGGATCAAGCCGGCGGCGAGGCTTGCGCCCGCGCCGGCAAGCGCTGCATCAGAAGTTGCGCGACAGGAAGCCGCCGATGAAGTCCCTGTCCTCGTTGAGCGAGCTGGTGGGTGTGTCGCCGCCCCAGAACTTGGTGTAGTTGATGCCCGCCTGCCAGGTGGAGGGATTGCGGTTGAACAGCACGTAGAAGTTGGCCGACTTGGCGCCCTCCATCCAGTTCTGCATGAAATTGGGCGTGTTGCCGCGCACCGCGTGGGACACCGCCACGCCGGGGATCACCTGCCAGCCGGGGATCAGCGAGCCGTCGTAGGTCACGCTGAAGTCGAACATGTAGCCCCAGGAAAAACTGTCGCCCACGCCCACCGAGTTGCCGGCGCCGTCCAGGTAGGTCCAGTTGCCGGCGGCCACCTGCTGCTGGTAGGTCACGCCGTTGTTGCTGCGGGTATAGATCTTTCCGGAGTGCACATTGGGGTAGGAAATACCCACCACTTCGCCGAGGAAGGTGCCGGTCTGCGCGCCCACCGCGTCGAGGAACCAGCCGTGCTCGCTGGGGGTGAGGCTGAGGATGCCGGTGAGGTGGAGCTGGTAGCGCTCCTCGTCCACCGAGCCGCGGCATTCGGCGCCGGCGGCGATGCCGCTGCCATCGACGTTCACGCACGCACCCAGCGACACTGCGTCCTTCGGCCGGTAGGAGAGTTCCGCGCCCACCGCCCAGTTGCCCAGCGAGGTGTTGGCGCTGATGCCGTACAACTCGCGGTTCTCTTCGTAGTAGTAGCCGGTGTGGCCCATGCCGGCGGACCACAGCAGCACGTTGGGCGTCTTGTCGTGGTAGCGCTGGTAGTAGAGGCCGACGTCGGCATCCAGCGCATCGACGCGGAATTTCAGCGATACGCCGTACTGGCCGCCGCTGCGCGGCTTGTCGTCGTTCGCCACCGGGATGGCCTCGCCGGCGGCCAGCATGGCTTCGCGGGCGGCGGCCAGGCTCATGCCGTAGAGGGAGTCGCCCGGGGTGCGGATGCGGCTGGCGGCGTCGGCGGTGAAGTACATCAGGCGGTCGCGGCCGGCGCCGAAGGTGTCGCTCACCGAGAAGTAGGTGCCGGCCGGCGGAAAGGAATACGGCTTCCACTCGAACTGGTAGTAGGCCTCGGCGTTGATGCCGTTACCCAGGCTGGAGGCCAGGCTGAACATCGGCGCCGGCAGGTAGGCTTCCTTCAGCTGCACGCCCGGCGAGGACAGGCGCTGCATGTCCATCGCCACGTTGGAGTTGATGCCGCCGAACATGAACAGGCTCTCGCCCCAGCTCACCACCTGGTTGCCCAGGCGGGCACGGGCGCGCTGGCCGGCGATGTCGAATTCCTTGCTGACCCAGAAGTCGTACAGCCGCACGTAGTTGCCGACTTCGTTGGAGGCGCTGGCGCGCAGGTCGGTGCGGGCGGTGTCGTCGGCGGCGAAGTCGTGCAGCCAGCCGACCCGGCCCATGAACTTCCACTGGTCCGGCAGGTTCAGCAGCAGTTCGTGCGAACCCTTGATGTGGGCGGTGAAGAAATCGCCCTTGTCGTAATTGAGGTTGCCGTCGTCGCCGTTGCCCCATACCGCGGTATTGGCATTGCCGCCACAACTCGTGGAGACATCGCCGATGTGGTTGCAGCGCTGGTCTTCCACCCGCTGACCGAAACCGACGGTGAGCGTGGAGTCCAGCGAGCCGCTGAAGAATTCGTTCTCGAACTGGAAAGCCTGGGCCGCGGGCGTACCCAGCCCGGCGAGGGCGAGCGCCACCGCCAATTGCTTGAAGCGAATTGTCATTGTTATCTCCGGAGGGAAGGCGCCGCCGCGGCTGAGACGCGGCGGCGGAGAAGGTGCGGGCTTAGCGCTGGCTGATCGCGCGCAGGTTGTCGGGGGTGTAGAAGCTCTCCTGCAGCTTGGCGTCGTCCGGCTCCACCGACCACTTCAGGTCCTTGCCGGCGCCCACGCTGCCCTGGTCGTGCAGCACGCGGCCGGAGTTGAGGTCGTACTGGACGAAGGCCGGGTTGTCGCAGGAACCGGTTTCGGCCACCGGGATGACAAAGCTCTCGCGCACCTTCCACAGCTTGCCCTGGGCGTCGTAATCCTCCGCGCCCATCAGCGCCCAGGAGTCCTCATCCACATAGAAGCGGCGCTTGGGCGCGACGTGGCGCACGCCCTCCTTCACCGTGGCCTCGATCACCCACACCCGGTGCAGCTCGTAGCGGGTGGCGGCGGATTCGACGCCGTCCGGGGTGATGACCTTGTGGCGATCCACGTTCGGGTCATACATGCCGAAGGCGTTGTAGCCGACGTACATCTCCTTCTTGCCCACCAGCTTCCAGTCGAAGCGGTCCGGCGTGCCGTTGAACACCCGCGGCTCATCCACGGTGTACTGGTTCTCGAAACCCACCTGCGGCGCGTCGTAGGAATAGCTGGGCATGCGGCGCACGCGGCGCTGGCCGGGGAAGTAGTAGAAGGTGTCGCTGCCCTTGTTCAGGTAGGCGGTGGCGATCAGCGCCTGGCCGGCGAGCGCGGTCGGCGAGGTGTAGTCGAAATAGGTGTAGTACTCGACCTGCGGCAGGTCGGCGAGCTTGCTGCTGCCCTTCTTGCCCCAGGGGTAGAAATAGGTCTGGCTGGATTTGGCTTCGATCCAGTCGCCGCCGCTGGCGCGCGGCGACAGCATGATCCACAGCGCCGGCATGGTGAGGCCGACCCCGGCGTATTTCATCTTGGCATTCCACAATACCTCGATGCCGCTCTTGGGGAAGGGGAATGGAATGCCCGGCACGGTGGCTTCGGCAAGGCTCCATCCATCGCTGCCGATTTTCGCCGTACCGACGTTTGCCTTCGTATTCTGCTGCACGAAATCCGGCGCGGAACAATGACGGCGGCTGGGGTAGACCGCAATGCGGTAATTCTTGAAATTACGCAGCAGCGCGAGCTGACCTTCACTCAGCTTATTCGCATATTTATCGGCATTGGATGCGTCGATGGTGAATAGCGGCTTGTCATCCTTGAATTTGAAGAAATCGGCGCGCGGCTTGCCGGGCGCCCATCCGGAATTCAATGCGCCCGCCTGCCAGGCGGGAATGCTGCCATCTGCGTTGGCTGCGCTTTCGCCGCCCAGGGGCGTCAGATTGCGGCCCAGTGCGGCGGCATCGTCCGCCGCCAGCACGGGCTGCGCACCGAGGATTCCGACCGCCGCCAATACGGACGCCAATGGCCGCAGCCTTTCCGAAGCGAATTTACTCATTAACGACCCCTGAGAATTATTAATAGAAGCTGAATAGAAAAACCCCGACGTGACATGGAAAGGATCGCGGCCCTGGCGCTAAAACCTTCGTCGAGTCGGGGAAATTCTAGGAAGCACTTTCGGCGGGCCGTTATCCGAAATCAGCAATTCGCAATAAAAAACATCGCACCAGCCTTGTGCGCTGCAAATTGCAATGCACGCGCCGGGTGCCCCATGATGCGAATAAGGAGGAGGGAATTCCCGACAGAGAGAGGGAAGTCCCGACGGCATGGCTTTTGCTAAATGTTGAGGTGCATTCACCTCAATGACGCTTTGGGGCCAAACAATAAATGAACACGGATACGTGTATTGGCAAGGCTCCCGCCTTTGCCAGCGGCAGTACTTCGCATGTACGCATCACCCACCGGAACACCACCGAAGTGGGCGAAATGGCGGCTTACGTACAAGGCTGGGAGCAGATCTACGACCAGCTCACGCCCGGGCCCTTCGTCGGTGATTTCACCGAGGTGTGGTTCGACGGCATCCAGATCTTCCGCGAGCAGACCACCCAGTCGCTGCAGGAACACTGCAGGCCCTGGCAGGGCTGCCTCACCGTCGGCATCCCGCTGCGCATGGACGGGCGTGTGGTGTACGACGGCTGGGAGGTGGACGAGCACACCCAGATCACCATCAAGCCAGGCGAGGAGTCGCTGCTGCGTACCTCGCCGGCGCTGGACCTGATCGCGGTGGCGCTGCCGATGGACGAGCTGATGGAGTTCACCCGCATCCTGGAAGGCAACGACGCCGCCGAGGCGCTGGTGCGCGCGCCTGCCGCGCTGCGCGATCCGGTCGGCTCCACCAAACTGAAGGAATTCCTGTTCTCGGCGCTGTCCAGCATCATCTCGGCACCGCAGCTGCTGGAACATGAGCAACTGCGCCGGGCGATGAAGCACGCCATCTACGAGAGCACGGTAGCCAGTTTCGGCAAGGCGGCCGCCGCCAGCCAGTCCCCGCGCACCAGCTCGGGTCGCCGGCAGGTGGTGCATCGCGCGGTGGCTTACATGCGCGAGCATGTGAACGAACCGCTGTCGGTGGCCGACCTGTGTGCCGAGCTGGGCGTCTCCCGCCGCACGCTGCAATACTGCTTCGAGGAAGTGCTGCAGCTGAACCCGGTGGGCTACCTGCGCGCCATCCGGCTCAACGGCGTGCGCCGCGACCTGCTCAACAGCGATCCGGAAAAGACCATGATCCAGGACGTGGCCGCGCGCTGGGGCTTCTGGCATCTGTCGCGGCTGGCCACCGAATACCGCGCCATGTTCGGCGAACTGCCCTCCGCCACCCTGCGCGGCGCGGCTGCCCCGGCACGGCACCTGAACGCGTGAGCCTGAAGCCGGCCTGCCCCGCAGCGCCGGCCACCGCCCGGCTGCAGGCCTATATGGATGCCTGCCTGGACACGGTGGGCAGGGTGAGCGCCTGCGACCATCGCGCCTTCTACCTGGTCGGGGGCAATGGCGACATCGCCGGCTTTCCCCGCCCGGCCGCACTGCCCGAGGTGCAGGCCGCCTACAGCGCCCACTACTGGCGGCACGATCCGCTCTACCCGGCGCGCGGCCTGCGCTGCGGCGCGCCGGTGCAGAGCCTGCGCGGCCAGGCCGGCGGCAGCGCCATCTACCGCAATTTCCTCAGCGACCACGGCATAGGCGACATCGCCGAGATCTACCTGCGGCTGGACGATGGCCGCGCGGTGGCCGGCATCTCGCTGATACGCCGCAGCCACGGCCCGGCCTTCAGCAGCGGCGAGATCGACGTGCTGAAAGGGCTGATGCCACTGCTGGAATTCTCCGCCGCCAGCTCCGGCGCCTTCGCCCCCGCCGCGCCGGAAACCGCCGCGCTGACGCCGCGCGAGGGCGAGCTGGTCCGCCACCTGCGCCGCGGCCTCAGCAATGCGGAGATCGCCGATGCACTGGGCATCTCGCTGGCGACGGTGAAGACCCACGTCAAACATGTGCTGGACAAGGCGGGGGCCCGCAGCCGCACCGAGCTGCTGGCCAAGCTGTTCATCCACCCCGGCGCCTGAGCCTCCCCCCGTCTCGAACCTTCGCGCCGAGGCCGCCTCCCCCGCGGCGCCATCCCGGCTCCGCGAAGCCGCCGCCCATCATCCTTAGGGATGACGACAGCCCTTCTCCACCTCCCTAGCATGACCTGGCAGTCCACTACCGGCGGGCTGCATCCCCTCGTCATCCAGGAGCCTTCCCCATGGCAGAGACGCCGGATTCCAGCCCGAATCCATCCGCCAGCCTGAGCGCAAAGGAAAAGAGCGCGCTCGGCTTCGATACCCGCATCACCCGCCGCGATTTCCTCGGCGCCAGCCTGCTCGGCGCCGGCGGCGCCCTGCTCGGCATGGCGGCCCCCGGCCTGATGCGCAACGCCCAGGCGCAGACGGTGCCGGTGCCGCTCACCGGCCTGACGCGCGAATGGAGCGGCTGGCGCAGCGACGCCGGCATCGGCATCGGCGACTATGCCCGCGCCAACGGCAACACCTGGAACGTGGTGAACGACGCCAAGGCGGCGCTGCGCAACCGCGAGATGGATGGGCTGATCGCCGGCGCCGCCGACTCAGGCGAAAGCTACGACCTCATCGTCGTCGGCTGTGGCATCGCCGGCCTCTCCGCCGCCCACGTCTATCACAAGGAAAGGCCAGGCAGCAGCGTGCTGATGCTGGACCAGCACGCCATCTTCGGCGGCGAGGCCAAGCAGAACGAGATCGAGGTGGACGGCACCCGGCTGATCGGCCCGCAGGGCTCCACCGGCATGGTGTTCCCGCTGCAGCGGGCCAAGGCCTTCGGGTTCTACAGCGGCTTCTACGAGGAACTGGGCTTTCCCGAAGCCTTCGACTTCCAGGAGCCGCAGAACCTGCGCAGCGACATGCTGATTCCGCGCGACGTCTGGTCGCCGATGCACATCGGCTGGGAGCAGTCGGACATCGGCTATTTCTTCGAAGGCCAGGGCTTCGTCAAGAACGCCTGGCACAACGGCTGGAAGGACGCGCCGCTGCCGGAAGCGCAGAAGCAGGACCTCACCCGCCTGGAGCTCAGCCACACCGCGCCCCGCCGCACCGACTGGGCGCAATGGCTGGACTCCATGACCTACCGCGACTACCTGAGCAAGGTGATGGGCCTGGGGCCGGAGGTGAGCAAGTACATCGACCCGGTGGCGGCGGCCATGGGCTGCGGCCAGGGCGCGGACACCATCTCCGCCTTCTCCGCCTACAACTTCATGCAGCCCGGCGTGGTGAACTACAACCGCGATCCCGCCCAGGGCAAGGGCGATGGCACCGACGACCTCTACCTGGTGAGCTTCCCCGGCGGCAACGCCACCATCGCCCGCCGGCTGGTGAAGTACCTGATTCCGGATGCCTTCGCGGGCGAGCGCCTGAGCGAGCTCATCCTCGGCAAGCTCAACTGGAATGCGCTGGACCGCGCCAACCAGCCGGTGCGCATCCGGCTGTCATCCACCGTGGTCGCGGTAAGCCACGACGGCCCGGCGGACTCGGCCAAGGGCGTCACCGTCACCTGGCTGCGCGAAGGCAGGCTGTACAAGGCCCGCGCCCGGGCGGTGATCATGGCCGGCCAGCAGCACGCCAACAAATACGTCTGCCGCGATCTGCCGCGCGCCTATTACGAGGCCATGGCCACCTTCCACCACGCGCCCATGCTCACGGTGAACGTGGCCCTGCGCAACTGGCGCTTCCTCGACAAGCTCGGCATCGCCTCCGCGCGCTGGTTCGAGGGCTTCGGTTGGTGGACCAGCCTGCGCCGCAACGTGCTGGTGGACGGCCGCGAGACCATGCCGCTGGACCCGGACAAGCCGGCGATGATGGTGCAGTACAACCCCTTCATCGTGAATGGGCTGAACGATGTCGCCCAGACCTGCACCGCCGCCCGCATGCAGCTCTTCCACCTGCCCTACGCCGACATCGAGGCCGGCGTGCGCAGCCAGTTCCAGAAGATGTTCGGCGCCGCCGGCTTCGACGCCAGGCGCGACATCGCCGGCATCGTCGCCAACCGCTGGGGCCACGCCTACGTCACCGCGCAGCCGGGCTTCTTCTTCGGCAAGGACGGCCAGCCGGCGCCGCGCGAAATCATCCGCACCCGTTTCAACCGCATGGCCTTCTGCCACGCGGAACTCACCGGCGCCCAGATGTGGGAAACCGCCGCCGAAGAAGGCGACCGGGCCGCCAAGCAAATCCTGGAGATCATCTGATGAAGCACACGCTTTCCCGCGTTTTCCGCGTTTTCCACCCTCCCCGCCTCGTCGCCAGCCTGCTCGCGGCAGGCCTCCTCGCCACCGCGCTGCCGGCCGGCGCCGCGTCCGCCACCGCCACCGCCGCTCCCGCCCCAACGGCGAGTGCCGAACTGAAGGCCTTCAAGGCCGCCATCCGCTCGCTCTACGACCTGAAGGAAAAAGCCTTCGCCAGCCAGGATGCGGACGCCATCGTCGACCGCTTCTACGCCCCGGATGTGGTCTCCACCGGCGAGGAAACGCCGGTGAAGGTCGGCCGCGAGCAGTTGCGGCCGATGTACCGCGAGCTGGTGAAGTACGGCGATGTGCGCATCGAGTCGGTCTACACCAAGGTCAGCGGCAACATGGGCTGGGACTGGGCCAACTTCCATGTGACACCGCGCGACCCGGCGGAGAAGCCCTTCACCTTCCGCATCCTGTTCCTGTGGGAGAAGGTGAACGGCAAATGGATGTCCGCCGGCGACATGTATGTGCACGGCACCATGCAGGACCGCCCCTGACAGCGGAGCGGGCCCGGCCGGCCGCGCCTCAGAGCAGCGCCGGCCGGCGCGCCTGCACCCAGCGGGTGGCCTGCTCGTAGGCATGGCCCAGCTGCAGCACGGCGAGGTCCGCCTGGGCCTTGCCCATCACTTGCACGCCCATCGGCAGGCCCTGGGCATTGAAGCCCACCGGCACGTTAAGGATGGGCAGGCCGGCCAGGGTGCCGCCCGTCACCACCTCCATCCAGCGGTGGTAGGTGTCCATGCGGCGGCCGGCGATCTCTGCGGGCCAGTGCTGACCGGCATCGAAGGGGAAGACCTGGGCCGAGGGCAGCACCAGGTAGTCGTAGCGCTCGAACAGCTTGCGCAGCGCCTCGTACCACTTGCTGCGCTGGGCGGTGGCGCGCCAGACGTCGGCACCGGTGAGATTGAGGCCGCCCTCTATCTCCCACACCGCCTCCGGCTTCAGCAGCGCGCGCTTGGCCGGGTCGTTGTAGAGCGGCGTGGCAAGCCCGGCGACCAGCCAGTGGCGCAGCGTGAGCCAGGTCTGCCACAGCTGCTCCATCGGGTAATCCGGCATCGCCTCTTCCACCGTGCAGCCCACGGCCTCGAAGCCCCTCAGCCCCTGGCGGCACAGCTCCAGCACGCCGGCCTCCATCGGCAGGTAGCCGCGGAAGTCGCCCAGCCAGCCGATGCGGGTGCCGCGGAAATCCCGCTGCAGCGGGCCGGCGAATACCGCCGGGTCTTCGCTGAGGGACATCGGCAGCCGGGCGTCGTGGCCGGCCTGCACCGACAGCAGCATCGCCAGATCCCGCACCGTGCGCCCCATCGGCCCCTCGTAGCCGAGTTGCTGGAAGAAGACCTCGCCGCTGGGGCCGAAAGGCACCCGGCCCTGCGACGGCCGGAAGCCGAATACGTTGTTCCAGGCCGCCGGATTGCGCAGCGAGCCCATCATGTCGCTGCCATCGGCTACCGGCAGCATGCGGGTGGCCAGCGCCACCGCCGCGCCGCCGCTGCTGCCGCCGGCATGGCGGCTGGGGTCGTAGGCGTTCAGCGTGGTGCCGAAGACGGCGTTGTAGGTAGCCGAGCCGAGGCCGAACTCCGGCGTGTTGCTCTTGCCGATGAGAATGGCGCCTTGCCGGCGCACCCGCTCGACGATGATGGAGTCCTGTCGCGGCACATAGTCCTTGAACAGCGGCGAGCCCTGGGTGGTGGGAATGCCGGCGGTGGCGGTGAGGTCCTTGGGCGCCTGCGGCATGCCGTGCATCCAGCCGAGATATTCGCCACGGGCGAGCTGGGCGTCGCGCTCGTCCGCCTGCCGTAGCAGGTCACCACGCTCCTGCAGCGACACCAGCGCATTCACCTTGGGGTTGATGCGCTCGATATGGTCGAGGAAGGCGCTCATGACTTCACGACAGGAGACCTTGCGCGCCTTGATCCAGGCCGACAGCGCCACCGCGTCCGCCATCACGATGTCGGACGGCGGCTGGGCGGCCATTGCATTGCCGGCCACGCCCAGGCCGCCGGGCAACAGCGCCGCCGCGCCCAGCAGGCCGGCATTGCGCAGGAAATCGCGCCGGCTGCCGGCGGCCGGGTCATGGGGCTGGTTTTCAGGCTGGGGAAAACTCTCGGGAAACAGCTCGTCGCGCGTCTGCATTTTGTTTTGGTCTCACCGGATTGGGGTGAGGACGATTCTAGGAAAGCGCCCGCGCAGGCGTTAGCCGAAAACAGCAAGGCGGGGAAAGAGGTTCGGCGTGGTGGGTTGGCGCGGTGCCTGGCGTGCGTTTCCCGGCCTTGCTGGATAGTTGATTCAGGAGCAGGTGCGGGCGCGGGGGGACAGGAATGCTCCTGCTTCCCTTCCATCGCCTGAAGCCTGCAGGTGGAGACACGGTCCTTCCTTCGCGCAGTGGATTGGTCAGCGGGGCGGAAGGCCAGCGCCCGAAGCCTGGAGGGGTGATCTGATCCATCAGTGCCCTTGCGGGCGCCTCCCCTCCTCCCCAGCCCTCCCTTGCCAGGGGAAGGGGCGAAACCCGTCGCGTAATAACGAACGGCCCGCGGGGAAAACCGCTGCATATGCACCATCGGCCACCTACCACCTGCCACAAGTCCACGCCCCGGGCCCCCCAACCGCCTGGCCGGATTCGGCAAGCCCTTCCACCCAGCCACAGAAATCCCAGCCCCCCTCCCGCCGTCCGCTCCACCCCGACACCACCAGATATCCGCCCTCATCCGGGGCACCACAACAGCGCCAAGCACCGTTTGAGGGCGCCGCAGCTCCCCGTTCAACGCCTCCCAACCAAGGGCAACAAACCTCCGCTCAGCCTCAATCCCGCACGAACACGCGCTTTCCGGCCGCCCTCACCAGACAGGCCAGCAATTGGCACAGCTTCTGCTAATACCGATCTGACTGGTCAGACCAGTCCGAACTGTCAGACCGCAAACGAAGGCCCCCATGCCCAGCATCTCAGCCATTGCCGCCCAGGCGCTGCAGCGCCGCATCGCCGAGGGAGAATTCCCCAGCGGCTCGGCCCTGCCCTCGCAACGCGAGCTGTCGGACCAACTGGCGATCAGCCGCGCCTCGCTGCGCGAAGCCATCTCCACGCTGGAGGCGCTGGGGCTGGTGCGTTCGCAGCCGGGCAAGGGCGTGTTCGTGACCGCCGGCAGCCGGCCGGACCCGGCGCGGCCGCTGCCCGGAGCCGGCTCGATGACGCCGCAGGCGCTGATCGAATTCCGCCTGGCGCTGGAGCCGGCCTGGGCGGCGCTCGCCACCCGCCACATGAACGCCGAGGGCCGCCAGGCGCTGGAAGACATCCAGCGCGGCATGGAAGACGCGCTGCGGGTGGGCGACCTGGTGATGGCGGCGGACTGGGATCTGCAGTTCCACCTGCAGCTGGCCGAGTCCTCCACCAACCCGGGCTTGATCACCATTGCCCACCAGTTCCGCGAGCAGATCGGCCACAGCCTGCGCCTGCCCTTCTCCAACCCGGGCGGCATCTGGGAACCGGCCGACGAACACCGCGAAATTCTCGCCGCCATCGATGCCGGCGATGCCGCCGCCACCGCCGCCGCGATGCGCCGCCACCTCGCCGCCGCCGCGCGGCGAGTCGGCCTGGAATTGCAGATCGAATGAGTCTTTGAAGAAGCACACCGTACTCAGCAGACCGAACCGCAGACCGCAGCACAGCCCGCAATAACCCACCTCTACCCACTTCCTCCCGGAGATCCGCCATGACCACTACCCGCCGCCCCTTCCTCCGCAGCCTCTGCGCCCTCGCCGCCGGCCTTGCCGCCAGCGCCACCCTGGGCCTGGCCAGCGCCCACGCCGACGTACTCGCCAACGTGCACAAGAACGGCACGCTGCGCGTCGCCGTGCCGCAGGATTTCCCGCCGTTCGGCAGCGTGGGCACCGACCTGAAGCCGCGCGGCTACGACATCGACATGGCCAACCTCATCGGCAAGGAACTGGGCGTGAAGGTGGAGCTGATCCCGGTGACCAGCACCAACCGCGTGCCCTTCCTCACCACCGGCAAGGCCGACCTGGTGATCTCCAGCCTAGGCAAGAACGCCGAGCGCGAAGCGGTGATCGACTTCTCCACCGCCTACGCGCCCTTCTTCAACGGCGTGTTCGGCCCCACCGACGTCAAGCTGGCGCAGGCCGGCGAACTGGCCGGCAAGACGGTGGGCGTGACCCGCGGCGCGGTGGAAGACCTGGAGCTGACCAAGATCGCCCCGGCCAGCACCACCATCAAGCGCTTCGAAGACAACAACGCCACCATCTCCGCCTACCTCACCGGCCAGGTGCAGTTCATCGCCACCGGCAACGTCGTCGCCGCCGCGGTGAATGACATGACCAAGCTGCGCCGCCTGGACGCCAAGTTCCTGATCAAGAACTCGCCCTGCTACGTCGGCATCGCCAAGGGCGAAACCGCGCTGACCGCCAAGGTGAACGAGATCATCGCCAAGGCGAAGCAGGACGGCAGCCTGGACGCCATCGCCCAGCGCTGGCTGAACGCGCCGCTGCCGAAGGACCTGTAAGCGCTACCGCCCCGCCGCCGCCCTCGGCGACCGCGGCGGGGCAGCCGCCTTGCATTCCTGACGCCCTGCTCGCCCCGACCCGACGCCCGCGCGAAGGCAACACCGCACCGGCGCGCCCCCTCCCCACAGCGCCCCGCGCAGCCACGAGCCGCCCCGGCGCCGGCCATGGAGACCCTGGATGGCCTATCAGTTCGACTTCGCCCCGGTACTGCAGCACAGCGACCTGCTGCTCACGGGCGCCGCCTTCACCCTGGCGCTGACCGCCGTCGGCGCGGTGCTGGGCATCGGCCTCGGCATCGTCGGCGCGCTCTGCCGCGCCTGGAAGATCAGCCCCTTCGACCGCCTGTTCGGGCTGTACGTGGAGGTGATCCGCAACACGCCCTTCCTGGTGCAGCTCTTCTTCATCTTCTTCGGCCTGCCCTCGCTGGGCGTGAAGATGACCGAGTGGCACGCGGCGGTGCTGGCCATGGTGATCAACCTCGGCGCCTATTCCACCGAGATCATCCGCGCCGGCATCCAGGCCACCCCGCGCGGCCAGATCGAAGCCGCCTCCTCGCTGGCGCTCACCCGGCTGCAGACCTTCCGCCACGTCGTGCTGCGCCCGGCGCTGACCCGCGTGTGGCCGGCGCTGGTGAGCCAGGTGATCATCGTCATGCTGGGCTCCTCGGTCTGTTCCCAGATCGCCGCGGAGGAACTCACCTTCGCCGCCAACTTCATCCAGTCGCGCAACTTCCGCGCCTTCGAAACCTACTTCGTCACCACGGCGATGTACTTCGTCATGGCCCTGCTGATCCGCCAGCTGCTGATGCGGCTGGGCCAGCGCTTCATCGTCGGGAGGCCGCGCTGATGTTCGTCCAATTCACCACTTGGGACATCGTCCGCAACCTGCTGGAAGCCGGCAGATGGACGCTGGCGCTGTCGCTGATCGCCTTCGTGCTCGGCGGCCTCGTCGGCCTCGCCATCCTGTTCGCCCGCATCTCCAAGAACCGCCTGCTGCAGGCGCTCACCAAGGGCTACATCGAGGTCTTCCAGGGCACGCCGCTGCTGATGCAGCTCTTCATCGTCTTCTTCGGCCTGTCGCTGCTCGGCGTGGATGTGTCGCCCTGGATCGCCGCCGCCGTCGGCCTCACCCTCTTCACCAGCGCCTACCTCGCCGAGATCTGGCGCGGCTGCGTGGAGTCGGTGCCGCGCGGCCAGTGGGAGGCCTCCGCCAGCCTGGCGCTGTCCTACACCCAGCAGATGCGCTACGTGGTGCTGCCGCAGGCGCTGCGCATCGCCATCGCCCCCACCGTCGGCTTCTCGGTGCAGGTGGTCAAAGGCACCGCGGTGACGTCCATCATCGGCTTCGCCGAACTCACCAAGACCGGTTCCATGCTGGCCAACGCCACCTTCCAGCCCTTCCTGGTGTTCGGCCTGGTCGCCGCCGGCTACTTCATCCTTTGCTACCCGCTCTCGCTGTACGCCAAAAGCCTGGAGAGGAAATTCCATGTCGCTCGTTAAGATCACCGGCCTGCACAAGCACTTCGGCGCCAACCACGTCCTCAAGGGCATAGACCTGGAAGTCGCCCAGGGCGACGTCGTCGCCCTCATCGGCCGCAGCGGCTCCGGCAAGAGCACCCTGCTGCGCACCATCAACGGCCTGGAAACCATAGACAAGGGCGAGCTGGTGGTGGATGGCGCCGCGCTGCACGACGGCAAGGGCGACCTGCGCGCCCTGCGTCAAAAGGTCGGCATGGTGTTCCAGCAGTTCAACCTCTTCCCCCACCTCACCGCCGGCCAGAACGTCATGCTCGCGCCCACCGTGGTCAAGAGCACCTCCAAGCGCGAGGCCGAAGACATCGCCAAGGAAATGCTGCTGAAGGTCGGCCTCTCCGACAAATTCAACAGCTTCCCCGACCAGCTCTCCGGCGGCCAGCAGCAACGCGTCGCCATCGCCCGCGCCCTGGCGATGAAGCCCAAGGTGCTGCTGTGCGACGAGATCACCTCGGCGCTGGACCCGGAACTGGTCAACGAAGTCCTCGCCGTCGTCCGCCAGCTCGCCAGCGAAGGCATGACGCTGATCATGGTCACCCACGAAATGCGCTTCGCCCGCGACGTCGGCAACAAGCTGATCTTCATGCACCAGGGCCGGATACATGAAAGCGGCGATCCGAAAACGGTATTCGCCGCGCCGCAGACACCGGAACTGGCGGGCTTCATCGGCGCGGTGCAGGAAGCCTGAAGGCAGTTGTTCCGCTGAATGCAGATCGGGCCGCGGCGAGGAAACTCGCCCCGGCCCGATTGCTATTGAAGAACGCCAGCCGGTATCCCAGCGCCCCGAGATTGATCAGTCCCTCATTTCGCCTGCGACATCGGATAAATCAGGTAGCGACAAAAAACGTCAGTACAACTCGCGATCAGCGTGGTGAACAAGAAAACCCGGGAAGCTTCAGTAGATGAGCCTAATGAGCGCCAGGATCGCTGAGGGGGACCGGAACCCAGTTTTCATTCGGTTGCTGGACGGACAGTCAGGTGGAGCCAAAAGGCTCTTCAAAAACCGGTTAAGCATAGCCCATATAGCTATCCTCCCGAGATGGATCACGGCGCGAGCCTGCCGCTGGGCGGTGTCGGACGATGCAGCCGAATTGCGGACATGAAAAACGGGCCTTTCGGCCCGTCCGCGTTCAAGCACCCGCTTCATCACAGCCGCCCCCATCGGGGGTCGCCACGTCTTTCAGCCCAGGTCCAGCAAGCGCCCCAGGTTGTCCAGCGAGAACATCTGCGCGTACAGCCGGCCCAGGGTGCCGGTGCGGATGAGCATGCGCAGGTCGTCGGCGCGCAGCTTGTCCAGGCGGCCTTCGTCGCCGCGGAACAGGCCGGTGATGTTCATGGTGTCGCCGCTCTTGCTCACCGCCTGGGCGGAGAACGGTACCAGCAGGCCGAACTTGCTCAGGGTGTCGCACATGCGGGCGGTGCGCAGCAGGTCGGCCTCGAATTCCTGGGTGAGCTTGAGGCGCTCTTCCCACCAGGCTTGCGGCTTGCCGGATTCGTCTTCCAGCGCGCGGCCGCCGTCGCCTTCGGCCAGCGCGCCGCGTTCCACGCACACCACGCGCTCATCGCGCTGCTGGCCGTTGTCGGTGACGGAGGCCATGCAGAAGGGGTAGCGGCGGACGTAGGCGGGCACATACCAGCCTTCGCGCCAGCGGCCGGCGTCGTCCACCAGGCGGTTTTCGCCCTGGCGCAGGCCGAGCAGCGCGATGACGCCGAAGCGCTTGCCATCCGGCGTACCGCTGAAGGCGATGGGGTAGTCGCGCGCGGCGCGGCCCATTTCGCTCATGGAAATCGGCACCGCCTGCACCTTGCGCAGCGCGGGTGCGACGATGCCGTCCTCGACCGCCACGCGGTGCTGCTTCAGCAGCGGCACGATTTCGCCGTAGGCGAAGGGCGGCGTGACCTTGACGCCGCCGCTGGCGGCCTGGGTTTCACTCATTGTTCATCTCCTCGAAAAAAAGACCGCCCCGTTGCCGGGGCGGTCCTGCTGCGACTTGCGGGCCGACGCTCAGTTCTGGCCGCGGTTGCGACGGTTCTCGTCGTCGTCCGCGTTGGCGCCACCACCCTGCTCACCGCCACCGTTCGCGCCGCTACCACTGCCCGCGCCGTTCTGGCCGGCACCGGCAGCGCCGCCATAGACGCCCATGTTCACACCGTCGCCCGCGAGGAACAAGTTGCCGCCCAGCGGCGTGGTGCCTTCCGGCGGGATGCCGGTGGTGACGAGCGCCAGCGTGGTGTCCGGCGCCCTGCTGACGGTATGCAGCGAGTTGTCGGTGCGATCCACGTAGCGGTCGATGCTCACCTTCTCCGCACGCGGCACGTAGATCGCGGTGCGGCCGTTCGGCACGCTCCACGGGCTCATACCCTGGTCGTGGTAGTAGGTGATGCCGGTGGTGTCGAACACCATGGCGGTGCTGGCCAGCACGATGTTGCTGGAACCGGCGACGTGGATGTCGGCGGTGTGCTGGGTCACATCGGTCCAGTTCGCCATGTCCGGGATGCACCAGTCGGAGCCGTTCGCCCAGTTGCTGCGGTCGAAGCTGCCGCCGATGCGGATCTCGGCGCCGTAGCCGGCGAACTTGTTCAGCGTGCCGGTGGTGTAGTTCACCCCGATGATGGCGTCGTGGTCGCGGGCGGAGTTCACCCCGATGATCTTATTGGTGCTGAACGGCGCCAGCTGCACGCGGCCGTTGCCCTGCGACAGCTCGGCGGTGCCGCTGTAGTTGAGCTTGTCGGAGACCAGCACGATGTGGGCTTCCTCGTTGGCCGAGTCGGCCTTGGACACGAGCTTGCCGGTGACGATGAGGTCGCCCGCGGTGGCGAGGCCGATGCCGGCGCTGCCGCCGACGGAGTGGGCGGTGGTAACGCCGTTCACCGCGATCCTGCCGGCATAGGCAGCCAGGGTGGCGTCGCCGTTGCCAGCGGTGCTGGCAGTGACATTGCCGTCCAGTTGGACCTGCGCCTTGCAGCAGTCGCCCGCCTTCATGTAGATGTCCGCGTCACCCGCGTTGCTGCCCAGGCTTTCCGCCACAACCGTGGCGCCGGAGGCCACCTTGATGTGGGCGGTTTCGCCGATGGTGATGAGTTGGACATGGGAGTTGCCGCCGTTGGCGCGGGCCAGGACATTGCCGCTGACTTCGATTCCGGACTGGGCAGCCATGCTCAGCGCGGCAGTACCGCTGCCGGCAAGCGCTGCGGCATTACCCAGCAGCACGGAACCAGCCACTGCGCCGAACCCGACTTCAGCCGCGCCGGTGCCGCTGTTGGTCGCGCTGAGGTTGGCGCTACGGGTATCGACATTGCCGGTGTAGGCGACGCCGCGAATCGCGCCCTCCTGCCCCTGGGCAATCACCACGCCAGTCCCGTTGAACACCAGGCCATTGGACGCCAGCGCCGAGACACGGGCGGAGGCGCCCAGGCTGCGGACGTCGAAGTTGGCCACACGAACCTGTCCGCCAGTAACGTTCAGCGTCGCGTCGTACTGCGTGGCCAGCAGCGTCTGGGAGCCGCCCAGGTCGATGCCGGCGAGAGTGCCGCTGCCATCGATGATGAGTTCGGCACTCCGGCCGGTAACGCCGATGGTGCCGTTGGCGCCTTGGGTGAGCGAAGTGACGATGTCGTCGATGCTGACCTTGGCCTGGGAGCCTTGCGAGGAGGCTTGCACCGCGCCGTTGAGCGTCAGCCGGTTGGCATCGTCCAGCGTCACGAATGCACCGCCGGTGGAAGAAGTGGCGAGCAGCTGGCCACCCTGGGCGACCGTGATGTCGCCGCCCTGCGGCACCAGAGTCACCTCGGCGCTGCCCGACAGTGCCGCCGCCTTGACCAGGCCGGCAACCTGCACACCGGCACCGCTGAGGGTCACAGAGCCGATGTCGCCGTCGGCGACGATGCTGCTGGCGGCGCCCTGCGCCACCCCCGTGGTGCCAGTGATGCTTACCTCCGCGCTGGCGAGGGCATTCGCCTCTACATCGCCATTGATGGTGGCGTTGCCACCGGCGGCCAGCGTCACCGAAGCATTGCCGGTGGGCGCGCTGGCGCTGATCCCGGCGCCGTTGCCAACCAGCAGGTTGCCGGCGGCGGTGACTTCTACCACCGTGTTGCTGGCGGTACCGTTACCGGTGACATTGACTTCATCGACGAAGCTGACGTTGCCGGCGTTGCTGATGACCGTGAGCTCGGCGAGGCCGTTGGCGCCAGCGGCAGCCAGATCCACCTGCCCCAGCGCGACGTTGCCATTCGCATCCACCGCCATGCTCACACCCGCACCATTGCTGGTGCCGGTGTTGGCGACGTTCAGCGTGGCGGCGCTGGCGTCGAGCGCGCCCACGGTGGCGATCGACAGCAGGGCGCCGGTGCTGCTGGCGCTGTTGCCGCTCACCGTGCCGGAACCATCCAGCACCAGCGTGCCGGCGGCATTGTTGCCGCTGATGAAGGCGGAAGCAGTGCCGGAAGCGCTGCTGACTTCGAAGCCGCCCACGCTGCCGGAAGCGCCGATCAGGTCCAGCGTGGCGGAGCCGCTGGCGGCCACCGCCCGGAGCGTGCCATTCAGATCGAGCACGCTGTCGCCGGCGTGCACCTCCAGCAGGCTAACGGTGGCGCTTTCGGCGCGCAGCGCGCCGGCCGCGCCCTGCGAAAGCGTGCCGCCATCCGCTTCGACCGAGAGCAGGGCGCCGTTGTTGGTCGAGTTCGCCCACAGCACGCCATCGAGCACGCCGCCCGTGGCCGAGCCGCTGGACAGGGAAGCAAAGCCGTGGCTGTTGGCCAGCACCAGTGCATCCGCGAGCACGTTCACGCTGCCGTCGGCGGAGCCGAGGGAGACGGTGGCGGTGCCGCCGGTGGCGAGCGAGGTGGCGGTCACTTCGCCGCTCACCGTCAGTCCATCCGCGCCGGACAGGTTGACGGTGACGGCGCCGTTCGTGCCGTCACTGCTAACGCTGAGGTCGCTGATGGTTGCGGTGCCGGTGGCGGCCAGCGTTGCGTTCGCATGGGCGGACGACAGCGTGCTCTGGTTACGCACCTCCAGGGAAGCCGCGGAGGTGTCGAGGTCGCCGGCCACGCTGGCGGACAGCCCGGCGAAGGTACCCACGCCGTTGCCGTAGACGCGGCCGATGCCATTCAGCGTCAGATCGCCACTGGTGGTGGTGAAGCTGGCCGAGGCCGCGCCATGGTCGGAGCTGACGGTGAAGTCGGTCACCGTGGCATCGCCGGCGCTCAGGATGAGGCCGGCGGTGGAGCCGGAGCCGGTGGCGCCCGCGGTCGTCACCGTGATGTCGTCCAGGGTCACAGAGCCGCCGGCCGTGATCTGGGCCCGGGCGGCGGTGCTCGCCGTGGTCGAATTGTTGCTGACGGCGATGACGGCGCTGGAGGCATCCAGACCACCGGCAGCATTCACCACCAGCGCGGCGCTTTCGCCGGCGGTAGTCCTGTTGCCGGTCACCGTCAGGGAATCGGCCAGGGTCAGCGTGCCATCGGCGTCCTGGGTGGTCAGCGTGGCAGTGGCGGTGCCCGCGGAGGCGGTGCTGGTGAGGACGTCCACCGTGCCGGAGCCCACGTTCATCGCCAGGTTGGCACTGGTGCCGCCCAGCGCCTGCACGCTGCGCAGATCCACCGAGCCGGTCGCCGCGGTGTTCACGTTGGCGGTCGCGGAGGCAGCCTGGGCGCGCGCCGTCTTGCCGGCGAGTTGCACGATCTCGCCGCCGGCATTGGTGCTGTTCAGCGTGACGGTGGCGGCGGACACGCCGGTCGCCAGCACGTCTTCATTCAGCGTCAGCAGGTTGCCGCCGCCCACCACGGTGGTGGCGCTGGCCTGGTTGGTGATGCTGGTCGCATCGCTGCGGACCACCGCGTTGATCTCGGTGGCGCCGTCGCTGGAGAGCTGGACGGAGGCGCTGGTGCTGCCGAAATTGTCGCCACCGACAGCGGTCGCGTTGCTGGTGCTGCCGGAGGTGGCGCTGATGACGTCGTTGACGGTGAGGTTGCCGTCGCTGCTGATGGTGATGCTGGTGGTGGCGTTGCCGGTGTAGGCGCCGTTGGAGGTGCCGTTGTAGCCGACGCTGTTCGCCGTCGCCGTCACCGTGTTGTTCAGCAGGAGGTCGCCGCCGCTCGACATCTGGATGACGCCACTGGTGATGGTGGTGTAGGGGTAGTTGTAGTACGGGTAGTAGGGGCCGAGATGCCCGTAGCTGGCGGCATCCACATCCACGGTGGTGGTGCCGTTGATGGTCATGTCGCCGCCGCTGGCGAAGGTGATGGAGGCGTTGGTGCTGGACCAGTCGCTGGTGTTGCCGGCGCCGTCCGCCACCGCGCTGGTCGCGCCGTTGACGGTGAGGTCACGCCCCGCATCGACATCGATCACCGCGGACACAGCCGACTCGGAGCGCACCGCGTCTTCCAGCGTGATGTCGCCATCGGTCGTCTGCAGTGCAATGCGGCTCAGCGAGTTGTTGGTGCCGGCGGCTTCATGGGCGGTCAGCGTGCCGGCCACGGTGATGTCGTCCAGCGCGGTACCGGTGAGCTGTGCATTGTGGCCGGCGGCGACGCTGATGCTCTGCAGCAGCAGGCTGCCGGCGGAGGCTTCCAGCGTGGCATCGGCATCGCCGGCGGTGTAGCTGTTGTTCACCGTGATGCTGGTACCGGGGGCCTGCACGACGTTGCCGTCCAGACTGGTCAGGGTGAGCGCCACCGGATTGGTGCTGTCGCCGCCGCTCACCGTCACGTTGCCGTTGACGTTGATGTTGCCGCTACCGCTGTTGCCGCCGTTCTGGCCGGCAGTGACGGTCATGGTGGCGCCGGCCAGCGCGGTGTTCAGCGGAGTGAACTCGGTGAAGCTGGCGGAGGTGTTGCTGTTGCCGTTCAGCGTCACCGCCTGGTTGTCGCCGGAGCTGATGGTGGTGGTGGCGGTGGAACGGGCGGCGGCCCAGCTCCTGCTGAAGCTGTCGCTGTAATTGACCTCGCGCGCGCCGCTGACGGTCGCGCCGACGTTGCTGGAGTCCTGGTGGCCCCAGTTGGCGTCGGAGTACGAGGTGGAGCCGGTGCTGGAGCGATTGACGATGGCGACGTCCAGGCCGTTGGTGGTGACGCTGCCGCCCGCGTTCACATTCAGCGACGCGGTAACGCCCGTCTGCCCGCTGTAGCCGAGCTGGGTGGAGGCACTGTCGCCATGGCTGTCGGTCTGGTTATTGGGATACGGCGAGTAGCTGGCGTTCAGCGGAGGATCGTTGTAATTGAAGCTCCATACGTACTGCCCGGTCGCAGAACCTTTTACGTTGTTGATCGTGGTGTCGTAAGAAGTGCAAGTGGGGTTGCAACCGGTGGAGACGGTCTGGGTGCGCGTGGTGTAGTTGTACTGCAACACCATGTCGTTCCAGGACTCGACCTCGCCGTAGGAGGCGGTGGCGTAGCCGTCGGCCTTCACCGTGGTCAGGCCACCCAGGCTGACGTCGCCGCCGGCGGTCACGTTGGCGGTGGCGGTGGCCGCCGTCGGGCGCCAGAAGTTGTGCGTGGTCGAGGTCGCGGTCTGGAAGTAGCCGCCTGCGTTGCCGCCGGTGAAAGCGGTGTTGTTGTCGGTGGCCGTCACCGTGGTGGTGCCGCCGACGCTCAGGTTACCGCCCGCCGCCACGTTGAGGGAGCTCTCGATCTTGTGATCGCCCTGGTCGACCAGGGTCCAGGGATCGCTGCGGTCGGCATAGGTGCTGTAGTAGCTGGTGGCCGCGCTGCCCGGGGTCGTGTAGTTGTAGTGGTAGTAGCCCACGCCGGTGGCGCTGGAAACCAGGTTGCCGGTGATGTTCACCGCGCCGGCGGCCTGCAGGTCCACCGAGGTCTTGACGCCCGCGGCGGATGTATTGCTGACGATCAGGGAAACGTCGCCATCCACCGTCAGGTCGCCGGTGGTGGCGTCGGCGTTGATCGCGTAGGCAGCGTTGCTGCCGTTCGCCGCGCTGTTGGCGACGGTCAGGTTGCGGGTGGCGATGCTGCCGGCGGTGAGGTCGATGTTGCTCTTCGACGTCAGATTGCCGACGTCGATGGTGCCGACGCCAGCGCCCGCGCCCACGGCGTTGCCATCGGTGACGGACAGCACCAGGTCGCCGCCGATGTTGATGGTGTCGCTCTTGTTCTGGAAGGTGATGCTGCCGGTGGCGCCGTTCTGCGCATTCACCGCCAGCGTCAGGCCAGCGGTGCCGGTGCCGGTGAGTTCGCCGTCGCTCAGCGCTTCCATGGTGATGGAGGCGGTGTTGCCGGCGCCGGTGTTGCTGGCCTGCAGCACCACGTTGCTGGTGCCCGCCAGCGCGGACTCCAGGTCGGTTTCGTAGAAGGTTGCAGCGTCGCCGGTGCCGCTGCCGCTCTTGATAGTGATCTCGGTCGGATCGACCAGCAGCCAGCCGGCGGTGCCCGCCACCGCGGTCAGATCCAGCAGGCCGCGGTAGACCACCTTGTTGCCGGACAGCTCGACGAAGCCGCCATTGCCGCCTTCCGCACCGCCCTTGCCGACGATGGTCGCGCCACTGTTGAAACGGTTGGTGCCGTCGGCCCAGGTGTAGACGCTGCCGGCGCTGGAGTTGCCGGTGGCGGCGCCGCTGATGTCGATCACGCTGCCGGCGGCATGCACGATGTCGCCATCGGCCACGATGTCTACATGGCCGCCCTTGGCGCCGGCCTGGGCGGAGACGTCCACCTTGCCGGCGTTGGCCACGCTGCCGCCCTCGCCCACCAAGTAGACGATGCCGTCGCGCTCGACGGTGCTCTGGGCCTGCACCAGGCCGGTGTTGTTCACCACCATGGAGGCGAGGTCGCCCGCCACCTTGGCGGTCATGATCACCCGGCCGCCGTTGGCGAGGATGCTGCCGGCGTTGTCCACGCCGGCGAGGTGGGCCACGGTGGCTTCATCCACCGCGTAGCGCACCAGGCTGTTGCCTTCCAGCTCCAGCGTCAGCGCGTTGCCGGAGGCCAGCAGTGCGGTGCCCAGCTGGGCATCGACCACGCCGCCGCTGGCGTTGGAGACATAGTCGCCGGCCAGTACCACGTAGCCGCCGTTGCCGGCGTTGATGGTGCCGGCGTTGACTACTTTGGCATCGGTGCCGCCCTTGACGAAGCGGTAGTTGCCGGCGAGGAAGTCGGCGTCGCTGATATTCAGCGTGGTGGCAACGATGCCGGCCACGTTAACCACCGCGCCAGCGCCGAAGAAAATGCCGTTGGGGTTCACCAGGAAGACCTGGCCGTTGGCGGACAGGTTGCCCAGGATGGAGGACGGATCGGCGCCCACCACCCGGTTCAGCGCGATGGCGCTGCTGCCCGGCTGGATGAACTGCACGTAGCCGTTCTGGCCGATGGAGAAGCTGTCCCAGTTGATGATGGCCTTGCCGGTCGTCTGCTGGATGACGGTATGGTTGGCGTCCGGCGCGGTGATGGTGGCACCGCCGGAGACGACGTTGCCGCCGGTGGGCATCTGCGCGAAGGCAAGCGCCGGGATGGCGGCGGCGACGCCGGCCAGGGCCTGGGTCACCGGGTTCAGGCGAAAGACGCGGACGGCCGGGTGGGTTTCTTTTTGCATGTTTGTGCTCATTGCGGAATTCCTTGCGGTCGTGCGCGCGTCAGAACGCGCCGTTGAGGCTCACCCAGAGACGACCGTAGTTGCGGTCGTCACCCGGGTCGGTCGACGTGACGGGCACGGCGGCCATGATCTGGGCGTTGAAATGCTCGCTCGGCTGGATGGTGAAGCCGACGCCGACGCTGGCGAGGTTGCGGGCTTCGGCAGTGCCGGCGGCGGCGTACTTGCGCGCGGTGCGGCCGCCATCGACGAAGGCGGAGACGAAGCCGGGGGCGGTGCCCAGGCTCACCCGGTAGCGCGCTTCCACGCTGCCGAAGATGCCGCGGTCGCCGAGCACGTCGGCGGCCGGGTAGCCGCGCACCGAGGTCGGGCCGCCGAGGCTGAACTTCTCGGCGTCGATCAGCGCATCCGGCGACCACAAGCCGGCCCCGGTCAGCTTCAAGTCCCAGTTGGTGGCGAGGGGCATCAGGTGGGTGGCCTCGCCCTCGATCTTGAATTTGTGGGCGTCGTTGCGGGTGCCCTTGTCGCTGTCGCGGAAGTTGCTGCTCACCCGCATGCTGGCGGCGGAGTAGCTGAAGTCGTCGTGGATGCGGTTCCAGGCCACGCCCAGTTCCAGCACGGTGACTTCGCTGTCGGACAGGCGCAGGTCGTCGGTGTATTGGCGGCCGGAGAAGCTGCGTACCGCCACGGTGCCGAACAGGTTCTCGCGCTGGCTGCGCAGGAAGGGGTGCAGCACGGTGGCGGAGGCGATCTCGCTCTTGCCGTTGAGGTCGAGGTCGCGCAGATCGCCGCCGATGCGGTAATCCACCGTGGTGTAGCTGAGCGCCAGGCGGGTGCCGTAGATGTTCAGCGGCAGGCTGTAGCTGGCGCCGTACAGGCGCAGCAGGCCGCCGTCGGAGTAGCTGGTGCGCACGCCGATCTGGTCGCCGATGCCGAAGGGGTTGTTCAGCGCCAGGTTGGCGTCGATACGGCCCTCGCCCACTTCCTTGCGGCCGTAGTTGTTCAGGCTGACCTGGCCTTCCACCGGCTTGTCGTCCACCTGCACCGCCAGGTTGGTGCCGCCGTAGAGGGCGCCCTGGGTGAGCACCGCGGAGGCGCTCACGCCCGGCAGGTCGTCGATGGCGAGCATGCGCTCTTCCACCGCGTCCAGCTTCACCGGCTTGCCGATCAGCGGCGCGGCCCAGCGTTGCAGCAGGGATTCGCTGTAGGTTTCGTTGCCTTCGAAGGTGACCGAATCGGCACGGCCTTCGATGATCTCTATGGTCACCGCGCCGCCTTCCACCTTCTGCGCCGGCAGCACCGCGCGGGCGACCGGGTAGCCGCGCTGGCGGTAGTAGGCGGTCAGTTCGTCGGCCACCTTCTGCAGTTCGAAGAGGTTGTAGGACTTGCCGACGCGCTCGGCGATCACGCCCTGGAGTTCGGCGGCGTCGATGGCGGAGTTGCCGGTGATCCTGAAGCTGTTCACCGCGAAGCGCGGCGCGTTCGGATCGAGGTTGCGGGCGCCTTCGGCCGGCGTCACCTGCACCGGCGCATCGCGTCGCGGCTGGGGAATCTGCGGCGCCTCCTTGGGCACCGTTTCCATGATCGCGCCGGGCGTCAGCGTCGTTTGCGCCTGCGCCAGGCCAGCTCCCAGGCTACCGAGCGCCGCAGCCAGCACACCCAGGCGACATCCCACACTCCTCGACTTTTGCTTCACAACGAACCTCTCGCCCTTTCCCGATCCGCCGGGCAAGAGGCAGGATTCAGGAGATTGTTAACAAACGGTGGGCGATTGTAGGAAGCGGGTCGGGGCGAAAAGCTGTCAACTCCTTACATGAGGCGTGCTAAATCGAGCAGCAACGTAAACAAAGTGGGAGGGGGAGATCCGCCTTCAAACGCTTTCGATGAGTTCGGCGGTGAGATAGCCGCGGCCGTGCTCGGTGCGGATGGGCAGTTCGTGGCCGGCCTCCTCGCGGCAGCGGCGGCGCAGGCGGCTCACCAGGGTGTCGAGGCGGCGCAGGTCGTAGGAGAACCAGTCCTCGCCGAAGGCTTCCACCACTTCGCGGCGGGTCACCACACGGCTGCCGCCGCGGGCGAGCAGCGCGAGGAAATCGAATTCGCGGTTGGAGAGCACCAGCTTGGCGTTGTCCGGCGCGTACAGGCAACATTCGTGCGCCACCAGCCGCCAGCCGGCCGGCAGGCGGCGCAGCAGCGCAGCCACGTGGGCGCTCAGTTCCGGCAGCTTCACCGGCTTCACCAGGTAGTGGTCCGCTCCGCCCTGCAGGCCGGCGATCTTGTCGTCCACCGAGCCGCGGGCGGTGAGCAGGATGATGCCGGTGGTGGGCGAGTTGCGGCGCAGGGATTCGGCCACGGCAATGCCGTCGCCGTCGGGCAGCCCGCGATCGATGATCGCGATGTCCAGCCGGGCGCCGGCAGCCGCCAGCTCGAAGTCGGCAATGGAGCCGGCAGTGAGCACGGTGTGGCCGGAAGCGGACAAATGGGCCTCGAGCTCTTCACGGAGATCGGTTTCGTCCTCCAGCAGCGCAAGCAAAGCCATGGGCAGGTGTCTTCCTTGTAGTAATCGTGGTTTCTCGGCCGATAATACCTGCCCTGCGGCGACGGACGGCCATTCCGCCCGGCCACCGCGCGCCTTCGGCGTCCTTCCCGGCTCCTTTTCCCCGTCTTCTTTCGTCCCCTACCACCGTCGCGCACCCCGCCCTCCACCGACGATGCCCTCCGCCCTGCTCCGTTTCCTGATGCTGTTCTGCCTGCTCGCCACCCTGCCCGGCGGCGCCAGCCTCGCGGCGCCGGGGGAACGCGCCGGGCAGATCCCGCTGGACGGGCATATCGAGATCCTGCGTGACCCCACCGGCCAACTCAGCGTGGAGGAAGTGGCGCGCCAGCCTGCCGCGCTGCGCCCCACCTCGCCCACCTTCAACCTTGGCTACATCCCGGACGCGGTGTGGCTGCGCCTGCGCCTGGACGGCATAGAGGAACTGCCCCGGCTGCTGCTGCTGGAGGTGGATTTCCCGCTGGTGGACGACGCCCGCCTCTACCTGCCGCTGGCGGAAGGCGGCTTCCGCGAGCTGCGCCGGGGCGAGAACGTGCCGGCGGATGAATATCCCTACCGCCTGCGCAACCCGGTGTTCCAGATCGAACTGGAAGACGGCCTGCTCGACGGTGCGCCACCCACGCTCTACCTGCGGCTGGCCTCGCGCAATTCGCTGGCGGTGCATCTGCGGCTATGGGAGCCGCTGGCGCTGCTGGACTCCAGCAGCACCATCTCCGGCCTGCTGGGCACCTTCGTCGGCATCGCGCTGGCGCTGTGCCTGGCCGCCAGCTTCGTCTGGTATTACACCCGCAACCCGGCCATCGGCTGGTACCTGGCTTATGCGCTGCCCAGCGCGTATTCGGTGATCCACAGCCTGGGGCTGTCCACCCCCTTCTTCCGGGTAGACCTGGCGGACACCGGCGACGCCCTGCTGGGCATCTCCATCGCCCTCTCGCTCGCCGCCGGCGCCTCCTTCGGCGTGCGTCTGCTCAACATGCGCAACTACTTCCCCAATGCCGCGCGCATCTACGAGTACAGCTCCTGGACCGCGGCGGCGCTGGGCTGCATTGGCTTCGCCCTCGGCGAGTTCGGCCGGGTCATGCCGGTGATACAGGCCGGCGCGGTGCTCAGCATCACCTTCATGCTGAGCGCGGCGGTGCGGCTGGCGGTGCGGCGGGTACCGATGGCCGGGCTCTATCTCTTCGCCTTCGCCATCCTCTACGGCGCCATCTACGGCCGCCTGCTGATGAACCTCGGCCTGCTGCCCAGCCATCCGCTGTTGGAGCATGGCTACATCGTCGGCGCCGCCATCCACCTGCTGCTGCTCAGCATCGGCTTCGCCAAGCGCTTCCACGACCTCCAGGTGGAACACAGGGAAGCGCAGCGCGCAGCGCTGGAGGCGGCGCTGTCGGCGGAGGCGACGCTGGAGCGCCGGGTGCGGGTGCGCACCCGCGAGCTGAACGAGGAAATCGCCCACCGCCTGGCTACCGAGCAGGCGCTGCGCGAGAGCAAGAACCGGGTGGAAACCGCGCTGCAGGTGGAGCGCCAGGCGCGCGAGGAACAGCATGAGTTCCTGATGATGGTGTCGCACGAGTTCCGCACCCCGCTCGCCATCATCGACGCCAGCAGCTACATGCTGCGCGGCACCCAGGCTAACCTCTCGCCGGACAACCTGCGCCGGGTGGACAAGATCCAGGCCGCCTCCGACCGCATGGCCGACCTCATCGAACGCTTCCTCAGCAACGAACGCATCCTGATGGAGGAGCGCGAGCTGCAGCCCAGCACCTTCCCGGTGGACCGCTTCGTCGCCGACTCGCTGGACGCCATCGACCCGCAGCGCGAGCGGGTGGAGGTGGAACTCGCCGGCGCGCCGGAAACCCTCACCAGCGACCGCAGCTACCTGCGCATCGTGGTGGACAACCTAGTCACCAACGCCCTCAAGTATTCACCGGCCGGCGCCAAGGTGGGCCTGCGCATCGCCAATGGCGACAGCACGGTGGAGATCAGCGTCACCGATGCCGGCCCCGGCATCCCGGAAGCTGAGCAGGCCAACGTCTTCCTCAAGTTCGTGCGCGGCCGCAACGCCGGCGGCACCGCCGGCGCCGGGCTGGGGCTGTACCTGGTGAAGCGCATCGTCGGCCGGCTGGGCGGCAGCATCACCCTGGAAAGCCAGCCCGGCGCCGGCACCACCTTCACCCTGCGGCTGCCGCTGGCCGCGCCGGCCGCGCACTGAGCCGCGCCGGGAACCTCACGCCGGGGTGGCGCGGTCTATCGAACGCCGCCGGCCCTTCCCCGCCGGCGCCTCCTCCCCCACAGCCCCCAACGGAAAACGATGCTACGCAACCTCAAGGAACTCTTCGCCAGCCTCACCGAAACGCCTGCCCGCGACCAGGGCGGCCCCTCCGAGCACACCCTGCAACTGGCCACCGCAGTGCTGCTGATCGAGGTGATGCGCACCGACGCCACCATAGACCGCGCCGAGCGCGAGACCACCGTGGCGGTGCTGCGCGAGCAGTTCGGCCTCAGCGACGACGAACTCGAACGCCTGCTGGAGCTGGCCGGCGAGAAGGCCAGCGAGGCGCCGGATTTCTACGCCTTCACCTCCCAGCTCAACAAGGGCTACGACGCCGCCGAGAAGGTGCGCATCGTCGAATACCTGTGGCGGGTGGCCTTCGCCGATGGCCACCTCAGCCACCACGAGCAGCACCTGCTGCGCAAGATCGCCGACCTGCTCTACCTCAAGCACGGCGACTACATCGCCGCCAAACAGCGCGCCCGCGAGGCGCTGGGCATGCCGCCGGCGCAATGAGGGCGGCGTCCCCCGCGGCTCAAAACAAATCCATTACAAACCCGCTTGACACAGGCGCGCCAGCGAGCCGGTAAGAAACCGCCCCTGTCCACGCCCGACCACATCCCCGTCGTGGGCGACGATCCCGCGATCCGCGAGCTGCTGTCCGACTACCTCGGCGCCGCCGGACACCACACCCACACCGCCACCAACGGCGAGGAAGTGATGCGCATCGCCGAAGGCTGCCGCATCGACCTCATTGTGCTCGATCTGATGCTGCCCGGCGAAGACGGCCTCACCCTTGCCGCGACCTGCGGGTGCGCAGCAACGGCCGGCCATCATGCTGAGCGCCCGCGGCGCGCTGCTGGACCGCATCGTCGGCCTCGGGATGGGCGCGGACGACTGCCTGCCCAAGCCCTTCGACCCGCGCGAACTGCCATCGCGCATCAAGGTCATCCTGCGGCGGGCGCGCAGCATGCCGGTGAGCGGCGAGCTGGACAGCCCCCCATTCCGCGCTTCGCCGGCTGGCGGCTCGGCACCCACTCCGCCAGCTGCACCTGCCCGCCGGCCCGGTGATAGGCCCCGGCGGCTCGGACCACCGGGTGCTGCACACCGTGCTGCCCCCAACCGCACCCTGTCGCGCGACCTCCCGGTGGATCGTGTCTAGGGCAAGGAGCGCAGCCCCTTCGACCGCGCCATTGACATCCGCGTCAGCCGCTTGTGCACGCACCTCGAAGATGACGGCCCGCCGTTTGGCCATCACCGGCCCGGTGGAAGTGCGCACGACCGCCAGCCTTCAACCTCATGCAGCAGCGCCTGCTGGCGGACATCGAGGAATCCGGCGGCCAGGTCAGCACGCCGGCCACACCCGCGCTCCAGTGCGCGGCCACGCCGGCAGCCCGCCTGCCCGTGCCCCGAAACCCTGGCGCAACGCTGACCCGGACTCACAAGCGCCGCAGTCTTCTCTCCCTCCCCAGGGAGGGGAATCGGGGGGAAGGGAGCGGGGCCTTCGGAGCCCACGCCCAGCCGCCCCTGAGGGGGCACCCCCTCTCCCCCTCTCCCGCGAGGGGAGAAGGAGAAACCCAGGGAACCTTCACACGGGCGTCCTTTGCAGGCCCCTCTGCTCAAGCCTCTCCCGCAAAAGGAAAGGGGCGCGTGGCTGCGACCATGCCCGCTTTCGAGGCCAGCGATGATCCCGGCCCCGAATGGCGGCACTCGGTTCTTTCCTCTTTCCCCGGCAACCGGCCTGCGTCGCCCGATACTCGAGAAACCGGAAAAGCGCCTTCACCGGCCCACCCCGTCGCGCTCCGCTTGCCGCAGCGCCGCATAGTCCCTAGATTCGGCCTTCCCCCAACACGCTGCAGGCCGCACACCCGCGGCTCGCGCACGAAAAGAACATGTCCCTGCAGCGCCTCACCCTCGAACGCCGGCAAGTCTGGCTCTACCTGCTGGCCATCGCCGCCGGCCTCGCCCTCGGCAGTGTTTTCCCTGCCGCCGCGGGCGGCTTCGAATCCCTGCTCTGGCCGGTGCTGGCCGTGCTGCTGTACGCCACCTTCGTGCAGGTGCCGCTGCTGGAACTGCCGGCTGCCTTCCGCGACCACCGCTTCACCGCCGCCGCCCTGCTCGGCAACTTCGTGCTGATGCCGCTGGCGGCCTGGGCGCTGGCCCAGTGGCTGCCCCCGGAACCGGCGCTGCGGCTGGGCGTGCTGCTGGTGCTGCTGATGCCCTGCACCGACTGGTTCATCACTTTCACCCAGCTCGGCCGCGGCGACGCCAGCCGCGCCATCGCCATCACGCCGGCCAACCTGCTGCTGCAGTTGATGCTGCTGCCCTTCTACCTGTGGCTGATGCTGGCTGGCGAGACAGCCGCCGCGCTGGGCGGAAGCGCGGTGCCGGCGACCGCGCTGCTGTTGATCGTGGCGCCGCTGGCGCTGGCGGCCTTCACCGAACGCTGGGCGCAGGCGCGGCCGACGGGTGCGGCACTGCGCGATCGCCTCGCCTGGTTCCCGGTGCCACTGCTGGCGCTGGTGCTGCTGTTGATCGCGGCGGCCCAGGTGGGCGCGGTGCGCAGCGCCCTGCCGCTGCTGCCGGTGGTGCTGCCGGTGTTCCTCGCCTATCTGGCGCTGGCGCTGCTGGCCGCCGCCGTGATCGGCCGCGCCTTCAGCCTGCCGGCCACGCGGCGGCGCACGCTGGCCTTCGGCTTCGGCACCCGCAATTCCTTCGTCGTGCTGCCGCTGGCCCTGGCGCTGCCGGCCGGCTACGAGGCGGCGGTGGTGGTGATCGTGTTCCAGTCGCTGGTGGAGCTGTTCGGCATGGTCGCCTTCCTGCACTGGGTGCCACGCTTGTTTACCGGGGATGAAGCCGCACGCGCGCCTTCCTGAGGCTCACCCGCCCCGGCCCGCGAAATCCGCCCAAGCCTGGGGCCTCGCAGCCCCCCTTGCGGCTCAGGCCTCCGCCTCCGGCGGAAACACGAACACCCCGTCCGGATACAGCCCCACGGGGAGATGGCCGCTCGCCGCCGGGCAAGCCGCGCTGGGCATCTGCGCCTGCCAGCACACCGTGCCGCCCCTTCCATCCGGCAAGGCCAGCGTCAGCTGGGAGTAGGCGCCCAGCATGTGGGCCTCCACCACCTCGGCGACAAACCCGCCAGGTGCGCCGGCCGCAAGCGGATGGATGGCCTCCGGCCGCAGCAGCACTTCGGCCGGGGCGCCTTCCGCCAGGCCGGGCGCGGCGATCTCGCCCAGCGGCGTGGCCACCCGGCCGCCGCGCACGCTGCCGCGGTAGCGATTCACCTCGCCGAAGAACTCAGCGGCGAAGGGCGTGGCCGGCTGGCGGTACAGTTCCGCCGGCGAGCCGGCCTGCAGGATGCGGCCGGCGCGCATCAGGGCGATGCGGTCGGCCATGAACATCGCCTCGTCCGGGTCGTGGGTCACCATCACGCTGGCGACGCCGCCCTCCTTCAACAAATGCCGGGTTTCGGCGCGCAGGTGGTGGCGCAGGCGCACGTCCAGATTGGAGAAGGGCTCGTCCAGCAGCATCAGCCGTGGTTGCGGCGCCAGCGCGCGGGCCAGGGCGACGCGCTGCTGCTGGCCGCCGGACAGCGCATGCGGCGCGTCCTGCGCGCGCTCGGCCAGGCCGACCCGCGCCAGCATCTCCAGCGCCCGCGCGCGGCGCTGCGCCGCCGGCCGGCCGGCGAGCCCGAAGGCGACGTTGTCCACCAGGCTGAGGTGGGGAAACAGGGCGAAATCCTGGAACACCATGCCCACGCCACGCTTCTCCGGCAGCACATGACGGCGAGCGTCGGCGATCACCTCGCCATCCAGGGCGATGCTGCCGCGCTGCACCTGCTCCAGCCCGGCCAGCAGCCGCAGCAGGGTGCTCTTGCCGCAGCCGGAGGGGCCCACCAGGCAGAGGATTTCGCCGGGCGCGAGGCTGAGCGAGACGTCGCGCAGCACGCCGGCATCGCCGAAGCTGTGCCACAGGCCGTCGGCGGCAAGCCGGTAGCCATCGCCGGCGCGTGCGGTGGCGGAAGACGGACGAGCGCTGAAAGGAAGATCGGGCATGTTCATCGGGAGAGTCTCATACCGAGGGCACCGCCGCCGCGGCGCCGGCCTGAGGCGCGGTGGCGCTGCCCTGCCCCACCCGCGCCAGCAGCACGATGGGCAGCAGCCCGGCGAGCACGATGAGCAGCGCAGCGATGGCGCCGCTCTCGTAGGTGCCGCGGGCGGCCTCGCCATAGAGGTGGGTGGCCAGGGTTTCGAAGTTGAGCGGCCGCAGCAGCAGCGTGGCCGGCAGTTCCTTCATGCAGTCGACGAAGATGAGCAGCATGGCCGCCGCAATCGCCGGCCAGCCCAGCGGCAGATGCACCCGCCACGCCACCCGGCCGGCGCTGGCGCCCAGCGAGCGCGCGGCATCGTCCATGGAATGCGGAATCTTGCTGAAGCCGGCCTCGATGCCACCGCTGCCCACCGCCAGGAAGCGCGCCACATAGGCATAGGCCAGCGCCGCGCCGGAGCCGGACAGCAACAGGCCGGTGGAAAGACCGAAGAGGCGGGTCGAAGCGGAGTCGATGAGGGCATCGAACCACGCCAGCGGCGCCAGCAGACCGATGGCCAGCACCGTGCCGGGTACGGCGTATCCCAGGCTGGCGCAGCGCACCAGCGCGTTGGCAAAGGGCGTGCGCGCCAGCCGCAGGGTGTAGGCCAGCAGGAAGGCCAGCGCAGTGGCCGCCAGCGTGGCGATGGCGGAGATCAGCACGGTGTTGAAGGTTTCGCGCAGGATGGTCTGCTCCAGCCCGGCGTAGCGAAAGCGCCTGGCCGCCTCCACCACCAGGTAGCCCGCCGGCACCAGGAAACCCAGCAACACCGGCAGCGCACACACCGCCATCACCAGCAGGCCGCTTCCGGCGGACAGCCGCCGCGGCGCCAGCCGGGCCGCCTGCCGGGCGCCGGCGGCGTAGCGCTGGCGCCGCCGCGCCCAACGCTCCAGCGCGATCAGCGACAGCACCACCGCCAGCATCACCAGCGCGATCTGCGCCGCGCCAGCGAGGCTGGAGCGATTCACCCAGGTCGAATAGATGGAGACGGTGAAGGTGCGCACGCCGAGGAATTCGGCGGCGCCGATGTCATTCAGCGCCTCCATCAGCGCCAGGCTGGCACCCACCGCGATGGCCGGCCGCGCCAGCGGCAGCGCAACGCCGAAAAAGCAGCGGAAGGGGCCGGCGCCCAGGGTGCGCGAGGCGTCTATCAGCCCGCTGGCCTGCATCTGGAACAGCGCCCGCGCCGGCAGATAGACGTAGGGATAGAGCACGAAACCCAGCAGCAGGACGCAGCCCCACATGGAGCGGATGTCCGGCAGGCGGAAATCCCGCGGGTTGCTGTAGCCCAGCAGCTCGCGCAGGCCGGTCTGCAGCGCGCCCACCGGGTGCCACAAGTCCAGGTAGGCGAAGGCGACGATGTAGGTCGGCACCGCCAGCGGCAGCAGCAGCGCCCAGCCCAGCACCCGGCGGCCGGGAAAATCGTAGCCGGTGACCAGCCAGGCGGTGCCGCTGCCCACCAGCACCACCAGCACGCCCACGCCGGCAAGCAGGACCAGGCTGTCGCGCAGCGCCTGCGGCAACACATAGGCCAGCAGATGCGGCCACAGCTCACCGGAGCCCTGCAGCGCGTGGCCAGCCAACGACAGCATCGGCAGCAGCACCAGCGCCGCCACCAGCGCGCAAATCAGCAGCCAGCCGGCGCCCGCACCGCCGGCACGGAAGAAAAAAACGCCGCGCCGCGAGGGCACCACGCTTTCACGGGCCACGGCGGCTTGCCCCGCCGTGGCCAGCGCCTCAGTTGTCGAAGCCAACCTTGTCCACCAGCAGGCTGGCCGCCTTGCGATGCTTGGCGATCTCCACCAGCGGCAGCGCATCCACCTTCAGCGTGCCGATCTTGCCGATGATGGGATCGACCGCCGCGCCCTGCTTCACCGGGTACTCGAAGTTGGCCTTGGCGTAGATGGCCTGGGCCTCGTCGGACACCAGGAACTCCAGCAGCTTCACCGCCTGCTCCTTGTTGGGCGCGTGCTTGGCAACGGCGGCGCCGGACACATTCACGTGGGTGCCGCCATTCTTGAAGGTGGGCAGCACCACGTCGATGGCCTCGCCCCACTTCTGCTGCTCCGGCCCGCCCGCGCCACTGCGCATCAGGCCGACGTAATAGGAATTGGCGAGGCCGAAGTCGCACAGCCCGCCCATGATGTCGCGCGCCACCTCGCGGTCGCCGCCGCCCGCCTTGCGCGCCAGGTTGGCCTTCACGCCGCGCAGCCAGTTCTCCGCCGCCGCCTCGCCGTCACGCGCGATCAGGTGGGCGATCAACGCGGTGTTGTAGGGATGCTGGCCGGAGCGCAGGCAGACCTTGCCCTTGTACTTCGGCTCCGCCAGTTCCTCGTAGGTGAAGCTCGAAGGCCCGCCCTTCACCTCGTACAGCGTGCGCGCACGCATAGACAGCGCAAACCAGTTGCCCGCCGGGTCGCGCAGATTCGCCGGCACCGCCGCCTCCAGCGCGGCGGACTTCACCGGCTGGGTCACGCCCTTCTCGGTCATGTCCACCAACGCATTCACATCCACCGCCATCAACACATCCGCCGGCGACCGCGCCCCCTCGCTGGCCACCCGCTCCGGCAGCCCATCCTTCATGAACACCGTATTCACCTTCACCCCGGTCTTCGCGGTGTAAGCCTGCAACAACGGCTGAACCAGCCCCGGCTCGCGGGTGGTGTAAAGGTTGATCTCCTCGGCCACGGCCGCTCCGGAGAAGAAGGCACTGACGCAGACGGCGCCCAGCGTGGCGCGACGGAACAGTTGCACGGCTTTCATCAAGGTGTCTCCAACGTTGTGCGGGAAGCGGAAGCTCAAAGGCCGCCATCAGACCGAGCGGAACGCGAAAGTTCAACTTAATGATAATTGTTGTTAAGTATATTGACAGGGTTGGTGACGAAGGTGAGTCGTCATCCGGACAGCGGAGCACCCATCTGCCGTGCGGAAACAGGACCGTCGGCCGCTGTTACACTCCATCCGTTCAGCATGGAGGCTCTGGGCGCGCCAACCCGGCGATGCTCACTTGCCGGGTTTCACTCCAGATTTAGCGCTGTGTATAAATTCGGGAATGGATAAAACCATCTATATACCAAGGCCTTACGCTCGCGGGGCTGGCTGGGTTATACCGCAAGCTTAAAGATGAGCCCGCGGGTTTGCGGGCTAAAACACGTTGGGCGTCATAGGTTAAGGGAAGATGAACATGCCTGATGAGCTCCGAGGTAGTTGGGTATCCTGCATATGGAACTTTGACGCAGGGCAAGGGCATCCGCATCCCGGAAGTGCAGGTAATTTTCCGGTCGAGTGGGCGGGCGGATGTGTTGCAGAGTGCGTAGATCAAGATGGCGATTACCTCGTTCTCGCGCATCAATCAGGGCCGGTGCGGGTTGTTCCCTTCTCGGCAAAGAAACTGCCGTATGCTCCGCTCTTCAGCGTGGGTCAAAAACTGGCTGTCAGGGCCGGGAGCAAGCACTCTTTTCATACTGCGTCCCTAAAGTCCCTGAGCTGGCATTTCAAAGAAGGAGCCTACGGTTACATTCTGCATGGGAAGAGCACGCGTTATCAGGGATCAGAACTCGAATCAGTGGAGTGATAAATGCCCAACAACTCAATGAAGCCGACGCCGGTAAGCGCTGGAGCCTTTTCGTGCCGTTGTGGCGGCGCGGCTTATCGAGAACGTTAGGTGGCTATGGAACATTTTCGAAAACTACTTCTGGTTGTGGCGTTCGCCGTCGCAACGCTCACTCCCCATCTTCTTCGAGCTCAAGAAATGGAATTATCGGACGCGGTTTACGAACGAATCACTCAACTCTCCAAGGAGGGCGACGACCTTGCGGACAACGGCCGCTTCCGCGAGGCCGTAGAGAGGTACCTGCAAGCGCTCGAACTCGTGCCAGACCCGAAGACTGACTGGGAGGCTAGTACGTGGCTTCTTGCAGCTATTGGCGACGCAAACTTCAATTCGAAGAACTACGAACACGCTAGCGCCGCGCTAAATGACGCCATGCATTGCCCAGGAGCAATCGGCAATCCGTTTATTCACCTTCGCCTTGGCCAGTCACAGTTTGAGCTTGGCAATATAGATCGGGCAAACGATGAGCTTGCCCGCGCCTATATGGGTGCAGGCAAAGAAATATTCGCGAATGAAGACCCCAAGTACTTTGCGCACCTCAAGACGGTGCTTCGTCCGCCAGCGAATGGCGAGTGGTAGCCACCTAACCATTCATATATGGCCTCCCCCATGAATCAAGACAGATCGTGTTTTTGACTTTCCGGGTTGAATCACCTGCAGTCGTATATCCGGCATCTGTGGTGGGTT
>NZ_SNVV01000001.1 GCF_004361735.1 Azoarcus indigens | reverse complement strand
TGGTGGAGCAGAACGCCCGCGCGGCCCTCCAGGTGGCCGACTACGCCTATGTGCTGGAGACCGGCCAGATCGCGATGGAGGGGCCGGCGGCGCTGCTGAAGGATGATCCCAGGGTCATCGAGGCGTATCTGGGGCTGGGCGGCAAGCATCAGGCGATGCTGGCGGCTTGAGGGCCCTTGCATCGGCGCACGAGAACAAGCACAGGGACGGGGAAAGGACAGACGCAGCACTCCCCGGCAAGAGAGCGATGGCGGGAAGGCAAGGGACGCGAGGGGCAGGAGATCCCTTTCCCGCCAACGGAAGAACGAGCTGCGGACATCGATCCGCAGCCGCCAGCAGCAACTGCCGCCTCAGCGCGGCAGCCACATAAATCAGGAGGAAACATGAAGTTCAGGAGACTTGCAGTCGCAACGGTCGTGGCATCCCTGTTCGCAAGCGGTGCCGCGCTGGCCGATCTCACCGTCGGCATCACCGTGTCCGCCACCGGCCCGGCCTCCGCGCTGGGCGCCCCGCAGAAGAACACCGTGGCGCTGCTGCCGGCGACGGTGGGCGGCGAGAAGGTGAACTGGATCGTGCTGGACGATGCCACCGACCCCACCCAGGCTTCGAAGAACGCCAAGAAGCTGGCCGAAGAGAACAAGGTGGACGTGCTCGTCGGCTCTTCCACGGTGTCCAACACCATCGCCGTGACCGAGATCGCGGTGGAGTCCAAGACGCCGCTGCTGGGCCTGGGCCCGGTGGCTTCGCTGGCGCCGGAGAAGGAGCACTGGCTGTTCCGCATGCCGCAGCACAACCGCATCATGGCCGGCGCCATCGCCGACGACATGGCGGCCAACGGCGTGAAGACCATAGGCGTGATCGGCTTCGCCGACCCCTATGGCGAGAGCTTCATGGCCGAGATGAAGAAGGCGGCCGAAGCCAAGGGCATCCAGCTCACCATCAACGAGAAGTTCAACCGCGCCGACACCTCGGTGATGGGCCAGGCGATGAAGCTGATCGCCGCCAAGCCGGATGCCATCCTCATCGTTTCCTCCGGCACGCCGTCCGCGCTGCCGCATTCCACCCTGGTGGAGCGCGGCTACAAGGGCCGCATCTACCAGACCCACGGCGCCATCGGCCGTGACGTGCTGCGGGTGGGCGGCAAGGCGCTGGAAGGCGGCATCTTCGTCACCGGCCCCATCGTGGTCGGCGACCAGCTGGCCGACAGCAACCCGATGAAGGCGGTGATCGCCAACTACGTGAAGCTGTACGAGGCCAAGTACGGCGCCGGTTCGGTCGGCCCGCAGGGTGCCCACCTGTGGGATGCCTACCTCATCCTCGACGCCGCTGTTCCGGTGGCGCTGAAGAAGGCCAAGCCGGGCACGCCGGAGTTCCGCGCCGCGCTGCGCGACGCCATCGAGAACACCAAGAACGTGGTGGGCGTGCATGGCGTGTTCAACATGAGCCCGACCGACCACTTCGGCCATGACGAGCGCGCCCGCGTGCTGGTCAAGGTGGAGAACGGCAGCTACAAGCTGCTGCGCTCCGAGTAAGGCCCGAGGAGAGGACGAGGAATCCTATGGACAAGGTGATTCGTGACATCGACCGCATGTTCGCCAGGCCGGTCGTCGACGTCGAAACGCGGGGAGATGGTGTGCGCGTCCTGCGCTCCGGGATTCCTCTTCCCGAAACCTGGTCGCGCTGCATCGGCGAGTGGCTGGAGCACTGGAACCGCGCCGATCCGCAGCGCCTCTTCCTGGCTGAACGCGGCCGGGACGGCGAGTGGCAGAAGCTGACCTATGGCGAGGCGCGTCGCCGCGTCATCGCCATCGGCAGCTGGCTGCTGAAGCAGAAGCTGTCGGCCGAGCGGCCGGTGGTGATCCTGTCCGACAACTCGGTGGAGCATGCGCTGCTGATGCTGGCGGCGATGCACATCGGCGTGCCGGCCAGCTCCATCTCCTCCGGCAACTCGCTGATGTCGAAGGACTTCGCCAAGCTCAAGGGCAACATCGAGCTGCTGCGCCCGGGCGTGATCTATGCCGATCCGGTGGAGCGCTTCCGCCCGGCGCTGGAGGCCATCGCGTCGCTGCACGACGGCGTGGTGGTGGCTGGCGGCAACAGCGCCGACGTTGGCAGCTACACCCCCTTCGCCGCCATCGAGGCGGCGAGCGACGAGGCCGCCGTGCTGGCCGCCTTCGACCGCATCAACGGCGACACCATCGCCAAGTTCCTCTTTACCTCCGGCTCGGTGGGCACGCCCAAGGCGGTCATCAACACCCACCGCATGCTGTGCTCCAACCAGGCGTCCAAGGCGCTGGTGTGGCCTTTCCTGGAGGATGCGCCGCCGGTGCTGCTGGAGTGGCTGCCGTGGAGCCATACCTTCGGCGGCAATCACAACTTCAACATGGTGCTGCGCTCCGGCGGCAGCATGTACCTGGACGACGGCAAGCCGACGCCGGCGCTGCTGGACCGCACCCTGCGCAACCTGCTGGAAGTGTCGCCCACGCAGTATTTCAGCGTGCCGCGCGCCTTCGACATGATGGTGCCCAAGCTGCGCGACGATCCGGCGCTGCGCGAGGCCTTCTTCAAGCGCCTCACCATCATCTTCTACGCCGGCGCGGCGCTGCCGCAGCACTTGTGGACCGCGCTGGAGGATCTCTCCGAGGAAACCACCGGCCACCGCGTCACCATGGTGTCGTCCTGGGGCTCCACCGAGACCTCGCCGATGGCCACCGATTGCCACTTCCAGGCCATACGCTCCGGCGTCATCGGCGTGCCGGTGCCGGGCACCGCGCTGAAGCTGGTGCCGGCGGTGGACAAGCTGGAAGTGCGGGTGAAAGGCCCGAACGTGTTCCCGGGCTACTGGAAGCAACCGGACATCACCGCCAAGTCCTTCGACGAAGAGGGCTACTACCTGATCGGCGACGCGGTGGAGTTCGTCGACCCCGAGCGCCCGGAGCTGGGCCTGCTGTTCGACGGCCGCGTCGGCGAGGACTTCAAGCTGCTCACCGGCACCTGGGTGCACGTCGGTTCGCTGCGGGTGGCCGGCATCGACGCGCTGAAGCCGGTGGCGCAGGACATCGTCGTCACCGGCCACGACCGCGACGAGATCGGCTTCCTCGTCTTCCCCAACATGCCGGAGTGCCGCAAGTTGTGCCCCGACATGCCGGAAGACGCGCCCGCCATCGACGTGCTGCTGAACCCGGCGGTGCGCAACCGGGTGCGCCAGGGCATGGCGATGATGATGAAGACCGGCGGCGGCTCCTCCACCTACCCGGCGCGCGCGCTGCTGATGGCCGAGCCGCCGTCGGTGGAGGCGGGCGAGATCACCGACAAGGGCTACATCAACCAGCGCGCGGTGCTCAACCGCCGCGCCGACCTCGTCGAGTACCTGTACGCGGACGTGCAGGACAAGACGGTCATCACGGTACATCCGGCCGCCTGAGCGCCGGCGTCCGCAGCAAGGAAGGCATCCATGAGCGAACAACTGGTCCGGACCTCGACCGAGGACAACATCTACACCATCACGCTGGCGCGCCCGGCCAAGCGCAATGCCGTCAGCGACCGCCTGCTCGGCGCGCTGGAAGAGGCGCTGATCGCCACGCCGGAAGGCACCCGGGTGATCATCCTGGCGGGCGAGGGCGAGCATTTCTGCGCCGGCCTGGACCTGGCCGAGCACCAGCACCGCGAGCCCTTCGGCGTAATGCTGCACTCGCGCGGCTGGCACCGCATCTTCGACCGCATCCAGAACGGCGGCATCCCGGTGGTGGCGGCCATGCAGGGCGCGGTCATCGGCGGCGGCCTGGAGCTGGCCACCGCCACCCATGTACGCATCTCCGAACCCAACACCATCTACCAGCTGCCGGAAGGCCGCCACGGCATCTTCGTCGGCGGCGGCGCCTCGGTGCGGGTGGCGCGCATCATCGGCCCCGGCCGCATGTGCGAAATGATGCTCACCGGCCGCATCCTCGACGCCGAGGAAGGCCTGCGCCTGGGCCTGGCCCACTACCTGGTCGGCCCTGGCGAGGCGCTGGCCAAGGCGCAGCAGCTGGCGCGCCGCATCGCCGAGAACGCGCCCATGGCCAACTGGGCCATGGTCTCCGCCATCTCCCGCATCACCAACATGGCTACCGACGACGGCTTCTTCGTCGAATCGCTGACCGCGGCGCTGACCCAGACCAGCCCCGAAGTCGCCGAACGCATCGGCCATTTCCTCAACCGCAAGGGCAAGGGACCGCAGACATGAGCAACGCCTTCCAATCCTCCGAAGCCGCCGCGCTGGCGACCGCCTACGACGACATCTGGCTGGTGGCCGGCTGCCGCACCCCCTTCGCCGACTACAACGGCGTGCTGCGCGACGTTTCTCCCACCGACCTCGGCATCTACGCCGCCCGCGCGCTGTTCGAGCGCAGCGGCATCGCCGCCAGCGAGATCGGCGCCATCGTCGCCGGCAACATGGCGCAGGCCAGCTTCGACGCCTACTTCATGCCGCGCCACATCGGCCTCTATTCCGGGGTGCGGGCGGAGGTGCCGGCGGTGCTGGTGCAGCGCCTGTGCGGCACCGGCTTCGAGGCCATCCTCACCGCCGCCGACCAGATCACCCTGGGCAAGACCAAGGTGGCGCTGGCGGTGGGCACCGAATCCATGTCGCGCAACCCGGTGGCCTCCTACACCCACCGCGCCGGCTTCCGCATGGGCCAGGTGGATTTCCGCGACTTCCTGTGGGAAGCGACCAAGGACACGGTGTTCGGCGGCTCAATGGGCGACACCGCCGAGAACCTGGCCAAGCGCTACAACATTTCCCGCGAGGCGGTGGACCGTTTCGCCGAACAGAGCTTCGCCCGCGCCGTCGCGGCCTGGGAAGCCGGCTACTTCGACGGCGAGGTGGCGGCGGTGGTGAACAGCCACTGGGAGCTGGCCGGCTACAAGCCGCGCGGCCTCAAGCTGGCCGACCGCGCCGAGCGCTGCGAGCGCGACGGCCATGTGCGCGCCACCAGCTTCGAGACGCTGCAGAAGCTGAAGCCCGCCTTCGGCGGCGTGCAGACCGGCGGCAACAGCTCCGCCATCGTCGACGGCGCGGCGGCGGTCATCGTCGCCCACGGCGATTGGGTGCGCGCCCACGGTCTGAAGCCGTTGGCCCGCATCGTCGCCGGCGCGGCGGTGGCGGTGCCGCCGGAGATCATGGGCATCGGCCCGGCGCCGGCCATCCGCGCGGCGGCGAAGAAGGCCGGCCTCACCGTCGGCGACCTCGGCCGCGTCGAGATCAACGAAGCCTTCGGCGCCCAGTACCTCGCCTGCGAGCAGGAGCTGGGGCTGGACCGCGACAAGTCCAACGTGCATGGCGGCGCCATCGCCATCGGCCATCCGCTGGGCGCCTCCGGCGTGCGCCTGACCACCACCGTGGCGCGCGAGCTGCAGGAGGCCGGGCTGCAGTTCGGCGTGTCCTCCGCTTGCGCCGGCGGCGGCCAGGGCGTGGCCATCGTGGTCGAGAACGCGGCTTGAGGTGATCGGCCTCCGGGCGATCGGGCCATCCCCACCGTTCGCCACCCGCCTGCCGGAAGACGCTGGCACGCGCCAGCCGGCTTCGACAGGCCCGGCCCGGACGGGGATGGGGCGCCGCCCGGCGGTGAAGCAACAGGCGAAATGAACAGGACAAGCACATGAAATTCGACAACAACACCTTCATCGTCACCGGCGGCGCCTCCGGCCTGGGCGAGGCCACCGTGCGCGCGCTGCACGCGGCCGGCGCCAAGGTGGTGATCGCCGATCTCAACGCCGAGCAGGGCGAGAAGCTGGCCGACGAGCTGGGCGCGCGCACCGCCTTCCAGCGCACCAACGTCGCCGACGAGGCGGACGCCAAGGCGGCGGTAGATCTCGCGCTGAGCCGCTTCGGCGGCCTGCAGGGCTTGGTGAACTGCGCCGGCGTCGGCACCGCCGGCAAGGTGCTGGGCAAGGAGGGCGTGATGCCGCTGGGCGACTTCGCCCGCTGCATCCAGATCAACCTGGTCGGCACCTTCAACATGATCCGCCTGGCCGCCGAGGCCATGAGCAAGGGCGAGCCGCAGGCCGACAACGAGCGCGGCGTGATCATCAACACCGCCTCGGTCGCCGCCTACGAGGGCCAGATCGGCCAGGCCGCGTACTCCGCCTCCAAGGGCGGCATCGTGTCGATGACGCTGCCCATCGCCCGCGAACTGGCGCGCTTCGGCATCCGCGTGGTGACCATCGCCCCCGGCCTGTTCATCACCCCGATGATGCGCGGCCTGCCGCTGGAAGTGCAGAAATCGCTGGGCGAAGGCACGCCCTTCCCGCAGCGCCTGGGCGAGCCGGAGGAGTTCGCCAAGCTGGCGATCAGCATCGTGGATAACGTGATGCTGAACGGCGAGACGATCCGCCTGGACGGCGCAGTGCGCCTGGCGGCGCGCTGAGGCTTGGCTGCGCCGCGGTGAGGTTGGGCGCGCATAGGTCAGACCACGCAGATGAACTGGACCACGCTAGCCGAGCTGCATCGGGGCTACGTGGACAGGGCAGATGACTTGGATCAGGCAGACAGTCCCAGCTGGCCCCGGTGTTCCCCCTCCCCCCTGGCGGGGGAGGGCCGGGGAGAGGGAGACGCCCCGAAGGGGCGCAGAGCCTGCGAGCTTGGACAAGCGTTGGTCTCGCGCCCGCCCCCTCTCCCCGGCCCTCGCTCCGCGCCCCGGCCCAGTGGCTTGCGGGCCGCTGGGCGCTTCAGGGAGCGAAGCAGTGCTTCGCTTTTTCCCCCTACGCTCCGCGAGGGGAGAGGGGAGCAAACCGGCGCTGAACCGCAGGACCCGACAACCGAATAGCCCAGCAACCGAGTAACCCAACAACCCAAACGGAACCACCCCCCATGGCCCGCAGCAACATCTATCGCATGCGCATCGCCTTCAGCGATTGCGACCCGGCGGAGATCGTGTTCTTCGCCAACTACTTCAAGTGGTTCGACACCGCCAGCCGCGAGTTCTTCACCGCCTGCGGCGTACCCAGCTGGCGCGAGACCAAGGCCCAGCGCGGCATCATCGGCACGCCGCTGGTGGACGTGCAGGGCAAGTTCATGAACTCCGCCACCTATGGCGAAGACATCGAGATCGAAAGCGCGGTGGAAGAGTGGCGCGGCAAGAGCTTCGTCATGCGCCACGTTGCCCGCCGCGGCGACACCGTGCTGTGCGAAGGCCGCGAGGTGCGGGTATTCGCCATCCAGGACCCGGAGAACCCGCTGCGCATCAAGGCGGTGCCGATTCCGGAAGACATCCGCGCCGCCTGCGAATAAGGCGGCAGGAAACAAGGCGGCAGGAAACCGCAGTTACGTCATACGCATTTCCCGGCCACAACGGGCGCCGCGCAGAGAACGCGGCACACAACAGCCACCGCCGGGAAATGCGCCAGAGAAGAGGGGGAGAAAGAGATGCCGGACTACCGCGCGCCGCTGCGCGACATGCAGTTCATCCTGACGGAGCTGGCCGGGCTGGAGGCGGTGTCGCGCCTGCCCGGCTGCGAGGAGGCCACGCCCGACCTGGTCGGCGCCATCCTGGAAGAGGCGGGCAAGTTCGCCGCCGGCGTGCTGGGGCCGATCAACCGCCAGGGCGACGAGCAGGGCTGCCGCCTGGAGGCGGACGGCCGCGTGCGCACGCCGGAGGGCTGGCAGGCCGCCTACAACCAGTTCCGCGATGCCGGCTGGATCGGCCTGTCGCTGCCGCAGGAATACGGCGGCCAGGGCCTGCCCAAGCTCGTCTCCACCCCGGTGTGGGAGATGTGGTTCTCCACCAACATGGCCTTCACCATGCTGCCGCAGCTTAACGTGAGCCAGGCGGAGGCGCTGCATATCGCCGCCAGCGACGAGCAGAAGGAAACCTGGCTGCACAAGGTGGTGAGCGGCGAATGGGCCAGCACCATGAACCTCACCGAGCCGCAGGCCGGCTCCGACCTCGCCGCCACCCGCGCCCGCGCCGAGCCGGCGGCGGACGGCAGCTACCGCCTGTTCGGCCAGAAGATCTTCATCTCCTACGGCGAGCATGAGCTCACGCCCAACATCGTCCACCTGGTGCTCGCCCGCCTGCCGGACGCGCCGGCCGGGGTGAAGGGCCTGTCGCTGTTCATCGTGCCCAAGTACCTGGTGAATGCCGACGGCAGCCTGGGCGAACACAACGACGTGCGCTGCATCTCCATCGAACACAAGATGGGCATACACGGCAGCCCCACCTGCACCATGAGCTACGGCGACAAGGGCGGCGCGGTCGGCTACCTCATCGGCCAGCCCAACCGCGGGCTGGAGACCATGTTCATCATGATGAACGAGGCCCGCTTCGGCGTCGGCGTGCAGGGCGCCGGCCTGGCCGAGCGCGCCTACCAGTTCGCGCTGGACTACGCCCGCGAGCGGGTGCAGGGCCGCGATGCCGTCAGCGGCGAAGCCGGCAAGCCCATCCTCCACCACCCGGATGTGAAGCGCATGCTGCTCTCCATGCGCGCCCGGGTGATGGCGATGCGGGCGCTGCTCTACACCGCCGCCAGCTGGTTCGACATCGCCCACCATCACCCGGATGCCGAGGTCGCGGCCAAGCACCGCCGCTATGTGGACCTGCTGATGCCGGTGGCCAAGGGCTGGTGCACCGAGGTCGGCAACGAGGTCTGCGACGATGCCATCCAGGTCTTCGGCGGCATGGGCTTCGTCGAGGAAACCGGCATCGCCCAGTTCTTCCGCGATGCCCGCATCATCACCATCTACGAAGGCACCACCGGCATCCAGGGCAACGACCTGGTCGGCCGCAAGATCCTGCGCGAAGGCGGCGCCACCCTGCGCGAGCTGATCGCCGACCTCGGCGCCAGCGTGCTGCAGCTGAAGGAGGACGAACAGCTGGGTGAGATCGCCGATGGCTTCGCCGAAGGCGTGGATGCGCTGGAGGAAGCCACCGACTGGATGCTGGCCAACGGCAAGGACCAACTGGCCGACGTGCTCGCCGGCGCGGTGCCCTTCCTGCACCTGCTGGGCACCGTGTGCGGCGGCTGGCAGCTCGCCCGCGCCGCCCAGGCCGCACGCCGCCGGCTGGTGGCGGGCGAGGGCGATGCCGAATACCTCGCCAGCCTGGTCGAACTGGCGCGCTTCTACATCGCCACCATAGGCCCGCAGGCGGCCGCCAATGCCGCGGTGGTGCGGGAAGCGGGCGGGGCGCTGACGCGCTTCGCGGAAAGCGCGTTCTGAGCGGGGCGGTGGGGGAAGTGCTGCGGAGAGGGCGCCGCGGGGCGGCCCGGTGAGCGGTGAGGCTGGCGCGGGGAATATGCCGTAGCGTCGGGTCGCCGCCGCCGTCCGCTCCCAGCCCGGTGACTCCACTCAGGACAGGCCAGTCGAAAGTCATCGCCGCGCGCAGAGGCGAGGGCAGCGGCGAGCACCAGATGGCCGCCTGCAGGGCATGCAACGGGGATCGGCGAGCATGCAGGCCGGTCGCGATCCGCCCGCTGGCCCGCGCTGATGGCGGCTCACACCAGGCGCATGCCCGGATCGCCCCATCCCCGCACAATGCAGGCTCGAACGAACAGCAAGGAGACGAGTGAATGACTGCCGACCCCAAGGCCAGCGGCATGACGGTACGCGACGCCATCCTCGGCCGCCGCTCGGTGCGCGGCTTCCGCCCCGAGCCGGTGGCGCGCGAACTGCTGCTGGACATCCTGCGGGTGGCTTCGCGCTCGCCCAGCGGCACCAACCTGCAGCCGTGGAAGGTGCATGTGTGCACCGGCGCGCGCAAGGACGCGCTGAGCGAACGCCTGGTCGCCGCCCACGACGCCGGTGGCGAAGGCCACGAAGAGGAATACCCCATCTACCCGGCCGAGTGGCGCGAGCCCTACCTCTCCCGCCGCCGCGCGCTCGGCCTCGGCCTGTATTCCCTGCTCGGCATAGGCCGCGACGACAAGGCCGCCCGCCACGCCCACTTCGCCCGCAACTACCGCTTCTTCGGCGCGCCGGTGGCGCTGTTCTTCACCATGGACAGGGACATGGAGCAGGGCAGCTGGCTGGACATGGGCATGTTCATGCAGAACGTGATGCTGGCCGCCCGCGCCCACGGCCTGGAAACCTGCCCGCAACAGGCCTTCGTGCGCTACCACCGCATCGTCTGCGAGGTGCTGGAGATCCCGCCCGGCGAACGCATGCTGTGCGGCATGGCGCTGGGCTACCCGGACGAAACCGAGCCGGCCAACCGCCTGCACACCGAACGCGCTCCGGTGGAGGACTTCGTCCGCTTCGTCGAATGAACTGCATCGGCGGGTAAGGTCTCCTCGACCCCTCTGCACCCGCCTTTCCTCCAGGCCTGCCGGCACCATGCCCGCAGGCCTTTTTTTCGTCTCTGGCTGCGCTGGCGGCCTCGCCCTCACACCGAGGCCGCCACCCGCTCCCGCAGCCACTGATGCGCCGGATCGCGATGCAGCCGCTCATGCCACAGCATCAGCATCTCGAAGCCCGGCACTTCGACTGGCGCCTCCACCACCTGCAGCGCGGCATTCCCCCGCACCAGCCGCGACGGCACCATCGCCACCAGGTCGGTGCTTGCCAGCACCGCGCCGAGGAAAAGGAAGTGCGGCACCGACAGCGCCACCCGGCGCGCCATGCCCAGCTCGGCCAGCACCGCATCGGTGGCGCCGGTGAAGCCGCCGCCGTCCGGCGACACGATCACATGCTCCAGCTGGCAGAACTGCGCCAGCGTGGGTCGGCGCTTGAGGCGCGGATGGCCGGCGCGACCCGCCAGCACGTAGCGCTCGGTGAACAGCGGGCGGCGGCGCAGGTCCGGCGGCGCTTCCGCTTCGATGAGGAAGGCGAGGTCGATGTCGCCCTGTTCCGCCTTTTTCGCCACCTGCGCTGGGGTGAGTTGGACCACGGCGAGCCGTGCCGAGGGCGCCGCCTCGCGCAGCCCGGCCAGTGCCGGCAGCAGCACGGTGAATTCGCTGTAGTCGAAAGCTGCCACCCGCCAGCTGTGGCGGGACAAGGCGGGGTCGAAGGCGCTGGAGGGCGCCACCGCCTGGGCCAGCGCGGCCAGGGCCTCGCGCAGCGGTTCGCGCAGCTCGTCCGCCCGCGCGGTGGGGCGCATGCCGCGCGGGCCGGGCAGCAGCAGCGGATCGCCGAAGAACTCCCGCAGGCGGGCGAGCTGCACGCTGACGGTGGGCTGCGCCAGGTGCAGGCGCTCGGCCGCGCGGGTCACGTTGTGCTCGGTCAGCAGGGCATCCAGCGTGACCAGCAGATTCAGGTCCAGCTGCCGCAGGCTGGCGGGCAGGGAATTGTTCATGGCAATACCTGGGATTCCGGAAATTCATTTCCACTATATCCGGCGCGCCCCTATCGTGGTGCCACTCACTTCCACTTCCTGATTGATGGAGCACCCAGCCATGAACGTCCTGCTCGTCTATGCCCACCCGGAGCCGCGCTCGCTGAACGGCGCGCTGAGGGATTTCACCGTCAACCGCCTGGAGCAGGCCGGCCATGCGGTGCAGCTCTCCGACCTCTACGCCATGCGCTGGAAAGCCACGCTGGATGCGGACGACAACACCGCGCCGCAGCCGGGCGCGCGCTTCGATCCATCGGCGGACTCCATGCGGGCCTTCGCAGGCGGCACCCAGCGCGCCGACATTGCCGGCGAGCAGGACAAGCTGCGCTGGGCAGACGCCCTCATCCTGCAATTTCCGCTGTGGTGGTTCTCCATGCCGGCCATCCTCAAGGGCTGGGTGGACCGCGTCTATGCCTGCGGCTTCGCCTATGGCGTCGGCGAGCATTCGGACACCCACTGGGGCGACCGCTATGGCGAAGGCATGCTGGCCGGCAAGCGCGCCATGCTGGTGGTGACGACCGGCGGCTGGGCGTCCCACTACGCGCCACGCGGCATCAACGGCCCCATCGACGATCTGCTCTTCCCCATCCAGCACGGCATCCTGTTCTACCCCGGCTTCGAGGTGCTGCCGCCGCATGTGATCTACCGCAGCAGCAAGATCAACGAGGCGAACTTCGGCGAAGTGCGCGAAGCGCTGGGCAAGCGCCTGGATACGCTGGCAACGACGCCGCCCATTCCTTTCCGCAGGCAGAACGCCGGCGACTACCGCATCCCCGAGCTGACCCTGCGGCCGGAATTGGCGCCGGGCGAGAGTGGATTCGGCATCCACGCCGGCTGATTCACAGGGCTGCTTCGCCGCCGCTCAACTGCAGGACAAAACGCAGCGCCGGCCCGCTCGGCGCCGGGGCGCCAGCCATGGGCCAGGGCGATCTCCCGGCCGGTCGCCAGCCCCAGGCCGGCGCCGAGATCGCACCTGCGGGGGATGCCAGAAGCGCCCGGACGGGGGCGGCGCGGCGTCTCGGATGCTCCACACTCCAGGCGGTGCCGTTCCGCAATGGACTGAAAGCGTTGTGAGGAAGGTCGCCAAGCTCGATCTGCTCCCGGCCCAGGGAGGTCACCCGGCTGGACCGCATGCGCAACATCACCATCGAAGTCCAGCTCAACGGCCGCCCTTTGGGCGAGGTCGAACAAGCGGCGCTGGCGCTGCCCAGCCTGCGGCAACTACCGCCCGGCATCACCCAGGGCGCGCTGGGCGAGGTCGAGGAAATGGCAAGCCTGCTCACCGACTTCGGCATGGCCATGCTCACCGGCGTGCTCTGCATCTACAGGGTGCTGGTACTGCTGCTGAAGGACTTCGTGCAGCCCGGCACCATCCTCACCGCCCTGGTGCTGTCGGTGCCCGGCGCCATGCTGGCGCTGTTCCTCGCCGGCTCCACCCTGTCCATGCCGGCCTCATCATGTTGCTCGGCATCGCCGCCAAGAACGCCATCCTGCTGGTGGACTACGTCATCATCGCCCGCCGCGAACACCACCTGGACCGCACCACCGCCATCCTCGACGCCTGCCGCAAACGCGCCCGCCCCATCATCATGACCACCCTCGCCATCGGCGGCGGCATGCCGCCGGTCGCCCTCGGCCTGGGCGGCGACCCCAGCTTCCGCGCGCCTATGGCGATTGTGGTGATAGGCGGGTTGATTACTTCGACGGTGCTGAGTTTGCTGGTGGTGCCGGTGGTTTATGGGTGGATGATGGGGTGGGGGGCGGGTAGAGAGGTGGAGGGGAGTGCAGCGGGAATGAAGCTTGGCAGGTTGATACCCCGGATTTTGTGGCCTTGAGCCCTGCGTCATCGTGGTGCCCTGTTGTACGCCAGATGATTGCGGGAGCGTTCAACTGGATTGTTATCGGGTTGGCGGCTCCTCGGCCGGAGCGGACAGCGAGACGACGAAACATGAGAGGCAGAGGCCGGCCAGGAGCTGACGGTCAGGTAGGCGCCTCGAGAACGGACATTCGTAGGGTCGGTTTGGCGCGTCGCGACAACCCGCCGCCTCACGACAAGCGTCGAATGCTGCCGCTCGTAGGTGCTACGCTGAATGCGCTGACTTCGGGGCATTCGTTCATGCGGCGCAATTCGCTGCGCTTGTTGATGTCTGCGCGTTGTGCCGGAATATTTGGAGTGCACCGTACGCGCGCTCAAGGCTCCGAGCACGGTGGCAATGGTGACTGCTCGGATGGAGTAGCAGCACAGCCGTGTGCGGAAATCTTCAGCAGTCTAGCCTTGAGAGGCCTGGCCTCGCCTGGGTGAAAACGAGCCATGTGGTGAACCTTGCCAAGCACAGAAGCAAGTTCTCCAGCTTCTAGCAACTGCTGGGCTCCTTTCAACTCAAGGCGATGGACTGCAGCCCTGATCCGAGACCGCTCTTTGGCAGACAAGCCGGCTTTGTCATTGACCGTCAGTTTAGTAACAGCCATACGTTCGCGCCGAGTTTTCAGCTCATGCTTGACGCGTTTTGGCTGGAGTCCATTGCGCCGCAGCAGTCCGTATATCGCCCCGACAAGTTCCGTTTTATTTTCTGCCGGTATCGGAACCACAGACGATACAGTGACGTCATCTACGAACCTGGAATAGGTAATGTCATCTGCTGCCAGCTTGGCCTGCAGCAGCGGTTCGTCACGCCAAAAAACCAAGTTGGCAAGCTGGGGGCTAGTGATAGCGCCTTGTGGCAGAGCGCCATCTTTGGTTGTCAGTGACGTCAGCAACTGCGCAACAGGTTCTGAGAACCGAAAGAAATGTCGCCAGATATCGAAGACTTTGTCACTCGTGGTGTTTGGGAAAAAATTCTCAATGTCTTCAGCGATCACGATGGCTGCGCCTTCGTGCAATTCGGCATTGGACTTGTAGTCACGCCCCTTCAGGCTGCCGGTTAGATAGTCCGGGAAAGTGACGCGATCCAGAATTTCAGTCTTGATTCGGCGGTGGAGATCTTTTAGGAGCGGTTTGGCATCAAAGGTCTGGCGGATCGTGCCATCACTCTTCAGTTCAGCATGTGCCAGCCGGTATAGCTTGTTGGCACGGGGGGCAACGTACTCGATTCGATGGAGCGTGGATCCCAGTGCAGCGGCAAGGGATGTCCGCTGACGAATGGGAGTGCCTTTATAGAAGGGGCTGTTGCTGCTCGTCGAGAGGCTCACTCAGCATTTCCAGGGCTGTGCGGGCAAGCTCTCCCGCCAAGGTTTTATCCATGCCCGTCAACTCGTCGCGCTCAGACGCAAGGAAGAACAGGATGCCGATAGGAACATTCAGCGCTTCGGCAACCTTCTTCAAGGTTGAAAGCGTCGGGTCGCGCTGGTTGTTCTCCAGCATGGAGAGATATGAAACCGAGCAATCGGCACGGCGGGCGAGTTCTCCTTGGGAGACCCCACGCCGCGTGCGACACATCTTTATTGCATTGCCTACATTCATGATGACTACCTGATCAGCAAATATTGGGCTTGCTGCATCTTGGCCATGATCAACTACTGCAACCAGTTGGTGATGTTGGTCACCAAAATCAGTACGTTGTCGATGATTCGTACACTGCGCATGGCAAGTTCGCCAAGCGAAGCTTCTGTTTCCTCACACTCCACAAGCCTTGTGAGCTGTTGGAGCACATCATCGAGTTCTGCCAGAGTGCCAGCATCGAGTTGGCTGTGATAAACGTCACGCAACCTTTGGAGCGTTGTGACGTTTTTCTTCAAGTTTCCATTGTTCATGGGATTACTCCAGTATCTCGGCAAAGTCGCCGAAGCCCCGTGAAAGCGAGCAGCCGAAAGGAGCCAACCCGATGCGCAAGCCCAACACCAGTCTTTCGATTTTGAAGCCCCGTTAACTCCGCATTGCTTACTGCACGTCGCTAACTGCTAGCTGCGTACTACGAGGCGGAGGACCGGGACTTCGCGCTCGGGCCGAACGTCCGACCTGAGGCACCGAATACTCTCTAACACTGGAGGTCAGAGCGGCCTGGATAAACCAAGCGTTGCAAAACTGACTTTCGCTTTTGGAGCAGGAGTAACTTCTTAAAGAGCAACCTAGGCGATTCGCCTAGCCTGCGCGAATTTGAGCACAGGCAACCTTAGATGTCAATAAAATTTAACTAACAGTGAATTTTTGTTGGCTGCAGCCACCGTACCGACACTTCACGGCATGCGCCGGTACGGCAACGACAAAACAGCGGATCCCGGAACCGCGTGCAACGCAGTTGTCTCGTGGAGTGGGACTCCACCGAATTTGTTGATCGAGGTGGCGCGGTTTCCACTGCGCCCCTCCGCCTGAACGTCCGCTTCTTGATTGCCCGACCGTCAGCTACGCGTCGGTATCGGTCGCGCGGACATGCCGATCCGAGCGGCAGCTCCGGCCGAATTGCCGCCACTTATTACTCGCGCTCCGCGAGCAGCGCTTACCGCCTCTCATTTCTCCCGCCTATCGATAACTGTCTGCATCACAGGCCCTCTTTCTTCGACAACCTTCACTCACCCCTTACCGAGGATGAGCAGAAGACGCCAATGCATGCCAGGCGGGCGCTTCGCATGACTGCTTTTCTGGCGACGAGGCGCAAAAAAATGCCGCCCACAAAAGAGCGGCAAAGGAGGCCGGGGGCCTACCGGCCTCCGGGAGAGCGTGAGGTGATTCAACCGCCGGCCACGGCCCGATGGCGGAGGCCGGGCCGGCGGGGTGATGCTCAGCCGTGCTGCATGTACACCACGTGGGTCTCGGTGTACTCATAAAGCCCATGCTTGCCATCCGCGCCACCGATGCCCGACTTGCGGCGGCCGGCGTGGAAGCCTTGCATGGCTTCGAAGTGCTCGCGATTGATGTAGGTTTCGCCGAAGCGCAGGTCGCGGCAGGCGCGCATGGCGGAGGAGAGGTCGCGGGTGAAGATGGAGGAGGTGAGGCCGTACTCGGAGTCGTTGGCGAGGGCGATGGCTTCTTCCAGGCTGTCCACCGTCTGGATGGGCAGGACCGGGCCGAAGATTTCCTTCTTCATGATCTCCATGTCGTGGCGGCAGCCGGCGAGCACTGTGGGCTGGTAGTGGAAGCCCTGGCCGAGGTCGGCGAGGTCGCCGCCGGTGACGACCTGGGCGCCGTCTTGCCGCGCTTTCGTGACCATGGCGGCGACCTTGTCCAGGCCGATCTGGTTCACCAGCGGGCCCATGCCGACGCTGCGGTCGGCCATCGGGTCGCCGTAGCGGGTGGCGGCCATGTGGGCGGCGATCTTGGTGGTGAATGCCTCTGCCACCTTGCGATCCACATAGACGCGCTCGGCGCAGTTGCACACCTGGCCGGTGTTGATGACGCGCGAGTCGCAGATGGCCTTGGCGGCGAGGTCGAGGTCGGCGTCGGCCAGCACGATGGCGGGCGCCTTGCCGCCCAGTTCCAGGTTCACCCGGGTGAGGTTGGTGGCGGCCGCCTGCATGATGCGGATGCCGGTGGCGACGCTGCCGGTGAAGCTCACCAGGCCGATGCCGGGGTGGGAGCTGAGCGCCGAGCCGGTGCTGGCGCCGCGGCCGCTTACGAGGTTGAACACGCCCGGCGGCAGGCCGGCTTCCTGGGCGAGGTGGGCGAATTCGAAGGCGTTGATCGGCGTTTCTTCGCTGGGCTTGATCACGATGGTGTTGCCGGTGATGAGCGCCGGGGCGAGCTTGCGGGCGATGAGGAAGAAGGGGAAGTTCCACGGCAGGATGCCGGCGGTGACGCCGATGGGCTTGCGCATCAGGAAGATGCTCTCGCCCGGCCGGTCGCTGGGGATCATTTCGCCTTCGATGCGGCGTGCCCATTCGGCCATGTAGTCCAGATAGTCGGCGGTGAAATCCACTTCCACCGTGGCCAGGCCCAGCACCTTGCCTTGCTCGCGGGTGATGATTTCCGCCAGCCTGTCCTTGTGCTGGCGCAGCTTGGTGGCGATGGCGCGCAGGTGGCCGGCGCGCTGTATGGCCGGCAGGCGTTCCCAGGCGGGTTGGGCGCGGGTGGCGGCCTCCACCGCGCGCTCCACCACCGCGGCGCCGGAGTCCGGCACGAAGGCCAGCAGCTCGCCGTTGGCGGGGTTGCGCACTTCGATCAGCGGATCGCCGCCGGTGACGACGAATTCGCCGTCGATGAAATTGCGGTACTCGGTTGCCATCATCAGTCTCCTGTTTTATGTGTTGCGGGTTTCAGGCCGTGCGGGCCATGCGCTTGCCGAAGCATTCCGAGGCGAAGCCGAAGATCACGCCGGCTACCCAGGACAGCGTGACGAAGAGGATGCCGGCGTCCAGCTTGCCGCCGGCGCCGAAGAAGGAGGCGGCGCCGAGGAAGGCGGCCGGGGTGTAGGCGAGCAGGGCGACGTCGGCCATGGCCACCAGCACGAAGGCCAGCACGGCGACCAGGGTGATGAGCGAGCCCAGGCCGCCGCCCAGGGCCTGGACGCCGAACAGCGTGGCGGCGGTGAGCAGGATGCCGGCCACGCCGGCCGCCAGCGCCTTGCGCGCGCCCTCGCCGCCGCCGCCGGCGGCGAAGTGGGCGGCCCAGGCGACGAAGCCTATCCAGGCGTTGAAGTTGAGGCCGGGGTTGCCGACCGAGAGATAGACCCACAGCGCTACCAGGAGCGCGATGCTGAGGGCAAGCGAGTGCAGCAGTTTCATGGCGTTCTCCTTGGCTGCCGCCCTTCGCGCCGCCGCGCTTCGCGGCCACTTGGTGTGACCGCTGCGCGGCCGGCGGGAAGGGCGGCTGCGCTTACCAGGCGTAGGCGTACTTGATGTTGAAGCTGTCATTCACCGAGTGGTTTTCGCCGCTGATGCTGTGCGAGTAGCGCAGGGTGATGGACTGGTTGTCGAAGGTGTGGAACATGAGGCCGATGCCGCCATCCAGCACATGGCCGCCGTCCACCGTGGAGGTGCTCTTGCTGCGCTCGTAGTCCAGCGCCAGGAAGGGCTCCAGCAGCGGCGTGGCGCGGTAGCCCAGGCGGTGGTTGGTGTGGAAGGAGTGGCCGGGGCGGATGTCGTCCGTGCGGTCGCCCTGGAACACGAAGCCGGCGTCGGCCGTCCAGCCCAGCTTGTCGGTGAGGCGCCAATCCCAGAACAGGCTGGAGAGGTTCTTCCAGTTCTTGTCGCTGACCTCGCTGCTGCCGGCCGGGATCTGCAGGAAGGACTGGAAGCCCAGGGTGAGGTCCGGCCGCGGCTTGTACCAGATGGCGAAGCCGGTCATCGGGTCGCCCAGGCCGCTGGCGTGGGAGTTGTCGCGGTCGTTGCGGATGCTGATCTCCGGCACGATCACTTCCCAGGCCAGGCCGATGTTGCGGTTGAAGTCGGGCGTCCAGAAACGCACGTATTTCGACAGGCCGACGATGGCTTCGGAGTCGGAGCCGCGCACCCGGTCGCCGTCGCTGTCGAAGGCGCGCTTGTTGCGCTGCAGGTAGGCGTATTGCACGAAGACGTTGAAGGGCTTGAAGTCGACCGGCAGGTCGTATTCGTGCGGCCCGATGACGTCGAAGGTGGTCTGCGCCTGGACGGGAAGGGCGGTGCCGGCGGCCACCAGGGCGAACAAGGTGGCGGCGAGCAGCTGCGGTTTCGGTTGGCCCCGGCGTGAGGGGGCCTGCCTTACAGGCATCATTGTTGTTGTCTCCAGAGGGTGTGGATCGGGGTGGCCGGCGGCGCCGAGGCCGGCGCCGCGCGGCGGTCAGGCGGAGCCCGCGGGCTCAGTCCTCGAGGGCGAAGACCCAGACGGAGCCGCCTTCGGGCACCTGCTTCTCCCAACCGTGGCTGTCATGCATCTTTCCCTGGATCCATGCCGCATCCACGCCCCAGCCGGAGACCACGGCCACGTACTGCTTGCCGTCGATGAAGTAGCTGCTGGGCGGCGAGATGATGCCGGAGGGGGTGGGGAACTCCCACAGCAGCTTGCCGTTGCGGGCGTCATAGGCGCGGAACATGCGGTCGTTGGTGCCGCCGGCGAAGAGCACGTTGCCGGCGGTGACCATGACCGAGCCGAAGTTCCACGAGGCGGCGTAGGTCTCGCGCCAGTTCTCCTTGGCGCCGTCCACGCTCCAGGCCTGGATGCCGCCGACGAAGGGCGCGTTCTTGTCCACCTTCAGGTTCAGCTCGGTGATCTCCACCCCGGCCGACCATTGCCCCGGAATGCGCTCCTGGATCTTGCCGGTGAGCGTCATGCAGTGGTTGTCGTTGAAGGGGATGTAGAGCATGCCGGTCTTCGGGCTGTAGGCCTCGAAGGGCCAGTCCTTGCCGCCCCACAGGCTGGGGCAGTAGGTTGCCGTCTTGCCGGTGCCGGGTTTGCCGGCTTCGTCGTAGGTGGGGCGGCCGGTCTTGGGATCGATGCTGGTGAAGACGTTCTGCTTCACGTAGCGCAGCGCCTTGTTGAAGTCGATCTTGCCGTCCGGCTTGCGGTCCAGCCAGTAGATGTAGCCGTTGCGCTGGGCGCTGATGAGGCCGGGCACCTTCTTGCCGTTGCGCTCGAACTCCACCAGGGTGGGCGCGTTCATGCCGGCCCAGTCCCAGGAGTCGTTCCAGTGGTACTGGTGGTGGCCCTTGATTTCGCCGGTGTCGGGGTTGAGGGCGAGCACGGAGGCGAGGTAGAGGTTGTCGCCGGGGCGCTGGTCACCCAGCCAGGGCGCGCCATTGCCCACGCCCCAGTAGAGGACGTCGTTCTTGGCGTCGTAGTTGCCCGGCATCCACATGGTGCCGCCGCCGTTCTTCCAGGCATCCTTCCAGCGCCCTTCCTGCGGCCAGGTTTCGGAGCCGGGTTCGCCCGGCGCCGGCACCGCGTAGCGGGTCCACACCTCCTTGCCGGTCTCCAGGTCGAAGGCCTTGAGGAAGCCGCGCACGCCGAACTCGCCGCCCGAGGGGCCGACGATGACGACGTTCTTGACCACCAGCGGCGCCGAGGTGATGTAGGCGCTGTCCTTCTGCCAGTCGCACACCTCGGACTCCCACACCTTAGCGCCGGTCTTGGCGTCCAGCGCGGTGATCATGCAGTCCAGGCTGGCGACGTACACCTTGTCGCCGGCCAGCGCCACGCCGCGGTTGGTGACGTGCAGCGCGCCGAAGCCTTCCGGCAGCTCGCGCTTGTAGCGCCATAGCAGGCGGCCGGTCTTGGCGTTGAAGGCCAGCACCTGGTTGCGCGGGGTGGAGACGAACATCATGTCGCCATTGACGATGGCCGGCGCCTCGTGGCCGGAAGTCATGCCGGTGGCGGCGCTCCACACAGGCTTGAGCTTCTTCACGTTGGCGGTGGTGATCTGGTCCAGCGCGCTGTAGCTCCAGCCCTGGTAGTTGCCCTTGGTCATGAGCCAGTTCTCCGGCTCGGGATTGGCCAGGCGCTGGGCGGTGACCGGCTTGTAGTCGCCGGCGGCGCCGGCCAGGAATGGCGCGAAGGCCAGGCCCAGGGCCGTCAGCGATAGCAGTCTTTTCATTTTTGTCTCCTTCCTTGGGTGGGTGTTGCTCAAGTGATGTGCCGGGCAGGAACGCGTGCCGGCGGCGCGTCTTCCTCGGGTGCTGCGCGTGCCTTACTGCTGCGGCGGCCCCAGCGGGCCGGCGAAGTTGCCGGCCACCAGCAGCGCGCTGCCGGCCTGCTTGAGCGGCAGGTGGGCCAGCCGGCGGGTGGCCGGGCCGGCCACCACCTCGCCGTTCTTGAGTACGTCGAAGGTGGAGCCGTGACAGTTGCAGACCAGCTTGCCGCCGGTGGGATGCGTCTCGGTGATCGGGCAGCCGTAGTGGGTGCAGATGGCGGAGAAGGCGAGCACGCCGTCGGCGGCGTCGGCGCGGAGCTTCTCCGGCAGTTCCTCCGGCGCCACCTTCACCAGCGCCAGCAGGTTGGTGCGGGCGCCGTCGCGCACCGTCTGGGTGGAGACGTCCATCGGGTAGGCCAGCACCGGCGGGCCGCCCACCTTGAGGTCGGCCAGGGTGATCTGCTGGCCCTCCTTCTCGCCGGTCATGTAGGCCAGGCCGTCGCCCACCTGGGGCCGGGCGCGGCGCGGGTTGTCGGCAGCGGCCGCGCCGCCCGGCACCAGCGGGGCCACCGCCAGCGCCAGCGAAGCCGCCAGCATCGCGCGCCGGCTGCCCGGTTCCGCCTGCGGTGCGTTGGCGCAGGGGCAGCCCGCTTCGAGTTCCCTATCAGCCATTCCTTTCCATCCTCCTTGGTCGCGTTGTGATCGCGGCTGGCGGCGCCGGCCGCGATGCCGGGCTGCGTTCGCGCCGCAGCCTTCTGGCCGGACAGCAGGGGCAAGGCCTGTGCCAGCGTGGCTGGCGGGGTGGGGGCGGGGATGCTCAGCCCATTGACGGAAAAGGGAAAATCCGGGCGGGTGCCGGCGTGCGGCGGCAGCTCGCCCAGGTGGCGGCTGTGTTGCAGGAATGTGTCAGTCCTGTGTCAGCCGGTCGCCCTGATACGGCCCTGGCACACTGCGGGCAGTGCCCGGGAGGCGGCTGGCGGACGGCCGCCGCCGCCCGGTATTCCGCCACTGGCGCGGCGCTGGGCGATAGCACTTGTTTCGTAGGTTGAATGGCCTATTTCTTGCGGCTATCCTCTGATGCACCTGCAAGCTCCCCGGACGCGCTGCGTGATAGTGGCGGGCGGCAGGAGAACGAGACCAAGGAGGAGGCCGGCGATGAGCATCGCTGCGATGACGCTCGAGGCGCTTTCGCGAGAAGCCGCCCAAGAAGGCGCGGACGCACTTTCCCCAACCAAGCTGGAGGATTCCTGGCGGCGCTCGGTCGAGCAGCACCGGCTGGACCCCGGCCGCCCGGCGCGGCCGCGCATCCTCACCGCCGACGAATGCCGCCACCTGCGCGAGCGGGAGGAATCCTTCCTGCGCATTGCCCAGGCCGGCGTCAATCGCCTGCATGAGCAGGTGCGGGATTCCGGTTACTGCGTGCTGCTGACCGACGCCGGGGGCAGGACCATAGACTTCCGCGGCCAGGGCAGCCTGGAGCAGGAGTACCGCGGCCGCGGTTTCCGCCTCGGCGCCTGCTGGTCGGAGGAGGAGGAGGGCACCTGCGGCGTGGGCACCGCCATCGTCGAGCGCACGCCCATCCTGGTGCACAAGCAGGAGCACTTCCTCGCCCTCAACGAGCGCATCACCTGCAGCGCCGCACCCATCTTCGGCCCGGACGACGAGCTGTTGGGCGTGCTCAACGCTTCGGCGGTGTCCTCGCCGGACGAACGCCGCAGCCAGTCGCTGGTGTACCGCCTGGTGGCGCAGAACGCTGCGCTGATCGAGAACGCGGTGTTCGCCGAAGCCTGCCGCGGCAACTGGCTGGTGCGGCTGTGTCCGGCGGGGGACGACTGGGGGGTGGATGAAGGCCTGTACCTGGCGCTGGATGGCGATGGCCGCATCGTCCATGCCGCCCGGCGGCTGCGCCGGCACCTGGCGCGACTGTCCCAGCCGCCGGGCGGCATCGGCGACCTGCTGGACGCCGACGCCGAGAGCCTGTTGCGCCACGCCCATGAACACCCCGGCGTGCCGATGCAGGTGCGCTGCCACGCCACCGGCGGCTTCTTCCAGCTGCACCTGCGGGCGCCGTCGGTGACTCGTGCCCGCGCCACCGTCGGCCGCGGCCGCCCGCGCGAGGATGACGGTTTCAGCGCCCTCACCAGCGCCGATCCCGGCGTGGCCGCCAGCATAGAGCGCATCAAGCGGCTGGCCGACAGCCGGGTGCCCATCCTGCTGAACGGCGAGACCGGCGCCGGCAAGGAGGCCTTCGCCCGCGCCATCCACCGCTACAGCAAGCGCCGCGACAAGCCCTTCGTCGCCCTCAACTGCGCGGCGATTCCGGAGAGCCTGATCGAGAGCGAGCTGTTCGGCTACCGCGAGGGCGCCTTCACCGGCGCCCGCAACAAGGGCTGCCCGGGCAAGGTCCAGCTCGCCAGCGGCGGCACCCTGTTCCTGGACGAGATCGGCGACATGCCGCTGGCGCTGCAGACCCGCCTGCTGCGGGTGCTGGCCGAGGGCGAGGTGATGGCGCTGGGCGCGAGCGAGCCGGAGCGGGTGGATCTCCATGTGGTCTGCGCCACCCACCGCAACCTCGAATCCATGGTGGCCCAGGGCCTGTTCCGCGAAGACCTGCTCTATCGCCTGAACGCCGCCACCTTCCGCCTGCCGCCGCTGCGCGAGCGCGCCGACATCGACGCCCTGATCGCCCGCATCCTGGAAGAGGAGGCCGAGCAGTGCGGCCGCCGCATCGCCCTCTCCGCCGAGGTGGAGCAGCGCCTGCGCGCCTACCACTGGCCGGGCAATGTGCGCGAGCTGCGCAACGTGCTGCGCTTCGCGGTGGCGGTATGCGACGGCGCCACGCTGACGCTGGCGCATCTGCCGGAGAGCCTGCAGGCCCTGCACCCGGCCGCGCCGCCGCCCTTGCCCGGCGCCGCCGTGCCGCAACGCGACACCGCCGGCAAGGCGGAAATCCTCGACGCCCTGCAGCGCACCGGCTGGCACATCAGCGCGGCGGCGCGCCAGCTGGGCATGTCGCGCTCCACCTTCTACCGCCGCATGTGGCGCTACGGCATCGCGCCGCCGGCGGAGGAGGGCGACGGCTCCGCTTACTCCTGATCCCGCCGCTGGCTAGCGCCGGGTGAGGGAGACGACGGCGGGAATTGACTCACTTCTTGTCGAAAACCGAGGGCCGGTCGGAGGCTTTGCATTCGAAGAAGGCCCGTTCGTCGTAATGCCTGGCCTTTTCCTCTTCCCGCTGGATGTTGGCTGGGTGCAGGAAGCGTTTCTGCCAGTACTGGGCGTCGGCCAGGCGTTCGCGGTAATCGGCGCACTTGTCCGCTTCGGTGCGCGGACGGGCGGAGGGCGAGGCCGCCGCGCGGCGGGCTTCGCTTTCTTCCAGCTGCGCGCGCCGCCGTGCGATTTCTTCCTCCTGGAGGTCCAGCAGTTGCGCGCGCAAGGCGTCCTGGCGGGCACGGAGTTGCGCGTCCCGGCGCTGCTCAGGCGTGGGCTGGATCACCCGTATCTCGGCATGGCTGCCGGGCTGGACGCAGGGCTGGTCCTGATAGCTCACCGTCCCATTCCCGTAAACGCATTTGTATGCCTGTGCATGGGCGAAAGGGGCCGAGCCGGCGAGAATGGCGCTCAGCAAGACAAGTTTCATGATGGGGTCCGTATCGGAAGTGGGTGGAGTGTAGCCGGCCGGGCGCTTATGCCCCGTGGCATATTTCATGCCCTAGGCATTGATGATCATGTCCGGCGGGAGAGAGGCGGAGGGCTCCGCTGCCCGCCGTTCACCTTGAACGCGCTGGTGCGCTCAGCGTGGATGGCGCTTGGCAATCCATTGCCGGACGGGTGCGCGCGGGCCGGGAAGCTCTCCGCCTGTGGCATCGAAACTGCTAGAAGCCAGCCTGGCGCGCCGGCCGCGGGCCCCGCGGCCGCTGGCGCGCCGGTGCATGTCGTGCATTCGCCGCGTGCTTGTCGCAATCGAAACGAGGAAGAGCAAAGATGCCCGCATTGGCCGAGAACAGGACCGTGATCGAATTGAAGACCGCCAAGCCCACCGGGCTGGGCATTACCCAGCTGGGCGTGCCGGTGGCGGAAGGCACCGCGATCAAGAAGGGGAAGCTGCACGAGTTCATCCAGCTGCTGGACGATGGCAAGGCCGGCCGCCGCTACCAGAACCTGCGGGTGACCGGGGTGAAGGCGAGCGAGGGCGGTGTCGAGTCGGCCAAGCTCTTCGTGCAGTTCGAAGTATTCGGCGACGACAACGTGCCGCTGGGTGCCAACAGCGGTTTCGGCGCGGCGCTCTGTGCCGGCGGCGAAACCCTGCTGGAGCTCGCCTCCGCGCCGGCCTTCCTGCCCTACGCCCGCGCCTGGTTCGAGAACCAGTTCGTGTTCGAGGTGCCGGTGGAGCTGTTCGAACGGGCGGACGGCGTGGCCTTCACCGCGCGGCCGGACGAGGTGCGGCTGATCTGAGGTGAGGCTGCCGCGCCGGGCGGCGCAGCAGCAAGGCAGGCCCGGTGTGCGCCGCCGCTCCGGGCCCGCTGCCCGGTGTCGCGGCGGCTATGGGCTTGGTTCAGCCCGCGGCCACGTTCTCCCTGTCGTCCCCGGTCGCGCCCGCGGCCTGGCCGGCCCGCTCCATCCGCCGCGCCAGCGCATCCGCCGCATTGGCGATGTTGGCCGCGCGCCGCTGCATCAGCGCCAGCATTTCCGCCAGCAGGATGGCGGGCGGCGCTTCCATTACCCCTTCGCCCAGCAGCCAGCGCGCCAGCGCCGCTTCCTCCCGCCCCAGCGCCCGCGCGGTGTCGCGCTGCCAGTCGCTGCCGTAGAGCAGGCGGGCGGAGTCGCGGAACAGGTGGCGCGCCTCGGTCTCATCCAGTGTGTCGCCGCTGCCTTCCGGTGCCACGGCTTCCGGCGCAACCGGCGTGTCCTGCATCGCCTCCGCCAGGCGGCACAGCTCGGGCAGGATGGAGCGCACCAGCTCCAGCCCGGACAGCGGCACGATCCAGCAGCGCCGCCGCGCGCTCCAGCGCGTCTGCGGCACCCAGCGCAGCATGCGCTCTATGGTGTCGGTGTATTCGGCATGGATCAGGATGGCGTTGTCGCTCGCCTGCACCCAGGGGTTGGCCGGCAGCGGGTGGGTGGCGAGGCGGGCGCGGGCTTCTTCGTTGGACAGCATGGTCGGCTCGTGCGGGAGTTCGGGACGAGCCTGCAAAAGCAGGGATGGTGCCAGCGGCGGCCGGGGCGGAAGGGCGCGGGCCGCCGTGCTGGTGGCCCGTCGGCCAAGGCCGTCAGACGCGGGAGTAACTCCAGGACAGCATGCGGCCGTTCTGGTAGGGCATGACGCCGTGGAAGGGGCGGGGATTGGCGTCGAACACCAGCGGCAGGAATTCGCGGTCGCTGTCCCACATCGGCAGCGTGCCCAGGCGTTCCATCTCCACCCACTCCAGCGTGCCTTCCGGGTTGCGCTCCAGCGGGGTGCCGGAGAAGGCGGTGACGATGAAGATGAAGCCGAACCAGTCCTCGCCGTTCTTGCCGAAGCCCGGCCAGCTGATGGTGCCACGCAGCGACAGCGCCTCGCATTCGATGCCGGCTTCCTCGCGGATCTCGCGGCGCAGGCCGGCCACCACGTCCTCGTCCGCTTCCAGCTTGCCGCCCAGGCCGTTGTACTTGCCGAGGTGGTGGTCGTCCGGCCGGGCGTTGCGGTGGATCATCAGCACCTGCTTGCGGTCCGGCGAGAGCACATAGCCCAGGGTGGCGACGATGGGGCGATAGGGCATGGCGGAATCCCTTGGAAAGTGTCTGCAGGGGGAGGGGAAGGCGGGCGGGCCGAGTCCGCGGGTGCGGCGCGGGGCCGGCTGCAGCGAGGCGGAAACAGCCGTCGCCGGCAGGAAGGCGGCGCCTTGCGGCGCCGCCCCTGCGGCTTTATTCCTTCGGCAGGGCGATGCTGCCGTCGGTGCTGTACTGGTAGTCGTGGAACACATGCTCCGCGGTGAGGATGCGGTAGCTGCCGTCCTCGTTGCGGCGGGTGGTGTCCTTCAGCCGGTAGGTGTAGTGGCCGCAGGTCCAGCACTCGAAGTTGCGCATGTGGGTGCACAGACAGGTCTTGTCGTACACCTTGACCCGGCGCGCGTCCGGGTGGGCGGCCACTTCGCGGTTGTAGGCCTCGATGTACTGGCAGTTGCCGCTGGCGTCCAGCAGGTAGCCGTAGGCTTCGCAGTTCGGGCGGATGCCGTCGCCGATGGAGGGGCTGTTCTTCAGCATCCGCATCGGGTAGCCGGTGGGCGAGGTCTGGTTGACCTCGATGTCGTTCTCGCCAGCCTTGAAGTATTCCTGCTGCACGTTTTCCGGCAGGCCGCATTCCTGGGTGACGGTGAAGCGGGTGGCCACCTGCACGCCGGCGGCGCCGAGTTCGAGGAAGTTCACCGCATCGGTGCCGGTGAAGATGCCGCCGGCCGGGATCAGCGGGATGTCCAGCTGCTCGGCCTTCAGCCAGTCGCGGATCTCGATCACGATGGCGGCGAGGTCGTACTTCGCCCAGTCCATGCCGAAGCCGAGGTGGCCGCCGGCCAGCGGGCCTTCGACCACCACGTAGTCGGGCAGGCGGCCGGTGCGGGCGTTCTTCTTCAGGAAGAGCTGCAGCGCGCGCAGCGAGGAGACGATGATGCCGAGCTTGACGTCGTTGAAGCGCGGGTGGTCCTGGATCAGGGCGAAGGAGCCCAGGTGCAGGCCGGCGGCCAGGGTGATGCCTTCGATGCCGTGGTCCAGCGCCGCCTTCAGGCGCACCCGCAGGGTGTCCTTGGGCGCGTTCATCGTCAGCTTTTCCATGCAGTTGATGAACACCAGGCCGGGGCCGCGCTTGGCCTCCATGGTCTTGCCCACGTGCAGCGCGGTGGCCTCGGCGAGCAGGCCGAGGTCGAACTGCACCACCGACTTGTCGGAGTTGGCGACGTTGAACTTGTACTGCTGCAGCTTGTTCTTGACGTACTTGGTGTTGTAGCGGCGGTCGGACACCGTGGGAATCATCGCGTCGGAGATGTGGCCTATCCCTCCCAGGCGCGCCGCTTCGAGGGAGAGTTCGGCGGTCGAGATGTCGACCCCCATGCCGCCCACCATGATGGGAACCACCTCGTGGCTGCCCAGACGCAGGCGAAAGTCATCTACACGCTTCATTGATTCGGATCCGTTTTTACCGCAGCCCGCCATTATCGCTCGGCCAGCGCAATAAGGGGCGTTTTTGGGGCAGGTGTAACACCTGGCCATGGGGAAATCGTCATGCCTCGATGGCATCGGCCGGATGCCGCCGTCGGCCCCCGGGGCCGCATGTGGGGGCTTGGGTGGAACTGCAAGCCGCAGCGGGCGGGGTGGCCTGCCGCGCTTGCGCCAGGGCTCCATTCGCGGGCCCTATACGTGTGAGGCCGGCTTTTCGGCGATCGGTTCCGAATGCACCTCCACCCGGTTGCGGCCGTTGCGCTTGGCTTCGTACAGCGCGTGGTCGGCGGCCTTGAGCGCGCGGTTGAGGCTCTCGGGGCCCGGCGGCAGCAGGGTGAGGCCGATGCTGACGGTGGTGCCGCGGGTGTGGCGGCTTTCTTCCTCGCAGGCGCGGCGCAGGCGTTCCGCCACGTCGCGCGCCGGCGCCAGGCCGGTACCGGGCAGCATCACGCAGAACTCTTCGCCGCCGTAGCGGGCGGCGAGGTCGTGCTGGCGCAGTTCGCTCTTGAGGATGCGGGCCAGCCGCAGCAGGGCTTCGTCGCCGCCCTGGTGGCCGTGGCGGTCGTTGAGGGCCTTGAAATGGTCCAGGTCCAGCATCATCAGCGTCACCGGCAGCTTGTTGCGCACCGCGTCGGAAATCTCGCGCTCGGCTTCGGCGCGGAAGGCGCGGCGGTTGAGCAGGTGGGTGAGTGGATCGCGTGCCGCCAGGCGGCTGAGGTCGGCCTGCAGGCGGTCGGTGACCAGGGTGAGCAGGCAGAGGATGAGGCCGCAATTGAGCAGCATGGACCACAGCATCAGCGCGCTGGTGAGTTCGCCCTGGCCGAAGAAGGGCGGCGCGGCGGCATCCCACGGCGTGGCCACGATGCGGCCGAGGTGGGAGATCACGCTGCAAAGCAGTACCGCGGTGAGCACCGTCTCGGTGGTGGTGCGCACCGCCGGACGGGAGCGGCGCAGGTCATGCAGGATGAGGGCCTGCTGGCCGCCGAGCACCAGCGACATCAGCACGGTGCGCAGGTTGAGCAGATCCTGCGGCAGCCACAGCAGCAGCAGGGCGACGGCGGTGACCACGGTCGGCAACGTCATCTGCAGGGTGGCGTTGGCCCGCAGGCCGCGGAAGCGGCGCAGGCCATAGGCGAGCAGGCCGTAGGCGAACACCCAGCAGCTGTTGGCGAGGACGATGGAGATGCCGTCCCAGATGTGGCCGCGCAGCGCTGCCAGCAGGCTGGCGATGGCGAACAGCAGGTGCGCGCCCGCCCACGCGCCCGGCCCTGGCGTGCCGGGGTAGCGCTTGTGCGTCAGCCAGAAGGCGCCCGCGGCGAGGGCGGCCAAGCTGACGGCGGCGACGAAGAGGGTGCGCAGGTCGAGGACGGACACTGGAGCGAGGATGGGGTTGGGTACGCGGATGAGTGCGCGGTCTGGCTTTATGCCGGGTACTCGCTTGAGTACCAGGGCGGAGGCTGCGGAGCAGTTCCGCGCCGGCTGCCGCGCTTGGGCTCGCATTGGACGGAAGTCCAATTGTATCGGTGGGAATGCATCGCTGTCCTTGCATTGTTGGCGCTCACCCGCCGCTCAGCGTCCGGCAGGGTGGGCGGCACCGCCTCCGGTCTCGTCGAACAGGCCGATGATGAGTTCCCGCAGCCAGCGGTGGCCGGGGTCGTTCTCCATGCGCCAGTACCAGTGCAGGCCGACTTCCAGCGGCGAGGATTCGAACAGGCCGTCCAGGATCACCGCCTCGTCGTGCTCGACGAAATGGCGGGCGAGGCGGTAGGGCACCAGGGTGGCGAGGTCGGTGCGGGCGAGCAGGGCGGGCAGCACCAGGAAGTGGGGCAGGGTAAGGCGCACCCGGTCTTCCAGCTGCAGGCGCTCCAGCTGGCGGCGGGTTTCCGAGTGGGAGCGCACCACCGCATAGTCCAGCCGATGCAGCAGCGAGGGCTCGCGCGTCTCGTTCGCCAGCGGATGGTGCTTGCCCACCACCGCCACGTAGCGTTCGACCACGATAGTGTGCTGGGCCACTTCCGACAGCCGCGGCAGGTAGCCGATGGCGAGGTCCAGCGCACCGCTTTCCAGCGCCGGCATGATCTGCGTCAGCGCCACCTGGTCCACTTCCACCCGCAGCCGCGGCGCCTGCGCCTGCAGCGCTTCCATGATGTAAGGCAGGAAGGTGAGCTCGCCGATGTCGGTCATGTACAGGCGGAAGGTGCGCTCCGAGGTCGGCGGGTCGAAATGGCTGGCCTCGTGGATGGCCTTCTCCAGCCCGGCCAGCGCATGCGCCACCGAAAAGGCCAGGCGCTCGCCCTTGGGCGTGGGCGCGACGCCGCCGGGCACGCGCACGAACAGCGGGTCCTTCAGCTCCAGCCGCAGCCGGCGCAGGGCGTGGCTGATGGCTGGCTGCGACAGCCCCAGCCTGTCGGCGGCGCGGCTGACGCTGCCTTCGCTGTGCACCGCGTTGAAAACCTGCAGCAATTTCAAGTCCATGGCGTGATATGAATTTGATGAATATCGGAAACTAAATTTAACTAATGGATGCATTAACTCGCCGATTCTATAGTTCATCACCGCCGGACGAACACGGCGAATCAGGAGACGCGGCGCGATGGAAGTATCTTTCAACAAAGAGGTGCAGCAACTCAGGCAGGGCGCCGGCACCACCTTCCACGGCGAGGGCATCCTGGCAATCACCAAGGCGCTGCTGCAGTCCGGCGTGGCCTACGTCGGCGGCTACCAGGGCGCGCCGGTGTCGCACCTGCTGGACGTGATGGTGCAGGCGGGCGACTACCTGTCCGAGCTGGGCGTGCATGTGGAGGCCTGTTCCAACGAGGCCTCCGCCGCAGCCATGCTAGGTGCTTCCATCCACTACCCGCTGCGCGGCGCGGTGACCTGGAAGTCGGTGGTCGGCACCAATGTGGCGGCGGACGCGCTCTCCAACCTGTCCTCGCCCGGCATCACCGGCGGCGCGCTGATCGTGGTCGGCGAGGACTACGGCGACGGCGCCAGCGTGATCCAGGAGCGCACCTACGCCTTCGCGCTGAAGTCTTCCATGCTGCTGATCGATCCGCGGCCGGATCTGCAGGTGATGGTGCGCATGGTGGAAGAGGGCTTCGCCCTGTCGGAGGCGGCCAACACGCCGGCCTTCCTGCAGCTGCGCATCCGCGCCTGTCACGTGCGTGGCAGCTTCGAGTGCAAGGACAACATCGCCCCGGCGGTGTCCAGCCGCCACTTGATGGAAGACCCGGCGGCCTTCGACTACGGCCGCCTCGCCCATCCGCCGGCCACCTTCCGCCACGAAAAGCTGAAGAGCGCCGAGCGCCTGCCGGCGGCGCGGCGCTACATCGTCGAACACGGCCTCAACGAGCTTTTCCCCGGCAAGCGTGAGGATCTCGGCCTCATCGTCCAGGGCGGCATCTACAACGCGCTGATCCGCGCGCTGCAGCAGTTCGGCCTCGCCGATGCCTTCGGCGACAGCGAGCTGCCCATCCTCAACCTCAACGTCACCTATCCGCTGGCGCCGGAGCAGATCGCCGATTTCTGCCGCGACAAGCGTGCGGTGCTGGTGGTGGAGGAAGGCCAGCCGGAGTTCATCGAGCAGGAGGTGGCGGTGATCCTGCGCCGCCTCGGCATAGACACCGCGCTGCACGGCAAGGACGTGCTGCCGATGGCCGGCGAATACTCGGTGGAAGCCATCGCCGGCGGCCTCGCCGCCTTCGTCGGCCGCCATGCGCCCGAGCTGCCGCTGGCCGGCGGCAAGCAGTGGCTGGACGACATTGTCGCCCGCCGCGAGAAGGTGGCGGCCGAGCTGGCGGAGCCGCTGCCGGCGCGGCCGCCCGGCTTCTGCATCGGCTGCCCGGAGCGGCCGGTGTTCTCGGCGGTGAAGCTGGCGCAGCAGGAGGTGGGCAAGGTGCACGTGGCCGCCGACATCGGCTGCCACGCCTTCGCCACCTTCGAGCCCTTCTCCATGGGCCACACCATTCTCGGCTACGGCATGAGCCTGGCCAGCCGCGCCGGCGTGTCGCCGATGATGAAGCGGCGCACCCTGTCGGTGATGGGCGATGGCGGCTTCTGGCACAACGGCCTGCTCACCGGCGTGGAGTCGGCGCTGTTCAACGGCGACGACGCGGTGCTGCTGATCCTGAAGAACGGCTACACCTCGGCCACCGGCACCCAGGAGATCATCTCCACGCCGGACGACGAGGTGAAGGCCAAGGCGCCGAACAAGCACCAGAGCCTGGTGGACCGCAACGTCACCATAGAGACCACGCTGCGCGGCATCGGCGTGCAGTGGCTGAAGGTGGTGCACAGCTACCGCGTCGAGGAAATGAAGAAGACGCTGGAGGAGGCCTTCACCACCGACTTCGCCGGCCTCAAGGTCATCATCGCCGAGGGCGAATGCCAGCTGGAGCGCCAGCGCCGGGTGAAGCCCTGGATCGCTGGCAAGCTCAAGCGCGGCGAGCGGGTGGAGCGGGTGAAGTACGGCGTGGACGAAGATGTCTGCTCCGGCGACCACTCCTGTATCCGCCTCTCCGGCTGCCCCACGCTGACGCTGAAGGACAGCCCCGACCCGCTGCGGGTGGACCCGGTGGCGACGGTGATAGACGGCTGCGTCGGCTGCGGCCTGTGTGGCGAGAACGCCCACGCCGCCACCCTGTGCCCCTCCTTCTATCGTGGCGAAGTGGTGCAGAACCCGCGCTTGGGCGAACGCCTGCTGGCCCGCCTGCGCAGCGCGGTGATCGGCCTGCTGCAGCCAGCGTGAGAGGACGATGCGCCGCTCCCTCGAACTCTCACGCGCCATGAGCACCGGGCGTCGCCACCGCGCCGCGCCCGCGTCACCGGACACCCGTAGCACCGCAACCGAAAACCAGAGGCCGCAATGAGCCCGCACACCGCCCAACTCCAACAGCAGAGCAGCAGCACCTTTCCCGCCCGGCCCGCCGGGCGGCCTTACACGGTATTGATCGCCGCCCTCGGCGGCGAAGGCGGTGGCGTGCTCGCCGAGTGGCTGGTGGAAGTGGCGCTGCGCTGCGGCTACTACGCCCAGAGCACCTCCATTCCCGGCGTCGCCCAGCGCACCGGCGCCACCACTTATTACGTCGAGATCCACCCGGAACCGCTGGCCGTGCTCGGCGGCCGCCGGCCGATACTCAGCCTGGCGCCGGCGCCCGGCGGGGTGGATCTGTTCATCGCCTCGGAACTGCTGGAAGCGGTGCGCTATGTTGCCAACGGCCTGGTGAGCCCGGACCGCAGCCTGGTCATCGCCTCCACCTCCCGCACCCTGACCACCGCCGAGCGCATGCAGATGGGCGACGGCCGCATGGACGAAGCCGCGCTGGTGGAGACGCTGCATCGCCACAGCCAGCGCTGCATCGCCTTCGACATCGCCGCCGCCACCCGCGCCGCCGGCACCGCGCCCAGCGCGGTGATGTTCGGCGCCATCGCCGCCAGCGGCCTGCTGCCCTTCGCCCGCGAGGAATGGGAGCGGGTGGTACGCGAATCCGGCCGTGGCGTGGAAGCCAGCCTGCGCGGCTTCGCCCGCGCCTGGGACGTGGTGCGCGCCGGCGGCGAGCCGGAAGCGGTGGCGCCGCCGGCCGCGGCCGCCGCACCTACGGGCGCCATCGACGGCTTCCCCGCCGAGGTGCAGGACATGCTGGTGCCCGGCCTCGCCCGCGTGCAGGACTACCAGGACGCCGCCTACGGCCGCCTCTACCTGGAGCGCGTGCGCCAGGTGCTGGAGGCCGAGCGCCGCAGCGACCCCGCCGCCCTCAACGGCTATGCGTTGACGCGGGAAACCGCCCGCTTCCTCGCCCTGTGGATGGCCTTCGACGACATCGTGCGCGTCGCCCGCCTCAAGTGCAGCGCCAGCCGCTTCTCCCGCGTGCGCAGCGAGGTGAAGGCGGGCGAGGGCGACCTGCTGCGCATCGTCGACCTGTTCAAGCCCGGCATCCCGGAGATCGCCGGCCTGCTGCCGCCCGGCCTGGAGCGCCGGCTGGTGCGCTGGGAGGCGCGCCGCCGTGCCGCCGGCAAGCCGCCTTTCGGCTTCTCGCTGCACCTGTCCACCACCAGCGTCAGCGGCTTCCTGGCGCTGCGCTTCCTCGCCGGGCTGCGCGGCCTGCGCCGCCGCGGCGTCCGCTTCGGCCGCGAGCAGGCCATGATCGAACACTGGCTGACGCAGATCCGCAACGCCGCCGCGCAGGACTGGCGCTGCGCGCTGGAGATCGCGCTATGCGGTCGTTTGGTGAAGGGCTATGGTTCGACCAACGATCGCGGTCGCGAGAACCTGGCCCACATCCTGGACCACCTCGCCGCCGTGGCGATGCCGCCCGAGGCCAAGGCCGAGGCGGTGCGCAAGGCACGGGAAGCGGCCCTGGCGGACGAAGGCGGTCAGGCCCTGGACCGCGTGCTGATCGGCAACGGGGCTCCGCCGCGGCCGGTGAAGGCGCAGCCGGTGGTGTGGCTGACGCGCAAGGCCGGCAGCGCGGCGGGGCGATGAGATGAAGAGGGGACAGGAACGGCAGATTCCGCCCCCACAGGGAGAGCACGCATGACTGGAAAGAGCCTGGAGATCGCCGTACTCGGCGCGGGCGCAATGGGATCGCTGTTTGGCGCCAGGCTGGCGCTGGCTGGCCACGCGGTGACACTGCTGGACGTCAACGCCGCCCACCTGGCGGCCATCAATGAACACGGCCTGAAGCTGGTGACCGACGAAGGTGAGTGCCGGGTGACGCTGCCCGCGCTGCGGCCGGAGGAATACGACGGCCGCCCCGAACTGCTCATCCTCTTCACCAAGACGCTGCACACCCGCGCCGCGCTGGAAAGCGTGCGCAGCCGGCTCGGCGCCGACACCTGGGTGCTCAGCCTGCAGAACGGCCTGGGCAACGCGGAGGCCATCGGCGAATTCGTCGCGCCGCAACGCATCATCGTCGGCATGACCACCTACCCCGGCGACCTCGCCGGCCCCGGCCATGTCGAGTCCCACGGGCCGGGCGTGATCCACATGATGAGCGCCGACGGCGCCGCCTCACCCGAGCTGAACGCCATCGCCGCCGCGCTCAACGGCGCCGGCCTGGTGTGCGACGTCGATCCCGGCGTGCATGTCTCCATCTGGGAGAAGGTGGCCTTCAACGGCGCGCTGAACAGCATCTGCTCCGCCACCCGCAGCGTGGTCGGCGGCGTGGCGGCGGTGCCGGTGGCGCGCGCGCTGGCGCTGGCGGTGGTGGACGAGGTGGTGGCGGTGGCCCGGGCCGCCGGCATTGCCGCCGACGGCCCCAAGGTGCGCGCGCTGGTCGAGCATGCGCTGGAAGCGCACGGCGGCCACAAGCCTTCGATGCTGCAGGACGTGCTGGCCGGCCGGCAGACCGAAATCGAATCCATCAACGGCGCGGTGGTGGCGGCGGCAGACCGCCTCGGCGTGGCTGTGCCCAACACCCGCGCGCTGCTGGCGCTGCTGCGCGTGGTGGACGGCAACCTCAAGGCGGGCCGCGGGCTGGATTGATGCGGCGGCCGGCGGCTGCATGCGGCTCAACCGAAGCCGGCAGGCCGCCACGAACACGGAACATGCCCCGATAAGGCTCCGGGGGCGCCAAGCGGTCATAACCACAAGGCGGAGCCAGGAGGAGACACGTGCAGGAACTGCAAGCATTGGAGGCCGGCCCAGAGGCCGGCTCGGAGGCGTTCGGCCCGCTGGGGCGGATGCTGTTGGGAGCGGCGAAGGCGATGGCGGTGATAGGCGGCCTGATCTTCACCGGGCTGGTAGTGATGTCGCTGGTCTCCATCGTCGGCCGCAAGCTGTTCAGCTGGGCGGTGCCGGGCGACATGGAGGTGCTGCAGATGTGCGCCGCCTTCGCCGCCGCCTCTTTCTTCGCCTACTGCCACCTGATCCACGGCGATGTGAAGGTGGATTTCTTCACCGCCCACATGGCGCGGCGCAAGGTGCTGGCGCTGGACGCCGTCGGCTCGTTGCTGATCGCGGGGTTCGGCGCGCTGCTCACCTGGCGCACCTGGGTGGGGGCGATGTCCATCCGCGAGGTGGGCGAAACCTCGCCCATTCTTGGCTGGCCGGTCTGGGTGGCGCAGGCGCTGATGGTGCCCGGCTTCATCCTGCTGACGGCCGCCGGCCTTTACATGGCCTGCCACCACCTCGCGGCGATGCGGGAGGGCCGGCAATGAGCGGATTCACCGTAGGCCTGCTGATGTTCGCCATCCTGATGGCGCTGCTGGTGGTGCGGGTACCCATCGGCATCGCCATGTTCATGGTGGGCGCCGGCGGCTACGTCTATCTCACCGACAGCACGCTGCCGCTGCTCAATTCGCTGAAGAACCTGGCGTACGCGCGGCTTTCGAATTACGACATCATCGTCATCCCGCTTTTCCTGCTGATGGGGCAGTTCGCCACCCACGGCGGCCTGTCCAAGGCCTTGTTCCGCTTCGTCGCCGCCTTCATGGGTCACAAGCGCGGCGGCATGGCCATCGCCTCCATCGGCGCCTGTGCCGGCTTCGGCGCCATCTGCGGTTCCTCCCTGGCCACCGCCGCCACCATGGGCCAGGTGGCGCTGCCGGAACTGCGCCGCTTCGGCTACTCCGGTGCGCTGTCCACCGGCGCGCTGGCGGCCGGCGGCACGCTGGGCATCATGATTCCGCCTTCGGTGCCGCTGGTGATCTACGCCATCCTCACCCAGGAGTCCATCGGCGATCTCTTCATGGCGGCGGTGCTGCCGGGCGTGATCGCGATGGTGGGCTACATGGCGGTGATCGCCATCATCGTCCGCATCAACCCGGCCGCCGGCCCGGCCGGCCCGCGGGAGGACTGGGCGGAGCGGCTGCGCTGCCTGCTGCGGGTGCTGCCGGTGCTGCTGGTGTTCGTGGTGGTCATCGTCGGCATCTACGGCGGCTGGGCCAACCCGACCGAGGCCGCCGCCATCGGCGCCGCCGCCTGCGGCCTGCTGGCGGTGATCAGCGGCGGCATGCGCCTGCGCGGCATCATGGAAAGCATGATGGGCACCGCCCACGCCACCGCCATGATCTTCCTGGTGCTGCTGGGCGCGGACATGCTCAACACCGCGCTGGCGCTGTCGCAGCTGCCGGCCGATCTCGCCAACACGGTGAAGGAGAGCGGCCTGTCGCCCATGCTGGTGATGGTCATGATCCTGGTGACCTATATCTTCCTCGGCTGCGTCATGGACTCGCTGGCGATGATCCTGCTCACCATCCCCATCTTCTACCCGATGGTGATGGGGCTGGACTTCTACGGCATGTCGCACACCGACAAGTCGATCTGGTTCGGCATCCTGGCGCTGATGGTGGTGGAGATCGGCTTGGTGCATCCGCCGGTGGGCATGAATGTGTACATCATCAACCGCCTCGCCAAGGACGTGCCGCTGAAGGAGACCTTCAAGGGCGTGATGCCCTTCCTGGCCTCGGATCTGCTGCGCATCGTGCTGCTGCTGCTGATGCCCGGCATTTCGCTGTACCTGGTTCATGCATTCAAGTGACACCCGCAGCACATAACAAAGGAGGAGTGAGACATGGAAAAGATCGATAGCAAGACCGCCATCCGCCGGCCGCGCCTGGCGACCCTGGCCGCCGCGGCGGCGCTGGTGCTGGCCGCCGGCGGCGCCCAGGCGCAGCAGGTGGTGCTGAAGGTGCATCACTTCCTGAGCCCGGCGTCCAACGCCCACCAGAACCTGATCACGCCCTGGTGCGAGAAGATCGCCAAGGAGTCCGGCGACCGCCTCAAATGCCAGATCTATCCCTCGATGCAGCTGGGCGGCACGCCGGCACAGCTATTCGACCAGGCGCGCGACGGCGTGGCCGACATCATCTGGACGGTGCCCACCTACCAGGCCGGCCGCTTCATCAAGTCCGAAGTGTTCGAGCTGCCCTTCATGACCCTGGGCGGCGAGGCCAGCAGCCCGGCGCTGTGGGAGTACATCCAGAAGAACGCGCTGGACGAGTTCAAGGGCACCAAGCTGATCTTCGCCCATGTGCACGATGGCGCGGTGATCCATCTCGGCAGCAAGCAGGTGAAGACCCTGGACGACATGAAGGGCCTGAAGCTGCGCGCGCCCACCCGCATCGCCTCCAAGATGATCACCTCGCTGGGTGCCATCCCGGTGCAGATGCCGGCGCCGGCGGTGCCGGAATCCATCGCCAAGGGCGTGGTGGACGGCGCCATGATCCCGTGGGAAGTGGCGACGCCGCTGAAGCTGCAGGAAATCACCAAGGTGCACGTGGAGACGCCGGCGGGCGAGGCCAAGATGTCCAACACCATCTTCGTCATGGCCATGAACCAGGCGAAGTACGACAGCCTGCCGGCCGACCTGAAGAAGGTCATCGACGCCAACAGCGGCCTGGAAGCCTCGCGCTTCGCCGGCAAGGTGTTCGACATGCCGGCCGACGGCGCGCGCAAGATCGCCCGCGATCGCGGCAACACCTTCGTCACCCTCAGCGCCGCCGAGTACGAGCGCTGGGTGAAGGCCTCCGCCGGCGTGGCCGAGGAATGGGTGAAGGAAGCCAGCGCCAAGGGCGCCAATGGCCAGGGCCTGCTGGACGAAGCCCGCACCCTGCTGAAGGCACGCTGAGCCGTCGCCGGCCCGGCCGCCGCAGGGCGGCCGGGCCCCAGGGCGGCTGCGTCGCCCCGTCGGCGAGCCGCGCTCCGCCGGCTCCCGCGGCGCCCTCTTTCAATCCTTTTCCGCCGCGAACGATGAACGATACCCAGCACTACGCCACCGAGGTCGAGTTCGGCGACTGCGATCCCGCCGGCATCGTCTATTTCCCCAACTACTTCCGCTGGATGGATGCCGCTTCCCGACACTACTTCCGCGCCTACGGCCTGCCGGAGTGGCGCGAGCTGACGCCGCACAACGGCATCATCGGCACGCCGCTGGTGGACACCCAGGCGCGTTTCCTGCGCCCGGCGCGCTACGGCCAGCGCATCGAAGTACGCAGCCGCATCAGCGAATGGCGGCAGAAGAGCTTCGTCATGACGCACAGCGTGCACCGCGGTGACGAACTGCTGCTGGAATGCACCGAGGTGAGGGTGTTCGCCACCCGCCACCCCGAAGACCCGGAGCGCATCAAGGCGGTGGCGCTGCCGGAGGCGCTGCGCGCCTTGCTGCCAGCCTGAGGAGAAACCCATGCTCGCCTGCCTGGACGACCTGCGCGACCGCGCCCGCAGCCACCTGCCGCGCTTCGTGTTCGACTACCTGGAAGGTGGCGCCGAGGACGAAAGCGGCCTGCGCCGCAACCTCCACGCGCTGGAGCACACCTTGCTGCTGCCGCGCGCGCTGCGCGACACCGGCCGGGTGGAAAGCGCCGTCGAAGTCTTCGGCGAGCGCTGGGCCCGGCCCTATGCGGTTGCGCCCACCGGCTTCAACGCCCTCTACCGCCCGGGCGGCGACGCCATGCTGGCCCGCGCCGCCGGCCGTGCCGGCGTGCCCTTCTGCCTGTCCACCGCCTCCAACATGCGGCTGGAAGCGGTGCGGCAGCAGGCCGATGCCAGCCTGTGGCTGCAGCTCTATGTGATGTCCGACCGCGGCATCGCCGAACACATGCTGGCGCGCGCCCGCGCCGCCGGCTACAAGGTGCTGGTGCTGACGGTGGATGTGGCGGTGAGCGGCCGCCGCCCGCGCGATCTGCGCAATGGTTTCCGCGTGCCCTTCAAGCCCTCGCTGCGGCTGGCTGCCGACCTCTGCCGTCATCCGGCCTGGAGCCTGCGCCAGCTGTTTGCGCCCATGCCGGATTTCGCCAACCTGGCGGCTGAGCAGGGCGCCCGGCTCTCCACCCAGGCGCAGGCGGCGCTGCTCGCCCGCGCCATGGACCGCAGCTTGGCCTGGCAGGACTTCGCCTGGCTGCGCCGGCATTGGGCGGGGCCGCTGGTGGTGAAGGGCCTGCTGCATCCGGAAGATGCCCGCCAGGCGGTCGCGGCAGGGGCGGATGGCGTCATCGTTTCCAACCACGGTGGCCGTCAGCTCGCCGCCGCCCCGGCCGCCATCAGCCAGCTGCCGGCGGTGCTGGAGGCGGTGGCGGCGCGGGTGCCGGTGTTCGTGGATGGCGGCTTCCGCAGCGGCGCCGACATCGCCAAGGCCCTGGCCCTGGGCGCCACCGCCGTCTTCCTCGGCCGCCCCTTCCTCTATGGCCTGGCCGCCGCAGGCGAAGCGGGGGTGGATGCGGTGTTCGATTTCCTCGCCCAGGATCTGGAGCGCGCCATGATCCTCTGCGGCGCCCGCTCCCCGGACGAACTGCGCGGCCTCGCCGGCCTGCCGCCGGCATCCACCGGCTTTCCCGGCGGCGCCTGCGTGCCGCCCGCGCCGATGGCGCCGCCGGCCGCCACCCAGCCCTTGCTCAGGGAGCGCGTCCGCAGCGCCTGAGCCCTTTCCCTCCGGCGGGCAACTCTCCTCACTTCTCTGCGCCCGCCGGCTTTGAGAACCCGCCGACTTCGATGTCGGCGGGTTCCTTTTCCGTGTTCAGCGCATGCGCGGCAGCCTGGGTGCTAGCTTCTCGGCGGCAATGGCAAGGGCGTCCATGGTGCCGCCGTTGGCGAGGTAGGCCGTGACCCAGTGAGGTGTGCGGCCGCGGCCGCTCCAGGCGAGGTCGCGGTTGCTCGGATGGCGGTACTTGGCGGCGACCGGCGCCCGTTGTACCGGCGGCCTGGCATCGACAATATCCCCGGTGCCGGCCACCAGTTCCTCCAGCGACAGCCCGTGCTCGCGGGCGAGCTTGTCCAGGCGTTTGCGCATCGTGCCCTTGAGGTCGGCCTGCTGGCGGGCGATGGCCTTGTCGATGCGGACTTGCAGTTGCTTGAGCTGGGGCAGGGTATAGGTCGAAAGGTCCATGGTCGTCTTGCCGACGTTATCGTTGGGCAGGCAGCGTGGGGCGCGAGTGCGTATATGAAAAGCACGGGATATCTGCGTCGGATGATGCCATGCCGGATATTTTCCGGGCTAGGCCTTTCGTATTATTAAAGAACTAGATCACGCGGCGCTGCGTCCTAGCGCCAATGCCACTGGCCGGCGCCGACCACGAGGAAGAGCTGGTCGCCCTCGGCGGTGGTGGAGAGCAGTTCCAGTTCTCCGCCGTCCAGCAGCCGGCCGGTGGTGCCGGCGGCGCTGAGGATGCGCGGGGCGCGGGCGGGATCTGCCGGCACCAGCAGGCGCGGGCAATGGCGGCGCAGGATGTGCAGCCAGGCTTGCAGGGCGGTGGGCGGCAGTTCCACCAGCTCCAGGTCTATCGGGTGGGCGGGGGCCATTGGAGGCGTCCTTTTCTCTTGGGTATGTGTATGAATATACAGTCTCGCCGTGTCGGCTTGAAGGGGGCGGCGTGAGACAATCGCCGCCCTTTGTCTTTTCCGGGTTGCACGCATGTCCGAGGTTCAGCACACCATTACCGATCTGGTCGTCCACAAGCTGGTGAAGGGGCCGGAAGGGCCGGCGGGCATCGAGCTGCGCAGCACCGCCTGCGCGCTGGACAACGCCGCGGTGCGGCTGGTGGAGCAGCTGTGCAGCCAGTACGCGAACAGGGCGGGCAAGGGGTACGGCCACTTCGAGGCCGACATCGCCACCTTCCCGATGGTGGAGCTGGTGCGCGACTACGTGGTCGAGCGCAAGACGGACTTCATCAGCCTGTCGAAGCAGATGATGGAGCTGCTGCAAGCCTGCGCCGACGATGAGCTGGACAGCGGCGGCCATGTGGTGATCAGCCGCATCAAGGAGGGCGACACCGACTGCCTGTGGGTGGCGCTGGTGGGCGAGAAGGTGGGCAGCGCGGTCAATGGCAGCCTGGACATCTTCGACTGCAGCTACCTGGACCTGAACGAGCTGCGCGCCGCCGGGCGCATCGACCTCAGCGGCTGGCAGCGCGGCGACGAGCGCTACATCAGCTTCCTCAAGGGCCGCGGCGACGTCGCCGGCTGGTTCAAGCGCTTCATCGGCTGCAGCGACGTGGTGATCGCGCTGAAGGAAACCAAGAAGCTGGTGCAGACGCTGACCCACTTCGCCGACACCCAGCACCTGGAGCCGCAGGCGCGGGACGCGCTGATGCAGCGTGCCCACGTCTATCTGGACGAACTGGGCGAGAGCGGCGCGCCGCTGGCGATAGACGAGGTGGCGAAGGAAGTGTGGCCGGATCAGCCGGAGCAACTGAGCAGGGCGCTGACCGCGGAGGACGTGAAGCTGGCGAGCGGCTTCGTGCCCGACCGCCGCGCCATCCGCCCGCTGGTGCGCTTCAAGGCCAGCGCCGAGGAGTGGAAGCTGGAGTTCGACCGCGCCAGCCTGCGCTCCGGCGCCGTGCAGTACGACCGCGAGGCCGGCACGCTGGTGCTGTCCAACCTGCCGGATTACCTGAAGCAGATGTTGATGGAGGAGTGAGGTGCCTGCCCGGGCCGGGTCAGCGGGCCTCGCCGCACCCGGCGAGCAGGGTGGCGCGCGCGGCGGCCAGCAGCCGTCCGGATTCCGCCTCGTCCGGCAGGGCCCGCGCCAGCATCAGGGCGCCCACCATCGTCGATAGCGTGGTCTGCGCCCGGGCCTCGCGGCTGGCCGCGTCTTCGCCGGGGGCCACCTCCCGCAGCAGCGCCAGCAGGCTTTGCAGATTGGCACCCAGCGCCTGGCGCAGCTCGGGCTCCTGACGCGGCGCTTCCACTGCCAGCGTGGTGAACATGCAGCCCTGGCCAGGGTTGTCGCGGTGTGCAGGGGAGAGATAGGCGCTGATCAGCGCGGCGTAAGGGTCTTCTCCCCGGCTGCGGGCACCGTCGATGATGCGCCGCCAGCGCCGTACCGACTGCTGGCCGGCGCGCTCGCAGGCTTCCGCCGCCAGCGCCGCCTTGGAGGCGAAACTGCCGTAGAAGCCGCCGTGGGTGAGGCCGGCCTCCTTCATCAGGCTGGCGACGCCGATGCCGTCTATGCCCTTCTCGCGGAACAGCCGCGAGGCCACGTCCAGAACCCGCTCGCGGTTCTCGGCGGCGCGTTCCCTGCTCACTTTCATGTTCTTGCTCCTGGCCGCCAGTCCTGGCGGCATTGCTTGACATCATACATTACGCTCGTAATCTATGAGCTCCAACCCCGAGGGTCGCGCGAGTGCGCGGCCAAGACCGCCCGACGAGGCAGGAGGAGCAGCATGACTCAAGAGAGCGCTCAGCACACCGCGCAGCAGACCCGCTTCGACCGCAGCAAGCCCTACTACCTGGATGACATCCAGGTGGGCATGCGCTTCACCAGCGCCTCCCACGCGCTGGAGGAAAGTCAGATCAAGGCTTTTGCAGGCGAGTTCGATCCCCAGCCCTTCCACCTGGACGATGAAGCGGCGCGCGGCACCCTGTTCGGCGGGCTCGCCGCCAGCGGCTGGCATACCGCGGCGCTGACCATGCGGCTGCTGGTGGAGGGCGGCGCACCGATTGCCGGCGGCATCATAGGCGCCGGCGGCGAAGTCAGCTGGCCGCGGCCTACCCGGCCGGGCGATGTGCTGACGGTGGTCAGCGAGGTGCTGGAGGTGACGCCTTCGCGTTCCAAGCCGGACCGCGGCATCGTCACCCTGCGCAGCGAAACCCGTAACCAGCACGGCGACGTGCTGCAGGTGCTCACTTCCCGTTTGGTGGTGCCGCGCCGGCAGGCGGCAGGCTGAAGCGTTTGTTGCCCCGTCTCAGCGCCTGCCGCGCCACCCCCGGGCGCCGCAGGCGCCGAGGCCGAACAGCAGCAGGGTGAGGGGGGAGGGCGCCGGCAAGGTGTGCGTCCGCAAGCCGCCGGGCCAGGGCGCGCTGGCGCCGAAGGCCAGCATGAAGCGGGTATCCGGCCCCAGCCTGCTGCCCAGGCCGCCGACGTCGCCGATGTCGGGGCTTTCATTGCCGCGCGGGGCGGCCAGCGGGGGAGGCAGTGCGGGCGGCAGTGTGAGCTGCAGGAAAGCGGTGGCGGCGAAGGCGGGCAGGCGCTCGTTGCCGGCATCCTGGGCCGGGCCGCCCGGCGGCGCGGCCGCCACCAGTGCATGCCGGGGCGTCTGCCCGGGCGGCAGCGGCGCCACCGTGAGGAGAGGGTGTTCCAGTTGCAGCAGGGCGCGCGCGGCTGGGGCCGTCTTCCACTCCAGCGGTGCCGCCGCGGCCGGCGCCGCAGGAAGGGCGCCGGCCAGCGTGGCCAGCAATGCAAGCTCAAGTTTCTGCCTCATTGCCTCCGCTCTCTCCATTGGTGCTGGTTTTTTTGCCCAACAAGCAATGAATATGCCAAAGAAGTAGAGGCGCATTCCCCTTGGTTTGCCGGGCAAGGGCCAGGCGCTGGCCGCGGACGGTTGTAAATTCCGCCGACGCTGGACCCGCTCCGGCGTGGCGCCGGCGCCCGTCCGGCTCAGACGATGCCGCCGTTGGCCCGCAGCGTCTGGCCGTTGATCCAGCCGGCGGCCGGGCTGGCGAGGAAGGCGACCGCGGCGGCGATGTCTTCCGGCGTGCCCAGGCGCTCCAGCGGCGCCATCTTCGCCAGGCGTTCCACCATCTCCGGCGTCTTGCCGTCGAGGAAAAGCGCAGTGGCGGTCGGCCCGGGGGCGATGGCGTTGATGCGGATCTCCCTGCCGCGCAGTTCCTTGGCCATGATGTTGGTGATGGTCTCGATGGCGCTCTTGGTCGCCGCGTACAGCGCATAGCCCGGCAGCGCGAGGCCGATCACGCTGGTGGAGAAGTTGATGATGCGGCCGCCCTGTTGCAGCCGGGTCGCCGCCTCCCGCAGGGTGTTGAAGCTGCCCTTCACGTTCACCGCGAATAGGCGGTCGAAGGTGGCGTCGTCGGTGTCGCCGAGGTGGGGCAGGTTGGCGGGCATGATGCCGGCGTTGTTCACCAGCACGTCGATGCGGCCATAGTGTTGTTCAGCGGTGTCGAACAAGCGCTTTGCCGCCGCAGGGTCGGACACGTCGGCCTGCACCGCAATGGCCTGGCCGCCTGCTGCAGCGATGGACTGCACCACCGCGTCCGCCTCGGCCGCCCTGCCGGCGTAATTGACCACCACCGCATAACCGTTTTCGGCCAGCTGGCGAGCGATGGCGGCGCCTATGCCGCGGGAGGCGCCGGTGACGATGGCGACCTGGGTGGGGTGCTTTGCTGTGTTCATGCCTTTCTCCGCTTCCGTTCGCTAGGGAAAGACCCGCCGGGCGGGTCCATGAAGCGGATTATTCTGTTGGCAGCGGGCTGGATAAATCCCGTCTTCTGATTTGACTATCCAGCGGCAGCCAACAATGAGGTGCCGCCCCCGCTGCGCGCAGATCGGCAGCCGAGGGCGGCGGATGGTTCCGGCGGGCTGACCGCTTTCTTCTTCAGGCTTGCCGCACCGGGATGCCGGCCAGGCTGCCGCCCAGGCGCTGCGGTGCCGGCGGCCGCGCCACCCTGGGCGGCCCGGCAGGCGCGTCCTCCAGCAGGTGCTCCGGGATGTAGCCGGCGTCGTAGAAGTGCTGGCACAGGGCGTAGGGCGCGAGAAAGTCCTCCTGTTCGCGGAAGGCCGAGAGCCGGCAGGCGCCGCCGCACACGCCGTTGAAGGGGCAGCGGCCACAGATGCCGTGCAGATCGGCGGTGCGCAGCGAGCGGGTGTAGCGGAACAGCGGCGACTCCCGCCAGATGTCGCGGAAGCGCCGCTGGCGCACGTTGCCGGCCACCAGCGCCGGCTCGTCGCTGGCGACGCCGCAGATGGAGACATCGCCGTTCGCCAGCACGCCGCAGAAGTTCTCCGCCCAGCCGCAGGCCACGCCGCGGCCGGGGATGATCTCGTCCAGGTACTGCAGCAGCGGCGGCAGGTTCACGAAGATGTTGAGGCCGGCGCGCTTGCGCAGCACATGGCAGTACTCCCGCAACTGCATGATTTCTTCCGTGACCAGTGCGCGCTCCTCCAGGTGCTCGCCGCGGCCGTTGGGGTGCAGCAGGGAGAGGCGCATGGTGCAGCCGAAATCGCGGGCGATGCGAGTCAGCGCCGTCACCTCCTTCAGGTTGGCGCTGAAGATGGTGGCGTTGATGTCGAACTTCAGCCCCGCCGCATGCAGCCGCCGCAGCCCGGCCCGGGTACGGGCATGGGCGCCGCGCTGGCCGCGCAGGGCGTCGTGCACCGCCGGGCCGCCATCCATCGAGATGGAAAGGCTGAGCTTGGGCAGAGTGGCGAGAAAAGCCACCGCGCCGGCGCTGAACAGGGTGCCGTTGCTGGCGAGGGAGACTTCCATGCCGTGGGCGGCGAAGGTGCTCGCCACCTCCCGCCAGTCGTTGCGCGCCAGCGGCTCGCCGCCGGAGAGGATGACGCGGCGGGCGCCCAGCGCGGCGGCATCCTCAGCCACTTCGCGCACGGTTTCCAGCGGCAGGTTCTCGGTGCGGCCGCGTACCGCCTTGTCGTAGCAGAAGGTACAGCCGAGGTTGCAGCTCTTGGTGGCGTTGAAGTGCAGGGTATCCAGCCGCGGCGCCGTCGACGGCGCCTCGCCTGGCATCTGGCGTAGTGGGGCGGGGGCGACGTCCATGGCTTCAGCCCACCTTGACGGCGCCGAGCAGGCGGGCGGCAACGGCGTCTATCAGTTCATCGCTGATGTCGGCCGGGTTGATCACGCTGTCCAGCGGGCTGGCATCCTTGCCGGCGCCACAGGCTACGCACCAGGCCTGGGTGCCGAGGTCCTTGAGGCCTTCGACGAACTCCTTCAGCGCGCGGGCTTCGAGGATGGGCGCCGCCTGCTTCTGCACCCAGTCCAGCTTGTCGGTCAGTTCTATGCCCTTGCCGGCGCCACAGGCCACGCACCATTCCTGGTTGGCGCCGGGGTTTCGCAGCCGCGAGATGGCGTCGCGCAGGGCGGCGCGGTCCACCGAAACCTGGAGGTCGCGGGAAAGCAGCAGGGATTTGGAGTCGGACATGGCATTCTCCTTGGGCGGTTGAAAGGCCGCCGCGACCGGGGCGGCCGTGACGGTGCTCGGAGCCTAGGAAGCGGGTAGCCCTGCTTCAAGGAGGGAAATACGACAATGCCGCCCCGGGGCTGGGTGGGCGGCCAGACGGGGAGGTGGCGGCGCTTTCGGCGGAAAGCGTTAAACGGGGTGGGGCGGGGTTTCCACTGCCCGATGGTGTGAGGCGCCGGCGGGGCGGGTTCACGCGCCGGCGGCTTCCATCCGGCATGCACATCGGAGACCATCGGATGGACTAAGACTTTGGCGGCGGGGCGGCGCATGCCCGTGCTGGGCAAATCCACGGTGTGATTACCTTACCGCCGCAGGCGGACGGGAGGCTGAATGCATCCTTACCAGGCACAACTGGAGGCCGTGCAACAGGCGCTGAAGGGCGAGGCCGATTCCATGCGGGCCGCGGCCATGCGGGCCTACATGCGCGGACGCTTCCCCTTCCTCGGCGTCCCCACGCCGCTGCGCCGCACCGCCACCGCCGCCTTCTGCCGCCAGCCACTGGACGCGGAGGTGTTGTTGGGCATGGCCGAGGCGCTGTGGGCGCTGCCGGAGCGGGAATACCAGTATGTGGCGGTGGACCTGCTCGGCCGCCAATGGAAAACGCTGGGGCCGGCGCATGTGGAGGCGCTGCTCGCCCTCGCCAGCCGTGGCGCCTGGTGGGACACGGTGGACAGTCTCGCCGGCGTGATTGGCGATCTGCTCCGGCGGGCACGGCGTCGGGATGGCGCGGAGGACGTCCAGCGGTGCATGGATTGCGCGCTGCAGCATGAGGACCCGTGGCGCCGCCGGGTGGCGATGATCCATCAGCTAGGCTGGCGGGCGGAGACCGATAGCGATCGCCTGTTCCGCTATGCGCTGGCGCTTTCCGGCGAGCCCGACTTCTTCATCCGCAAGGCCATAGGTTGGGCGCTGCGCGACTATGCGCGCCACGATCCCGCGGCGGTGCTGGCTTTCCTGCAGGGCGAGGGCGGGCGGTTGTCGCCACTGAGCCGGCGGGAGGCCGGCCGGCATCTGCGGCGGAGTTGAGGTGCGGCCTGCCCGCGGCCCCAGCCGCAAGGCAAGCGGAGCGGCCGCGCAGGAGTTGCCTGAATTAATCTCAGTCGTAGCCGGAGAATTTATAGTTTGCTGCATTGCAGCATCGCGTCTAGAGTGCGAGCAAACATAAAAGGCCTCCCCCGGCCCCCGGAGAGAATCATGGACTATCGCTTCGCCTCGTTGTCGCCCGACGACGAAGCCGCTCTCGCCCTGCACCTGCTCGGCCTGGATGGCGAAGATCGCGCCCTGCGCTTCGGCGCCAGCACGCCGGACCGCACCCTGCTGGCCTACGCCCGCAGCCTCAACTACAACCGCGACGTCGCCGAAGGCGCCTGGGATGGCGGCAAGCTCATCGGCTTCGCCCATCTCGCGGTAATGCAGGAAGACGGCTACGCGGTGGGCGAACTGGGCCTGTCCATCACCTCCGGTTACCGCGGCCAGCGCATCGCCAGCCGGTTGATACAACGCGCCATCCTGCGTGCCCGCCGCTTCGGCCTTACCCGCATGTACGTGCATTACATGCGCCGCAACCTGGCAATGACCCGCCTGGTGCGCCGCTTCGGCCTGGCCACCAGCTACCACGGCGACGAGGCGCTGGCCTGCCTGCAGGTGCTGCCGCGCGAGAAGAGCGTGTATAGCGAGGTGCACCGCGGCGGTCCGGACGGCCGCCTGGAGATCTTCAAGAACTTGCCGCGGGGGCGGCCCAAGGGCCATGTGCTGCTGGTGCATGGCGCTGGCGGCGACGGCTGGCAGTGGCGTGCGGCGATGGCGGACATTTCCCGCGAAGGCTACGCGGCGCATGCGCTCTCCCTCAGCGGCCATGGCCGCAGCGAGGCGGCGCAACCGACTTTCGCCCGCCTGTTCGAGGATGTGCGCAGCGTGCTCGCTGGCCTGCCGGAGAACACCCGCCTGGTCGGCCATTCCCTCGGCGGCTACCTGGTGCAGCGCGAACTGGAGCACTCCGAACGGCCGGCGGCGGTGCTGCTGGCGCCGGTGCCGCCCGACGTGCCGCGCGATCAGGAACTGGCCTCGCTGTTGTCCGGGCTGGCCGGCGAACGCACCCGCGAAGTCGCTGCGAACGTGCTGCGGGATGCGGAGACGGTGAAGGTGGAGCAGGTGCGCACCCCGGTGGCGCTGATCAGCGGCGACCGCGACCGGGTGATGCCGGTGCCCTGGATGCGCTCCACCGCCGCCCGCTACCGCGCCCCGTGGACCCGGCTGCAGGCCGGCCACAACCTGCCGGTGGCGCAGGCGATCTCCGAGCCGCTGCGGGCCGGGCTGCGTTTGTAATCAAGGGGGCGCCTGGCCGGCTGGGCGAAGTATTGACCTGGCCTCGGGGGGCAAGGCGAGGAGAAGGCAACGGCATGCTGGCGCAGCGCCGCCAGCGTGCTTGTTGCCTGGGTAGGGCGGGCGTTCAAGCGCTGCAGCCTCCTCTCCCCGGCCCTTCCCACGGGGAGAGCGGAGCCAGCGGGGGCCGGGGTTTGGGGTGGATTTCCGCGCGGGGGAAGTGCCCGGAAGGGATGAGGCTGAGTGATCAGCCTGCCGCATTGCGAGCCGTTGTGCCGGCCCGGCGGAAACTTGTTCCTGCCCTTGCCTTCAGCCATTCCTCGCCAGCCTGACCTCCAGCCGCTGTATGCGCCCCCGCTGCAGGCTGAACTCATAGCGCAGGGCGGCCGGGCTGCCAGGGAAGGTGCCGGAGACTTCGCCGGTGACGGCTACGCCGCCGCTGCCTTGCTCCACTGCCCGGATTTCCACCACTGGCTGGTATCTGGCGCCGCATTCATCGCGCCAGATGCGGATCGCCTCCAGCCCGCGGTACTCATAGGCCTCATCCACGACCACCGCGGTTTCGGCGAAGCAGTTTTCCAGGCCGGCGGAGGTCTGGGCGTTGGCGGCGGCGAAGTAGCCGCGTACGGCGGCTGGCAGCGCCGGAGAGGAGGTGTCCGGCGTGGGATGCGCCGTAGGCGGCTTGGGTTGGGCGAGCGGAGCGAGCGGGATGCGGGGGGAAGACATGGTGGCCTCGAAGTCCGTTGGCTGGGCCGCCACTCTGCTGCCGCCTGCTGACAGCCCTATGTCAGGAGGCGGCGGGGCCGGTGGCGGGCGCGGCGGCGTGATGCCGGGCCGCGGTTCGCGCAAGGGCCACCAGGCAGTCACGCAGCGCTGCCGGCTCGAGCACCTGAACTTCGGTGCCGAAGCCGATCAGCCAACTGGCGAGGGTGTGCAGGTCGAACGAGGCCAGCGCCAGCGTCACCTGCCCGCCGTCGTCCGGGGTGGGCTCGACGTCCCGCACGCCCTGCCACCACTCCCGCCGCGCCCTGTCCGCCGCCAGCGGCGTGAAGCGCACCCGCGCCCACTCGCGCGCCGGCGGCAGGATGATGTCGATGAAGTCGGCGGCGGACAGGGGGCCGGCCGTGCCGGCGCGAGGCGTGAAAACCTCGTCCCGCAACTCGGTGGCCTCCATGCGGTCGCTGCGGAAATCCCGCCAATCGCCGCGCAGGCGGCACCAGGCGAGCAGGTGCCAGCGGCCGAGGTAATGCACCAGCGCGTGCGCTTCCACTTCTCTTTCGGTGGCGATGGTCTGGGTCGCGCCGCGGTAGCGGAAGCGCAGCACCCTGCACGCCGCCAGCGCCTGCTGCAACAGGTCCAGCGGTGCCTGCGAGGGCGGCTCCACCTGGGTGGCGGTGCCCAGCCCGCGCTCCAGGCGGTCGATGCGGTTCAGCTGCGCCGCCGGCAGGATGGCGCGCACCTTGGCCAGTGCCGAGGCCATGCGCGCATCCAGCGAGGCATCGGTCAGATGGCGCACCAGCAGGCCGCCGGTGAGCAGGGCGGCGGCTTCTTCCTCGGTGAAATTCACCGGTGGCAGGTGGTAACCCTTCACCAGCCGGTAGCCGATCCCGGCTTCGGCGGAGATGGGCACGCCGGCCTCGCCCAGGGCGGCGAGGTCGCGGTAGATGGTGCGCACGCTGAGGCCGAAGTGGCTGGCCATTTCCTCCGCGGTGACCACCCGGCGACCTTGCAGGAAAAGGATGAGGGCGAGCAGGCGGTCGGTGCGGTTCATCGGCGTGGGGCAGGGGAGGGGCTGCCACTGTAGCCGACTCCGGGAAGCAGCTCCATGCATCCGCTGGCATTGGCGATGGGGCGGGGATCGAGGCGTGCCGCGGTGCCGTCGAGCGCCGATCCCGGCGCTTCCAGGCTGCGCCCTGCGGCCCCGACGGAAGCGTCGCGCTTGACTTGTTAGATTACGGTCATCATCATGAAAAATGATGGTCGTAATTTAATCTGCCATCCCGGCGGACGGTGCGGCGGCCGCGCCTCCACTTCCCGCCGCGGCACGGCTCGGGTCGCCGCGCCTGCCGTCACATACCTGAAGGACGATGGACATGGAGAAGGAAATCGTGATCTGCGCCCCGGCGCGCACCGCCATCGGCAGCTTTGGCGGCAGCCTCAAGGACACGCCGGCCGCCGCGCTGGGCGGCCATGCCATTGCCGCCAGCCTGGGCCGGACCGGCCTGGCGCCGGAGCAGGTGGATGGGGTGGTGATGGGCAATGTGATCCAGGCCGGCAGCGGCATGAACGTGGCACGGCAGGCTGCCATTGCCGGCGGCTTGCCGGTCGAGGTGCCCGCGCTGACGGTGAACCGGGTGTGCGGCTCGGGCGCGCAGGCGGTGGTTTCCGCCTATGCCGAGATCGCCGCTGGCCTGGCGGAAATCGTGGTGGCTGGCGGCATGGAGAACATGGATCGCGCGCCCTACCTGCTGTCGGCGATGCGCTTTGGCGCCCGCATGGGGAATGCGGAGGTGGTGGATGCGATGCTGCGCGACGGTCTCAACGACGCCTTCTCTGGCCGCCATTCCGGCTGGCACACGGAGGACCTCGCCAGCCGCTACGCGCTCAGCCGCGCCGCGCAGGACGCCTACGCCGCCCGCAGTCAGCAGCGTTTCGCCGCGGCACAGGCGGCCGGCGCCTTCGCCGCCGAGATCGCGCCGCTGGAACTGAGCGGCAAGCGCGGCACGGTGAGCTTTGCTACCGACGAAGGCAACCGGCCGGACACCACGGTGGAGACCCTGGCGCGGCTCAAGCCCGCCTTCCGCCCGGAGGGCAGCATCACCGCCGGCAATGCGCCGGGGGTGAACGCCGCGGGCGCGGCGATGCTGGTGTGCAGCCGGGCGGCGGCCGAGGCGCGAGGCCTGGAGCCCTGGCTGGCGATACGCGGCATGGCGGTGGCCGGGGTGGAGCCGGCCTTTTTCGGCCTGGGGCCGGTGCCGGCGATACGGCAGGCCCTGCAGCGCGCCGGCTGGCAGGCGGATGCGGTGGACCGTTACGAGATCAATGAAGCCTTCGCCGCCATCGTCCTGGCGGTGCAGGCGGAGCTGGGGTTGGACGAGGCGCGGCTGAACGTGGATGGCGGCGCCATTGCCCACGGCCATCCGATAGGCGCCACCGGCGCGGTGCTCATCGTCAAGGCGGCGCACGCCTTGCGCCGTACCGGCGAGCGTCGGGCGGTGGTATCGCTGTGCATAGGCGGCGGCCAGGGCATCGCGCTGTGCCTGGAACGGTTGTGAGTGCCGTCGGGGGGCGGCGGCGAGCGCTGGGCGAGCAGCCGAGGAAGGTCGCGATGGGCTGTCCGGTTGGGGCAAAGGCGTGGTCCGAGGAGCAAACCGCATACGGGGCGCAGGGGCGACATTGGCTCTCAAACCAACGACAAAGAGAGGAGGCTGCGATGTTGACCACGAAGGCAAGGACTTCCGCGCAATCCGGCGCCCCATCGCCGATGCCTTCCAGCCGGAGGCCTGTAGCAGCAAGGCGCCGACTGCGGACGAGCGCTGGTAAATGCCCTTCACCAACGCGGTGTAATCGGGGCCCTGCGAATGCCGCCGTCGGAGAGCAAGTGGTGCGACATCCTGATGGGCCTCGGTGGATACCTGGTTCCGCTGACAGGGCGGGGCCCGCGGCGGACGTGCTCCGGCCGCTGTGGGCCGAAGCACGCCTGAGGGGTTACTTGGTGTCCACCTTGCCATGCAATGCCTGGGCATCCTGCAGGTGATGCTCCAGCGTCGGCAGATGCTTGGCGGCAAAGGCGCGAACCTCCTGGTCCTGCGCCTCCTGCGAGGCCCGCCGGAATAGTTCCACCGTGTTCTCATGTGCGGCCACGCCGATGCGGGAGGCGTACATTTTGTCGAAGGTGTCGCCGCTGAGGGCGCGCAGCGCAGTGAGTTCAGTCTTCTGGGTGAGGGAGGGACCATCGGGCAGTTTGAAGCCCTTCCTGGCCGCCAGTGTGCTGAGCTCCTCGGCCACCTTGGTGTGGTCCTGGATCATCTTGCGGGCGAAGGCCTTAACCTCCGGGCTGGCGGCTTTCTGTTCAGCCAGCTTGCTGCCCTCTATCTCGGTGTGGCCGGCATGGGCGGCGTCTTCGAGAAAGCTGCGGTCTGCCCTCGGCAGTTCGCTGTCGGCACGGGGCTGTGTGGTCGGGCCGGGGGTGACGCCCGGCGTCGTGGTGGGGGTGCGCGGTGTTGTCTGGGGATTCGCCGGCTGCGTGTCGGCTGCGGTGGCGCCGCTCGCCAGCAGCAGGGCGCAGGCGGCGGCGAGGCTGGTCTTGACGAGGTGTCGGGTCATATTCTCCTCCGTGGGGTAATGGCAAAGCGCCCGGGTTCGGGCACCCGTTTCTTCCGGCAAGCGGTGTGCCCGGCGGCGTTGGACTCCGTTCCGCCACTTTCCCGCGCGCGGACCGGAGGTGCGCTTCTGCGTTAAATCAAGGCTGGAAGGATTTGTTCATCCATACAGTTCCCAGCACGGGGAGCGGGGGGGTAGATTGCCCCCCGTAACTGTCCGGAAGAGGTAGAGAGTGCCTACACAGACCGAGGCGCGGCTCGCCGCGCTGGAGGCGCGTATCGAGTGCCTGAACCTGCTTGTCGTCTCCCTCATGAGTGCAAACCAGAACCAAGCATCCCTGCGCTTCGCGATAGAGCGGGCCCTCCGCCTGCACGATGCCAACGCCATCTACCAGATGCGGCTGAGCGATGAGCAGATCGACCGCGTCGGGGTAATGCTTCAGGACTATATCGGCACCTTGGTGCCCGAACGGGAAGCGGCGGCGCCGGTGGGATGAACCGGAACCGCCGCGCTCGGTCTCGCAGCCCGCACGGGGGCTGGCTCCCTGCCTTACTGGATGGACGCTGCGTCCGGGGTGGGTTGGGCAGGAATGCTCCCGGGAATGTCGAAGCCGCCAAAGTTGGAGCGGGAAAGGCTGAGCACTTTCGGCAATGTTCTGGCGATGTGTTCCCGAAGTTCTCCCGCGCGTTCCAACTGGCCGAGGACGAGTTCGGCGATCTGCCGCGGGTGGGCGGCCAGTTCGGCCGGGCTTCTTAACAGGGTGTCGGTGTTGAGTTCCAGCAACTGCAGCAGGCCCTCGAATTTACCCTGGTAGGTAAAACCGAATACCGGTGTGCCGCTGCCCAGCGCCAGGATGATGGCGTGCAGGCGGCCGCTGGCGAGCAGGTCCACATTCGCCAGCACGGACTTGATTGCGCCGGGGCTGGCCGGCGGCATCATGCGGATGCGGCCGTGTAGCTCGTCCGGCAGCCCGGCTGCTGCCTTGGCCAGCAGGGCTTCGTCCGGTTCGTCGCTGCGGGTGTCGTGCGGCACGAGTACGATGGAGAGCTTCTCTTCCAGCAGGCGGCGCAGGAATCCAGTGAGGGCGCCGCGCAGCGCCGGCAGCTTCGCGGCATGCAGGTAGTTGGCATTGACCGCCAGGATGCGATCACCGGCGGCCCGCCGGGCGGAGATCCAGTCCCGCGTCGCGGCGGCGGCGGGATGGTCACGGCGTGGTTCGAGGAGGAAGGCGAGGTCGGCGGTCTGCAGGATGGGGCGCTCCAACTGGGAGGCCAGCCGCCCGTGCGACACCGGATCGCGGGCGCAGATGGCGATCTGCTCCGGCAGGGTGCGGAGCTTGGCGCGGGTGCTTTCTTCCGGCGCCTCGTTGTAGCTGGAGCCGAGCACCGTGCAGTGGATGCCGAGGCGGTTGGCCTCTTCCAGCAGCGACAGGCGACGCCGGACCGAGCCAGGGTTGTAGGCGCCGTCGATCACGTCCGCGCCGATGAAGAACATGTGCGAATAGGCCGGGAGGCGATTGATGAGCCGCGCCAGCTGCCAGTTGGAGGCGTGGTAGAAGTAGCGCTCCGCGGCGACGAAGTCGTCTATCGGCACATCCAGCGGCCATTCCGAGCCGAAGAACAAATCCACCTTCTTGAAACCCACGCTGCGCAGGTAATCGGCGCTGGCCGAAATCATGGCAGCGTCCCCCAGGCTGCCGGGAATGGCGGGAGGAATGATGGCCGCCCGGAGGCTGCCCCTACTGCGGTTGCCGCTGGAAGCCTGCCAGCGCGCGAGGCGCACGGCGCCTTCGCCTATTCGTCGCATCAACATCAGGTGCACCTCTTAGTGAAAGAATCGGAATGTCCCAACCATTTCTGCCGGCAGGCTTGAAAGGTCCCTGCTCGCATAAATGCTAGTGTCGTTCATGTATTTTTGCTGCGGCAGCGGATTGACGGCGCGGATTCCGCCAGCATCGTGGTTTCAGCGGGCGAAGCATTCGCTGAAATGCCTGTCGCGCAGCTTGCGCGCCTTGTCCCTGTCTTTCTCCCCCCGCAGGCTGCCGCTCCGGCGGTTGCCGCTGCGTTCCAGCTGTTCCGCTTCGGCGAGGTAATTCCTGCAGCGCTCGGCGGCGAGCTGTTCGTTCTTGCGGCGCTGGCCGTGCTGTTCGCGGGCAAGCTCGGCGCTGGCCTCCCGTTCGGCTTCGATGCGGCGCAGGCGTGCGTTGTCCTGGCGGCTGCGTTCCTCATTCAGCCGGCGTTCGGCATCGGAGGGCTGGCGGGTGTCCAGCTCCAGCGGTTGGCCATGCTGCTGGCAGGGCACGGACTGGTAGCTGGTGGCGCCGGTGGGGTCGGTGCAGCGGTAGACCTGGGCCTGGGACGGGCCAGGAAAGTGCAGGCCCAGCAACAGCACGCAGGAGAGGCCGTGGCGGAGGAACGACCGGGCGGGACCGGGCTGGCCGGAGCAGGGGGAGGCGTTTGCGGACATGATCGGCCTGGGCGAAGGAAGCGGCCGATTCTCGCATTGAATAAAGTACGTTGGAATATATGCCGATGCGCTTGAGGTCCGCGTGCAGCGGTCGCCCTGCGGCTCAGCGGTCCGGGATGCCGTCGCGCAGCAGCGGCAGGGTCTCCGCCGCCGGGATGGGGCGCTGGAAGTAGTAGCCTTGCACCTCGTCGCAGCCGGCGGCCTTGAGGTAGACCGCCTGCTCGCGTGTTTCCACGCCTTCGGCGATGACGGTGAGGCCGAGGTTGTGGCCGAGGGCGATGGTGGAGGCGACGATGGCGGCGTCGTTGGTCTGGTTGCGGATGTCGTTGATGAAGGAGCGGTCGATCTTGATGATGTCGATGGGCAGGCGGCGCAGGTAGCTGAGGCTGGAGAAGCCGGTGCCGAAGTCGTCCAGCGCGATCTTCATTCCCAGTCCGGAGAGCACTTCCAGAGCGGCATGGGCGCGCTCGAAGTCGTCCACCACGCAGCGCTCGGTGATCTCCAGCTCCAGCATGTCCGGCCGGATACGGTAATGGGCGGTGGTTTCGCGGATGACCTCGACGAAGCTGTGGTCGCGCAGCTGGCGGGCGGAGACGTTGATGGCCACTGGCACCACGGTGATGCCTTCCTGCTGCCAGGCGGCGATCTGCCGACACGCTTCGCGCACCACCCAGTTGCCCAGCTCCACCACCAGCCCTTCCTGCTCGGCATAGTCGATGAAGTCGCCGGGATAGACCAGGCCGCGCTCCGGATGCTGCCAGCGGATGAGCGCTTCCAGGCTGGTGATGCGCAGGCCGTTGAGGGCGACGCGGGGCTGGTAGTGCAGCACGAACTCGTCGCCGAGGATGGCGCGGCGGAAGCGGCTGTGCAGGTCCAGGTGCAGCGCGGAGCGGGCGTTGAGCGAGGGATCGTAGTAGCGGAAGCAGCCGCGGCCGGAGCGCTTGGCTTCGTACATGGCGGAGTCGGCGTTGCGCATCAGGGCGTCGATGTCCTGGCCGTCACGCGGATGGATGGCGATGCCGATGCTGGCGCGGACTTCCAGCTCATGCCCGTCGAACCCCATCGGCCGGGCGAGGGCGTCGATGAGCTTGCGCGCCACCCGGGCGGCGGCGTCGGCCGCGTCCACCTCGGTGAGCAGCACGACGAACTCGTCGCCGCCCAGGCGGGCGACGATGTCGGTGTCGCGCACCGAGGCCTTCAGCCGCTCCGCCACTTCCTGTAGCAGCAAGTCGCCGACCCGGTGGCCCAGGGTGTCGTTGATCGCCTTGAAGCGGTCCAGGTCGAGAAACATCATCACGAAGGGCGCATGGTTGCGGCGCGCCCGGTTGAGGTGGCTGGCGGCCAGCTCGGTGAACAGCATGCGGTTGGGCAGGCTGGTGAGGTGGTCGTGGGAGGCGAGCTGGTAGGCGCGGCCCTTCTCCTCCTTCAATTGTTCGATCAGACGTTCCTTCTCGTCCTCCGCCCGGCTCAGTTCGCGGTAGAGGCGATGCTGGCGGCGCGCCACGAGCACCATCGCCGCCAGCGCGGCGACCAGCATCAGCGACAGGCTCCAGGCCCAGCCCGCCAGGGCGAGACGGCGCTGGGCGGCGTTGTGCAGCACCTCGTCGAGCCGGCGTTCCACCGCGACACCCAGGCCGCTGCCGGCCGAGCGCTCGAAGGCGAGCAGCACCGGCCGGCCGTCGGCGCGCTCCACCGTCCGGCGGCCCTGCAGCGCCGTGGCGAAGAGCTTGTCGCTGCCGTCGTCCGCGGTGAAGAAGCGGCCGTCGCCGCCGCGGGTGTCGAACAGGCTGCGGCCGCTGGCGTCGTAGATGCGCAAGTCGCTGCCGCTGCCCAGGTCCAGCGTGCGGAAGGGCTGCAGCAGGCGATTGGCATCGATGAGTGTGAGCAGTTGCCCACGGTGGCCCAGCGCGCTGAGCAAGGGGATGGCGACCGGCAGGCGCCAGTTGCCGTCCGGCCCGCGTTCGGCGGGCAGCAGGGTGATCTCGCCTGCGAGTGCGGTACGCGGAGTGTCGCCGGCCGAGCGAGCGGCGAGGCGGAGCAGGGCGGCGGTGTCGCCTTCGGTGGTGGCGGACGAGAGCAGCGGCCCGCGCTGGGCGTCCTGAACCATCACCGCGCTGAAAAGGCTGTCGCTGCCCGCCGCCAGCCGCAGGCCTTCCAGTAGCCGGGTGTCGTCCAGACCGGCGCGGGCCAGGTGGGCGTGACGGCGGCTGCGCTCCAGGGTTTGCTCCAGCACGGAGACGGCCATCCGCGCGATGTTGGCGTTGTCCTGCAGCACGCTTTCCACCGCCAGCTGGCGCTCCCGTTCGGCGTACAGCAGGTGGCTGCACCAGATGGCCGCCAGCAGCGGGATCGCCAGCAGCAAGGGTCCCAGCGTGAGCCCGGACCAGCCGTCAAGGCGCGCCGAGCGCACCAGCCGCCGCCACCGTTCCAGCACGGCGGGCGCAGGCGGGGAAAGGAGCGGTGTCGGGGGAGGAGGGCTGATCGTATCGTCGCTCACAATGGCTGGTCCCGTACGCCGGGAGGGGAGGGCGAGTATGTCGAAGTGTGTAATGCTGGGTTGTCCCGATTACAGTCATGTGACGTGTAATGGGCGCGGGGCTGGTCCGGCGGCCCCAGCAGCAGTTTTTGTAAATAGTCCTTGACCTCTACCTGATGCTTGTTTATAGTTATGCCTTCTCCGACGCGGGGTGGAGCAGTCTGGCAGCTCGTCGGGCTCATAACCCGAAGGTCGCAGGTTCAAATCCTGCCCCCGCAACCAGCTTTATTTTGCAAAGCGCCGGCTAGTCCGGCGCTTTGCATTTCTGCCGTCAGTTTCCCGTTCTCTGGTATCAGGCGAACTTCGCCGATGATTTGCTTCAGGGCCTCTCGGGCGGTAGTCACATCCTCGACCTGTTCCAGGGGCGCGACGAACCCTTGGTAGACGTTTCGCGCTATCGGCAAGATTCTTCGGCTTGGTTCGAACGTCTCGATGGCCAGCAGAGATTGCCGGGCGAGTTCGACTTTCTGTACGGCATCGAGCAGCCCTGTCCTTGTCGTGGGGGTGACGATCCTGGCGGATCCCAGTCATCAGGTTCTCGACCTTTTTCCCGGGCCTTCGCCCTTGCTCGGCGGGCTTGCAGTAGGGTCGGGGCGCTCTTCCTTCAGCTTTACTGTCTTGCTTTCCGCCTTTCGTCGCCGACTGGAAGCACGATTGCCTCTGGGGCGGCGCAAAGACAGGGCGGGTCGGTGTGTCGTCCGTACTCACAACAGCGAACCGGTTTCTGGCTGCTCGGCGCAGCTTCAACCCCTAGCCCTTCATGATCTGCCCCGGCTGCCTGCCTTGGCGCGCAGCTTCAGACCGTTCTGGTTCAGTCTCTCGAGTTCGTCGGTGGCCGACGAGCGCGGCGGCTTCAGTATTCATCACACTCATCACCGCTGAGCGCCGCCAGCAAGAGGTCGGCGGCGTGGCTGGGGCCCGCTGGCCAACTGCCGTCGCGCAGAGCCTGAGTCCCGTTCGAACGGCCATCAGGGTCGGGTGGCGGAAGGCCCAAAAAAGATACTCGGCGGAGCTTGACTGCCCGACAGGTTTCGTTGGCGCTCTGCGGCAAATACTTAAAGCATATGCTTTTGGTTTTATTGCCCAAAAAAAGGGCAGGGTAGGCCGGAGCCCGCAGTGGCGCAGCGCATGCGACTTATCCACAGCGTCGTCCACAGCACTATCCTCAGCCTTTGGGGAAAACCCTAGCTGTCCGATGGCAGCGTGAGGGGCAGCACGAGGGAGAACAATTCGCTGCGGAAGTGGATACCGAGGCGGTCGAAGGCGCGGCCGCGGTAGGTCTTGACCGAGGTGGGGGAAAGGCCGAGGTCGGCGGCGATGCCGTCGTAAGTCCAGCCTCGCAGCAGGCGTGCGCAGACTTCGAGTTCGCGGCGGGTGAGGGCGGGGCAGCGGGCCTGCAGCAGGGCGGCCACGTCCGGTTGCTGCGGGGCGGTGGCTTCCAGGCTGCGCTGCAGACGGATGTGCTTGCGCACGCTGGCGTAGAGGCTGCGCGCCAGGGATTGCACGCCGTCGATCTCGCGCTCGCGGTAGGAGCCGCTCTTCTGGTAACGGTAGAGGTTCACCGCCAGCAGTTCGCCGGCCTCGCCGCCGACGATGGACAGGCGTTCGCGGATGTCGTGGCGGCGGTAGATGCGGTCGCGGTGGGGAGATGGGATTTCGGCTTCGTTCCACAGCGTCATCGCCGCCGCGCCCTGGGCGGCGAGCCGGCTGGCGCCGCTGAAGGTGCGGTCGGCGCGCCAGAGGCCGCCGCGGTAGCTGCGGAAGCAGTCTCCGGAAACGTCCGGGCCGCGCAATGCGCCGGAAACGTACATGCGCGGCGGCGCGGAGGCGGGCTGGCCCACCGGCAGGCAATAGACCGACCAGAAGTCGATCGCCACCGCATGGTTCAGGGTGCGCAGGGCCACGGTGCCGAAGTCGGATTCGCCGATGGCATCGACGATGCCGGCGAGAAAGACGTCCGCGTCGGCACATGGCGCCGCCGGCGCGCGGGCGCCCAGTTGCCAGGTCAACATCGCCTCCTCCTTGGTCTCTTGCCGCGCGGTCCTTGCCCCGCAGTCGTGCGTGCAACGCTACACCAATTCCGGTGGGCCGGCGCACGCTCCCTGTCGTCCACAAGGAGGACAGACAGCCCCCGCCGGGCGCGGCAGACTGGCCTCGCGGCATCCAGACCGCCATCAAGACCGACAAACCGCGAGGAGACTCCATGAATTCCAGCATTCGCAGGCCGGCGCCACTGCGCCATGCCCTGCTGCTCTGCGCCGCGCTGGCACTTGCCCCGGCGGCGCGGGCGGACATCAACATCGGCGTGATCCTGTCCGTCACCGGGCCGGCCGCTTCACTCGGCATGCCGGCGGAGAACACGGTGAAGCTGTGGCCCGCCGAGATCGCCGGGCAGAAGGTGAAGCTGACCCTGCTCAACGACGCCAGCGATCCGACCGAGTCGGCGCGCGCCGCGACCCGCCTGGTAAACGAGCAGCAGGTGGACGTGATCGTCGGCCCGTCGCTGACGCCCAACTCGGTGGCGGCGATGGAAGTGGCCGGCCGCGCCGCCACGCCCATCATTGCGCTGGGCGGCGGCAACGTCATTGTCGAGCCGGTGGAGGGGCCGCGGCGCTGGGCCTTCAAGATGCCGGCGCCGGAGGCGCTGTCGGTGAACGCGGTGCTGGAGCACATGGTGAAGCACGGTGTGAAGAAGGTCGCCGCCATCGCGGTCACCACCAGCTACGGCGAGGGCTTCCTGAAGGCGCTGCGGGAGCGGGCGCCGGCGCGCGGCATCACCGTGGTGACGGCGGAGCAGTACAACCCGGCCGACCTCAGCGTCACCTCGCAGATCCTGAAGATACAGGCGGCCAATCCGGACGCGGTCTACATCCTCAGCTTCGGCACGCCGGGCGCGCTGCCCCACCTGGAGCTGGTGAAGCGCGGCTACAAGGGCGCCATCTACCAGACCCATGGCGTGGCCAACGCCCAGTTCCTGAAGCTCGGCGGGCGCGACCTGGAGGGCAGCTTCATGGCGGTGGCGCCGGTGCTGGTGGCCGAGCAGCTGCCGGACAGCAATCCGACCAAGGCCGCCGGCGTGGATTACGCCAGCCGCTACGAATCCCGCTACGGCGCAGGCACCCGCTCGCTGTTCGGCTCCACCGCCTGGACGGCGCTGATCTGGCTGCAGGCGGCGGTGCCGGAGGCGCTGAAGAAGGCGCCGCCGGGCACGCCGGAGTTCCGCGGCGCGCTGCGCGATGCGCTGGAGAACATGCGCGAGGTTGTGACGCCGGAAGGCGTATTCACCATGAGCCCGGGCAACCACAACGGCATCGACGACCGCGCCCAGGTGATGGTGCGCATCGAGAACGGCAGCTGGAAGCTCGCCGACTAGCGGGCGCAGGCCGGCGGCGGCGCAGCTCCCGCGGCCCGCCAGCACCCCAGACCCCCGACCCCCATACGGCGAACAGAGGATTTCCCCATGTACTACGAACCCGGCCGCCTGCCCCACGGCCTGCCCTACGATCCCTTCAAGTCCTGCGTGGTGCCGCGGCCCATAGGCTGGATCTCCACCACCTCGCGCGACGGCGTGGACAACCTCGCGCCCTTCAGCCAGTTCCAGAACATCACCTTCGATCCGCCCATGGTCATGTTCTCCGCCAACCAGACCAGCACCGGCAAGCGCAAGGATTCGACGGTCAATGCCGAGGAAACCGGCCAGTTCGTCTGGAACATGGCGACCTACGACCTGCGCGAGGCGGTGAATCTGACCTCCGAGGAGCTGGCGCCGGAGGTGGACGAGTTCGAGCGCGCCGGCCTCGCCAAGGCACCATCGCGGCTGGTGCGGCCGCCGCGGGTGGCGGCCTCGCCCATCCACTTCGAGTGCGAACACCTGCACACCCTGCGCATTCCCGGCAACGGCGTGATGGGCACGGTGGACGTGGTGTTCGGCCGGGTGGTGGCGGTGCATGTGGCCGACTGGGCGATGACGGAGGACGGCCGCATCGACATCCCCAAGGTGCGCCCGCTGGCGCGGCTGGGCTACCACGACTACACCTCGGTGGATCACACCTTCACCCTGCCGACGGTGATGAGCACCGACGGCGGCGCCGGGCTGGAAGGCTCGCCGGAGAAGGCGGCGGCGCGGCTGGGAACCGGCCGGCGCTGAGGGAGGCCTAGCCGGCGCGGGCAGTCGCCGCCGCGGAAGGACTGGGCTCCCTCGGACGCGAACACCCTGCGGCTCGCCATTGGCGCAGTCAGCGCGGTGTTCGCGTTTTGCCGTGAACAACTCCGGCTCAAGGGTGGCGGAGAGAAGCGACCCGGCAGCCGCCCAGTTGCTCCACCGCCTCGGGCGGAAGCCCTCTCACCCCCCTGGCCGGCGGCAGCGCACCTGGTTGCGGCCGGCGTGCTTGGCGTCGTACAGCGCGGCGTCCGCCCGTGCCAGGAAGCGGTCCAGCGCCTCGCCAGTGCCGAGTTCTGTGACACCGAAGCTGGCGGTGAGCTGCAGCTGCAGGCCGTTGTCGGCAACCGGCGCCAGTGCGGCGACGCGCTCGCGCAGCCGCTCGGCCAGCGCCTCTGCCGCCAGCGGCGAGGTCTCCGGCAGCAGAATGGCGAACTCCTCGCCGCCCAGGCGGCCGAGCAGATCCTGCTCGCGGATCTCCGCCTGGCAGGCCTGGGCGGTTTCGCGCAGGGCGAGGTCGCCGGCGGCGTGGCCGTGGTTGTCGTTGACGGTCTTGAAGCGGTCGATGTCCAGCATGACGAGGGCCAGCGGATTGCCGTAGCGGTGGGCGCGGGCGACCTCGTGCTGGGCCTGCTCGAAGAAGCGGCGGCGGTTGGCGATGCCGGTGAGCGGGTCGGTGGTGGCCAGGCGGTGCAGCTCCAGCTCCATGCGCTTGCGCTCGGTGATGTCCACCATGGTCGCCAGGTCGGCGGCCTCGCCGTCGTAGTGGATCGGCACGATGGAGACGATCACCCAGCGTTCGCTGCCGTCATTCATGCGCAGGCACAGCTCGTGGTCCTTCACCGAGCCGGCGGCCTTGTAGCTGCGCATCATGCGTTCACGGTCGGCCGGGTCGCGGTAGAAGCTCAGCGCCGGGCGGCCGACCACCTCGTCTTCGCTCAGGCCGCTGAAGCGCTCGCCTTCCGGGTTGAGGTAGACCAGTACCGCGTCGGCGCGGCGGGTGATGGTCATCGGCACCGGTGCCTTGTCGAGGATGGTGCGCAGCTGGCGTTCGCTGGCGCTCAGTTCGCGGGTGCGCTGGGCCACCCTGCGCTCCAGGCTGGAGGCCAGTTCGCGCAGCTGGTCGTAGAGGCGGGCGTTGTCCACCGCGCCGGCGATGTTGCCGGACAGCAGCTCCAGGAACTGGCTGCGGCCGGCGGTGAACACGCCGCCTATGGCGTCGTTTTCCAGGCACAGCGCGCCGACGATGCGGCCCTGGTGCTGCAGTGCCACGCCCAGCACCGAGCGGGCACCGTGGGCGTGCAGATAGGGATCGGCAGCCCAGTCCTGGTCGTGGGCGGCGTCCTCGATCAGTACGCTTTCTCCGGTGGCGAGCACCGTGCGCAGCAAACCCAGCGGCAAGCGGTCGCCGCACTGTTCCAGCGGCGTGCCGGCACTGGCCCCGGCCGCGCCGGAGGCGCTGTCTGCGGCCAGCACCCAGCCGCCGCGCTGGCTGAGGATGACGGCGGCGCGGCGGGCGCCGGCGTTCTCGCCCACCACCCGCAGCAGGCGGTTGAGCAGCTGCGGCAGGTCGGTTTCGGCGGTGATGGCCTGCACCGCCTTCATCAGGCTGCTGAGGTCGATGGCGTTGGCCGGGGTGCCCTGAACCACGGTCTCGGCATCCATGCCCACCGGCCGTATGCGCGCGGCCAGGGCCTCCGCGCCCCAGTGCAGGAACTGCACCCGTGCTTCGCCCAGCGCCGGATCGCTGCTGCCGGCCGGCAGGCGGGACTGGCGATGGGTGCCCAGCAGCCAGGCGGCAAGGCCGGCGTCCAGCAGGGTGCCGCCGGGCGCGGCATGGGCGGCAGAGGCGGCCAGGGCGTAGGCGATGTGGGCGCCGTCGGCGCCTTCGTCGCCACGGAAGCGGGCGATCTCCGCGTCCAGCAGATGGCACTTGGCCGCGAAGGTATGGGGATTGACGCCATTCAGCTGGGCGAAGCGGCTGCGCACCCGCCTGGCTTCGGATAGCGCGCTCTCGTCGCCGGCGCTGGCGTGACGCAGGCCGGCGACCGCGCGGATGAACTCCACCGTGGGCACCATGTGCATGCCGCGGCCGGCGGAGAAGTGGTCGGCGGCCGCATGGCCGGCGGCCAGCGCTTCCTGGTAGCGGCCGGCGAGGAAGTGCAGCAGGGCGCGGAAGGCGTGCAGGAACATCAGGCCGGTGCGGTCGCCGCGGGCGGCGTAGGCCTCCTCCAGCCGGGCGGCAGAGAAGCCGCCGCCTTCCAGCGGCCGCTCCGGCAGGCGCGGCGAGCGCAGTTCGGCGACGGTGGCGCGCAGCACCGAGAGGTAGTCCGCCGCCACCGGTTGGCGGATGCGCACCAGCACTGCCGCATGTTCTTCCAGCTGCGCCTCCAGCTCCGCCAGCGGCCGGCCGGCGAGGAAGGCGTGGTAGTCATGCACGTACAGGCTGAGGCCGGCGTGGCGCAGGTTGCCGAACTCGATGCCGTTGCGGTGGGTTTCCATCAGCCCCGGCAGGCTGCCGGCCAGCGGTTCCACCCAGTGGCGCAGGAAGGCGTTGTAGGAAAAGCTGGCGTGGGCATAGGCCGGCCGCCAGCCGTGGCGCTCCACCAGCTGCATGGACATGCGGCCGACGCGGCAGCCGAAGTCGTAGTCGCCCAGCATTTCGGCGCACAACAGGCCCAGCACCGAGTAGGCGGAGAGCGCCGCCGGCAGATGGCCGTGGGCCTTCATCAGCCGGATCTGCAGCACGGTGAGCAGCGGCAGCAGGGCGGGGCGGGCAATGTAGGCGGCGGCCGTCATGCGGGTGACGATGGAGAGCTGGCGCAGCGGCGCGGCCTCGGTCATCGGTGGCAGTTCGGCCAGCGCCTCCAGGCCGAGGGCGGCGACTTCGTCGCGGCAGGCGGCGATCAGCGCGGTGGTGGCGGCGAGGTCGTCGGCGCGCGGCAGTTCCACGCCCAGCAGGGCCAGCGCTTCCAGGCCCTGGGCCAGGGTCTCGTTGAGCTTGCCGGAGGCGTAGAAGGATTCGATGCGCACCTCCTGCAGGCGGGCTTCGGCGGTGGCGTCGGCGGCGTGCCGCAGGCCGTCGTCCAGCAGGGCTTCCATGCGCTGCGGCCGGCCGGCGAGGGCGGCCATGCGGGCGGCGTGCACCTGCAGCGCCAGCCGTTGCTCGGGCAGGCTGTGCCAGTGGGTTTCCGGCAGGTCGGCAAGCGCGGTGTCGGCGTAGTCGGCGGCAAGGTCGAAGGCCCCCGCCTCGGCGGCCTGGCGGGAGGCTTCGGCGTTCCAGTGCGCGAGCCGCTGGCGCTCCTCGCCGGCGGCGATCAGCCCGCGGCCGGCGTTGAGGTGGTTCACCACCTCGAAGGGCGGCGGTTCGCCCAGGCGGGCGAGCAGCAGGCGGCCGATGCGCAGGTGCAGGGCGGCGCGCCCGGCGGTGGGCACCAGGGCGTAAGCGGCTTCCTGAATACGGTCGTGGGCGAAGGCGTAGCGCACGTCGGTGCCGTCGCTCTCGTCCGCACTCAGGCGCGGGGCGTAGCGGTAGAGCTCGCTGGCGGGCACCAGCAGCTGGGCGGCGAGTACCGGCGCCAGCAGGCCGGCGGTGTCGCAGGCGGAGCGCTCCAGCACGGTGGCCAGGGTGCCGAGGTCGAAGGTGGCGCCGAGAAAGGCGGCCGCGGTGAGGGCGTCGCGGGCGCCGTCGGGCAGCCGGCGCAGGCGGCTGAGCAGCAGCTCCACCACGTTGTCGGCGATGGCGACGGTGGCGACTTCGCTGCTGTCCCAGGTCCAGCCGCGGCCGGAGGCTTCGCGCCGGATCAGGCCGCGGGTGTAGAGGTCGTCCACGAAGTTGCGCAGGAAGAAGGGGTTGCCGGCGGTCTTGGCGTGGCACAGCGCGGCCAGCTCTTCCACCCGGTGGGCCGGGTGCAGGTGGCTGTCGGCGAACAGGCGGGCGACGTCGCCCGGCGTCAGCGGCGCCACCTCGATGGCGACGTAACGCTCGCCCAGGTTGGCGAACTCCTCCAGGTCGGCGGCGAAGGGATGGCCGGGCGGCACCTCGTTGTCGCGGTAGGCGATCACCACCAGCACGTGGTGCAGGCCGCTGTCCTGGGCGATTTCGCGCAGCAGCCGGCGGGAGGCCGGGTCGGCCCACTGCAGGTCGTCGAGGAAGAGAGTGAGCGGCTCGTCGGCATGGGCGAGGGCGCCCAGGCAGAGGCGGATGGCGAGCAGGAAGCGGTTCTCCGCCTCGTTCGGCTCCAGCCGCTCCACGCCCGGCAATGGGCCGAGCAGGCGGGCGAATTCCGGTACCGCGTCGGTGACGATGCGGGCGTTGGCGCCCAGCGTCTGGCACAGCCTTTCCTGCCAGCGGCCGCGGGCGTGCGGCGACAGGGCGAGGATCTGGCGGGCGCGCTGGCGCAGGGCGTCGATGAAGCCGCCGTAGGGGATGTGGCGGCCGAACTGGTTGAACTTGCCGCTGGCGAAGCTGCCGCGCTGGGCCAGCAGGCTGCGCTGAGCCTGGCGCACCAGTGCCGTCTTGCCGATGCCGGAGAAGCCGGAGATCGCGAGCAGGCGGGCGACGCCGCTGGCGGCGGCCTCGAAGCTGCGGGCGATGAGGCGGATTTCGTCCTCCCGGCCATAGAGCCGGCCGGAGAGCTGGAAGCGTTCGGCGAGGTCGCCGTCGCCGGCGACGAAGCCGGGCAGCGGGTCGCCGGCCTGCAGGCCGGCGAGGGCGCGCTGCAGGTCGCGGCGCAGGCCGTCGTGGCTCTGGTAGCGGGCGTCCGGCTCCTTGGCGAGCAGGCGGGCGATGATGGCCGACAGCGGCGGATACACGCCGGGCTCGACGAAGTCCGCCGCCGGCGCGGTGCGCGCCAGGTGGGCGTGGGCGGCCTCGGCGGCGTCGCGGAAGATGAAGGGCGGCTGGCCGGTGACGGCCTCGAACAGGCTGGCGCCCAGGCCGTAGAAGTCGCTGCGGTAGTCGACATCGCGGTTCATGCGCCCGGTCTGCTCCGGCGCCATGCAGCTCAGCGTGCCTTCCAGTTCGTCGGCGCGCGGCGCCAGGGGGCGCTCGGCGGCGATTTCGGCGGCAATGCCGAAGTCGGCCAGCAGGGCGTGGCGGTGGTCGCCGCCGGCCAGCAGGATGTTGCCTGGCGAGATGTCGCGGTGGATGACACCGGCCGCGTGTACTTCCGCCAGCGCATCCACCAGCGTCAGCGCCATCTCCAGCGCGGCGGTGGAATCCAGCGGGCCGTCGGCGAGGCGCTGGCGCAGCGCCACCGCGTCATCGTCCGGCAGTACCAGGTAGAGCCGGCCGCCATCGCTGTCCAGCCGCAGCGGGCGCAGCACCGCCGGGTGATGGAAGCGGCGGGCGAGTTCGAACTCATGGCGGAAGCGCCCCAACTGGCGTACTTCCGGCAGCGGTGGCGACAGCAGCTTGAGGATGACGCGTTCGCCCCGCGGATCCTGCGCTCGCACGACCTGGCTGCGGCTGCTGGTATATAGCACGTCCTCTACGGTGTAGCTGCCGATGCGCGCGCCGGCGGCGTAACTGGCCGGGCCGTCGCCGGCCCTTGGCATGAGCTGCTCAGGCAGGGAGGAGGGCGCGCGGGAAGTGTCCATGGTGGAGGGGGAGGGGGGCTCGTGGCGGTTTTTACCACGTGTCAGCGCGTGTGGGTTGTCTTCTGGTTGCGGCGGAGCCGGAACCCGGCGGGTACCTCGCACTCCGATGGTGCAAGTATGGAAAGCCTGCAAGGAGAGGGAGTCATGAGGCACGCTGGCGGGGTTTGCACGGGACGGTGGAAAACAGGCCGCAAGGTCGCTGGGGCGCTTTGCACCAGCCTGCTGATGATGGCGCCGGGGAGCGCAGGGGCGGCGGAGGAAACCCCGCCGGTACAGACGGTGGCGGCGGTGGAGCTGGAGCGTTACCTGGGCAAGTGGTACGAGATTGCCCGCTTTCCGATGTTCTTCCAGCGCAACTGCGTCGGCGACGTCACCGCCGATTACTCGCTGCGCGAGGATGGCCGCATCCGGGTGCTGAACCGCTGCCGCACCGACAAGGGCTTCGACGAGGCCGAAGGGACGGCGCGGGTGGTGGAGGACAGCGGCGGCGCCAAGCTGCGGGTGAGCTTCTTCTGGCCCTTCAGCGGCGACTACTGGATCATCGGCCTGGCGCCCGACTACCGCTGGGCGGTGGTCGGCGATCCGGAGCGCAAGTACCTGTGGATACTCTCCCGCACCCCGGCGATGCCGCTGGACGTGCTGGAGAAGGCCCGCCAGGCGGCGCGCGACCAGGGCTACGACCTCGGCGGCCTGCGCTACACCGAGCAGCGCCTGGATTGAGCCGCGCCCCCGGCGCCCGGCTGCCTGCGGCGGCAGGCGATTTCGGCCGCAATCGGGTGCCGGCCACGGCCGCCCTGGGGCCGTGGCCGGCGGGGAAGGGCTTCCCCGCGGTTGCCGCTCAGCGCAGTTTCTGGCCGGTCGCCACGTCGTACACCGAACCGTCTTCCAGGCTGATCCGGTAGATCTCGCGCAGCACGTTACCGGAGAAGGCGAGTTCGACGATGGAGACGTTCTTGAACGAGGTGGTGATGCCGTCCGGCAGCACCTTGTTGAAGTCCGCCGCCACCTGGTCCATCGAGGCCTGCAGCTGCGGGGTGAACATCGCCATGCTGTAGACCAGCGTGTTGTGCGGGTTGTGGCTGCGCAGCTCCTTGCCGTCCTTGACCACGTTCACGCCGCTCACGCCCACGGTCCGCACCAGCTCCTTGCCGGCGTCGCCCATCTTGGCGTAGACCGGGCCGGTCACCCGCGGCAGCGGGCCGTCGCGCAGCGGCGCGAAGGCGGCGGTGGCGCGGGTGTTGAAGGCCATCATGTTGTCGAAGGCGGGGCCGCTCTTGACGATGCCCAGGTCCAGCCACCAGGGGTGGCCGGCGCCCTTGGCCGCCTCGGTGGTGTAGAAGCCCTTCAGCACCACGCCGTCCAGCACCGGCGGCAGCGCCGGCAGCGCGGCCAGCATCTTCTTCGGCGTGGCCGGGTCGGCGCTGTGGATGTGCACCACGGTGACGTGCGGCAGGTTGAAGGTGTTGGCCTCGGCGTTCAGCCCCAGGCGCAGCAGGTTCTGCTGCAGCGGGGTGGTGATCTTGGCGTCGAGCACGTCGGTGACGTCCTTGGGCAGGCGGTAGACCAGGCCGTAGGTCTTCACATGCTCGCGGAATTCCGGCTTGCCGATGGCGCTGTTGTCGATGCCGGCGGTACCGGTGGGCGAGCTCGCGCAGGCGCCGAGGAAGGCGGCCGACAGCGCGGCGATGGAAAGGGTCCAGGTTCTGCGGTTCATTGGCGGTACTCCATTTCGTCGATTCGGCGAGGGGAATTCCTCGCGCCTTCGGGCATCAAGGCGGCATGGCCGCACCGTCACCCACCTGCGTCACCTCCACTGCCGGGCTGGTCCGCGCCTGCGGTCCGCCGGTCTTGTTTACGGCTTGTCCTGTGTGCCGGTGTCCGGGGCCGAGGCTGCGGCCGGCAGCGCCAGCGGCGTGCCGGCGCCGGGCAGCGCGCCCTCGCTGTTGTCCTTGAGCGCCACGCCGGTGAGGCCGAGGCGGCGTGCTTCCAGGCACAGCCACCACAGCCGGCGCGCGGCCTCGGCGTGGCCCAGCCCTTCCGGGCGGATATTGGAAATGCAGTTGCGCTGGGCGTCGCTGCGGCCAGGCCGGGGCGCCCAGGTGAGGTAGAGGCCGAGGCTGTCGGGCGAGCTGAGGCCGGGGCGTTCGCCGATCAGCATCGCCACCAGGCGGGCGCCCAGCGCCTGGCCGATCTCATCGGCGAGGGCGACGCGCGCCTGGGTGGCGACCACTACCGGGCCCAGCGTCCAGCCGGCGGGCAGGCCGCGGCGGATCTCGGCGACCAGCGCGCGGGCATTGCGCTCGACGGCGAGCGAGGACAGGCCGTCGCCGATCACCAGCAGCAGGTCGCAGCCGGCCGGTCCGGCCTGGGCGCGCAGCGCGGCGGCGCTGTCGGCGGCGAGCTTGCGGCCGAGGTCGGGGCGGGCGAGATAGCTGCCGCGGTCGGCGGCGGCGCTGTGGGCGCGCAGGGTGGCGCAGCCGTCGGCGGCGAGCGCGGCCTGCAGCGCCCCGGCGTCCAGCGCCAGGTGCACCGCGTCGCGCGCCTTGGCGTGGGCGAGGCCGAAGCGCAGCACCTCGGCGGTGGGCAGGCTGGCGCCGGCGCGGCCGAGGGCGAGCCGGGCGGCGGTGTAGCGGCGCAGGTCGGTCCAGGGGTCGGCGTCTATCGCGCCGGGCGCGGCGGTGCCGGCGGCGGACGGTGCGGCATCGGCGGGCGGGGGAGTGCGCTTTTTCATCGGCGGCGCCTCAGGCGGGCAGCGCCAGCCGGCGCAGGGTGCCCAGCGCCGGGTGCGCCGGGCTGAGCGGCAGGGCATGGCCAGCTTCGTCCACCAACTGCATGCGCTGCAGCCAGTCTTCGAATTCGGGGGCGCGGCGCAGGCCCAGCGCCTGGCGCAGGTAGAGGCCGTCGTGGAAAGACGTGCTCTGGTAGTTGAGCATGATGTCGTCCGCGCCCGGCACGCCCATGATGAAGTTGATGCCCGCTACGCCGAGCAGGGTGAGCAGGCTGTCCATGTCGTCCTGGTCGGCCTCGGCGTGGTTGGTGTAGCAGACGTCGCAGCCCAGCGGCAGGCCGAGCAGCTTGCCGCAGAAGTGGTCTTCCAGCCCGGCGCGCAGGATCTGCTTGCCGTCGTAGAGGTACTCCGGGCCGATGAAGCCGACCACGGTGTTGGTGAGCAGCGGCTTGAACTCGCGGGCGACGGCGTAGGCGCGCGCTTCGCAGGTCTGCTGGTCCACGCCGTGGTGGGCGTCGGCGGAGAGGGCGCTGCCCTGGCCGGTTTCGAAGTACATGAGGTTGTCGCCCAGGCTGCCGCGCTTGAGCGACAGCGCCGCCTCGCGGGCTTCGCGCAGGGTGGCGAGGCTGATGCCGAAGGCGGCGTTGGCGGCCTGGGTGCCGGCCACCGACTGGAACACCAGGTCCACCGGCGCGCCCTGTTCGATCATCTGCACGGTGTTGGTGACGTGGGTGAGCACGCAGGACTGGGTGGGCAGCGCGAGCCGGTCGATGATCTCGTCCAGCATGCGCACCAGCCGCGTCAGCGCCGGCAGGCTGTCGCTGGCCGGGTTGATGCCGATCACCGCGTCGCCGGCGCCGTAGAGCAGGCCATCGACGATGGCGGCGGCGATGCCGCGGGCGTCGTCGGTGGGGTGGTTGGGCTGCAGCCGCACCGACAGCCGCCCCGGCAGGCCGATGGTGTTGCGGAAGCGGGTGATGACGCGGCATTTCTGCGCCACCCGCACCAGGTCCTGGTTGCGCATTAGCTTGCTCACCGCCGCTGCCATCTCCGGCGTGATGCCGGGGCGCAGCGCGGCCAGCGCGGCTTCGTCGGCGTGGTCGGAGAGCAGCCAGTCGCGGAAGTCGCCGACGGTGAGGTGGGCCACCGGGGCGAAGGCGGCCGGGTCGTGGCCGTCGATGATGAGGCGGGTGACTTCGTCGTCCTCGTAGGGAATCAGCGCCTCTTCCAGGAAGCGCGCCAGCGGCAGTTCCGCCAGGCACATGCGCGCGGCCATGCGCTCCACCGCGCTTTCCGCGGCGAGGCCGGCGAGCTGGTCGCCGGAGCGTGCCGGGCTGGCCTTGGCCAGCACCTCGCGCAGGTCGGCGAAGACCCAGTTGCGATGGTCCAGGGTGTGACGGTAGGGCATGGCGGCCTCCTCGTTTTCCCGCGCTCAGGCGACGACGACCTCGGGCCCGGCTTTCTGGATCTCGGCCAGGGCGGCGAGCTTGCGGGCGCGGCCGTCGGTCACCAGGGTGTCGATGCTGCCGATGGGGCAGTAGCTCACCCGGCTGCTCTCGCCGATCTTGCTGTAATCGGCGAGGATGATGCGGTGGGCGGCGCGCTCGGCCATGGCGCGGGCAACCCCGGCCTCGCCGTGGTCGAAGCTGGTGGCGCCGTTGCGGGCGTCTATCGCCACCGGCGACAGCAGCGCGAAGTCGGCGCGGTGGCGCTGGATCTCGCTCACCGTGGTTTCGCCGCAGGTGGCGGCGATGCCGGGCGCGAGCCGGCCGCCGAGCACGATCACTTCGTGGCGCTGGCCCATGCTCTCGCCGGCCTGCGCCATGCGCACCGCGATGTCCATGCTGTTGGTGACGATGGTGAGGCCGGACAGCGTCAGCAGTTCCTCGGTGAGCGCCAGCGTGGTGCTGCCGGCGTCGAGGAAGAGGGTGTGGCCGGGCTGCAGCAGCTTCACCGCGGCGCGGGCGATGGCCTGCTTCTCCTTGGCCCGCACCTTCAGCCGTTCGCCGTAGGGCGCCTCGCTGCGGGCGCTGTCCAGCACCACGCCGCCATGCACCCGGCGCAGCCGGCCCATGGCCTCCAGCGCGATCACGTCGCGCCGCACCGTCTCGCGGGAGATGCCGAGTTCGCCCGAGATGCGCTCGGTGGACAGGCTCTTGAAGGTTTCGAGCAGGGCGCAGATGCGTTGGTAGCGTTCTTCTTGCAGCATGTATTCGGGTCTCCGGATCTTGTTCTAGCGAGTGCGGCCGCGGGAGGTCAGCCGGTGCAGCAGCAGGGCCACCGCGCCGACCACCGCCATGATGCAGGTGGAGAAGGCGGCCGCCTGCGAGGTGAAGCCGGCTTCGTCCAGCCGCATCACGGTGACCGCCGACAGTGACCGCTCGGGCGTGACCAGGAAGATCACCGCCGACAGCGTCACCATGGAGCGCATGAAGAGGAAGGCCGCCACTGCCCACAGGGTGATGCGCAGCGCCGGCAGATGCACGTCGGCGAGCAGGCGGCCGACGCCGCCGCCCAGCACCGCCACCGCTTCCTCCAGCTGGGCCGGCACCGCCCGCAGGCCGGTGGCCATCGAGACATAGCCCTGGGTGTGGTAGTGGTAGAAGTTGCACATCGCCAGCAGGAAGAGGCTGCCGTACAGCGCACCCCAGGGCAGCTCCGGCTCGTTGAAGGCGAACACATAGGCCAGCCCCAGCACCAGCCCCGGCACGCCCACCGGCAGGGTGGCGAGCAGGGTGGCGGCCCGCGCCGGCCAGCCGGCCAGCCGGCGTACCGAGAAGGCGAGCAGGAAGAGCAGCAGGGTGCCGGCCGCGGCGGCGATCAGCGACACCGCCAGCGAGGCCCACAGGCTGGCGTAGCCGCCGGACACGGTGATGTCGTAATGCTTGAGGGTGAGGTCCAGCCGGTAAGGCCATAGCCGGATGAAGCCGGCGAGGATCACCGTGGCCACCACCGCGCAGATCGCGCCGGCAATGCCCAGGCAGGCGATCGCGTACAGGCCGTCGCGCCCGCGGGCGATACGCGGCTGCGGCGGCTGGGCGGATTCAGCGCCGATGCCGGCCTGGCGCTGCGCCGCCACCCGCTCTATCCATACCGACAGCGCCGCCGGCAACAGGAGCAGCAGGCCGACCACCGCGCCGATGCCGAAGCGCATCTGGCCGCTCACCTGGTTGTAGATCTCGGTAGCGAGCACCGCGAAGTCGCCGCCTATCACCACTGCATTGCCGAAGTCGGTGATGGTGACGGTGAACACCACGAAGCCGGCGCTGAGCAGGCCGTAGCGCATGCCGGGCAGGGTGATGTCGCGGAACTGGCGCCAGGGTGTGGCGCCCAGTACCTCGGCCGCCTCGTACTGGCGGGCATCGGCGCAGCGCAGTGCGGCGCGCAGGATCAGCACCGCCTGCGGCAGCGCATACAGCACGTCGGCGATCAGCAGGCCGTGGAAGCCGTAGATGTCGGGCCGTATGCCCAGCAGCTGGCCGACGATGCCGTTGCGGCCGAGGATGAAGATGAGGCCGAGGCCGAGCACCAGCGAGGGCGCCAGCAGCGGCAGTGTCAGCGCCGCGGCGACGAAGCGGCGGCCGCGCATGCAGGTGCGGTCCATGCCGTAGGCCAGCACGAAGGCCAGCAGCAGGGTGATGGCGGTGGTGGCCACGCCCAGCCCCAGGCTGTTGCGGGTGGCCTGCCACACGCCCGGCGTGTCGAGCAGCGCCAGGTAGTTGCCGAAGCCGATGCCGCCGTCGTCCTGCATCAGGCTGCGCCAGGCGATGAAGCCCATCGGCAGGGCGAAGAACAGCAGCAGCGCGGCCAGCGGCAGCCACAGGCAGGCGCGCATCAGCCAGCGGTCGGCGGCGGCGAGCGGCGCGGCGGTCATCGGCTCTTCCTCCCCGCTCGGCAGGGCGCGTTCATCGTGGCGCTCATGCCCGCTCATGCCCGCTCATGCCATTACCCAGGCGCAGTCCTGCGCGGCGATGTCCACCGACACCGGGTCTCCCGGCCGGAGCGCGAGGGCGGAGGACACTTCGGCGAGCAGTTCGCGACCGCGCCACTCCAGCCGCACGCGCTTGAAGTTGCCCATGAAGGCCACCTCGACGATGCGGCCGCCGCCTGCCGCGCCGGGGGTGAGCGCGATGCGCTCCGGCCGCACGCAGGCGGCGCCGGCCGGCCCCAGGTCCGCCGGCATGCCGGCGAGCAGCGAAGGGGCGGCGTGCTGCAGCCAGTCCGGCGTCAGCAGGTTGCTGTGGCCCATGAACTCGGCGACGAAGCGGGTGCGCGGCTGCTCGTAGAGTTCCTGCGGCGTGCCGCTCTGTTCGATGCGGCCGCGGTTCATGCACACCACCCGGTCGGCCAGCACCATGGCCTCGTCCTGGTCGTGGGTCACCATCAGCGTCGGGATGCCGAGTTTGCGCTGGACTTCACGCAGTTCGCCGCGCAGTTCCGCGCGCACCCGCGCATCCAGCGCCGACAGCGGTTCATCCAGCAGCAGCAGGGCGGGATCGACCGCCAGCGCGCGGGCAATCGCCACCCGCTGCTGCTGTCCGCCGGAGAGCTGGCCGGGGTAGCGCTCGCCGAAGCCGGCCAGCTTCACCGTGGCCAGCAGGCCGGCGACCCGTTCTGCGATCCGCGCCGGCGCGACGCCGCGGATGGCGAGGCCGTAGCCGACGTTCTGCGCCACCGTCATGTGCGGAAACAGCGAGTAGGACTGGAACACGATGCCGAAGCCGCGCTCCCGCGTCGGCACGGCGGCGAGGTCGCGGCCGTTCAGGCGGATGCTGCCGCGGTCGGCGGCGAGCAGGCCGGCGATGATGCGCAGCAGCGTGGTCTTGCCACAGCCGCTGGGGCCGAGCAGGCAGACGAACTCCGCGCCGTCCAGGGCGAGGTCGATGCGTTCGAGCGCCACCTGGCCGGCAAAGCTCTTGTGCAGGTTGCGGATCTCCAGGGACATGGCGGCTGTTTCCGGGGCGGGGTCGGTATGAAAGGTGGCGCCGCTCAGCGGCCGATCTGCTTCTGCCAGGTGGCCAGCGTCGCATCGCGCTCGCGCGCCGAGCGGGCGAAGTCCATCGGGAACAGCACCCCGGACAGGTCCGCCGGCAGCCCGGCGGCGGTGGCGGCCCTGGAGCGCGGCGTGCCGGGGATGGTCACGATCTCCTTGTAGCGGGTGTACAGCCCGGCGGCCTGGGGCGAGAGCGTCCAGTCGAGGAAGCGTTTGGCGTCGGCCTTGTTCTTCGACGACTTCATCAGGCCGGAGGCCTCCAGCTCGTAGCCGGCGCCGTCGCTGGGGATGACCATCTTCAGCGGGTAGCCCTCCTCGATGGACTGCATCGCCGCGAAGGCGAGCGAGATGCCGATGGCGAATTCGCCGGCGCGCGCCGCCTTGCAGGGCCGCGAGCCGGACTTGATGTATTGCGCCACGTTGCCGTCCAGCGCCTTCAGGTACTTCCAGCCGGCCTCGGCGCCCATGCCCTGCAGCAGCGCAGCGATCTGCAGGTAGCCGGTGCCGGAGGACACCGGGTTGGGCATCGCGATCTCGCCCTTGTAGATGGGCTTGGCCAGGTCCTGCCAGGAGGTCGGCAGCGGCAGCTTCTTCGCCGCCAGGATCTCGGTATTGACGCAGAAGGCGGCCATGTAGCCGGTGGCGGCGAACCACTTGCCGTCGGCCGCCTTGTCCTTGGCCGCCAGCGCCTCGCTGCCTCTGGCGGCATAGGGTTCGAGCAGGTCGAGGATGCGCGGGTCCAGCAGGTTGGTCAGCGCCCAGCCCCAGATCACGTCGTGGCGCGGGTTGCCGGCCTCCGCCAGGATGCGGGCGCCGAGATCGCCGGTGGACAGCCGCAGCACCTTGATGTCGATGTCGGGCAGATCCTTCTTCGCCGCGGCGACGTAGGCCTTGATCTCATCCTCTTCCAGCGCGGTATAGGCCACCAGGGTGCCGGCGGCGGCCGGCAGCGCGGCTAGCCCGGCGAGCAGGCCGAGGGCGAGGCGGATGGAGCGGGAACGGGCGGGACGGTGGCTGCGCATCTCGATTCCTCCACAGCGGCGGGTCGCTGTTCAAACTGGTGCAGGCAGTGGGCCCGACACACCAAGCTTGTGCATTAATGGGTAAATGTGCATAGTTGAGGCAATTTATAACACGTTTTTTTCGGGAATGTGACAGGAGTGCGCATGAATGCACAAAACAGCACAGATATCCTCGCCGCCCATCTGCCGCTGGCCCACGCCCTCGCCGATGAGGCGCGCATCCTGGCGCTGCGCCTTTTCCGCACCCGGCTGGATGTGGCTATCAAGGCGGACGACAGCCCGGTCACCCTCGCCGACCGCGAGATAGAGGCGGCGCTGAGGCGGCGGCTGGCGGCGGCCTGCCCCGCCCACGGCATCTTCGGCGAGGAGCAGGGTCGTCAGCATCTGGATGCCGAGTATGTGTGGGTGATAGACCCGATAGATGGCACCAAGAGCTTCATCACCGGCTCGCCGCTGTGGGGCACGCTGCTGGCCCTGCTGCACAAGGGCCGGCCGGTGCTGGGGATGATGGACATCCCCTTCACCGGCGAGCGCTGGTGGGCGGTGGCGGGCGAGCCTGCCCGCTACCAGGGCGAGCCGGCGCGCAGCAGCGACTGCGCGGCACTGGCCACGGCGCGGCTGTACGCCACCTCGCCGGACGTGTTCACCGGCGAGGACCAGGCGCGCTTCGCCCGGGTGAGCGCGGCTGTGGCGCTGCGCCGCTTCGGCGGCGACTGCTATTCCTACGGCCTGCTCGCCAGCGGCCATGTCGATCTCGTTGTCGAGGCCGGCCTGCAGCCTTACGACTACCTTGCGCTGGTGAACATCATCGAAGGCGCGGGCGGCGTCGTCAGCGACTGGCAGGGGCAGCCGCTGGGGCTGGGGTCGGACGGGCGGGTAGTGGCCGCCGCCACGCCGGCCCTGCATGCGGAAGCACTTGCGCTGCTGGGTGCCTGAGCGCTGCAGGGAAAGGGGGGCCCCGGCTGCCGCGCACTGCCCTGGGGTGTGGCGCGGGCGCAGTGCACACATCTGGTGCCCCGCCAGGGCAGGGCGGAGAGAGGCCCAGCCTGAGCGGAAGCTGAACGGCCGCCCCGGCTGGCGGGGGCCTTCGCTGTTGCCGGCGCGGCCCGCGCATCCGCTCCGCCGTGGCAGGCGACGGCCGCCGCGCGCCTCCACCGCCTGTTCCCGCAGGCCGGTGGCCGGGCCGGCACTTTTCTTGCGCGGGCTCCGGGGTCTCATGCGGAGCCCCCGATGTTCGCCGACCTTCACCAGCTGTCCCACCACGCCGCCTGGCGGCGCCAGCTCGAGATGCTGCTCGAATCGGCAGGCGAAGGCATCTACGGCATCGACCTGCGCGGCCGCTGCATCTTCATCAACCGCGCCGGTGCCGAGATGCTGGGCTACAGCGCGGACGAGGTGCTGGGCCGCAACATGCACTACCTCATCCACCACTCCCATGCGGACGCAGCGCTGATGCCGGTGCACGACTGCCGCATCTTCAAGGCCTTCAAGGAGGGCCAGGGCTGCCGGGTGGAGGACGAAGTGCTGTGGCGGCGCGACGGCAGCGCTTTTCCCGCCGAATACGCCTCCTACCCGATACGCGATGGTGAGGCGGTGGTGGGCGCGGTGGTCACCTTCACCGACATCACCGAGCGCAAGCGCACCCAGGCCGCGCTGCAAGTGGCGCATGCCGAGCTGGAGCGGCGGGTGGCCGAGCGCACCGCCGAGCTGTCCACCGCCAACCTGCAACTGCGCCAGGCCCGCGACGGCCTGCGGCGGCTGTCGGCGCACATGAATTCGGTGCGGGAGGAGGAGCGCGCCCACATTGCCCGCGACATCCACGACGACCTCGGTGCCTCCCTCACCGCCATGCAGCTGGAGCTGAACTGGCTGCGCCAGCGCCTGGATGGGAGGGTGGATGGACAGCCGGACCGGCAGCCGGAGATGCTGGCCCACATCGATGCCGCGCTGGACATCGGCGCCACCGCCATGGGCGCCGTGCGCCGCATCCTCAACGACCTGCGCCCCGGTGTGCTCGACCATCTCGGCCTGTGGGCGGCGCTGGAATGCCTGCTGCAGGACGTGCAGGCGCGCGGCGGCCTGCGCTGCAGCTTCGTCTGCCCGCCGGCGGTGGAGCGCTGCCGGCTGGGGCGGGAGGCGGAGATCGCCGTCTATCGCATCGTCCAGGAAGTGCTCACCAACGTGCAGCGCCATGCCGGTGCCGCCCGGGTAGCGCTGCTGGCGCGGGCGCTGGACCGCGACCTGGTGATCGCGGTGGAGGACGACGGCTGCGGCATGCGGGTGCCGGCCCAGCCCACCAGCTTCGGCCTGCTGGGCATGCACGAACGGGCGCGCGCCATCGGCGGCGAGCTTTCGATAGACAGCGAGCCGGGGCGCGGCACCGTGGTCAGCCTGCGCCTGCCCGGCGTGCTGGCCTGAGCGGGGGACCGGACATGGACGAGCGGATGGCGGAAGACCGCAGCAGGGAGCGCCGGACGATGGACGGCCGCGCGACGAGCCGGAGCACCGGCGGCATCCGGGTGCTCATCGTGGACGACCACATGATCATCCGCCGCGGCCTGGCGCAGATCCTGGCCGGCGACGGCCGCATCGGCGCGGTGAGCGAAGCGGAGGACGGCCCCGCCGCGCTGCGGGCGCTGCGCGCAGCCGGCGCCGACGTGGTGCTGCTCGACATCGCTCTCGGCGACCGCGACGGCCTGGACGTGCTCAAGGCCATGCGTGGCGAGTTTCCCGCCACCGGCGTGGTGATGCTGTCGGTGTATCCGGAGACGCAGTTCGCGGTGCGCTCCATCCGCGCCGGCGCGGCCGCCTATCTCAACAAGGGCTGCTCGCCGGAAACCTTGTTCGCCGCCATCGCCAAGGTGGCCGGCGGCGGCGTCTACATCACCCCGGAGATCGCCGAGCTGCTGGCCCGCAACGTGCGCGCCGACGAAGCCCGGCCGCCGCACGAAACCCTCTCCAACCGCGAGTTCCAGGTGCTGAAGCTGCTCGCCCAGGGGCGCTCGGTATCCGAGATCGCCGAGCAACTGTCGCTGTCGGTGAACACCATCTCCACCTACCGCAGCCGGGTGTTCGACAAGCTGGGCGTGCGCAGCATGGTGGAGCTGCTGACCTACGCCGCCCGCCAGGACCTGCTGCCGATGTGAGCCTGGCGGTGTGGGGCGGCGGGTGCCGCCCCTGCCGCTTCAGGCCTCCGGCCGCTCGGGGTCGAAGGTCTTGCCAAGGATGATGTGCTTGCGGTAGTTGCTGGCCGGGACCTCGTAGCCGAGTTCGGCCATGCGCTTGCGCGCATCGGTGGCGAGAAAGACCTGTTCGGCCACCTGGCGGTAGTCGACCTCGCCCTTGAGGTAGCCCCAGCGCTTCATCTGGGCCAGCATCCACACCGCCATCGATTGCCAGGGGAAGGGGTCGAAGTCGATGCGGCCGGGTTCGTTGCGCACCTTGCCGAGGCCGTCGGCGAAGCGGCCCAGCAGGACCTGTTCCAGCACCGTGGCGGGCTGGTTGAGGTAATTGGGGCCGGCGATGGCCTCGGCCACCGCCTTGCGGTTGTTCATGTCCGAGCAGTGCAGGGTGGAGGTGACGATGGCGCGGAACAGGGCGGAGAAGGTGTTGGGCTGCTCGCGGGCGAAGCGGGCGGTGGCGGCGAAGGCACAGCAGGGGTGTTTGTCCCAGATCTCGCTGGTGAGGGTGTGGATGTAGCCGACGCCGTCGAACACCGCGCGCTGGTTGAAGGGTTCGGCGACGATGAAGCCGTCGATGTTGCCCGAGCGCAGGTTGGAGACCATGTCCGGCGGCGCCATCACCCGCAGTTGCACGTCGCGGTCCGGGTCCAGGCCGTGGGCGGCGAGGAAGTGGCGCAGCAGGAAATTGTGCATGGAGTAGTCGAAAGGGATGGCGAAACGCATGCCTTTCCAGCTCTTCGGGTCCTGCTTGTCCTTGTGCTGGATGCCCAGGGTGATGGCGTTGCCGTTCACGTTTTCCAGTGCCGGCATCACCATCGGCACCGGGCTGGCGCCCAGGCCCAGGCTGATGGCCAGCGGCATCGGCGACAGCATGTGGGCGGCGTCGAATTCGCCGGCCAGGGTCTTGTCGCGCACCACCGCCCAGCCGGCGGTCTTCATCAAGGACACGGTGAGACCTTCGCGGGCGTAGAAGCCCAGCGGGTCGGCCGCCACCAGCGGGGTGGCGCAGGTGATGGGGAGGAAGCCGATGTTGAGCTCGCGCTTCTCCAGCGGGCCGCGTTCCAGCGCCAGCGCGGTGGCGGCGCCCAGGGGGAAGAAGGTGGACACCGCGGCGAGCGCGGTGCCCGCGCCCACGCTCTTGAGGAAGCGGCGGCGCAGCGCGTCGTCGGGGAACAGCGCGCGCATCACGCCGGCCTGCACCGCGCGGCTCAGGGCTTGTTCGGCGTCGGCGGGCGGGGCGGCGGCGGCGTCGTGCTCGGCCTGGCTGCGGTGATGTCCGCAGCTGCACCCGTGCAGGGTGCGGTCGGGGTCGAAAGGGTCGTCGAAGGCGGCCATCGCGTCGTTCTCCGTGGGGGATCAGAATTCGAGCGCTTCGAAGTCGCCCTTGCCGACGCCGCACTCGGGGCAGTACCAGTCGTCGGGGATGTCTTCGAAACGGGTGCCGGCGGCGAGGCCGTGCTCGGGCATGCCTTCGTCTTCGTCGTATACCAGGCCGCAGGTGCGGCACAGCCATTGGCGGGCGGTGGTGGCGGTGGGAGGTGGAGTGGTCATCTGCGGGCTCTCGGGCGGGGGATGGGTCAGGCGGCGGCGGGCGCGGCGGCCGCTTCGAGGCGGGCGATTTCGCGGCGCAGGTGTTTGATCGCAGGAGTGACGATGGCGACGAAGTAGGCTTCGCGCAGGCGGCGTTGTGCCGGGTTGCGCATCAGGTAGCCGCGCGCGCCTTGGTGCAGCATGGCGGCATTGGCCGCGCGCAGCGCGAGTTCGCCGCCGGCGGCGCGCAGGCGCAGGATGTCGGGGACGATGTCGGCCTGCGGGTTCCCGGCCAGCGCGGCGGCCAGGCGGCGGGTGGTGTCGGCGGCGCTGGCGATGGCCAGCTCGATGTCTTCCACCTGGTCGTCGAGGTAGCGGTTGACGTGGGCCAGGTTGCGGTTGGCTTCGTGCATCAGCGCCGCGCAGCCGGCGGCCAGGCCCAGGCCCATGCCCATCTGCGCCAGGATCATGCCGGGCTTGATGCGGCGCAGGTAGGCGCGGCCCTCGTCCGGGTGGGCGAGCACGGCGGCGTCGGCGATGAAGCTGGCCTTGAAGTGGCAGGCGAGGGTGCGGGTGCCGTCGAGGGCGGCGAAGTGGGCGCAGTCCACCAGCCGGACGGCGTCGGCGGCGCAGTCCACCAGGAAGAACACCAGCTTGCCGTCTTCGGCCGGGCAGCCGGTGATGAAGACATGGTCGGCGCCGAGATTGGAGACCCAGGGCAGCACGCCGTCGATCAGGTAGCCGCCGGCCACGCGCCGCGCGGACAGGCGGAAGGCTTCGATGCCGTCGGCCGATTTCATCGTGTTCGACAGGCCGGTGCCGGCCATGACCGCACCGCTGGCGATGCGCGGTAGCCACGCTGCCTTGGCGGCGGTGTTGTCGGAGAGCTGCAGGTAGCGCGCGGCGGCGCTCTGGCACCACACCAGGAAGCCGGTGGACAGGCAGTGGCGCGAGGCCGCTTCCATGACCTGCACGGTGTGCCACAAGCCCAGGCCGTTGCCGCCGTACTCGGGCGCCACCACGCCGCCGAAGCCGCCGAGGGCGCCCAACTGGCGCAGCAGTTCGGCGGGGTAGGCGGCTTCGCGGTCGATGCTGGCCACCAGCGGCGGCAGTTCGCGGTCTATGAGGGCGCGCAGGGCGCCGAGCTCGCCGCTGGCGGACGGGGTTGCGGGGGCTTGGGTCGTGGGCATGGGGTGTCCTCCGGCGCCGCGCTGCGCGCCGTTGCTTGGCAGGAGAGGAGCGGACCGCTGGTGGCGGTCCGCACGGGCGGGGTCAGGCCAGGGCCACCGTCATCGGGATGGGGTTGCGGAAGCTGTTCGCCACCGGGGAGAAGAAGTTGGCGTGGCGCACGATCTCGTCCAGCGCTTGGGGGCTGGCGTCGCCCTCCACCACCACCTTCACCCGCACGGCCTGGAAGCCCATGGCCTCCGGGGTTTTCTCGGCGCCGCCGGCGCCCCAGGCGGCGGGGTTGCCGATGTCGCCTTCGAGGAATAGTTCCAGTCTGTGCAGTTCCACCTGCTTCCACGTGGCCACCGCCTGGATGCCGACCGAGAGGCAGGCGCCGAGCGCGGCGAGCAGCACTTCGGAGGGGGCCGGGGCGGTGTCCTGGCCGAACAGGTGCAGCGGTTCATCGACCACCACCGGCGCGTGTTCGCCGACGTAGCTGAGGTTGCGGAACTGGCCGTCTGCCACGGTGTGGACCTTCATCGTGCCCTGGGCGCAGGGGTTGCCGCGGCCCTTGGCGGCGAAGGCGAGCAGGCCGTCGCGGTCTATGGGCTTGAGCTGGGTCTTGACGGTGGTGGGGGCGGCGACGTCGTTCATCCTTGATCTCCTTCCAGTTCGTTTGGGCCAGGCCCGGCAGGCTGCCGGGCAGGCAGGGCTTGCCGGGGTCTCATTGCAAGCGCGGTGCCAGTCGCCGGCTGGAGGAGAAAAGGGCTGCTGTTTCAATGCATTGTGGAAAGGTCCGTGGTGTGGCAAGGGGTGGGGCGGAGCCTGCGTGTACACATTGCGGTGTACACAATTCGAATTGTTTGCCCCAGGCTCAGCCGGGGATGGCCAGGATCTGCATGCGGTATTGCAACTGGCGCAGGCTGAGCCCCAGGCGCTGGGCGGCGGCCGACTTGTTGCCGTGGGTCTCGCGCAGCGCGGCTTCGATGCGTGGGCGCTCGTCTTCGGCGACATAGCGGTAGCCGCGCGGGCCGGCGGGGCGGCGCGCGGGGCTGGCGGCAGGGGGAGAGGCGGGCTCGGCGGCGAGCGCGGCGAGCACGGCTTCGCGGTCCAGCGCTCGGGTATCGGGCTGGAGCAGCACCATGCGCTCGATGACGTTCTGCAACTGGCGTACGTTGCCCGGCCAGGCATAGGCGGCGAGGTCCGCCATGGCCGCCGGCGCCAGGCTGGCGGCGCGCTGATGCTGCTGGTTGAAGCGGTTGAGGAAGTGGCGCACCAGGGCCGGGATGTCGGCCTGGCGGTCGCGCAGCGGCGGCAGCGTCAGTGGCACGACATTGAGGCGGTAGAACAGGTCGAGGCGGAACAGGCCGGCCTGGACCCGGGCCTGCAGGTCCTGGTTGGTGGCGGCGACGATGCGTACGTCCACCGGGCGTTCGCGGTGGCCGCCGAGGCGTTCCACCACGCGCTCCTGCAGCGCCCGCAGCAGTTTGGCCTGCAGTGCCAGCGGCATCTCGCCGATCTCGTCGAGAAACAGGGTACCGCCATCGGCGAGCTCGAATTTGCCCGCGCGGGCGCCGGCGGCGCCGGTGTAGGCGCCTTTCTCGTGGCCGAACAGTTCGGCCTCGAACAGGGTTTCGGGCAAGGCCGCGCAGTTGAGCTTGATGAAGGGGCGGTCGCGGCGGCGCGACATCAGGTGCGCTGCGCGCGCCACCAGTTCCTTGCCGGTGCCGGATTCGCCCAGCAGCAGCAGGGTGGCATCGGTGTCGGCGACGCGTTCGATCTGGCGCAGCGCGGCCAGCAGCGCCGGCGATTCGCCGACGATGCCCGCGGCATGGGCGGTGGCGGCGGCACGCTCCAGCTCTTCTTTCAGCGCGCGGTTCTCGCGTTCCAGCGCGGCGGTGCGGGCGGCGACGTGGCGTTCGAGCTCCAGCAACTGGCCGACGAGGGCGACGAGGATGCCGAGCAGGCGCAGATCCTCGGCCAGACCGCGGTCGCGGCGGCGCAGGCGGTGCACGCCGAGCACGCCGACGACACGGGCGTCGTGCAGCACCGGCAGGGCGATGTAGGCCACCGTCTCCGGCGGCAGGCGGTGGCGCGGCACGGAGCGGAAGAGAAAGCGCGCTTCGGCGTCTACATCCTGGATCACCGCGGCTTCGCCGGTGAGATAGACGCCGCCGGTGACGCCCTCGCCGGGGGCGAACACCCCGGCGGCGGCTTCTTCGCGGGTAAGGCCGTAACTGTGGCGGATGGCGAGGGCGCCGCGGGTTTCGTCCCACAGCACCAGGCGGCCGCGGTTGAGGCCGAGGAATTCGGAGGCGAGGTGGAGGATCTCGCGGATTGCCGGCGCGGGGTCCAGGCTGCGGCCGAGCATGCGCACCGCGCCCTGGATCACCAGCAATTCGTGTTCGGCCCAGCCCTGCGGTCGCGCCGGGGTGGTGCCGGGGCTGGCGGCGGGGCGGTCAGGGCTCAAGGGCGGCTCCGGTGGCAGCGGTGGAACCAGTGTAGCGGTTGCCACCGCCGGCCGCGCCCGCGCCGGCGACCACAGCGTGTAGTGCCAGCACTACAGCAGGATCACGACAGCCACGATACCCAGCCCCGCTTCCCGCCGGCACCATCGCCCCATCGAATGTTGCTGCAAGGGGCGGGCCGTCATGCTGCGCAAGCCGGGTTTCAGACTGGGCGTCTATCTCTTCCGCGACGCCGAGATCGCCGACTACGCCGGCCCCTGCGGCGTGTTCGCCGCCGCCCAGCGCTTCGACCCGGAGCTGCAGGTCTTCATCCTCGCCGAGGGCGCCCGCCCGGTGAGCACCCGCGCCGGCCTCACCGTGCAGCCCGCCTACGCCCTGGCCGAGAACCCGGCGATGGACGCGTTGCTGCTGCCCGGCGGCCCCGGTGTGCGCCAGGAAATGCACAACCGCCGCCTGCACGACTACATCCGCAGCCTGCCGGAGGACTGCCTGCTCGCCAGCGTGGGCACCGGCTCGTGGGTGTATGGCCGCATGGGCCTGCTCGACGGCCTGCCGGCCACCAACCGCAAGGAGCCGGATCGCTACGAGGCCTCCCACCTGGGCAAGACGCCAATAGACCGCCTGGCTGAACTCGCCCCCGGCTGCCGGGTGAGCCATGCGCGGGTGGTGGATGCCGGCCGCCTCGTCACCGCCGGCGGCATGAGCGCCGGCGTGGAGCTGGGCCTGCACCTGCTGCGCCGCGCCGGCTACGACGAAGGCTTCGTGCGCGAAGTGGCGCGCGTCATGGAATACCAGCGCGGCTACGACAGTTACGCCCACGACATCGAATACGCCGCTGGCGCGCCCGCCGCTCAGTCCGCATCCCAGCCCGTTTCCCTTTCCCCGCTGTTGAAGTCCGCCTGAACCTTCACAAGGAGCCCCCCATGTCCGCTTTCCGCAATCCCTTCGATCACCGGGTGCGCCTGCACCGCGGCGGCTGCGCCTGCGGCCGCCACGCCAGCCAGGCCGAGCACGACCATGCCGAGGCGCTGGAAGCGCGCCAGCTGCAGGACCGCGTGGTGGAAGGCGCGGTGATGCGCGCGCTGTTCCCGCAGGACGAGATGCGCCGCGGCTTCCTGCGGGCGGTGGGCGCCGGCACCGCGCTGGCCGCCGTCTCCACCCTGTTCCCGCTGGGGCTGGCGAAGGAGGCCTTCGCCCAGGGCGCCGGCGCGCTGGAGAAGACCAAGCTGAAGGTGGGCTTCATTCCCATCACCTGCGCCACGCCCATCATCATGGCTCACCCGCTGGGCTTCTACTCCAAGTACGGCCTGGACGTGGAAGTGGTGAAGACCGCCGGCTGGGCGGTGATACGCGACAAGGCGCTGGCCAAGGAGTACGACGCCGCCCACATGCTGTCGCCGATGCCGCTGGCCATCTCCACCGGCACCGGCTCCAACCCGATTCCCTGGACCGCGCCGGCGGTGGAGAACATCAACGGCCAGGCCATCACGCTGGCGATGAAGCACAAGGACAAGCGCGATCCCAAGGACTGGAAGGGCTTCAAGTTCGCCGTGCCCTTCGACTACTCGATGCACAACTACCTGCTGCGCTACTACCTGGCGGAGCACGGCCTGGACCCGGACCGCGACGTGCAGATCCGCTCGGTGCCGCCGCCGGAGATGGTGGCCAACCTGCGCGCCGACAACATCGACGGCTTCCTCGCCCCCGACCCGGTGAACCAGCGCGCGGTGTATGACGGCGTCGGCTTCATCCATACCCTGTCGAAGGAGATCTGGGACGGCCACCCCTGCTGCGTGTTCTCCGCCAGCAAGGAGTTCGTCGCCCAGAACCCCAACACCTACCACGCGCTGCTGAAGTCCATCCTCGACGCCACCGCCTACGCCCGCAAGGCCGAGAACCGCAAGGAGATCGCCGCCGCCATCGCCCCGGCCAACTACCTCAACCAGCCGGTGACGGTGGTGGAGCAGGTGCTCACCGGCACCTATGCCGATGGCCTGGGCAACGTGAAGAAGGACCCCAACCGCATCGACTTCGACCCCTTCCCCTACGACAGCTTCGCGGTGTGGATCCTCACCCAGATGAAGCGCTGGGGGCAGCTCAAGGGCGAGGTGGATTACGCCAAGGTGGCGAAGGACGTCTTCCTCGCCACCGACGCCGCCCGCCTGATGAAGGAGCTGGGCATGCCCGCCGCCGATCCGGCCAGGCCCATCGTCGTCATGGGCAAGACCTTCGACCCGAAGCAGCCGGCGGCCTACGTCGACAGCTTCGCCATCAAGCGGAGCTGAGCCATGAGGTCCGCCCGACCCTGGCTGGCGCCGCTGCTGTCGGCGCTCTTCCTCGCGCTGCTCGTCGGCGTCTGGTACCTCGCCACCTACCAGCCGGCCGCCGAGGCCACGGTGGATTCCGAGTACGCCGCCCTGGTCGGGCAGGCCGCCTCCACCGGCGCCAAGTCGGCCATGCCGACGCCGGGCGAGGTCGGCGCCAAGCTGTGGGAGCACCTGTCCGATCCCTTCTACGACCGCGGCACCAACGACAAGGGCATCGGCATCCAGCTGCTTTACTCCATCGGCCGGGTGCTGCTGGGCTTCGGCCTGGCGGCGCTGGTGGCGATTCCGCTGGGCTTCGTGATCGGCATGTCGCCGCTGATCTACAAGGCGCTGGACCCCTTCATCCAGGTGCTGAAGCCGGTGTCGCCGCTGGCCTGGATGCCGCTGGCGCTCTACACCATCAAGGATTCCGGCATCTCCGCCATCTTCGTCATCTTCATCTGCTCGCTGTGGCCGATGCTGGTGAACACCGCCTTCGGCGTCGCCGGCGTGCGCCGCGACTGGCTCAACGTCGCCCGCACGCTGGAGGTGTCGCGGCTGCGCACCGCCTTCCAGGTCATCCTGCCGGCGGCCGCGCCCACCATCATGACCGGCATGCGCATCTCCATCGGCATCGCCTGGCTGGTCATCGTCGCCGCCGAGATGCTGGTCGGCGGCACCGGCATCGGCTACTTCGTGTGGAACGAGTGGAACAACCTCTCCATCGCCAACATCATCAGCGCCATCCTCTTCATCGGCCTGATCGGCATGGCGCTGGACACCTTGCTGGCCCGCCTCGCGCGCGCCGTCACCTACCGGGAATAAGCGCAATGACCCAGCCCTTCCTCAAGGTCGAGGCGCTCGCCAAGCGCTACCCCGGCCCCGCCGGCAAGCCGGCCAACACGGTGTTCGAGAACATCCACTTCGGCATCGCCAAGGGCGAGTTCGCCTGCATCGTCGGCCACTCCGGCTGCGGCAAGACCACCATCCTCAACGTGCTCGCCGGCCTGGACGAGGCCAGCGAGGGCGTCGTCATCATGGATGGCCGCGAGGTGCGCGGCCCCTCGCTGGACCGCGGCGTGGTGTTCCAGGGCCATGCGCTGCTGCCCTGGCTGAGCACGCTGAAGAACGTGGAGTTCGGCGTGCGCTCGCGCTGGCCGCAATGGACGCCCAAGCAGATCGAGGCGCACAGCATCCGCTACCTGGAGATGGTCGGCCTCGGCCATGCGCTGCACAAGAAGCCGGCGGAGCTTTCCGGCGGCATGAAGCAGCGGGTGGGCATCGCCCGCGCCTTCGCCATCCAGCCCAAGATGCTGCTGCTGGACGAACCCTTCGGCGCGCTGGACGCGCTCACCCGCGGCACCATCCAGGACGAGCTGCTCGCCATCGTCCAGGCCACCCACCAGACGGTGTTCATGATCACCCACGATGTAGACGAAGCCATCCTGCTCGCCGACAAGGTGCTGCTGATGAGCAACGGCCCCCACGCCCGCATCGCCGAGATCGTGGACATCACCATGCCGCGCGACCGCAGCCGCGCCACCATCCACCACGATCCGCAGTACTACCGCATCCGCAATCACCTGGTGGATTTCCTGGTGAACCGCTCGCGCGACTACGCCGCCGGCGCGCCCGCCGCTGCCGCCCACGACCCGCGCAATCCGCCGTTGGTCCGCCCCGGCCTGGAGGGCGGCGCCGAGGTGCTCCCGCTTCCCGCCGGCGCGGCGCCCGCCGCGCCACAGCTCAAACCCGTGTCATCCGCATCCGCCTGAAGGAGACTCCCATGACCCGCAACGAAGTCACCGCCCTGATCCTCGAATCCAAGCTCAAGAACAAATTCACCTGGGCCCAGCTGGCCGAGATCGTCGGCCAGAGCAAGGAGTGGTCTACCGCCGCGCTGCTCGGCCAGATGACCCTCACCGAGACCCAGGCCAATGCCGTCGGCGCCGCGCTGGAACTGCCGGAGGCCGCCATCGCCCAGCTGCAGGTGGTGCCCTACAAGGGCTCGCTGCCCACCGCCGTGCCCACCGACCCGCTGATCTACCGCTTCTATGAACTCATCAGCGTGTACGGCACCACCTTCAAGGAGCTGATCCACGAGGAATTCGGCGACGGCATCATGAGCGCCATCGACTTCAAGATGGACCTGCAGCGCGAGCCCGACCCCAAGGGCGACCGGGTGAGCATCACCATGAGCGGCAAGTTCCTGCCGTACAAGACGTATTGATGAAGCACTTCCCTTCGCGCCTGCCCGGAGAAGGGCAGGGCGAGGGGCGCCCCCGGTGCATCGGGATGAAACGCCGCACTTCCCGTGCGGCGTTTTTTCTTCCGCTTGAGGTTCGCCGCAAACCGTCCGGACTAGAAATTGTCCTCTTCCCGCTGATGCCGCAGCGCCAGCACCAGCGCGATGTCCGCCGCTTCGTCGTAGCTGTACAGCGCGAGGTAGCCGGACTGGCCGCGGGAGATCACCAGCTCGCGCAGCCCCTGCGGCAGCGGGCGGCCGATGCGGGGGTGGCGGGTGAGGATGGCCAGAGCGTCGAGGATGAGGTCCACCGTGTCGACGGCGGTGCTGGCGTCGGCTTCCAGCAGGAAGTCGGTGAGGCGCTCCAGGTCGTCGGCTGCCTCGGGTGCGAGCAGCCAGCGGGTCATGCGTCGCTGTCGTCCCGGGGCAGCAGGGCCTGCGGCGCGGGCCGGGTGGCAGCCTTGCCGCGGGCGCGCTGGCGCAGGTAGTCGGCGAAGGCGGGGCCCTCGATGGCGCTGCCGCTGGCTTCCACTTGCGCGCGGGCCTGCAGGGCGCGGGCGACGAAGGCATCGTGCGCGGCGGCGCGCTCCAGCTCGCGGTCTATGGCCTTGACCATCAGCGCATGCGGCGTCACCCCCTGGCGGGCGGCGGCTTCCTGCAGGCGCTGGCGGGTTGCTTCGTCCAGCTTCACGGACAGGTTGGGCATGGCGGGGTCTCCTCTAGGTGTTGAAATGGTACTACCGGGTTGCTGAGGTGCTCAACGCGCCTGTGCGCGCAGCCATCATCACCGCGCTTGTATCCGTATCTCTCCAACGGTCGTCCCCGCCTGCCCCGGCCATTAAAATGCCGCCCCATGAACGCCAAGATACTGAGCCTCGCGCTGGCGGCCGCCTGCCTGCCGTTTTCCACTCCGGCTGCCGCGGCCGACGAGTTTTCCGAATGCCTTGCCCGCCTGCGCGGCGAAGCACCCGCCAAGGGCGTCACCGCCGCCACCTTCGATACTGCCACCGCCGCGCTGCAGCCAGACATGGCGGTGATCGGCCTGCTGGACGCCCAGCCTGAGTTCGTCACCCCGATCTGGGATTACCTCGCCGCCCTGGTGGACGAGGAGCGGGTGGCCGACGGCCGCGCCATGCTGGCGCAATGGCAAGCGGTGCTGGCGCGGGTGGAGGCGGAGTACGGCGTCGATCCGGCCACGGTGGTGGCGGTATGGGGCGTGGAGAGCAATTACGGGCGCAACTTCGGCAGCCGTTCGCTGCTCACCTCGCTGTCCACCCTGTCCTGCTTCGGCCGCCGCCAGCCTTATTTCCGCGGCGAGTTCTTCGCCACCATGAAGATCATGCAGGACGAGCACATGGCGCCGGAGCGCCTGGTCGGCTCCTGGGCGGGCGCCTTCGGCCACACCCAGTTCATGCCTTCCACCTACCTGCGGCTGGCGGTGGATTTCGACGGCGACGGCCGCCGCGACCTGGTGGACAGCGTGCCGGACGCGCTGGCCTCCACCGCCAACTACCTGCGCAAGTCCAACTGGCAGCCGGGCCAGGGCTGGGGCTTCGAGGTGAAGCTGCCGGCCGGGCTGGACACTTCCGGCGCCGGCCGGCGCAACAAGAAGCCGATGTCGGAGTGGGCGGCGCGCGGCCTGCGCCAGGTGGATGGCAGCGCGCTGCCGGCGGGCGCGACGCCGGCCGGCCTGCTGCTGCCGGCGGGGCCGCAGGGGCCGGCCTTCCTCGTCACCCGCAACTTCGACGCCATCTATTCCTACAACGCTGCCGAGAGCTACGCGCTGGCCATCGCCCATCTGTCGGACCGTCTGCGCGGCGGCCAGCCCTTCGCCACGCCGTGGCCGACCGATGATGCCGGCCTGTCGCGCGCCGAGCGGCGCGAACTGCAGACCTTGCTGATCGCCCGCGGCTACGACATCGGCAACCCGGACGGGATGATAGGCGCGCGCACCCGCGAGGCCATCCAGGCCGTACAGCGCGAGCTGGGCCTGGAGGCGGACGGGCGCGCGGGGCAGAAGATCCTTACTGCGCTGCGCCGTTCACCGCATCGCTGACGCACTTCTTGACGAAGCTGGTCTTGGCGGCGCCGGCCAGCTTCTTCTCGGTGGCGCTGGCGGAGCACAGGGTGTTGGCGTCCTTCTCGCACTTTTTCAGGAAGCTGCTGCGCGCGGCGCCGGCGAGTTTCTTCTCGTCGGCGCGCGCCATGCAGGCCCCTGCGGGCGCATCGGCTGCGTAGGCGGCGGTGGCGAACAGGCCGCTGCCGATCACGGCGGCGGCAAGCAGGGCGGGCAATGTACGCATCTTGTTTTCTCTCCTGGGACGGGCCCGGACGGGCCGCGTTTCCCAGTCTAGAAGCGGCCGCGGCGGCTAGCCATCATGCGCCGCGGCACGTTGTGCGCTTACGACAAGGATTGCCGCAGCGCATGCTCCGCATCGTCTGCAGCCATTGCGGCGCGGCGTTCGGCCAGGGTGCGCTCACCCCAGCGGCGGGGGTTGCCGCACATCCAGCAGCTGCACGGCGCCGGCGTACGGGCGCGCACGGCCGCGTAGCGCTGGCGCTCGGCCTCTGCCAGGCGCCAGCTGGGCGGCAAGGGGTTCTGGCAGGCGCGTCTCAGCCAGCGGGCCTTGAGGCGGGCGAGGTGATGACGGCGCAGCGCCCGTGTTCGTTTTCGCTCGTTTTCCATGATGCTCTCCGATTGCGGCCGGCACCCGGTGCGGGGCCGGCCATGCGTATCGGAAAGCCGCCCGCCGGCTGATTGCAGCACAGCCGGCGGGCGTGGAAGAAGTGGGGGTAGCGCTGCATGCAGAAGCCTGAGTGTTGGGTGGTGAGGTGGTTGATACGGCGTCGATTTAAGTCCGCCGTCTGGCGGGTCGCCTTCGGAAGGGGAGGGCGCCAGCATTATGCCCCCGCCACCAAACCGCCAGGAGTACTTGTCATGCTTAGCCTACACACCAATGCCGCCGCGCTCTCCACGACTGCCGCCGTTGGCAGCAACCAGAAGGCGCTGTCCACCTCGATGACCCGCCTGGGTACCGGCTACCGGATCAACTCGGCGATGGACGATGCCGCCGGCCTGCAGATCGCGACTCGTCTCGAAGCGCAGACGCGCGGCATGTCGGTCGCGATGCGCAACACCCAGAACGGCATCTCGATGATGCAGGTTGCCGAAGGCGCCTTCGAGGAAGTGACCAACATCCTGATGCGGATGAAGGACCTGGCGACTGAATCGGCCACCGCGTCGGCCACCGACGACGACCGCACCGCGATGCAGTCCGAGTTCGACGCCCTGGGCTCCGAACTGGCCAACATCATCAAGAACACCTCCTTCGGTGGCGAGAAGCTGTTCAGCAGCGGCACCACACTGGACGGCACCGGCGGCAAGCTTTCCGACGCGTTGACCTTCCAGATCGGCGCCACCTCCGATGAAACCATGGAAGTAGATACCTCCACCGCGCTGGGCGACCTCGCCACCGCGCTGGCCGACATCAGCACCATGTTCGCCGCCACCCCGACCGCCGGCACCGAGATCAGCGCCGCCACCGACGCCAACACGATGATCGACACCATCGCCGACGCGCTGGACGACGTCGGTTCCCTGCGCTCCCAGCTGGGCGCGGCGTCCAACCGGCTGGACCATGTCTACAACAACCTGTCGAACATGAGCACCAACACGACGGAAGCGCGCAGCCGGATCATGGACGTGGATTACGCCAGCGAAACCGCCAACATGACCAGCAAGCAACTGCTGATGCAGGCCAGCACCTCGATGCTGAAGCAGAGCAGCAGCATGTCCCAGCTGGTGCTGAGCCTGATGCAGTAAGTCTGCGCGGGCCTCCGGCGGCAAGCTGGATGTCATGGCAGCACACGGAAAGACGGTCGCCACGGCGGCCGTCTTTTTTTGCATCCGTCGCCCGCCGCACAGCGTGAACTAAGGTCGGCTCCGGGCGCTCTTTTCGCGCAATCCGGCTTAAGTCCGCAGGCCGCGGGGTCGCCTTGTATCAGTGAGGGCGAGCAGCAGGCGCCCGTCACCAACCCAGCCAGGAGTACTTGCCATGCTTAGCCTACACACCAATGCCGCCGCGCTGTCGACGACTGCTGCCGTTGGCAGCAACCAGAAGGCGCTGTCCACCTCGATGACCCGCCTGGGTACCGGCTACCGGATCAACTCGGCGATGGACGATGCCGCCGGCCTGCAGATCGCGACTCGTCTCGAAGCGCAGACGCGCGGCATGTCGGTCGCGATGCGCAACACCCAGAATGGCATCTCGATGATGCAGGTTGCCGAAGGCGCCTTCGAGGAAGTGACCAACATCCTGATGCGGATGAAGGACCTGGCGACTGAATCGGCCACCGCGTCGGCCACCGACGACGACCGCACCGCGATGCAGTCCGAGTTCGACGCCTTGGGCTCCGAACTGGCCAACATCATCGGCAACACCTCCTTCGGCGGCGAGAAGCTGTTCGGCGCCGTCGGCGGCCCGGACGGCAAGCTGTCCGCCGCGCTGACCTTCCAGATCGGCGCCACCTCCGACGAGACCATGGAAGTGGACACCTCTACCGCCCTCACTGGCCTGGATACCGCGCTGGGCGGCATCAGCGCCTATTACAACGCCACCGCGCCCACCGCCATCGGCACCGAGATCGACGACGCCACCGCGGCCAACGGCATGATCGACACCATCGCCGATGCGCTGGACGACGTGGGTGAGCTGCGCTCCCAGCTGGGCGCGGCGTCCAACCGGCTGGACCATGTCTACAACAACTTGTCGAACATGAGCACCAACACGACGGAAGCGCGCAGCCGGATCATGGACGTGGATTACGCCAGCGAAACCGCCAACATGACCAGCAAGCAACTGCTGATGCAGGCCAGCACCTCGATGCTGAAGCAAAGCAGCAGCATGTCCCAGCTGGTGCTGAGCCTGATGCAGTAAGCGCTCGGCGCTTTGCGGCCCCGCGCCGGCGGGGCCGTCGAAGGCAGAGCCGACCGCAGCCGCGGGCGGCTTTTTTTTCGCACGCGGCGCGTGTGCGGAATGCAAGTGGAGGGCTAGAAGATGAGCGTGGGACGGGTTGCAGCGGTCGTCCACACCCAGGCCATACATCCCCATGGCGGCAACGCAGCGAGGTCGCTACCCAATGCCGGCGACACCTTGCGGCTGACCTTCGCCGAGACGCTGGGCGACGATCTGCTCGCGCATACCGAGGATGGGCTGTCCCTGCGTCTGGGCGGTCTGGGCCGCCTCAGCCGGGACCTCGCCCCGGGTGACGTGCTGATGTTGAAAGTGCTCTCCACCGCGCCGCGGCTGGAGCTGGAGCTGTTCGGCAACCTCGGCGCACGCGGCGGCGCGGCGGCTACGCCGGCGGCGAACGCCGAGCCGGCGGCCATGCGGCTGGATCAGGCCGCGCTGCGGCAGATCTCCTGGCATGTGCCGGACCCGGCAATGCTGGCCCAGGGCTGGCGCCACCTGGTGCTGGGCGTGGCCATGGACGAACCGCTGGCGCGGGCGCAGCTTGCCGGCATGCAGTCCATGTTCGCCCCCGCAGCCGGCCTGGCCGACACCACCCCGAACGTGCCGCCGGCCCAGGTGGAGCGCTGGATCTTCCCGGTGTTCGCCTGGGGCGGCGTGCCGGCGATGCTGCGGGTGCTGCCGGTGGAAGAGGAGGAGGGCACGCCGCCGCGACGGCGGCTGCGCACTTATGCGCTGCGGCTGGAACTGGTACTGCCCGGCCTGGGCCATGTGGTGATCCAGGTGCAGGGCGGCGGAGGCGGCGTGCAGCTCAGCCTGGGGGTGGAGCGCCGGGAAGGCATGCCGACCGTGCGCGACGCGCTGCCGGCCATCGCCACCGCCATGGCCAGCGCTGACCTGAGGTTGCTGAAGGTGGCGCTGATGCACGGCCAGCCACCGATCACCGTGCCCTCGCTGGCTGGCCTGTCCCCCGGCACCGCGGCCGCGGCGCTGGCCCCCGGCCTGTTCCGGGCTGCGGCGGAAGTGGCGGTGGTGCTGCTGGGCTGCGCGATGGCGAAGGACAATCGCGCGCGGGCGTGAGCGGATGGAGGGGGAAGGTCCTTGTTTTTCCTTCCTTTTCCTTGCTGCCTGGCAGGGGAGGAGAGGAAGAGCCGGGATCGCTGCACGCAGCCGCCCCTGCGGGGCGCCCCCTCTCCCGGCCTTTCCGCGCGTGGCACGGGGCGCACCGGCGCCGGTGGCATGTGGCACTGGCGCTGCGAACCGGCTTGGCTGCTTGCCTCCCGCCGCGAGAGCCTCAAGCCCGGGGGGCCACTCCAGTCCCCAGTCCTGCAAACAGATGCAGCTCGTCGAAGAAACGTCGCGGGGATGCAAATGCAGCGGTTCTCTCCCGCAGAGGCAGCGGTTTTCTCTCCCCTCGCGGCAGAGGGGCCGGGGGAGAGGGGGAAAGGCCCTCATCCCCGGCGCAGCGGTTCTTGCTGATCCCCCTCAAGCCAGCGCCGTACCTCGAACTCACCCCAGCGAGCCCACGATGCTCACCTCCCGCTGCTCGGGAATCTCGTTGTAGGACAGCACATGCAGCCCCGGCGCGAACAGCCGCGCGTAGCGCGCCAGCAGCGGGCGAACCTGCGGCATCACCAGCAGCAGCGGCGGGGTGCCCTGCTGCTTCATCTGTTCCCGCGCCAGCGGCATGTTGCTCTGCAGCTGGGCGAGCAGGTTGGGGTCTATCGGGAAGTTGTCCAGCGCCACCTTGCCGGCCTGGCGGGCCTGGTTCAGCGAACCCAGCAGCATGTTCTCCAACTCGCCGCCGAGGTTGAAGGCCTTCATCTCGCCGCTGTTGCCGACGATGCCGGCGACGATCTGGCGGCGCAGGGTGCAGCGCACCTCGGCGGCGAGCAGGATGGGCTCCTTGGTCGCCTCGGCGTTCTCCAGCAGCGTGGTGGCGATGGGCACGATGTCCTTCAGCGACACGTTCTCCGCCAGCAGGGTGCGGAACACCTTGAGCAGCTGGCTGTGGCTGAGCGCCTTCTCCAGCGCGCCGGAGAGCTTGGGCGCCAGCGCCGCCAGCCGCTCCATCAGCGCCGGCACGTCCTCATGCCGCAGCAGCTCCGGCAGGTTGTCGCGCATCACCTTGGAGAGGTGGGTGGCGATCACGCTGGCGCCGTCCACCACCTGGTAGCCCATGCCCAGCGCATGGGCCTTGTCCTGCGCGGCGATCCACACCACCGCCATGCCGTAGGCCGGGTCCATGCCGGGAATGCCATCCACCTCGCCGTAAACCTGTGGCGAGGGAATCGCCATCAGGCGGTCGGCCAGGATCTCGCCCTGGGCGACCGTGGTGCCGGAGAGCTGGATGGCGTACTGGCTGGGCTTGAGGGCGAGGTCGTCGCGTATCGCCACCGGCGGCAGCAGGATGCCCAGGGTCTCGCTCAGGGTCTGGCGCACGCCCTTCACCCGGCGCGACAGCGGCGCGTCATGTGCCTGGTCGATCAGGCCGACCAGCTTGTAGCCCACCGCCACCGCCAGCGGTTCGACGAAGGGCAGGGCGCGCCAGTCCAGCTCCGGCGGGCGTTCCGCCACCAGCGCGGTTTCCACCGCCTCCATGTCTGCCGGCGCGGGCCGTGGCCCTAGCTTGCTCACTCGCCAGGCGACGAAGGCGAGCACCGCGGCGAAGGTGAGGAAGGTCGCCCAGGGCATGCCGGGGATGACGCCCAGCGCCAGCATCAGCGCGGCGGCGGCGTACAGCACCTGGGGCGAGGCCAGCAGCTGGGTGCCCAGTTGCTGTTCGAAGTCGCCGGCGTCGCTGACGCGGGTGACGATGATGGCCGCCGCGGCCGACAGCAGCAGCGCCGGGATCTGCGCCACCAGGCCGTCGCCGATGGTGAGCAGCGAGTACAGCCGGAAGGAGTCGCCCAGCGACAGGTCGTACATCAGCGCGCCGATGGCGATGCCGCCGACCATGTTGATGAGCAGGATGAGGATGCCGGCGATGGCGTCGCCGCGCACGAACTTGGAGGCGCCGTCCATGGCGCCGTAGAAGTCCGCCTCGGCCGCCACCTCGCGCCGCCGCGCCTGCGCCTTCTCCTGGTTGATGAGGCCGGCGTTGAGGTCGGCGTCGATCGCCATCTGCTTGCCCGGCAGCGCATCCAGGGTGAAGCGGGCGGACACCTCGGAGATGCGCTCGGCCCCCTTGGTGACGACGACGAAGTTGATGATCATCAGGATGACGAACACCACCAGGCCGACGACGAAGTTGCCGCCTATCACCACATGGCCGAAGGCCTCGATGACCTGGCCGGCGGCGTGGGTGCCTTCGTGGCCGTGCAGCAGCACCACCCGGGTGGAAGCCACGTTCAGCGCCAGCCGCAGCAGCGTGGTGGCGAGGATCACCGTGGGGAACACCGAGAAGTCCAGCGGCCGCTTGGCGGTCACGCTCACCAGCACGATGATCAGCGCCATCACGATGTTGAAGGTGAACAACACGTCCAGCACCACCGGCGGCAGCGGCAGGATGAGCATCGCCAGCAGGGCGAGCAGGAACAGCGGCGCGACGATGCGGTAGCGGCGCAGGTCGGCGAGGAGGCGGGTGAGGTAGCTCATGGCGTGAACGTCTTCAGCTCAGATGCGTGGGAACGGCCAGGTCGCCGGGCAGCAAGGGCTCGCCGGCGCGCTGGCCGCCGCGGAAAGCCTTCAGCTGCAGCACATAGGTCAGCACCTGCGCCACCGCCTTGTAGAGCGGCGCCGGAATCTGCTGATGGACCTGGCTGGTGTTGTAGATGGCGCGCGCCAGCGGCGGCAGCGGAACGACTTCCACCCCGTGCTCGGCGGCCACCGTGCGGATGTAGAGCGCCATCTCGTCCACCCCCTTGGCGACGACGAAGGGCGCTTCGGCGCGGCGTTCGTCGTATTTCAGGGCAACGGCGTAGTGCTCCGGGTTCACGATGACCACGTCGGCGGTCGGCACGGCTTTGCGCACGCTGCGGCGGGCCATCTGCATCTGCAGCTGGCGCACGCGCTGGCGCACTTCCGGCCGGCCCTCGCTGGTCTTGTGTTCTTCCTTGAGGTCGCGCTTGCTCATGCGCTGCTCGCGCAGGAACACCAGGCGCTGCACCGGCAGATCGATGAGGGCGAAGACGACGAAGACGGCGCACATCGCCAGGATGCCGTTGCTCATCAGCCCCATGCCGTGGATCAGCGCCTGGTCCAGCGACTGCGACTGCAGGTGCAGGAAGGCCGCCATGCTGCTGCGGGTGACGTGGTAGAGCACCGCGGCGATGGTGGCCGCCTTCAGCGCGGTGGTGATCACCTCCACCACATGCTTGGGCTTGAACAGCCGCTTCGCATAGCCCAGCGGATTCAGGCGCTCCAGCTTGGGCTGCAAGTTCTTGGCGCTGAGCACCCAGCCGCCGGGGAATACCGAGGCCAGCGACACCAGCAGCGGAATCAGCGTCAGCGGCACCACCATCTTCAGCAGCAGGAGCAGCGCCGCGCTGAAGGCGTTGGACCAGACGTTGTCGATGGCGCTGCCATCGCCGGAGAGGTCGGCGAAGCCCTGGCGCAGCAGCATGCGGAAATCCTCCAGCCAGCCGGGTGCCAGCAGCATCACCAGCTGCAGGCTGATGAGCAGGCCGACGGCGGTGGCCCAGTCGCGCGAGCGTGCCACCTGGCCTTGCTCGCGCGTCTTGCGCAGCTTCTGCGGCGTGGCTTTTTCCGTCTTCTCGCCGGTGGATTGCTCGGCCATCGCTCAGCGCCCCATGCTGTAGGTGAGCATTTCCAGCACTCGCTCTGTCATGCGGATGTAGTGCGCCGGAATGAAGCGCACCAGGTAGGCCAGCATGAACACGCCGAACACCACCACCATGGAGAAGCCGAGGGAGAACAGGTTGAAGGCCGGCGCCACCCGGTTGAGGAAGCCGAAGCCCAGCTGCACCACGAAGGCGGAGAACACGATGGGCACCGCCAGCAGCAGCGCGGCGGAGAACACCCAGGCCACCGCGTGCGCCAGCGTCTCCAGCGGCTGGCCGACGAAGGCCGCCAGCCCGCCGCCCACCGGCCAGGCCTGGAAGCTGGCGCCGAGCACGCCGGTGAGCACCAGGTGGCCGTCGATGGAGAAGAACACCAGCGCCACCAGGATGTAGAGCAGGGTGGAGACGACGTCGGACGAGGTGCCGTTCATCGGGTCGTTCATCAGCGCCATCGCCAGGCCCATTTGCGAGGCGATGAGGTAGCCCAGCACCATGACGATGGCGACGGTGAGGTGGAAGGCGAGGCCGAGCGCGAAGCCGATCAGCGCCTGTTCGGCGGTGGCCACCACCGCCGCCAGCGAGATGGCCTCCAGCCCCACCGGCGCCTGCACCGCCGGCAGCAACACCACCGCCAGCACCAGCGACAGCAGCACGCGCACGCTGATGGGCACCATGTTCTCGCCTATCATCGGCGCCGCGCTGAGCAGGGCCAGCGTGCGGCAGAAGGGCCACCACAGCGCGCCCAGCGCCTGCACCATCTGCCCCATCACCAGTTCCATCGCCGCTCCGGGGCCTAGCCGACCAGCAGCGCCGCGCGTTGGAACACCGACACGCAGAAGTCCATCAGCGCGCCGGTGAGCCAGTGCCCCATCAGCATGATGGCGAGCAGGGTGACCAGCAGGCGCGGCAGGAAGCTCATCGTCTGCTCGTTGATCTGGGTGGCGGCTTGGAACAGCGCCACCAGCAGGCCGACGATGAGGCCGGGGCCGATCAGCAGCAGCACCATCAGCATGACCAGCCGCAGGCTCTCACCGACGAGGTCGGTGGCGATGTCTGGCGTCAGCATGTCCGGCCTCGGGCGCGCATCAGGACACCATCCTCACGCTGGTCACCAGCGTGTTCACCGTCAGCGTCCAGCCATCCACCAGCACGAACAGCAGCAGCTTGAGCGGCAGCGAGATGACGAGAGGCGACAGCATCATCATGCCCATCGCCATCAGCACGGATGACACCACCAGGTCGATGACGAGGAAGGGGATGAACAGCATGCAGCCGATCTGGAAGGCGGTTTTCAGCTCGCTCAGCACGAAGGCGGCGAGCTTGACGGTGAAGGCGTGGGCCGCCGGATCGGCCACCTCGCCTTCGCCCGCCAGGTGGGAGATCTGCGCCAGCGCGCTCTTGCTCGTCTGCGCCAGCATGAAGCGGGACAGCGGCGCCTCGGCGATCTTCAGCGCTTCCTGCAGGCCGATGCGGTCTTCGTCGTAGGGCACGAAGGCGTTCAGCCAGACGTGTTCGCCGATGGGCCGCATCACCAGCAGGGTGAGGATGAGGGCGACGCCGGTGATGATGCGGTTGGGCAGGCCCTGCTGCAGGCCCAGCGCCTGGCGCAGCAGCGACAGCACGATGACGAAGCGGGCGAAGCTGGTCATCATCAGCGCCAGCACGGGCAGTAGCCCGAGCAGCGTCATCAGGATGAGGACCTGGGTCTTCACCGTGAAATCGGTGGTGTTGCCCTGGGTCGTGGTGCCGATGATGGGCACCGAGGCCGCCGCCGCGAATTGCGGCAGCAGCGCGAGCGCCAGTGTTGCCGCGCAGGCGAACAGTGCCGGCAGGCGGGAAGCAGGCGCGGCGGATGAGGCCGCCGGCGGTTCCGGCGCCAGCGCTTGCGGAATGGCCAGCCGCGGCGCAGCGCCGGCGGGCGGGAGCCGCGTCATGGGGCCAGCGTGCCCAGGTCGAGATCGGTGAGTTCCACCACCTTGAGGCCGTAGTTCTCGCCCGCAACCACCACTTCGGCGCGGCCTATCGGCGTGCCGTTCACCTTGATCACCAGCGGCTCGCCGGCGATGGTGTCCAGCTCCAGCACGCTGTCCTGGCCCAGCTCCATCAGGTCCTGCAGCGACACGCGGGCGGCGCCGACTTCAAGCGTCACCGTCACCGGGATCTTGCGCATCATCTGCGCCATGTCGCGCCGCGGGCGGGCCGGCGCGGGCGCCGGGCGGTTCTCCGCTTCGGCCCCGCTCTCGGCGTCCTCGCCGAAATCTTCCAGCAGCTTGTCCATCTCGACGTTGTCGGTGAGTTCCATGTGATTACTCCACATCTTCGAAAGAGGTCAGGCAGAGCTTGCCCTTGTGTTCCGCCACCGCGGCGCGGAACAGCAGGGCGTTGCCGATGAGGACTTCGGTGGGGCCCAGCTGCATCGGAATCACGTCGCCCACGCGTGCATCCAGCAGCGTGCCCAGCGGCAGCTCCTTTTCCAGCAGGCGGGCAATCAGCACCAGCGGCAGGCGGGCGGCCAGCGGCTGGCGCGGAAGCTTGCCCGGCCGGGTACGCTCGGCGGCCGGCGCAACGCCGCGCAGGATGCGGCTCATCCAGGTCTCATCCAGCGCGAACAGCAGTTCGCCGGAGATGCCGTGGCCAGGTTCGACCAGTTCGGCGCGCAGCAGCCAGGTGCGCTCCACCGGCGGCGTCAGCGAGATCTCCGCCGGCTCGCCGCCTTCCGTGCTCCAGCTGTTGTCCGCGCCCGGCAACAGGGCCACCCGCTGCGCCAGGGTGGCCACGAACTGCTTGCCCAGCATGCCGCACAGCCGCTCCTCGGTCGCCGTCTCCGGCTGCGCTTCACCCTCGGCCTCCGGCACGCTGGCGGCGCCGTAGCGGTAGGCCAGGATGCTGAGCAGCAGCCGGCGGTCCATCGAGAAGGCGACGCGGCCGGCGCCATGGTCGAACACCCGCCACCGCTGCGTAGGCAGGGCAGGCGTCTGCGCCAGTTGGACCTTGCCGACCTGGAAACTCGCCCGGTAACGGCGGTTGAGCCGGGTCCGCAGCAACTCGGCGAGGTCGTCCCGGAACAGCGCGGTGAACTTGCCCAGCAGGTGCACCGGCCGGCCCAGGCTGCACGGGTCCAGTACTGGATGTTGATGGGTGGCGATGGGGGGCGTGGTGTTCATGCTCGTCGGTAATGACCTGCCGTTTTGGACCTGCCGTTGACGGGGCGTCTCGCGTGATGTCTACGCAATGCGGCGGAGCGATACTTGGAGTTCGGTTGGAGTTCGGTTGGAATTCGGCGCGATTCTATACGCACGAATTCGGATTTGGATCGAATTTCAATAACGGACAATTAAATATAATGCGTGTTCTGTAAAAATGGGATGAAATTGAAGGAGAAGTGGAAGATTAAAAAAGCAGGGTGCGGAAGTTGACAGTTTTATGAACCTGACTGGTGCTGTTCACGATTCGCGTGATTCAAATTGGTGCGTCATGGTGCACTGCGTCGGAAATGCAAAAAAACTTGCTTCTTTGCTTGACGGGATGTGTAAGCGTCATGTAATTTGAAGATACAACTTGGGCACACCCGCACGAAAGGCGGGGTCGCAAAGCTTCCGGTCTAACATCCTTCCGCGGCATGCGGGCGGGTCAAGATAGCGGGGTTGCCGGACTTGAGCCACCGTCTTGGCTTACTTCAAATCCATTGATTATCAAGGATTTGATGGCTTTCAAGTCTGTCATTCCGCCGTTCTGGCGAAGCTGAGGCCTCTCCGCGTGCGTGTGCTCCCCGATGGGATCGCAGGGCTCACGACAAGGAAAGCGTCATGAAACCACCCGGATACACTTGATGTTCGCATCGGTGCTGCGCTGACTTCGCGCGGCAGGGCTCATGCCGTCCGGTTTATTGCCCTGCGGTCAATTCACGGTTTGTTATTGCGATTTGAATCGCGGATGTTGCACGGAATGATTATTCCGCGCAGGGGGATTTCTTGCGCTTCAATTCCCGAGCACGATGCGCGATTGTTTTTTCCTGAATGGGATGGAATTGCAGATTTGCTTTTCTAACGATTCTCTAACATTGATTCAATATATCTCCCGATTCACTTCGCGACTCAATATGATCATGCCCTCGATTGATGCCTTCGGTATAAGGCGACCATCCGCGGATTTCCTTAAACGCCTTTCTTAATTTGTCTGCCGCCGGCTTTTTCATTGTGCCGGCACAGGAGAGATCAATGCAGTTGGGACTGGATGCGGTACTCCGCGCCGAGGCCGCCCGGATGGGGGCCGACGCTGCAGGCATTGCCGGCGGGCTGGCCCTGCCGGTGCTCAAGCCCGCGATGCCTGCCGGCTTCGGCTCGGCTTCCGAGGTGAATTTCGCCGATGTGATGTGGCAGGCGGTGCGCGGGGTGGACGATCAGTCCCGCATCGCCGGCGAGCGTGCCGAGGCGGTGGATAGCGGCGCCAGCGACGACCTCGTCGGCGCCATGTTGTCCAGCCAGGAGGCCAGCCTGTCTTTTTCCATGCTGATGCAGGTGCGCAACAAGGTGGTGGGCGCGGTGGACGAGCTCATCAAGCTGCAGCTTTGACCCCACTACCCCTGGACAAGCAACCGTGATTGCCTCCCTCAAACCCGTACTCTCCCGCCTCAGGCCGGCCGGCGCCGTGCCGGTGCTGTCGCCCGCGCTGCTGCGCGGCCTGGTGCCGCTGGTGGCGTTGGCGGTGGGCGTGACCGCGCTGGTGCTGATGTTCATGTGGCGCGACCAGTCCAGCTACAAGCCGGTGTTCGGCCACGGTGAAAAGGTCGCGGTGGCCGACATGATGGTGGCGCTGGACGCCGCCGGCGTGGCCTACCGCCTGCATCCCGAGACCGGCCAGGTGCTGGTGCCTGAAGGCCGCCTCGGCGAGGTGCGCATGATGCTCGCCGGCAAGGGCGTGACCGCCCAGCTGCCCGCCGGCCTGGAGCTGATGGACCGCAACGATCCGCTGGGCGTCAGCCAGTTCGTGCAGGACGTGCGCTTCCGCCGCGGCCTGGAGGGCGAGCTGGCGCAGAGCATCGCCACGCTGGACGCGGTGTCCGCCGCGCGGGTGCACCTGTCCATCGCCAAATCCTCCTCCTTCGTCGTCAGCGACGGCAGCAAGAGCTCCGCTTCGGTGGTGGTCACGCTGAAGCCGGGGCGGCAACTGGCGGCGGAGCAGATCGCCGCCATCATCAAGCTGGTGGCCGACAGCGCCGCCGGGCTGGACCCGCAGCGCGTCAGCCTGGTGGACCAGAGCGGCCGGTTGCTGTCCGCCCAGGTGGACCTCAGCGACGGCTTCGATCCCAGCCAGGGCAGCGAGGCGGCGCGCCGCTTCCAGGACGAGACCCGCCGCAGCGTGCGCGACCTGCTGGCGCCGGTGCTGGGCGAGGACAACTACCGCGTCAGCGTCACCGCCGAAGTGGACAACGACCGCGTGCAGGAAACCCACGAGCGCTACGGTGACACGCCGCGCATCACCAACGAGGCGATGCGCGAGGAAAGCGGCCGCGATCCGCTGGCGGTCGGCGTGCCTGGGTCGCTCAGCAACCGGCCGGTCGCGGTGCAGGGCAACCCGCCGCAGAACCAGAACGGCCAGAACGGCGCGCCGGAGGCCAGCACCGCGCAGAAGAACGCCACCACCCGCCAGTACGCCTACGACCGCAGCATCACCCAGATCCAGCGCAGCCGCGGCCGGCTGGAGAAGCTAAACGTGGCGGTGGTGCTCAATGCCGCGGCGGCGCCGGGCGGGGCCGGCTGGACGCAGGAATCCCTGGCCGACGTGGAGCGTCTGCTGCGCAGCGGCCTCGGCATCAACGCCCAGCGCGGCGACACCCTGGCGGTGTCGGCGATGGCCTTCCCGGCGGCGCCGGAAGCGCTGCCCTGGTGGCAGGAGCGCGACAACGTCATCGACGCCACCAACTACTTGCTGTACGCGCTGGGCGCGCTGCTGGCCTTCTTCCTCGTCGTCCGCCCGCTGCTGCGGCTGGCGCAGCAGCGCTGGGCGCCGCCGATCAACACGCTGCCGGAAGTCGACGTGACGCCGGAACCGGCCGCGCTGGCCGCGCCCGAAGGCGCAGCGGCAGCCGCCCTGGCCGGCAGCACCGCCATTCCGCTGGCAGGGCCGGCCGGTGCCGGTGGCATGCCGGTGCGGCCGCTGCTGGAGGACTACGACCTGCCGCCGCCGGGGTCGCCGGTGGATGTGATGGTCGATCACCTGAAGGTGCTCGCCGGCAAGGAGCCGGAGCGCGTCGCCGAAGTCGTCAAACAATGGGTGCAGAATCATGGCCGATCCGAACAAGCCGGGTGAGCTGGTCGTTCCCGGGAAGCCGAGCCCGCTGGAGCAGGCGGCCATCGTGCTGCTGAGCATGGGCGAGGAGCCCGCCGCCGCGGTGCTGCGCTGCTTCTCCCGCGAGGAGCTGCTGGAGGTCACCCAGGTGATGTCGCGCATGAGCGGCATCAAGGTGGAGACGGTCAAGCACTCGCTGCAGTCCTTCTTCGACGACTACCGCGAGCAGAGCGGGGTGCATGGCGCCTCGCGTTCCTACCTCAAGCGCTCGCTGGATCTGGCGCTGGGCGCCGACATCGCCAACAGCGTGCTCAACACCATCTACGGCGACGCCATACGGCCCAAGATGGCGCGGCTGCAGTGGGCTTCGCCCAAGTGGCTGGCCGAGCGCATCGTGCATGAGCATGTGCGCATGCAGGCGGTATTCCTCGCCTTCCTGCCGCCGGCGCTGGCCGGCGACGTGGTGGATGCGCTGCCGGAAGAGAGCCGCGACCTGGTACTGCTCAACGTCGCCCGCCTGAACGAGATCGACCGCGAGCTGCTGGAAGAACTGGACGAGGTGGTGGACCGCTGCCTCGAAAGCCTGGGCCTGCAGAGCGCCAGCGTGGAAGGCGTGCGCCAGGCGGCGGAGATCCTCAACCGCCTGCCGGGCAACCGCCAGCAGATGGTGGAGCTGCTGCGGGCGCGCGATCCGGAGGTGGTGTCGGAGATCGAGGTCAGCATGTACGACTTCTTTATCCTCTCCCGCCAGAGCGAAGCCAACATCATCCGCATCATCGAAGAGGTGCCGCTGGAGCAGTGGGCCATCGCCCTCAAGGGCGCCGAGCCGGCGGTGCGCAACGCGGTGCTGCAGTCCATGCCGCGCCGGCAGGCGCAGACCTTCGAGGACACCATGCGCCGCATGGGCCCGGTGCCCATCAGCCGCATCGAGCAGACGCGGCGCGAGATCATGGACGCGGTGAAGGGGCTGGCGGATGCCGGCGAAATCGAGATCCAGCTGTTCGCCGAGGCGGTGGTGGAATGAAAGGCTACCGCCTGCACCGCTTCCCGCCGCTGTCGCAGCTCGGCAGCAGCGCGGCGCCCGGCGGCTCCGTCGCCGACATCCAGGCCGCGCTCGCCGAGGGCTTCCAGCAGGGCATGGAGCGCGGCTACCGCGAGGGCCACGGCAGCGGTCTTGCCCAGGGCCTGGAGGAAGGTCGCGCCCAGGGCCGGGAAGAGGGGCTGCGCAGCGGCAGGGATGAAGCGATGCGGGCGGTGCGCGCCGATTTCGAGCGCCTGGCGGCGCCGCTGGAGGCGATGCTGGAAAGCCTCAGGCACCTGCAGGCGGATTACCAGTCCGCGCTGCGCAAGGAAGTCGTCGAGCTGGTGGGCAAGGTCGCCCGCCAGGTGATCCGCTGCGAACTGGCGCTGCAGCCGGTGCAGATGCTGGCGCTGGTGGACGAGACGCTGGCGACCATGCCGCCGGCACGCGAGGGCGTGGAGGTCTTCCTCAACCCGGAAGAGCTGCTGCGTATCAAGGAGCTGGACCCGGAGCGGGCGGCGCGCTGGCAGCTGATTGCCGATCCGCGGCTGGAGCCGGGCGAATGCCGCATCAAGGCCGACGGCCGCGAAGCCGACGCCGGCTGCCGGCAGCGCCTGGCCGCCTGCATGGAGCAGGTTTCCAGCCAGCTGCTGCCGGCCAGCGAAGATGGCGAGGTGGCCGCATGATAGGCGAGGCCCTGCGGCGGCTGGAGCTGGAGGCGGTGCCGGTGGCGACCCCCACCGGCCGCCTGGTGGGCGCCTCCGGGCTGCTGCTGGAAAGCGTCGGCTGTCCACTGCAGACCGGCCAGCGCTGCCGCATCGAAACCGCCTGCGGCGAGTGGATTGCCGCCGAGGCGGTGGGTTTCCGCAACGAAATCTCCTACCTCATGCCCTACAAGCGGCCGGACGGGTTGGCCACCGGCGCCCGGGTGCTGCCGGCCGCCGAGCAGTCCGGCCCCAGCATCGGCCCGGCCTGGCTGGGGCGCATCGTCAATGGCCTGGGCGAGCCCATGGACGGCCTCGGCCGCCTCAGCGGCGAGCATGTACTGGAGCCGCGCCCGCCCCGCGTCAATCCGTTGAAGAAGCGGCCGGTGCGCGAGCCGCTGGACGTGGGCGTGCGCGCCATCGATGGCGTGCTGACCCTGGGCAAGGGTCAGCGCGTTGGCCTGATGGCCGGCTCCGGCGTCGGCAAGAGCGTGCTGCTCGGCCTCATCACCCGCCAGATCGTCGCCGACGTGGTGGTGGTCGGGCTGATCGGCGAGCGCAGCCGCGAGGTGCGCGAGTTCATCGACCTCTCCCTCGGCCCGGCCGGGCTGGCGCGCGCCATCGTGGTGGTGGCGCCGGCGGACGAATCGCCGCTGATGCGCCTCAAGGCCACCGAGCTGTGCCACACCATCGCCGCCCATTTCCGCGACCAGGGCGGCGATGTGCTGCTGCTGGTGGATTCGCTCACCCGCTACGCCATGGCGCGGCGCGAAGTGGCGCTGGCGCTGGGCGAGCCGCCGGCCACCCGTGGCTATCCGCCCTCGGTGTTCAGCCTGCTGCCGCAGCTGGTGGAAAGCGCCGGCAACGGCGAGAACGAGCACGGCAGCATGAGCGCCATCTACACCGTGCTGGCCGAGGGCGACGACCAGCAGGACCCGGTGGTGGACACCGCCCGCGCCATCCTCGACGGCCACATCGTGCTGTCGCGCGAGCTGGCCGAGCGCGGCCACTACCCGGCCATCGACATTGCCGCCTCCATCAGCCGCTGCATGGCCCTGGTGGCCAGCCAGTCGCACCAGAAGGCCGCCCGCGCGCTGAAGGAGATGGCGGCGCGCTACGCCCAGGTGCGCGACCTGCTGCCGCTGGGCGCCTACGTGCCCGGCGCCGATCCGGCCACCGACCGCGCGGTGACGCTGTACCCCGCGATCGAAGAGTTCCTGCGCCAGGGCACGCATGAAGCGGCGCCGCTGGCGGCAACCCGCGCCCGTCTCGAGGAGTTGATGGCATGAGCATGGTCAAGCCCTTGGACAGCCTGAAGCGGCTGGTCGAACTGCGCAGCCGCGAGGTCGACCGCCTGAGTGCCGACATGGCGAGCCGGCAGGGCGAGCGCGCCCGCTACCTGGGCAACCTGGAGCGGCTGGAGCAGCTGCGCGCCGGCGCCGGCGCCAGCGGCCTCGCCAGCCCGGCGCTGGCGCTCAACTGCGCCGACTACAAGCAGGCGGTCACCGCCATCGCCGCTGCCCACCGCGAAGACCTGGCGTTGCACGAGGCCGACATGGCGCTGGCGCAGCAGGCGCTGATCGCCGCCGCCCGCCGCCACGAGGTGCTGGACCAGGTGCATGCGCGCAAGCATGGCGAGGCGCAGCGCCAGGCGCGTGCCGGCGAACAGAAGCAGCAGGACGACCTGGCCGCCCAGGTGTGGCTGCGGGGCCAGCCATGAGCCGCGCATATCGCCGATTTCAGTCGCAAGGGCAAGTGGTCGCCTTATCCAAGGCAGACCCCATTTCCCCCTCGGCAGGAGCGTTCCATGGCTGACATCGACCCGACCTCGACGGCCGCCTCGCTGGCGACCTACTACACCCAGAACGCCCAATCCCGCCTGGATACCCAGACGGCAAAGGCGACCAGCACCACCACCGCGCTGACCAAGCTCAGAAGCGCGCTGAGCACCTTCGACACCGCGCTGGCCGGCCTCACCTCGGTCAAGACCGGCGTCGCCCAGTACTCGGCCACCTTCTCGTCCGCGGTCGGCACCGCCACCGCCTCGTCCACCGCGGCGGCCGGCAGCTACGCCTTCTTCGTCGAGAAGGTCGCCACCGCGCACCAGCTCGCCTTCGAAGACATTCCGCCGGACATCGACGTCATCAACGGCGGCCCGCTCATCATCCAGCTGGGCGACGGCAGCAGCTTCACCGTGGATCTCGCCGCCTCCGACCGCGACGGCGACGGCAAGCTCTCGCCCAGCGAAGTGGCGCGCGCCATCAACCTCGCCGAGGACAACGGCGGCAAGGTCTCCGCCATGGTCGTCACCAGCGGCGGCAAGAGCCAGCTGGTGCTCACCTCGGCCACCACCGGCAGCGACGGCGCCATCACGCTGGACACCAGCGGCCTGCCGGCCAGCGACCTCAAGACCGCGCTCGGTGGCGGCGGGGTGGAACTGGTGAAGGCGGAAGACGCGGTGGTGTGGCTGGGCAACAAGGATTCCGGCCTGCGCATGGAGCAAAGCTCCAACACCTTCACCGCCATCGAAGGCGTCAGCGTCACCTTCACCCAGGCGATGAGCGAGGGCAGCGCGCCGGCCACGCTGACGGTGGGCACCGACACCAGCGCCACCACCTCCAAGGTGCAGAGCTTTGTCAGCGCCTACAACGCGCTGATGAAGGTGCTGGGCGACCTCACCGCCTATGGCGACCCGGACGCCGGTTCCTCCTCGGCCATCTTTGCTTCCGACACCGGCATCCGCAACCTCAAGACCCGGCTGGCCGGCATCGTCCGCGACGGCGCCGATGGCGTCAGCATGCGCGAGCTCGGCATCAGCATCGGCCGCGACGGCACCATGGCGCTGGATACCGACAAGCTGGAAGCCGCGCTGGAAGCCGACCCGGGCAAGCTGGACAGCTTCTTCGGCAGCCCCCGCGCCGGCAACCAGACCGGCGTGCTCGGCAACTTCGACATCTACCTGGACAGCTGGCTCAACAGCGCCTCCGGCCAGATCGCCCGCCGCCAGGAAACGGTGACCAAGCTGCAGGCGCAATACACCGCGCGCCAGGAACAGCTGGACCGCAAGTACGACAGCGCCTACGCGCGCTACCTCGCCCAATTCACCCAATTGCAGACGCTGACGGCGCAGATGAGCGAGACATCCGGCCTGTTCAGCAGCCTGTCGACCAGCAGCAGCTGAGGCTGGCCGGCGTAGACATCCAACGAGGGGTAAGAGCTTGAACCACGAAGCCTATCGCAGCTACCACGAGGTCAATCTGGGCGCCCGGGCCGCCCAGGCCTCGCCGGTACAACTGGTGCTGATCCTCACCGACGGCCTGCTCGAAGAGCTGGCGCGCACCCGCGCCCACATCGAGAGCAAGCGCTACGAGGCCAAGGCGATCAGCCTGGACAAGTGCGTGAACATCCTCAACGGCCTCTCCAGCGCGCTGGACTTCGACGCCGGCAGCGAGCTCGTCGTCAATCTCGGCCGCCTCTACGACTACTGCGCCCAGCGCCTCTACCACGCCGGCTACGCGCTGGACGTGGCGGCGGTGGACGAAGTCATCGGCCTCATCACCACCTTGCGCCACGGCTGGCAAGGCATGCAGGCCAACCATGGATAGGCAGGTAGCGCTGCTGCGCCTGGCGCGCCGCCTGGCCGCCGCCGCCGCCGACAAGGACTGGGAAACCCTGGGCCGGGTGGACCGCGAACTGGCCGCCACGCTGCCGCAACTGGCCGCGCACGGCGCCTGGAGCCCCGCCGAGCAGCGCGCGCTGGACGAACTGCAGCGCGCCCATGCCGCCGCCCAGGCCGACTGCCTGCGGGAAACCGCCGAAGCCGGCCGCCGCCTGGGGCAGATGCGGGAAAGCAAGGAAGGCTGGATGGCCTACGCGATGAACGAAGAATGGCAGGAGAGCCGCACATGAATGCCTTGTTGAGCCTGGTATCCGCGCCGGCGAAGTCGCCTGCCCAGGGCCCCGCGGCCCCGGCCGCGCCCAGCATCGGCGCGGTGCTGGCGACCACGCCGGCCGCCGGCAGATCCACCGTCCCCGACACGGCGGCGAATGAAGCCGCAACCCCCCCCGGCGATTTCATCGCCGCGCTGCAGGGCGCGGCCGACCCGCTGGCGGCCGGCGACGATCCGGCGCTGGAGCAGGGCGCCGGTCTGGAGGATGAAGCGGGCAAGCAGGCCGAAGCCCCGGCCGACGGCGCGCTGCAGGCGCAGACGCCGGCCACGCCGGCGATGGACGCCAACGGCTCGGTGGCCGCCATCGTCGCCGCCCTGGTCGCGGCCGCCACCGGCAAGGCCCAGGCGGCGCCCACAGGCGAAGCCACCGTGGCCGCCGGCAATGGCGATAGCGCGGTGGCCGCGCTCGCCCGGCCCGCCGCCGCGGCCTTGGCGCAGGATGCCACCGCCACCCAGGCGCGCACTGACATGGCCGCCGCGAATCGCAATTCCACTGCAGCCGATCTGCTGCAGCCCACCACGGCGGTGCGCCTGCCGCAACGCGACACCGTGCTGGCCGCCGCGCAGGACGGTAGCGCGGTCGAGCGCCTGCCAGCGGCGAGCGCCCCCGCCGTATCCGCCGCGCTTGCGTCGGCCAGCGGCAGCGCTGCCGGCGAAAGCGCCACCCTCAAGCTGCCCAATGGCGAAGCCAGCCAGTGGCGCCAGCCGCTGGCCCAGGCGCTGGGCGAGCGGCTGGAAGTGCAACTGGCGCGCGGCAGCGAGCGGGCGGTGATCCGCCTCGATCCGCCGATGATGGGCACGGTGGAAATCGTCGTCCGCCATGAAGGCGGCGCGCTGCAGGTGCATCTGAGCGCCACCCACGGCGACGTGCTGCGCCAGCTGCATGCACTGAGCGACAGCCTGCGGCAGGACCCGGCGCTGCGCCAGTTCAGCGACGTCAGCGTGCAGGTGTCCGACGCCGGCCGCGACGGCGATGGCCGCCAGCGCCAGCGCCAGGCCGAAGCCCAGGCGGACGAGCCGGGCCGCGCCCTGGCCGAAGCCGAGGCCGGCCATGCGCCGCAGGGCTTCTCCCTGAGCGGCGAGCAGGGGTAAGCGGCGATGAAGAAAACCCAGCTCCTCATCGTCTTCATCCTCGTCGGCGGCCTGATGGCGGCGGCCGGTGGCGGTGCCGCCTGGTGGTGGCTGAACTCGCGCGGCGCCACCCCGCAGGTGGCGGAGCAGAAGCCGCAGGTGGATACCCGCGAGTACCGCTACGTCAGCCTCGACAAGGTCATCGTCATGCTGCGCGGCCGCGAGGGCGAGCCGCTGTCCCACTACCTGGCGCTGGACCTGGTGTTCAAGACGCCGCTGGAGAGCGAGAAGACCGCCAAGGCCCACCTGCCGCTGATGCGCAGCATCGCGGTGAAGGCCATGTCTGCCTACACCTTCGAGCAGGCCGGGCAGATGACGGTGGACCAGTTCGCCGCCGGCATCAACCAGGCCTATGACGAAGGCTACGCCCGCGAGCCGGGCGGCAAGCCCTTCGTCGAAGCCATGATCGGCAAGCTCATCATCGAGTGACCATGGACATGCAGACCGGCTACGCGGAAGTCCAGGACGTCGCCGACGAGCAGACGCAGCTGCTCGCCTACGCGCCGCTGGTCAAGCGCATCGTGCGCCAGCTCAATTCCCAGAGCGGCGGCGCGATAGACCGCGAGGACATGGAGCAGATCGGTCTGCTGGGCCTGCTTGACGCCCTGCGCCGCTACGGCACGCCGGACGAGAAGTTCGGCGCCTACGCGGCGATGCGGGTGCGCGGCGCCATCCTGGACGAGCTGCGCCGGCAGGACTGGCGGCCGCGCTCGGTGCGGCAGGAGAGCCACCGCAACCGCGACGCGGTGCGCGAGCTCACCCGCCGCCTGGGGCGCGAGCCGAGCGAGGCCGAGATCATGAAGGCGCTGGGACTCAGCGTGGAGGCCTACCAGGAATACCAGCTGGCCGAGAGCGCCGAGATGCTGGCCAGTTTCGACGAGATGATGAACGAGATGGGCAAGCTGCCCTCCGACCGCCCCTCGCCGGAAACCCTGCTGGTGCGCCGGCGCAGCATCGAGCAGGCGCTGCTGGCGCTGGACGGGCGCGAGCAGCGCGTCATCCAGCTGTACTACGAGTTCGACCTCAGCCTGAAGGAAATCGCCGCCGTGCTCGGCCTCACCGAAGCGCGCGTGTGCCAGATCAACAAGGGGGCCTTGCGCAAGATGAAGGCCTGCCTGGAATGAAGACGCAACACTGAAAGGAAACGGGAGCAATTCATGCAGCAGATCCTGGGTATCGCCATCGTGCTGGGATGCGTCTTCGGCGGCTTCATGCTCGGCGGCGGTGCGCTGCACGTCATCTGGGAGCCGGTGGAGCTGATGATCATCGCCGGCGCCGGCCTGGGTGCCATCGTGCTCGGCAACCCGCGCCATGTGCTGTCGGAGATGCTCATCCAGCTGCGCAAGGTGGTGTCGCGCCGCAAGCAGGGTCCGGACTTCCAGCGCCAGCTGCTGCTGCTGATGTACGAGCTGCTGCAGACCGCCGCCGGCGGCCTCAAGGCGCTGGACGCCCACGTCGAGGCGCCGCACGACAGCCCGCTGTTCCGCCGCTATCCGCTGATCCTGGAAGAGCCCAAGCTGCTCGCCTTCATCGTGGACAACTTCCGCCTGATGGCCATGGGCAAGATCAGCGGCCACGAGCTGGAGGGCGTGCTGGAGCAGGAACTGGAGGCCATCCACGACGAGCTGGAGCAGCCCTCCAAGTCGCTGCACAAGATCGGCGAGGCCATGCCGGGCTTCGGCATCCTGGCCGCGGTGTTGGGCATCGTGATGGCGATGAACTCGGTGGGCGACGGCCTGGGCGCGGCGGAGATCGCTGCCAAGGTGGCGGCCGCCATGGTCGGCACCTTCATCGGCATCTTCTTCTGCTACGGCGTGCTCGACCCGCTCAGCAACGTCATGAAGCAGCTGGTGACGCAGGAGATGTCCAACATGGAATGCGTCAAGGTGGTGCTGGTCACCCACGTCTCCGGCAAGCCGCCGCTGCTCGCTATCGACGCCGGCCGCCGGCTGGTGCAGCTCAACATCAAGCCGAGCTTCGCCCAGCTCGAATCCTGGATAGACGCGCTGCAGGACGCGCGCAGCTGAGGCCCCGGCGACCATGGCGAACAACAACAAGCAGCACAGCGAAGCCGTCGTCAAGCGCGTCTCGCGCAAGCACGATGATGGCGGCCACGGCGGCAGCTGGAAGGTGGCTTTCGCCGACTTCTGCCTGGCGCTGATGTGCCTCTTCCTGGTGCTGTGGGTGCTGGCGGCGCGGGACAAGGAACAGCTGGAGGAGAGCCTGCGCGAATCCAGCGCCAGCATGCTGGAGGGCGGCGAGCGCCGCATCCCCGACCCGATAGGCGCGCCCAGCGGCAGCCTGATCCCGCGCGAGCCCATCCCCAGCCGCGGCGAGACCACCAGCAACAGCAAGCACATCGGTAACACCGACATCGACCCCGACCCGGCGCGCATGCGCTTGAAGAGCCACTACGATTCTGCCTCCGACCTGCAGGAGCTGGCCCTCATCCTTGCCCGCCTGAGCGAGCAGAGCGGCCTCGCCGGCAACCTGCAGACGGTGGTGACGCCCTACGGCCTGCGGGTGATGCTGCACGACACCGACCGCGAAGGCATGTTCGAGCGCGGCAGCGCGGTGCCCAGCGAGAAGTTCAAGCAGCTGCTGCGCAAGATGGGGCCGCTGTTCGCCCAGATCGACAACCAGATGCTCATCGTCGGCCATACCGACTCCAAGCCCTTCCTGTCGCGCGCTTTCGGCGCGCCGTCCAACTGGTCGCTGTCCAGCAACCGGGCGATGGCGGCGCGGGTGCAGCTGCTCGAAGGCGGCATGAACCCGCACAGCGTGCTGCAGGTGGTGGGCATGGCCGAGCGCGCGCCGCTGGACACCCAGGATTCCACCGCCGGCATCAACCGCCGCATCGAGCTCCTCATCCTCACCACCGGCCAGGCGCAGATGGTGGCCTCCATGTTCGGCGTGCCGGACAAGGTCGCGCCGCTGATCGAGGGCGTGGATTCGGCGCTGCCGGATGCCGCACAGATAGACCAGCTGCGCCGCCAGTTCCGCGCCGGCGCGGGCGCGCGCTGAGCAGCGAACGAGCGGACATGACATGCGTACCAGAGCAAGAGGCCATTCCATGAAGATTTCCGGTTCCGCAGGCCCCCAGGCAGCGGCCATCGCGCCGGTGAGCGAAGCCGCCGCCAGCGACACCGCCAAGGCCGCAACGCCGCAGGCCAATGCCACCGGCGAGCTGCAGTCCGCCGTGCTGCAACCGGCGCTGCAGGCGCTGCGCGACATGCCCGACATCGACCAGGCCAAGGTCGCCGCCCTGCGCGAGGCGCTGGCGCGCGGCGAGGTGCCCTTCGACGCCGGCAAGCTGGCCGGGCTGATAGCGCGCTTCCACGGAGGCCGCGGGTGAAGCGCAAGGATCTGCTGCTGCGCCTTGCTGCCGGCATCGGTGCCGACGTCGCCGACTACAACCGGCTGCGCGGCCTGCTGCAGGAGCAGTTCGAGGCCGCGGTATGCCACCGCAGCGAGGCCATCGCCGCGGTGGGCGAGGCCATCGTCGCCCTCGCCGGCACGCTGGAAGCCCGGCGGCAGGAGCGTGTCGCCCTGGCCGGGCGGCTGTCGCTGGAGAAGGGCGCCGAGGCCATGCAGCGCATCTTCGCCATGTTGCCGCCCAACCCGCGTGAACGGCTGCAGGCCAGCTGGCAGGGGCTGGAGCGGCTGGTGCGCGAATGCAAGGCGATGAACCAGCGCAACTGCAATCTGTTGATGGAACAGCACGAGATCATGCAGCGGGTGCTGAACACCGAGGCCGACACCTATGTTCCGCGCTGACCCCGCCGTTTCCACCTACGCCGCCGGCATCGCCGCCGCCCGCGACGAGATCGCGCTGCCGCTGAGCATGCCACCGGGCACGCAAATGAGCCGCGCCGGCTTCGCCAGCATGATGGGCAGCGTGCGCGACGAGGTGCAGCACTTCATCGCTAAGGGCTCGCAGGAGCTGGACCTGAACGCCGCCGGCCAAGTATGGCGCGCCCGCCTGCAGCAGGCCGCGGCAGACGAAGAAGGTGAGCGCGCCGCCACGCTGAAAACGGCGGCGCTGCGCGCGGTGGAGCGGGCCACGTCTTCCGGGCTGGCGGTGGAAGGCATGGCCGAGCACCAGCAGGCCTTCCTCGGCCGCATTGCGCCGTGGGCGCGGGAGGCCGGCCGGCGGCTGGGCGTGGCGCCGGAGATCGTCGCCGCCCAGGCGGCGCTGGAGTCCGGCTGGGGCCAGCGGCCGCTGCGCGGCGACGATGGCCGCGACACCCACAACCTGTTCGGCATCAAGGCCGGCGGCAACTGGCAGGGCGCCACCGTGGAGGCGCAGACCACCGAATTCGAAGAGGGCGTGGCGGTGCGCCGCGCCGAGCGTTTCCGCAGCTACCCGACGCCGGCCAGCGCCTTCCGCGACTTCGCCGCGCTGCTGGCGGACAACCCGCGCTACCGCGGCGCGCTCAACGCCGGTGGCGATGCCCGCGCCTACGCCGAAGGCCTGGCGCAGGGCGGCTACGCCACCGATCCCGACTATGCCGACAAGCTGGTGAGCATCGCCCGCCGGCTTCAGCGGGCGGATTGAGGAGCGGAGGGCGCGATGGGCATGTCCGCCGGTTCCACCTCGTTGCTGCCGATCACCCGGGCGCGGATCACGTTGCCGGTGGTGGTGTTGCGCACGTTCACGATGTCGCCGGCGTGGCCCACTTCCATCGCCTCGCCGGCGGCGGTCACCAGCACCGGGCCGTTGCGCGCCACGATGCGCACCGCCGCGCCGCGCCGTACCAGCACCGGCTCGACCAGCAGCTTGCGGTCCACCACCTGCCCGGCGCGGATGGCGCGGCGGGCGGACTGGCCGATGACGTCCTCCGGGTCGGAGGTGACCTCGGCGCTGCCCGCCAGCGGGCGCCGCTCCAGCGTCACTTCGTGCCCGGCGATGGGCCGGCGCGCGGCGATACCGCCGGGCGCCACCACCACCTGCGCCGACAGCTCGGCGCGCACCACGTACTCCGCCCGCGCGCCGCTGGCCGGGCACACCGCCGCGTACCGCATGCGGCTGGGGTGGCGGGTGTCCAGCGCTTCCACCCGCGGCGCGGTGGCGCAGGCAAGCGGCGCGCCGTCGCCGGCGATGAGCTTGAGGCTCACCTCCGGCTGCACCAGCCCGGCCTGCGCGGCGCGGTCGAGCAGGAATTCGCGCGCGGCGCGAGCCACTGGTTCCTCGCTGGCGGCGAGGGCGGGCAGGGCGCTGGCGCAGGCCAGGCCGAGCAGGACTTCGAACAAGCGGGATGAATGAGGTAAACGCATGGGCATAAATTTCGACAAGGCCTTGGGGCTGCATCCGGATGCGCTGCGGCTGCGTGCGGAGCGGACGAAGATCCTGGCATCCAACATCGCCAACGACAGCACGCCCGGCTACCAGGCGCGGGACATCGACTTCGCCGCAACGCTGCGGCAGGTGGCCGGTGGGGAAGGGCTGTCGCTGGGCACCGCCGACACCGAACTGCTGTATCGCCTGCCGAACAACCCGACGCAGGACGGCAACACGGTGGAGCTGGGGACGGAACAGGCGCAGTTCTCGCAGAACGCCTCGGATTTCCAGACAAGTCTGACCTTTCTCAACATGAAGCTCAAGGGCCTGGCCAAGGCCATAGAGGGGCAATAAACATGTCATTCAGGAATATCGCGCAGATTGCCGGCTCGGCGATGACCGCCCAGTCGCTGCGGCTGAACACGGTGGCAAGCAACCTCGCCAACGCCCAGACCGCCTCCGCCACCGAGAACGAGACCTACCGCGCGCGCAAGCCGGTGTTCGCCTCCATCTACGAGCGCAGCGGCGAACAGGTGGCCGGCGCCCGCGTGCAGGTGCTGGACGTGGTGGAGAGCACCGAGCCGCTGCGCCAGGCCTACGAGCCGGACAACCCGCTGGCGAACGAGGACGGCATGGTGTTCTACCCCAACGTCAATTCGGTGGCGGAGATGACCGACATGATGGCCGCCTCGCGTGCCTTCGAATCCAGCGTCGAGGTGCTGGGCCGGGTGAAATCCATGCAGCAGTCGCTGCTCAGGCTGGGAGAGAACTGATCATGACCGCAGCGGTAAGCAACAACGGCAGCAATACCACCGGCAGCAGTTCGTCGTCTGCCATCACCATGAGCTCGACGGACGACAGCCCGTCCGAGCTGTTCACCACCCTGCTGGTGGCGCAGATCAAGAACCAGAACCCGCTGGAGCCGACCGACCCGAGCGAGTTCGTCGGCCAGCTCACCCAGCTGAGCCAGATGGAGGCGCTGCAGAACCTGGTGAGCCAGAGCGGCGTCACCGCCTCCATGCTGGAGAGTCTGCAGGTGCTGACGCTGGGTGGCCAGGTCGGCTCCCAGGTCACCGTCACCACCGACACGGTCAACCTGTCCAGCGAGCCGGTGAGCGGCAGCTTCACCCTGGGCAATGCCAGCGCCGCGACCACGCTGGTGCTCACCGGCGAAGGCGGCAGCACCTACAAGCTGCAGCTGGGTACCCACGCGCCGGGCGAGGTGGCCTTCACCATCGATCCGGAAGCGCTGGGCCTGCCGGCCGGCAGCTACACCATGAGCGTGGTCGCCGACAGCGGGGAGACGCCGGCCATCGGCATCACCGGCCAGGTGCAGAAGGTGCGGCTGTCGCCCACCACCGGGGTGATGCTCACCGTCGCCAACCTCGGCGAAATCTCCAGCACCGCGATCACCGCCTTCAACGGCAGCAGCGTCAACTGAACAACCCCAGGTTCGAGAGGATGCAACCATGAGCTTCGAAATCGCCCTGTCCGGCATCAACGCCATCAACACCCAGCTGGATACCATCAGCAACAACATCGCCAACTCCGGCACCTACGGCTTCAAGTCCAGCCGCGCCAACTTCGCCTCCATGTACGCCGGTACCCAGCCCACCGGCACCGAGGTGTCCTCGCTGACGCAGACGCTGGGCATAGGCGGCGGCGTGCTCAACACCGGCCGCGACCTGGACGTCTCCATTAGCGGCGGCGGCTTCTTCGTCACCCGCGATACCGACGGCACCGAGGTCTATACCCGCGTCGGCGTGTTCTCCAAGGACAAGGACGGCTACCTGGTGGACAGCTTTGGCCGCAAGGTGCAGGGCTACGCCGCGGTGGAAGGCAGCGATGCGCTGGGCGCCATGGGCAACCTGCAGATCCCCACCGGCCAGATCCCGGCCCAGGCCAGCACCACGCTGAACTACGTCGGCAACCTGTCGGTGGACTGGACGGTGCCCACCGTCGCCACCTTCGACCCGGCCGATCCGCAGTCCTTCAACAGCTCGGTGCTGTCGGTGGTGCACGACTCGCTGGGCGTGAAGCACACGGTGACGCAGTACTTCGTCAAGACCGACACCAACGAGATCACCGCCTACTACACCTTCGACGGCGGCGCCCCGGTCGGCTCCCAGGTGCTCAGCTTCGACACCGAAGGCCGGCTGCAGAGCCCCACCGCCGCGGTCACGGTGAACCTCGGCACGCCCACCGGCGCCGAGCCGATGACGCTGGCGCTGGATTACACCGGCACCACCCAGTATGGCGGCGACGCCACCACCACCACCAACGCCGCCAACGGCTACGCCGCCGGCACCCAGAGCGGCGTGCAGATCGACGCCGACGGCAGCGTGTTCGCCACCTACAGCAACGGCGAGAAGCTGAAGGTGGGCACCCTCGTCCTCGCCACCTTCCCCAACCAGGACGCGCTGGTGCCCATCAGCGACACCAGCTGGACCACCTCCAACGCCTCCGGCCTGCCGTTGTACTCGACGCCGGGCGTCGGCCTCGCCGGCAGCCTCACCGCCGGCGCGCTGGAGCAGTCCAACGTGGACATGACCTCCGAGCTGGTCACCCTGATGTCCGCCCAGCGCAACTACCAGGCCAACACCAAAGTCATCTCGACCGAGAACGAGATGATGCAGACCCTGATGCAGGCGCTGTAAGCCAGCCCGCCGGAGCGCCCACATGGATGCCTTGATCTACACGGTGATGAGCAGCGCCGAACGCGCCCTCAAGGCGCAGCAGGTGCATGCCAACAACCTCGCCAACCTCGACACCGGCGGCTTCCGCGCCGACCTGGAACTGGCCACCAGCCAGGCGGTGGGCGGCTACGGCTACGACTCCCGCCACATGAGCCGGCTGCAGGCCAACGCGGTGTCCGGCGGCGAGGGCGTGATGCGCCAGACCGGCCGCGACCTGGACGTCGCCATCGTCGGCGACGGCCTGTTCGCGGTGGAGTGGCAGGGCGGCGAGGCCTACACCCGCAGCGGCAACTTCTCGGTGGATGGCGAAGGCGCACTGACGGTGAATGGCCGGCCGGTGCTGGGCGACGGTGGCCCCATCGTGCTGCCGCCCTACACCAGCCTGAGCATAGGTGTGGATGGAACCATTTCCATCCTGCCGCCGGGGCAGAACGACATGCAGCCGGTGGACCGCCTGCGGCTGGTGCGCGGCGAGGCGGCGGAGCTGACCAAGAACGAGGCCGGCCTCATCGTCGCCCGCGATGGCGCCGAGCTGGCGGTGGATGACACCGTCACCCTGCGTAGCGGCCACCTGGAAGGCAGCAACGTCTCCGCCATCGGTGAGATGGTGGCCACCATGAACCTCAACCGCGACTTCGAGATCCAGATGCGGCTCTACAAGGCCGCCGACGACATGGCCGAGGCGGGCAACCGCCTGATGCGCGATTAATCACCAGGCATACGGAGCAAGACCATGAATCCCGCACTGTGGATCAGCAAGACCGGCGTGCAGGCCCAGGACGCCAAGCTGCAGGCCATCGCCAACAACATCGCCAACGTGAACACCGTCGGCTTCAAGCGCGACCGGGTGGTGTTCGAAGACCTGTTCTACCAGGTGGAAGTACAGCCCGGCGCCCAGCGCGACGACAACACCACCGCACCCTCCGGCGTGCAGCTGGGCAACGGCACCCGCCTGGTCGGCACGCAGAAGGTGTTCACCACCGGCAACCTGCAGACCACCGAACAGGCGCTGGACGTGGCCATCGTCGGCCAGGGCTTCCTGCAGGTGCAGCAGCCCAACGGCGACATCGCCTACACCCGCGCCGGCCAGTTGCAGGTGGATGCGGACGGCCGCCTGGTCACCGCCCAGGGCCTGCCGCTGGTGCCGGAGATCGTCATCCCGGCCAATGCCTCCGGCGTCACCATCGGCGAGAACGGCGTGGTCTCCGCCACCATCGCCAACGCCGCCGCGCCGGAGCAACTGGGCCAGCTCACCCTGGTGAGCTTCGTGAACCCGGCCGGGCTGCTGGCGCTGGGCGACAACCTCTACCGCGAGACGGTGGCCAGCGGCGTGCCCAATGAAGGCGTGCCGGGCGAGGAGGGCATGGGCAAGCTGAAGCAGGGCGCGCTCGAAGGCTCCAACGTGCAGGTGGTGGAGGAAATGGTGGACATGATCGCCGCCCAGCGCACCTACGAGATGAACACCAAGGTGCTCTCCGCCGCCGACAACATGATGCAGTACCTCGCCCAGGCGGTGCGCTGACATGAACACCCGCCAGCTCGCCTGCTGCCTGCTGTCGCCGCTGCTGTCCGCCTGCACCGCGCTGCAGCCCATGCCACCCACCGCGGCGGACGAGGACCTGCGCATGGCGCTGCTGCAGCCGCCGGTGCGCAAGGGGCAGGCGGGCGGCGTGTTCATCTCCGATTCGCCCTGGTCCATGACCTCGGACAGCCGCGCCTTCCGCCCCGGCGACGTGCTCACCGTGGTGCTGCGCGAGACCACCCAGGCGAGCAAACGCGCCAACACCAGCTACGGCAAGGACAGCAGCTTCTCCCTCTCGCCGCTGAGCCTGGGCAACCGCACGCTGCGCACCGATGCCTCCGCCAGCGCCGAGCGCGAGTTCGACGGCTCGGCCACCAGCTCGCAGCAGAACACCCTGCAGGGCGCCATCACCGTGGTGGTGCACGAGGTGCTGCCCAACGGCCTGCTACGGGTCGAGGGCGAGAAGACCCTCTACCTCAACCAGGGCGAGGAATTCATCCGCCTCAGCGGCTATGTGCGCGCCAGCGACATCGACAGCGACAACAGCGTCTCCTCCCAGCGGGTGGCCAACGCCCGCATCGCCTATTCCGGCCGCGGCGCGCTGGCGGACGCCAACTCCGCCGGCTGGCTGACGCGGCTCTTCAACAGCCCCTGGATGCCCTTCTGAACCCCGAGGTTTCCATGCGCAAGCAACGCTTCATCCAACTCGCCGCCGGCCTCCTGCTCGCCGCCGCGCCCTTGCTGGTGCCGACCGCCGCAGAGGCCGCGCAGGCGCTGCGCAGCCTGGTCAACGTGGAAGGCGTGCGCGAGAACCAGCTCATCGGCTACGGCCTGGTGGTCGGCCTGCACGGCTCCGGCGACAGCACCCAGGTGAAGTTCGCCGGCCAGTCGGTGGACAACATGCTCAAGCAGTTCGGCGTGAAGCTGCCCACCGGCAGCAGCACCCGGCTGAAGAACGTCGCCACGGTGATGGTCAGCGCGGTGTTCCCGCCCGGCTACCGCAAGGGCCAGACCATAGACATCGCCGTGTCCTCGCTGGGCGACGCCAAGAGCCTGCGCGGCGGCACCCTGCTGCTGACGCCGCTGCGCGGTGCCGATGGCGAGGTGTATGCGCTGGCGCAGGGCAACCTGGTGGTCGCCGGTCTGTCCGCCCAGGGCGCCAGCGGTTCCAACGTCACGGTGAACACGCCTACCGCCGGCCGCGTGCCCAACGGCGCCACCGTGGAGCGCGAGATCGAGAGCGATTTCGACACCCGGCCCACGGTGCGCCTCAGCCTCAAGCGGCCGCACTTCCAGACCGCCACCAACATCGTGCAGACCATCAACCGCCGCTACGGCGAGATCGCCTCCACCCGCGACGCCACCAGCGTGGACGTGATGGCGCCGGAGAACCCCACCCAGCGGGTGGCCTTCGTCGCCTCGCTGGAAGGGCTGATGGTCGACGTGGGCGAAGCCACGCCCAAGGTCATCTTCAACTCCCGGACCGGCACGGTGGTGATCGCCGAGGGCGTGCGGGTGAGGGCGGCCGCCATCTCCCACGGCGCGCTCAAGGTGGTGATCTCGGAGACGCCGCAGGTGAGCCAGCCGGCGCCCTTCGGCCGCGGCGACACGGTGGTCACGCCGCAATCGCAGATCTCGGTGGAGCAGGATGCGCCGCGCATGTTCAAGTGGCCGGCCGGCGCCAGCCTGCAGAGCATCATCGACACGGTGAACAGCACCGGCGCCACGCCGGACGACGTCATGGCCATCCTGCAGGCGCTGGACCAGGCCGGCGCGATAGACGGCGAACTCATCGTCATCTGAGGACAGCACATGGAACTCGACACCCTGAACAGCAGCGGCGCCGGCCTGCTTGCCACCGCCACCGCCGCCGAAGCTCCGGTGCTGGACCCGGCCTACCGCGCCAAGGCGGAACACGCCGCCGAGCGTTTCGAGGGCTTCTTCATCGCCGAGATGATGCGCCAGATGCGCAAGGTGACCCGCGAGATGGCGGGCGAGGACAGCGTGTTCAACAACCGCATCAACCAGGACATGCTGGACATGGCCGACGGCGTGGTGGCGGACGTGCTCGCCGGCCAGCGCGCCTTCGGCGTTGCCGATGCCATCCTGCGTCAGATCCTGCCGGCGGAGCCGCAGCGGGCGGCCATGGCGATGACCGCGCCGCTCGCCGCCGCTCCGGCATTTAACCCGGCGGCCCCGGCGGTCGCCCTGAATGAGCAGGAAGCGCCCGCGAACGCCCGCACGGCGCCCGCGCCCTGAACAGGAAGACCGCCATGAGCATGATCAACAACGCGCTGTCCGGCGCGCTCGCCGCCCAGGTCGGGCTCAACATGACCAGCCAGAACGTCGCCAACATGATGACGCCCGGCTACACCCGCCAGGGCGTGCTGCTGTCCTCGGTGCAACCGCTGGCCGGCGGCGTGCTGGCGGCTGGCAACGGCGTCACCGTTTCCTCGCTGCTGCGGTTCAGCGACGGCTACAAGAGCGTGCAGATGTGGCAGGCGAATTCCTCGCTCGGCCAGTACAGCACCACCCAGCCCTATCTGACCCAGCTGGAGCAGGTCATGGGCGACGACACCTCCAACCTCAACAGCGGCCTGGACGCCTTCTTCGCCGCGCTCAACGCCGCCAGCGTGGATCCGTCCTCCAGCCCGCTGCGTCAGCAGGTCATCAGCGCCGCCGACGCCGCGGCGCAGCGCTTCAACAGCATCAACCAGGTGCTGGTGAACCAGCGCCAGGCGGTGTTCCAGCAGCGCGCCACCACGGTGTCGCTGATCAACGGCCTCAGCGCCGGCATTGCCGATCTGAATAAGCAGATCGCCGCCGCCCAGGCCACCGGTGGCAACACCTCCGGCCTGGTGGATGCGCGCGACCTGAAGATAGACGAGCTCTCCAAGCTGGTCGGCGTGCAGGTGGTGGACCAGGCCGACGGCACCCGCAGCGTCTCCCTGCGCAGCGGCCAGCCGCTGGTGGTGGGTTCGCTGGCCGGCACCCTCGGCCTGGAGGGCAACCTCGATGGCTCGCAGACGCTGAAGCTCAGCTTCGCCCAGGAGTCCTTCGTGGTGAAGGGCGACAAACTCAGCGGCGAGTTGGGCGGCCTGAACGATTTCGAGAACACGGTGCTGGTGCCGCTGATGGAGTCCGTCACCGAAATGGCGAACCAGTTCAGCACCCGGGTGAACGATCTGCTGGCCGACGGCTACACGCCGGCCGGCGCCGCCGGCGGCCCGCTGTTCGAGTTCGACGCCACCAGCACTTCGTCCATCCTCAAGGTGAGCGACGGCTTCCTCGCCGCCGACCTGGCCTTCTCCTCCGACCCGGCGCTGCCGGGCGACAGCGGCAACCTGCTGAACCTCATCGGCATCCAGTCCAGCCAGGTCACGCTGAGTTCCATCGGTACCGTGTCCTTCTCCGACGCCGCCACCCAGCTGGTCGGCAAGCTGGCGATGGACAGCCAGCAGAACCAGACCTCCATGAGCACCGCCGAAACCGTGCGCAACCAGGCGGAAGAAAGCTGGAAATCCACCAGCGGGGTGAACGAGGACGAAGAAGCCATCAGCCTCATCCAGTTCCAGCAGATGTACCAGGCCAACATGAAAGTCATCGCCGTCGCCAACGAGTTGTTCGACAACACCCTGGCGGCCATGGGCTGAGGAGAAGGATGATGCGCATCGCCAGCACCCAGTACCACTCGACGATGAACACCGCGCTGCAGCTCGCCAATGTGCGGCTGGGCGAGATCATGCAGAAGATGGCCACCGGCCAGCGCCTGCTCAAGCCCTCGGACGACCCGATCGCCAATGTCCGCCTGTCCCGCCTCAGCCGCGAAGAGGCGGCGCTGGACCAGTACCGCGACAACATCGGCGCCCTGTCGTCCCGGCTGACGCTGAACGAGACTCACCTGGACGCCATCTCCAACGACATCCTGCAGGCCCACGACCTGATGGTGTGGGCGGCCGATGGCGCCAACACGCCGGACGACGTCGCCGCCATGGCCAGCTCGCTGAAGTCGCTGGCGGAGAGCATCTTCTACACCGCCAACACCAAGGACCAGGAAGGCCGTTACCTCTTCTCCGGCACGCTCACCGACACGCCCACCATCACCTACGACGACACCGCGCCGGTCGGCTCCCGCTACAGCTTCACCGGCAACACTGCCGAACAGCGGGTGGTGGTGGGCAACGGTGTCACCCAGGCGGCCAACGTCACCGTCGCCGAGCTGGCCGGCCTGCTGAACTCGATGGAAGGCACGGTGGAGGTGCTGGGCACCGCCGGCACCAGCGTGAACGACCCGGCGGTGCGGGCGCAGGTCACCGGCACGCTGGACCTGCTGGACGACACGCTGGACATCGTCTCCGCCACCATCTCCCGCCTCGGCGGCCAGCAGAACATCCTCGCCACGCTGGAGAACAACCACGCCAACGTCAGCCTCTCCAACCAGCAGGCGGCGCTGGACCTCGGCCAGCTGGACTACGGCGATGCGGCGGTCAAGCTCAACGGCTACACCGTCGCCCTGCAGGCCACGCAGAAAGCCTATGGCGCGGTCAGCCAGCTGTCCCTGTTCGACGTCCTCTGAGGCGAGGGGCGGATAGACGATGCAGATTCCCGCGCTAGGCTCCGGCACCAGCACTTCCGGCCGCCGCCTCGCCTTCGGTGACGGCGGCGTCGGCCGCAGCACCGTGCAGGCAACTTCCGCCGGCCAGAAGGCGGCCAGGCTGCCGTCCACCCGCGGCGGCCTGCGCAACCTGGATTTCGAACTGAACCGGCAGGTGGCCGGCGCCCAGCAGGCGCTGAACTTCCTCGATCAGGCCGGCAGCCGCCTGCAGAGCCTGAAAGGCATCCTGAGCGGCAAGCTGGCGGAGAAGAAGGCCGACAGCGGCACTGCCTCGGGCAGCGATGCGAAGCTCAATGAACAACTGCGCCAGTTCAACGCCCTGTGGCGCCAGCGCGATGCCGCTACCGCCGGCACGCTGGATGGCCAGCTCAGGGGGGTGCAGGCCGGCAGCGCCCAGCAGCGCTTCCGCATCCGCGGGCTGGACGCGGCCAGCCTGGGCAGCGGCGACAAGGAAACGCTGTCCTTCTCCGCCGCCGGCAAGCAGGTGAGCGTGGCGCTGGACCCGGCAGCCGGGGAAGCCGCTGTGTTGCGCCGCTTGCAGAACGCGCTGGCACCCATCGGCATGGGCGTGGAGCGCAGCGGCGGCAGCCTGATGTTCTCGGTTGCCGAGGGCGACTGGCCGGCGGTAAGGGACTCCCTGGCGGTGAAGGGCGGTGGCCAGCGCTTCCCCACCGGCCAGTTCAACCGGGTGCGCACCGAAGCCGAGGCGGACGCCATCCAGCCGCAGTCCTGGCGCGCCGACGACACCCAGGCCGCCCGCCAGACCTTGCAGGAAGTGCTGACCGCGCTGGACTTGATCCGCCAGGCCAGGAATACCATCAGCCGCAGCCTGGCCGAGGCCGACGCGCGCATGCAGCCGCAGCAGAAGGGGGCGACAGGCGCGGCTGCTGCGGCAGACGAGTCCGACTGGGCGGCGTCCTTCGTCCAGCGTTTCGAGGCGATGGCGGAGAAGCCGGATTTCAACGTCTTCGCCGCGGTAGCGCCGGCCTTGACGGCGGTGAGCCGCAACCGGGTGATGGCCCTGCTCGGGATGGCCGCCTGAAGGCTTGCTGCCGCGAGATGTCGCGCTGGCTTGGAAAGGCCGCTTGATTTCCAGCGCGGAGCAAGTTGCAGCCGGAGCCGGGATGAGGGGCCGCGCCCGAAGGCGGCGGCAAACGGCCAAGCGAGGCGGCGGAATCCGTCCGCCCGCCAGGCCTGCCGGGCTTACGCCAGACCGATGCTTCCTCCAGCCGGAAAGAAGAAAGGCCCACCGCCATTCGTGACGGTGGGCCTTTCTTCTTTCCGGGCCTCACATGCCCAGCGACTTCAGCAATTCGTCCTGTTCATCCTGGCTGATGGCGCTGGTCGCCGGGCCGGAAGGCGCGGTTTCCTGGCCGGCGGACGCCAGCAGTGCGTCCGGGTCCGGCTCTTCTGCGGCGGCGAATTCATTCAGCTGGATGAACTCGGTACGGTCTATCGCCAGCTCCAGGTAAAAGATGTTGTTGCGGCCGGTGTAGAAGGTGACCCGGCGCGCTTCCGGCTGATCCAGGTGGGTATCCACGCTGAGGATCACCTGCTTGGTCAGCGCCAGCATCTTGGGCTGGTTCTGGGTGATGTGGGTCTGCAACTCGCGCGACACCTTGCCGGTGAAGTCGCCGACGATCTGGTTCATCAGCTCGCCCATCACATTGCCGACCTCGTCCGAGGTGAAGGCGCTGGCCAGCTCCTCCTTCGCCATCCCCATGTTGAGCATGTAGCGCTCGTACAACTCCATTGCCGCATGGGCGGAGAAATTGATGACCACCAGGCCGGAGAAGCCGCCATCGAACAGCACGAAGCAGCCGATGTCCGGCTTCAGGCAGGTCTTGCTGATGCGCTGGACCATGTTGGCGTAGCGGACCTGGCTTTCCGTCGCCACCGTCAGCACCTTGGTCACCGAATCGCACAGGCTGCGAAGGATGTCGTCCGTGCCGAAAACCACCGGATATTCCTGCGTGCTCATTGTTCCGCCATGCCATGGTTGTGGGAGAACGCTAGGTATATCACAGCTTCTCACGGCGCCAGAGGCAAGCTGGAACGAGGCGTGAAAAATCCGCGCACCGGCTGCTTTCACTGGTGGCGCTGCGGCGGGAACAGGGCGCTTGCGCCGGACTCGCCCGGCGGGGCAGGGCGCCGGTTTATCGCACCGCTTCGCCGTTTTTGAGGGGCGCAGGAGGCGCCAGGGCGGGCAGCGTCGCCAATGGCCCCTGCCGAGCGGAAATCAGGCCAGCGGCTGGATGAAGCGGGCCAGCGTCTCCACCACCGCCGCCTCGTTCTCGCGGTGGGGGAAATGGCCGGTGCCGGGCTGGATTTCCAGCTGCACCGGCCCAGCCACCCGTTCCGCGATCAGGCGGGCGTGCGCGGCGGAGCCGTATTCGTCCTCCACGCCATGGATGACCAGCGTCGGGCACTTCACCTGCGGCAGCACCGCTTCGTGCGACCAGGCCGAGAAGGCGGGGTGGAGCCAGGAGCCGGTCCAGGCGTCCAGGACCCACTGCGCCTTGTCGCCGTGGTACTTGCGCAGGCGCTCCAACTGCTTCGGATCCTCGAACAGCGTCTTGGCGGCGCGGATTCCCTGCAGGGTGACGTCCTCGACGAAGACCTGGGCCGCCAGCGTGAGCAGGGCGACGCACTGCGTGCCGAAGCGGGCGGCGCAGTTGATCGCCACGCATCCGCCGACGCTGTGGCCGAGCAGGACGAAGTGCTCCAGGTCCAACTGCGACCTGAGGGCGTCGAAATCGCCCTCGGCCTCGGCGTTGATGAAGTCCAGGCCCAGCTTGCCTGGATGCGCCGCCGATTCGCCGAAGCCCAGCCGGTCGTACGCCACCACCTGCCGGCCGGTCGCCCGTGCGAGGGCCTCCGGCAAGCCGCGCCACAACTGCACGCAGCCCAGGGAGTCGTGCAGCAGGATGATGGGCGCCTGGCGGGTGAGCGCCTGGGGCGACCAGGTACGGACGAAAAGGCGGCCCTTGGGGCCTTCGATCCAGGTGTCTCTGTACGTCATCTCCAGTTCTCTGAAGTGGGGGCGTCTGCCGGTTTCCGAAGCCGGTCTTGATTGCTCTTTGCGTCGGGTGAGGCCCAACCCCGCTCATATATCCAGCCTTTTCTTGGGCAGGAAGGGGCGGCTCCTTCGTGCTGCAGGTGCGGCAAGCACGGGGACTTGAGACCGATTTTTGCATTCCGTTGACGTTAACGTCAACCTGGGGCGGTACTGCTTGCCCGTAGGGTGGGTCGGTAGTGGTTCCGGCTGCGCGTCTGATCCAGGGGTTCGCCGGCGGTGGAGGCGCTGCATGGCCAGGTGTGGCGGGAGCCGCTTCCGGGGTGGGTATCCATGCGGCCTTGGTTAGTCGCCCTCAGGCACGTGGTCCTGCCGCGGCGGGTGGGGCGGGATGCCCTTGAGTCCTACCGTGAGGGGCCGTGTTTCGGCAAGATCCCTCCCACTCCATACTCAGAGCTCGAAAACCTGGTCCTGCAGCGGCACCGTGGCCGCCCAACCGAGTTCGCGCAGGATGCGTTCGCGCAGAGCCTCGGAGGCCTCGGCCTCGCCGTGTACGATGAAGACCCGCTTGGGCGGTCGCTGGAAGCCGCACAGCCAGTGGAGCAGGCCGTCGCTGTCGGCATGGGCGGAGAGCATGGGCAACTCGGTCACCTCGGCGTTTACCGTGATCCACTGGCCGTAGGCCTTCACCTCGCGCGCGCCTTCGAGCAGCTTGCGCCCGCGGGTGCCGGCGGCCTGGAAGCCGGAGAACAGCAAGGTGCTGCGGTGATCCGGGCCGAAGGCGGCGATGTGATGCAGCACCCGCCCGCCAGTCGCCATGCCGCTGGCGGCGATGATCACCTTGGGATAGCGGTTGGCTGACAGCGCCTTGGAGGCTTCCACGTCTCGCACATAAGTCACCGCGGCGCAGGCGGCTTCGTAGTCTGCAGCGGCGAGTTTGTGCTCGCCTTGGTGGCGGCGCATCAATTCGGTGACGCTAGTGGCCATCGGGCTGTCGAGGTAGACCGGTACGTTCTGCAGGCGGCCTTGCCGGCGGAGCAGCCAAAGATCGTAGATCAGCGACTGGGCACGGCCGACCGCGAACGCCGGGATCACCACCGTGCCGCCGCGCTGCACCGTGCGCTCCACCACTTTGCCGAGCGCCTCCACAGGATTGGTCGCGTCGTGACGGCGGTTTCCGTAGGTGGATTCGATCACGACGTAGTCCGCCTCCGCCACCCGTTCCGGCGCATGCATGATGGCGTCGTCTTCGCGGCCGAGATCCCCGGAGAAGACGATGCGTTGCCCGCCGATGTCGAGCTGCGCGGTGGCCGCACCCAGGATATGGCCGGCGCGGCGAAACAACAGCTTCGCGCCGCCGGGCAGTTCGGTCTCACGATGCAGCGGAGTGGGCCGGAAGCGCTCCAGCGCTTGCTCGGCGTCCGGCACGCGGTATAGCGGCAGCGCCGGCTTGTGCTTGGAGAAGCCCTTCCGGTTGGCGAATTCGGCATCCTTCTCCTGTAGCCAGGCGCTGTCGAGCAGGATGAGTTCGGCGACGTCGCGCGTGGCCGGAGTGGCAAAGATCCTGCCGTGGAAGCCATCCAGTACCAGCCGGGGCAAGTAGCCGCAGTGGTCCAGGTGGGCGTGGGTGAGTACGACCGCATTGATGTCGCGCGGCGACAGTGGCAGGCGCTGCCAGTTGAGCTCGCGCAAGTTCTTCAGGCCCTGGAACAAACCGCAATCGACCAGGATGCGGGTGCCGCCGCAGGTGAGTAGGTGCTTGGAGCCGGTGACCGTACCGGCGCCGCCAAGGCTGGTTAGTGTGAGCATTGGAATTTCCCTTTTGTTTTCTTTGTGGGAGAGCAGGCAGGCCGCCATGCGGATATGGCTGATTGAGCCCAAGCCGGGCACCAAGTTCCTCTTTGCCAAGGTCGGTCGGTGGGCAGTTCATTGCCAACCAGCACGTCCGGCCGACTCCAGTTGGGCGCTCGGGCTAGCGAACCGGAGAAGGCTTGCCAGGCCAGGGAGGCCATGTTCATCCATTCAGGAACTCGCCGGCAAAGAAAAAGGCCGGAACCTCGATTTCTCTCGGTGTCCCGGCCTTCCTCGGACTGCGTTGGCAGTGGTACTGGTGGAGCCGGGGGGAATCGAACCCCCGTCCGCAAGCCCTCTACAGACAGCTCTACATACTTAGCCGACCTATTTGGATTTAACTCCTGGCTTAGCCGGTCAGCAGGCCGGCCAGAAGCGAGTTACCTTACCTTTAGCTGCGGGGCCAAGTAACCCGGCCCTGCTCGCGATTCTCTGTAAATGACACTGCAGCGGCCCAGCTTACGCTGGAACCACCCGACCCAGAGACATGTCGGTGCAGCGCCCGCCGGGATTAAGCGGCGAGAGCGAAACGCTCGTCGTTGGCGTTTGTAGTTTCCCAGATGGATTTACGAGGTAACTGGTCCTCGGTATGCACTGCGCTGCTTCGCGACCCACGTCGAAGCCAGGTCGGCCCCAGTGATCGGTGATGCATTGGAACCTAGATGAGGTTAGGCATCCAGATTTCAAGAGGAAGAGTCTATCACGCCGAGAGCGAGGGTTTGAAGGAGCTGGAGAGGGTTGGCGATGATGGCGTCCGCTCCCCACTGCTCGACGGGGACAGTCTCACCCAGATAGCCGTAGGCGGCGGCGATTGCCGGCATTCCAGCAGCCCGCGCAGCCTGGATGTCCCGGAGATCGTCGCCCACATAGACGCTGCTTGACGGAGCGACGCCTGCCTGAGCGCAGGCGAGCAGCAGGGTGTCCGGGGCCGGCTTGGGCCTGGGGGCGGAATCGCCGCTGATGATGCAACTGGCGCGCGTGTCCAACTGCAGCGCGGCCATTAGCGGAAGCGTGTAGCGCTGCCGCTTGTTGGTTACGATTCCCCACTTGATGCCGTGGGCCTCCAGGCTCTGCAGAACCTTCTCCATGCCGTCGAAGAGCTGGGTCGATACGCAGAGTGCTTGCTCGTAATGAGTCAGGAAGCGCCTGGAGTAGTGCGCATGGGCGTCCGTGCCGGGCTCGATCGAGAACGCGGCGCGCAGCATGCCGGTGGCACCGTGCGAGACATGGGGGCGGAGCTTTGCCAGCGGCAAAGGTTCGCGCCCCTCTTCAACGAGCAGGCGGTTGGTGGCGCTGGCCAGGTCGGGCGCGGTATCGGCCAGCGTGCCGTCCAGATCGAAGAAAACGGCGTCAGGCGGGGCGGCGAGCATGGATGAGATAGTTCACATCGGTATCGGTGCCAAGTGAATAGACCTTGGTGAGCGGGTTGTAGCTCATGCCGATTAGCTCCTGGGTACTCAGGCCGGCATTGCGGCAATGGCGGGCCAGTTCGGACGGCTTGATGAACTTGGCGTATTCGTGCGTGCCGCGCGGCAGCAACTTCAGCACATACTCCGCGCCAACAATGGCGAACAAATAGGCCTTGAGATTGCGGTTCAGCGTGGAGAAGAAGACGTCGCCTCCCGGTTTCACCATGCGCGCGCAGGCGGCGATGGTGCTGGCTGGGTCGGGAACGTGCTCCAGCATTTCCATGCAGGTCACCACGTCGAAGGTCGCTGCGTGCTCCGCAGCATAGGCCTCGGCGCTGCTCAACTGGTAATCGACTTTCCGACCACTTTCGAAAAGGTGCAGCCTGGCAACGCCCAGCGCCTTCTCCGACAGATCCAGGCCGGTGACGTGAGCGCCACGCGCGGCCATGCTCTCGGACAGGATGCCGCCTCCGCAGCCGACATCCAGTACCTTCTTGCCGGACAGGGTGGCGCAACTGTCGATCCAATCCAGCCGCAGCGGATTGATTTCATGCAGTGGCTTGAACTCGGAAGTGGGGTCCCACCAGCGATGGGCGAGCTCGCTGAATTTCTGCAGTTCTGCCGGATCGGCGTTGGTTGTGTTCATCTCACATCCTCGAAAAAGCACGGTGGTTCTGACTGAGGTGCCAGCAGCGGCGTTCCAGCCGCAGAAATGAAAAAGCCCCGCCGAAGCAGGGCTTTTCGCCGTGAAGGCTCCGACTTACTTGGAGCCGATCACTTCCACTTCCACGCGACGATCCGGCTGCAGGCACTCGATCAGGGCCTTGCGGTTCTTCACGTTGTTGCACTGGGCGCCGGTAACCGGCTGCTTCTTGCCCTTGCCTTCGGTGTAGATGCGGTTGGCTTCCACGCCCTTGCTGACCAGATAGGTCTTCACGGCGGCAGCGCGGCGCTCGGACAGCTTCTGGTTGTAGGCGTCGGAGCCCAGGCGGTCGGTATGGCCAACGGCCAGGATCACTTCCAGCTTGATGCCCTTGGCTTGCGAAGCCAGTTCATCCAGCTTGCTGCGGCCTTCCGGCTTCAGGACGGCCTTGTCGAAATCGAACAGGGTGTCGGCGGACAGCTTGACCTTGTCAGCGGTCGGACGGACAGCCGGAGCGGCGGCGGGGGCCGCGGCCGGAGCGGCGGCGACCGGAGCAACGCAGCTTTCCTTCGGCACGATGTCGCTGTCGCATTCGCAGCCGACCGGGAACTCGCCGGCCTTGGCAGTGCTGGCAGCCGCAGGGCTCCAGTAGCCGGTGCGCCAGCAGAGGCCGGTGCCGCTGCGAGCAACGGTGTTGCGGGCATCGATGGCGTACGGAATCTCGCCCTTGCCATCGACGACGACGTCCTTCGTCTGGGCGAAGGCAGCAGAAGCGGTCAGGCCGATCGAGGCGATGGCGGCCATCATGAGCATTTGTTTCTTGGTTTGTCTGATCATGGTTTCCTCTTTGAAGGGCGAGAGATCGGAAATGCCGCTGCAAAAACAAAAGAAAACAGCTTTATATGCCGTCTTCGCGTGGATTTGAACCAGTTTATCTAGTTCAACTAACGAGCTTAGTTTGCCATACCGCCGAGAGCCTGAGCAATTCAATGTCGCTTATTTGCAACAGCGCAGAGCCTTGATTCACGCGGGCTTCGCCGTCGATCCATACATGCGAAACCTGTTCCCGGCCGGCGACATACACAAGGTGGGAAACCGGGTCGTAACAGGGGCGGGTATTGAGGTCGTTGAGTACCACGGCACATAGATCGGCCTGTTTGCCTGGCAGCAGGGAGCCGATGCGGTCATCCAGCCCCAGGGCCCGTGCGCCATTCAAGGTCGCCATGCGCAAGGCCTGGTGGGCGGGTAGGGCGGCAGCATCCTGGCTGCTGACTTTGGCCAGCAGGGCGGCAAGGCGCATTTCCTGGAAGAGGTCGAGTCGGTTGTTGCTGGCAGCCCCGTCGGTGCCCAGTCCGACGTTGACGCCGGCTTCGACAAGTCCGGGGACCGGTGCGATGCCGCTTGCAAGCTTCAGGTTGGAAGTCGGGCAGTGGGCAACGTTGCAATGCAGTCTTGCGAGCCGGTCGATATCGCTGTCGTCGAGATGCACCGAGTGGACGGCGATGGTCTCTGGCCCGAGGACGCCCAGTTTTTCCAGCCGGGCCAGAGGACGCAAGCCATGGGCGGCCAGACTATCGCTGATTTCGCCGGAGGTCTCCTGAACGTGGATGTGGATAGGTGCCTCCAGTTCGCCGGCAATGCTGCTTATCCTTTCCAGCGTTGCATCCGCCACGGTGTAGGGGGCGTGAGGGGCGAGGCTGAAGCCTAACCTTGGGTGGCCGCGCCAGCGGTCGCGCGCGGCCAGGCCCTTGCGCAGGTAGTCATCGGCGTCACTGGCATAGGGGGTGGGGAACTCAGTGATAGTCATGCCGACGACCGCCCTTAGCCCGATTGCGTCGAATGCTTCTGCCGCTGCGTCGGGGTAGAAGTACATATCGTTGCAGGTGGTGACGCCGCCCCTGAGCATCTCGGCGGCGGCAAGCAGGGTGCCGTCGCGCACGAAGCCAGGCGAGATGTGCTTGCCCTCGGCCGGCCAGATCGCCTCCTGCAGCCAGCGCATCAGCGGGAGGTCGTCCGCATAGCCGCGCAGCAGGTTCATGGCGGCGTGGGTGTGAAGATTGACCAGGCCGGGAATCAGCACATGGTCGGGCAATTCGACCTCTTTGGCGGCCAGGTAGCGTTGCCTGGCCTGCTGCTGGGGCAGCAGCGCAAGGATGCGACCGTCGTTGATGGCGATGCTGTGCTGCTCCAGCACCAGGTCTGCGGGTTCGACGGGCACTATCCAGCGGGCATGGATGAGCAGGTCGGCGCGTTCGCTCAAGGCGGTCTCCGGGAACGTGATGAAAGGCGTGATGTCAGCGTGGCGAGGGCTGGATTTAAGCACAGGCGCTGGGCTCAGCGCGGCGGTTCAGCGCTGGAATGGGCGATTGCTGCTGCTTCGTGACACAATTCACGATCCATTCAGCAGCAGGGCTTTGAGCCCTCTCGTGTTCATGGGCCAGATTCCGGAGAAGATCGGCAAGTACAGGATCGTGCGAGAGATTGGTCGCGGCGCGACGGCGACCGTCTATCTCGCCGAGAACCCTCATTACCCTGAGCCGGTGGCGGTGAAACACATCCGCTTCGACGACAAGGTGAAGGATGAGGCGAAGTGGAACCGGCGCCTGCTGAAACTGCTGAAGGCCGAGAAGGCGGTGGCCTCGCGCCTGGACCATCCGAACATCATCCGTATCTTCGATGCGGTGGTAGAGCAGGACCAGGCTTACGTGGTGATGGAGTATTTCCCCGGCGAATCCATGGAGCGCTTCTGCTCCTTTGAGCGCCTGCTGCCCATCCACCGCACGATAGGTATCGTGTTCAAGTGCTGCATGGCTTTGGATCATGCGTATCGCCAGGGCATCGTCCATCGCGACATCAAGCCGGCGAACATCCTTGTAGACGATCAGGACAACGTCAAGATCACCGACTTCGGGCTGGCGCTGAACGTAAGCAAGAAGGTCGAGTCGGACTCGACCTTCATCATGGGCGTCGGGTCGCCGGCTTACATGAGCCCGGAGCAGATCAAGGGCTATCCCTTGAACCAGAAGACGGATCTGTATTCCCTCGGCGTGGTGCTGTTCCATCTGCTGACCGGCCGGCTGCCTTTCCGGGCTTCGAATCCGGCGCAACTGGTGTACAAGATCGTCAATGCCGATCCACCCTCGGTGTCGCAGCTCAATCCTGACGTGCCGGAGCAGATGGACGCCGTGATCCGCAAGGCGCTGGAAAAGGATCTCTACTCCCGCTACAAGAACGGCGCCGATTTCGCGAAAGATCTGGCCGCGGTGCGCTACAAGATCGTGGACGACTCCGAGGTGGCGCCAGACACCAGCCGCTTCTCCATGTTGCGCAAGATGGCCTTCTTCACCGAGTTCGAGGATGTGGAGCTGTGGGAAGTGCTGCGCATCTGCACCTGGCGCAGGGTGGGCGACAAGGTGGCCCTGATGCGTGAGGGCGACGCCGACCAGCGCTTCGGCATCCTGCTCGAAGGCAAGGTGGAGATTTCAGTCAAGGGCAAGCGGGTGATGGAGTTGGGACCGGGCGAGCTGTTCGGCGAGAAGGCCTGGCTGGACCATGTGGAGCATCGTCACGGCGCGACGGTGGTTTCCCTGACGCCGCTGACTTACCTGGAAATCAACCCCGCCGCTCTGGCGCTGGCCAGCGATGAGGTGCTGGAGCTTTTCCGCCGCCAGATTGCAACCGTGGTAGTACGCAGGCTGGCCGAACTTGCCTCCGTGATTGCGCAGGACGGACCGGCTGCGGTCCGCAGCGACCTCACCGCCACCGGGGGGCTGGACCTGCAACTCGTCGAAGACTGAGCTGCCTCCAGCACCGCTGGCAGTCAGACGCTCAGATCCACCTGGCTGACCGTTCCCACGCTGCCATCCTCGCGCAGATAAACGCTGGTGCTGCGCACCTGGCCCAGAGTTTCGTTCGATGCGCTCTTGAGCGCGAAGGCAGTGTCCACCCGTCCGAGATAGAGCGCGCCAACATTGGCTTCCGCAAGTGTCCGCAGGGTGCCGGCACCGGACGCCGCCGGCGTCCATACCTGGAGCTTGGAAAAGATGGGGTCGTTCTCGTCTATCCAGCCGTTGCCGTCGGCGTCGAATTCAGCGAGTTCGGCAAAGCCGTCGCCGGTGCGGGCGCCGAACAGCTCGTTGCCGTCGTCGATGACACCGTTACCATTGCGGTCGAAGGCGAGCAGGCCTTTGCCGCCGGTGAGCGGTACCTCGTCCAGCGCGCCGTCGGCGTCCAGGTCGAAGGAAAAGCGCAGGTCGGAAAGCTGGGCGGAACTGCCGGCGAAATCCAGGATGAGCGGGTCTTTCAGGCGGGCTTCTCCAGCGCGGATGCTCACCGATAGGGACTCGCTATAGCTCCTGCTCATGCTCAGGGCGAGGTCGAAGGCAATCTCCTTTCCGTCGGTGGTGCGGACGACGCCGGCGGCGGCGAAGGAGGTGGACTCGGATTCGCTGTAGCGGGCCTCGAGATCGTAGGCAAAGCCACCGCGGACAGCATCAGGCGCGGTGTCGTTGCTATTGGTGGAAGGGGCCCATTGCGTCGTGCCCAGTTCCGACAACCGCAGGAGTTTCACCGGTTTGCCGGTGAAGTACTCGATGATTTTGATCATCAGGGAGACATGCGGATCCTGGGGGGCGGAGTCGCCATCCGCCACGGCTTCCGCCTGTTGGGCGCTGGCGGCAGCGTCGGAGATTGTTACCGTAGGTTTGCCAGGAGGGTGCCGATCGCCTTCGTCTTCTGTCCGTTGTACCCAGGCCTGCAGCCGCTGGGACAACTCCACCCGGCGTGTCTCGGCGTGGCTGGATTGCAGCTGCACTGAAGCGCTCTCGATCTTCATGGCCATTCTCCCGAATGAAAACACCCGGTGGCGATAACGGCCATCCGCGACAAAACTTGAGTCAGGGAGAACTCAGCGGCGAAGCTAGTGACCCGGGCCGCCCACCGCTTTGTTCACCAGCCAGGTCAGCAGGCTATAGAGCAGGGCGCTCCAGAAGGCGGTGCCGAAATTGGGTACATGCAGGCCGCCGATGAGGCTGGAGACGGCCCAGAACAACAGGGCGTTGATGACCAGGGCGAAGAGGCCGAAGGTGAGCAGGGTGACGGGCAGCGTGATCAGGATGAGGATGGGGCGGATCAGCGCGTTGGCGAGGCCGAGCAGAATGGCGCCGACGAGCGCGGCGGCGTAGCTGTCCACCCGCAGATCGGGGATGAGTTCCGGCAGGAGCAGCAAGGCAACCGCATTCAGCGCCCACAGGATGAGCAGTCTTACGTTCATCGTTCGGCGTCGGTGGTACGGGGCGCGGGGGCGTGACTGTGTTCCCCACCGGCCGGCAACCATCCGTCCAGGTGCTTCAACGCCAGGGTTTTCAGCCCCGCGATCCAGTCGTTGCGTTCGTTCAGGCAGGGAATGTAGTTGAACGCTTGACCGCCGTTGGAGAGGAAGGCCTCGCGGCATTCCATTGCGATCTCCTCTAGGGTTTCCAGGCAGTCGGCGACGAAGCCGGGGCACATCACATCTACCGAACGCACACCTTCGCGCGCCAGTGTCTCCAGCGTCGGCTGGGTATAGGGCCGCAGCCATTCAGCCTTGCCGAAGCGCGACTGGAAGGTGACCTGCAGCCGTTCCTCTGCCAGCCCAAGGGCCTGGGCGACAAGCCGGGCTGTCGCTAGGCACTCGCCCTGATAGGGATCGCCCAAGCCGATGCTGCGTTTGGGAATGCCGTGGAAGCTCATGAGCAGGCGGTCCGCCTGACCGTTCTTCGCCCAGTGCTCCCGCACGCTGGCGGCCAGCGACGCGATGTAGGCCTGATCGGCATGAAAGTCGCGGATGAAGCGGATTTCCGGCAGGTTGCGCCAGTGAAGCAGGCTGCGGGCGACTTCGTCCATGACGCTGGCAGTGGTGCTGGCGGCGTACTGTGGATACATGGGGACAATCAGAATGCGGCTGTAGCCTTGTGCCTTCAACGCGTTCAGTGTGTCCGGGATGGATGGCGCGCCGTAGCGCATTGCCCATACCACCCTCAGGGCGCCGTGGCCGGATGCGCCGAGGTAGCCGGCGAGCAGCTTGGCCTGGCGCTCTGTGTGGACCTTCAGCGGCGACCCTTCGTCCATCCAGATGCTGGCGTACTTGGCTGCGGATTTGGCCGGGCGGGTATTCAGGATGATGCCATTGAGAATGGGCAGCCAGACCGCGCGTGGAATTTCCACGACCCGGGGGTCGGATAGAAACTGCTTCAAGTAGGGGCGCAGGGCCGCTGCTGTCGGCGCGGTGGGCGTGCCGAGGTTCACCAGCACGAGGGCGGGCGCTGACTGCGATCGCACCGTGGGGGAGGCGGGTTCGGGCCAGTATCGGGCCATGGGCATGCTCTGACTGCAGGGTGGAATTGCGGAAGAGGCGGGCGGGCGCCGGGGGTCAGTGATTCGCCGACAGTGCGCTGGAGAGCAGGCGGGCAGTAATGTCCACAATAGGGATCACTCTGTCGTAGGCCATCCGGGTGGGGCCGATCACGCCGACTGACCCGACCACCTGGCCGTCGGCCTCATATGGCGCAGTGACGACGCTACAGCCGTCCAGTGGCGCCAGACCGGACTCGCCGCCAATGAAGATCTGCACGCCCTGGGCGCGATTGGAGAGGTCCAGCAGCTGCATCAGCCCGGTCTTCTGTTCGAAGAGTTTGAACAACTCCCGCAGGCGGGACATGTTGGAGGAGAGGTCCTCGACGTCGAGCAGGTTGGTTTCGCCAGAGATGACATAGTTGGTCGCGGTTTCCTCGGCGGCCTCGCTACCGGCTTCCACCGCGGCGGTCATCAGCTCGGTCATGTCACTGCGAAGCTGCTTCAGCTCGTCCTGCACGCGCTGGCGGATCTCCTCGAAGGAGAGGCCGGCGAAATGCTCGTTGAGGTAGCCCGCAGCGTTGCTCAACTCGCTGCTGGAATAGGCGCGGCGGGTGAGCAGGATGCGGTTCTGGACGTCGCCGGCGGTGGTGACGATGATCAGCAGGATGCGGGTTTCCGACAGGCTGATGAATTCGAGCTGGCGGATGCGTACCGCTTCTTTCCTCGGGGCGACGACCACGCCTGCGAACTGGGTGAGGCCGGAGAGCAGTTGCGAGGCCGAGTTCAACAGCCGTTGCGGCTGGTCCGGCATCAACTGCCCCTTGAGCGCCTGCACCCGCGCGGTTTCCAGCGGTTGCACGGTGAGCAGAGAATCGACGAAAACGCGGTAACCCAGCGCAGTCGGGATGCGTCCTGCGGAAGTGTGCGGGCTGGCGATGAAGCCCATTTCCTCTAGATCGCTCATGACATTGCGGACTGTAGCCGGGGACAATTCCAGCCCGGAGTAGCGCGACAGTGCGCGGGAGCCGACCGGCTGACCTTCCGCGATATAGCGTTCGATCAGGGTCTTCAGCAGGATTTGGGAGCGGGGGTCTAGCGGTGTCATGTCAGGGCTTGAATATAGCCGGCTTTGAGGGGCACGGGTCAAGTGCTGCAGTGCATTCCGGCGCGCCATGCGCTTACGCGAATATGGTTTAATCGGCGCCCATGAGTGCGCACTTCCGCAATATTGCCCTGATCGGAAAATACCAGAGCCCTGATGTGGTGGAGGCCGTGCTGGAAATCGCTGTTTTCCTGCGCGAACGGGGTGTAAGCGTATCGATTGAACAAGGGACGGCGAGTTCCATCGGTGAGGCTGGGGGATATCCGGTCGCGACCTATGACGAGATCGGCGCCCAGGCGGACCTGGCGGTGGTGGTTGGAGGCGACGGCACCATGCTCAATACCGCGCGTCGCCTGGCCGAGCATGCGGTACCGCTGGCGGGGGTCAATCTCGGCCGGCTGGGTTTTCTGACCGATATCGCGCGCAAGGACGCGCTGCAGAAGCTGGGAGAGATTCTGGACGGGAACTACAGCGAGGAATCCCGTTTCATGCTGGATGCCGAGGTAGTGCGCAACGGCCAGCGGGTTTTCCATACGCTGGCTTTGAACGACGTGGTTGTCAACAAGGGGGAACTGGGGCGCATGATCGAATTCGAGCTGTCGATAGACGGCGAGTTCGTCTACACCCAGCGTTCCGACGGCATGATTGTTTCGACTCCCACAGGGTCCACTGCCTACGCCTTGTCGGCGAACGGGCCCATCCTGCATCCTTCCGTTGGCGGCATCGCTATTGTTCCTCTGTGCCCGCATGCGCTTACAGCCCGCCCGGTCACTTTGCCGGATACCTGCAAGGTGGAAATCGCCCTGCTGCCGCCGCATGATGCCAGGGTGCACTTCGATGGCCAGACCCGTTTCGATGCGCGGGCGGGCGACTGCGTCCGTCTGACGCGTGCGCCCCTGTCCGTGCGTTTCCTGCATCCGCAGGGTTACAGTTATTTCGCCATGCTGCGGGAGAAATTGCACTGGAGTGCAAGCCCGCGCCACAACTGACCGCTCGCGTTTACCGCCAGCCCCTCTACCGTTCAGCCCACACCAGACCATGCTGCGCCGCCTGACCATACGCGACTTTGTGATTGTCGATCGCCTGGAGCTCGAATTTGCCGCCGGCTTCGGTGCGCTGACCGGGGAGACGGGCGCCGGCAAGTCCATCCTGCTCGATGCGCTCGGGCTGGCGCTCGGCGGGCGGGGAGAGGGCTCCATGGTCCGGGTGGGGAGGGAGAAGGCGGACATCGCCGCTGAATTCGACCTGGAGGAGGGAGGCGTGCTTGCGCGGTGGCTGGCTGAGCAGGATCTGCCGACCGAAGATGGTATGGTGATCCTTCGTCGTGTCGTCGATGCTGGTGGGCGCAGCCGCGGCTGGATCAATGGTACGCCGGCTACCCTCGCGCAATTGCGGGAGGCGGCGGACTTCCTCGCCGACATCCATGGCCAGCACGCGCATCACGCCTTGTTGCGTGGCGATGCGCAACGTGTCCTGCTCGACACCCACGCCGGGGCGCAGGTACTTGCCAGGGAGGTGGCCGACAGCTACCGCCAATGGCAGCAGGCTGCGACTGCGCTGAAGGCTGCTCAGCAGGACACTGAAGCCTCTGCGCGAGAGCGCGAGCTGCTGGGCTGGCAGATCAAGGAACTGGATGAGTTGGGTTTCAACGCGGCCGAATGGTCCGAGTTGAACGCCGAGCACGCCCGCTTGGCCCATGCAGCAAGCCTGATGGAGGGGGCTGACGCCACGTTGGCGACGCTGGATGAAGGCGATTTCGCCATCTGCGCCATGCTCGGCCAACTGGACGCCCGTATGGCCGAGTTGGCCGCTATCGACGCCGGGCTGGGAGAGGTGCGGGAACTGCTGTCCTCGGCAGCCGTACAGGCCGACGAGGCGCTGCATGCGCTCAGGCGCTACCGAGACAGGCTGGACCTGGATCCTGAGCGTCTGGCGGAAGTGGAGCGCCGTATCTCTGTCGTCATGGATATGGCGCGAAAATACCGATCCGCGCCCGAGGACTTGCCTGGCTTGCTGAAAGGCTGGAAGGTACGGCTTGAGGAACTTGAGGCCAGTGTGGATCCAGTGCGCCTGACGGAAGCTGAAGCCCGTACCCGCCGGCGTTACGGAGAGCTCGCTGCGAAGCTGTCAGCGGTCCGGCGCCCTGCTGCCGGGCGGCTGTCGGCGGAAATCACGGAAGCGATGCAGACGCTGGCGATGGCAGGCGGCTGTTTCGAGGTGGCGCTGGAGCCCTGCGAGCCGAGCGTGAGCGGCCTCGAACAGGTGGAGTTCCGGGTCGCTGTCAACCCAGGCCAGGCGCTGCGCAATATGGCGAAAGTGGCCTCTGGTGGCGAGCTTTCGCGGATCGGTCTGGCGATCCAGGTGATGACCAGCCGGGATTCGGCCACGCCCACGCTGATCTTCGACGAAGTGGACGTCGGGATCGGCGGCCGGGTGGCGGAGATCGTCGGCAAGCTTCTCGCCCGCCTTGGGAAGGATCGGCAGGTGCTATGCGTTACCCACTTGCCGCAGGTTGCAGCGTGTGCCGACTGGCAATGGCAAATCGCCAAGGCGGAGAAGGGAGGGGAAACCTTGAGTGCGGTGACCCCGCTGGATGCTGCTGCACGGATCGAGGAAATCGCCCGCATGCTGGGCGGGGTGCACATCACAGATACTACTCGTCAGCACGCGGCGGAAATGCTGGCCACGACCTCGGGCTAATAAGAGAGGGACCGGCTGCGGCCGCCAGCCCGGGCGGACTGCCCGGACAACACCATCAAATGCCCTCGTCCCCGCGATTGGGGCAATCTTTACGCAGGCAGTCGGCGTAGAGATAAAGCGCATGTTCCTTGACCGCAAAGCCACGATCGGCCGCTACCGCGTTCTGCCGCTTCTCGATTTCGGGGTCGTAGAACTCTTCGACCTTGCCGCATTGCAGGCACACCAAGTGGTCATGGTGGCCGCCCTGGTTCAACTCGAACACCGCCTTGCCGGACTCGAAGTAGTGGCGTTCCAGCAGGCCAGCCTGCTCGAACTGCGTCAGAACGCGATAGACCGTGGCTAGGCCGATATCCATGCCTTCGTTCATCAGCAGGCGGTAAACGTCTTCGGCGGTGAGGTGGCGGAGATCGGAGTTCTGGAACAGATCCAGAATCTTGAGGCGTGGATAAGTCGCCTTCAGGCCGATGCTTTTTAAGCTTTTAGAGTTCTCGGACATAGTTGCCTGTCGGGTGGCTAGGGAGGGGCAGCGAGGTAGGGCGGTCTGCCCAGCGGCGCTATGTTATATTTTTTGCCCTTTACTGAGAACCGTGCGTCGATTGCCGGCGCCCTACCTGACCCACTCCATGCGTTCCTCGCTCCCCTGCGCGCTCATTGCCGCCGTGCTTGTCACCGCTTGTTCCGTCGATACCATCGTTAACAAGGTGAATCCTTACAAGATAGACGTTCGCCAGGGGAATTACGTGGACCAGGCGATGGTTTCCCAGCTGAAAAAAGGTATGACTCGCGATCAAGTGCGCTTCGTCCTTGGGTCGCCGTTGGTTGTCGACGTGTTCCGCAAGGATCGCTGGGACTACGTCTATCGCTTCAAGCCGGGGAAGGCGGAAGCCGAGCAGCGGATCATTTCTGTCTATTTCGTGGACGACAGGCTGGATCACGTCGAAGGAGATGTCGCCGCTGGCGATGCCCAGGGGGCTGCGGCCGCGCAGCAAGAGCATCGTTCCCGCGTTGTGGACGTGCCGGCGGTCGATAGCAAGTAAATGTTGGCGCGCCGAGCGGCTATCGGCGCGATCCGGAATGTTCGGTGGAAGATGAGATGAGCGGAATACGCGTAGCGATCGCGGGGGCGTCCGGGCGGATGGGGCGGATGCTGATCGAGGCGGCGCTGAAAGAGGAAGGAATTGTTCTCGCGGCGGCATTCGACCGCCCGGGTACAGCTTTCGTGGGACGAGATGCCGGCGAATTCGCCGGCAGCGTCACCGGCGTCCTGATTACTGGGGATGCCAGGCAGGCAATTGCGTCGGCAGATTGCCTGATCGATTTCACCCGGCCTGAGGGGACCTTGGAGCACCTGGCGCTGGCAAGGGAGTTGGGTAAGGCAGCGGTCATCGGTACCACCGGTTTTGACGCAGCGGGCAAGGCGGCTATTGCCAGGGCGGCGGAGGAAATTCCAGTGGTCTTCGCGCCCAACATGGCAGTGGGTGTAAACGCAGTATTCAAGTTGCTCGAAGTGGCTGCCCGTATCCTTTCGGAGGGCTACGACGTGGAGGTGATCGAGGCCCACCACCGCTTCAAGGTGGATGCACCTTCCGGCACCGCGCTGCGGATGGGCGAGGTGGTAGCGCGCCAACTCGGGCGCGATCTGGATCAATGCGCGATCTATGGCCGGGAAGGTGTGACCGGTGAGCGCAAGGCCGAGACGATTGGCTTTTCCACAATACGGGGTGGAGACGTGGTTGGTGATCATACGGTGCTGTTCGCCGGTATAGGCGAGCGCATCGAGATCACACATAAGTCGGCCAGCCGGATGCCTTACGCCACCGGTTCCCTGCGTGCTGCTCGTTTTTTGCAGGGCAGGTCTGCCGGCCTTTTCGACATGCAGGACGTTCTGGGTTTGAAGTGACGCCAGCCCCTCTAGCAGAGGCTGACTGCGCAAGTGCGCCGGCTCCAGGCGACTCACGGGGTTAAGGCCAAGGCCCTGTTCGCACCGCCCTCGGGTTTGCCTCGAGGGCCTAAAAACGTTAGAATCTCAAGGATTTGATAGCGGGATCGCCCCAGTGGGTCGTCCCGTTTTTTTCACATATGGGGACGCTCAGGCCGGCTTGTCCTCACTTTCGGCTGAAACTCAGGAGTTTGTCGTGACCGCTTTTCCGCCCGCCCTTCTCGCGCTTGCCGACGGGACGGTTTTTTTCGGCAGGGGTATTGGTGCGGTCGGCAGCACGGTTGGCGAGGTGGTGTTCAATACCTCCATGTCCGGATATCAGGAGATCCTCACGGATCCCAGCTATTCCCGCCAGATCGTGACGCTGACCTATCCGCACATCGGTAATACCGGTGTCAACCGGGAGGACGTCGAGGCGGACAGGGTCCATGCCGCGGGCCTGGTGATCCGCGACCTACCGCTGCTGCCTTCGAATTTCCGTATGGAGAAGAGGCTGGATGCCTATCTTCGCGATGAAAACATCGTGGCGATCGCCGGCCTGGATACCCGCAAGCTCACCCGCATCCTGCGGGAGAAGGGCGCTCAGGCGGGATGTATCGTCACCGCCACCGAGGGCACCGCGCTGAGCCCCGAACAAGCGATTGCCGCCGCGAGGGAGTTCCCTGGGCTGGCGGGCATGGACCTTGCGAAGGTCGTCAGCGTGAAGTCTTCCTATCCCTGGTCGGAAGGCGAGTGGGAACTGGGTAAAGGCTTCGTTTCCGGCGGCAGCCGTTTCCACGTGGTTGCCTACGATTTCGGCGTCAAGCGCAACATTTTGCGCATGCTGGCCTCCCGCGGCTGTCGCTTGACGGTGGTGCCCGCGCAGACGCCGGCCAAGGATGTGCTCGCCCTCAAGCCGGATGGCGTGTTCCTGTCCAACGGTCCGGGGGATCCGGAGCCTTGCGATTACGCGATCGACGCAATCAAGGAGATCCTTGAAGCTCGCCTGCCGACTTTTGGCATCTGCCTCGGCCATCAATTGCTGGCGCTGGCTTCCGGCGCCAAGACCTTGAAGATGAAGGCGGGCCACCACGGTGCCAATCATCCGGTGAAGGATGTGGAAACCGGCCAGGTGCTGATCACCAGCCAGAACCACGGCTTTGCGGTGGATGCGGCGACCATGCCGGGCAATCTGCGGGTGACCCATGTGTCGCTGTTCGATGGGACCAACCAGGGCATCGCCCGGACTGATGTGCCTGCCTTTTCCTTCCAGGGTCACCCGGAAGCGAGTCCGGGGCCGCACGACGTCTCCTACCTGTTCGACCGCTTCATCCGCCTGATGGAAGACGGCGCAAAGTAAAGAATGCAACCGGCGGCCTTCGGTCCGCCGCTTCAGAATCATCGAGGCGAGGCAATGCCCAAACGTAACGACATCAAGAGCATCCTGATCATCGGCGCCGGTCCGATCATCATCGGTCAGGCCTGCGAATTCGACTATTCCGGCGCCCAGGCGTGCAAGGCGCTGCGGGAGGAGGGCTACAAGGTTATCTTGGTCAACTCCAACCCGGCGACCATCATGACCGACCCGGAGACGGCGGACGTTACCTACATCGAGCCGATTACCTGCCAGGTGGTGGAGCGGATCATCGAGAAAGAGCGTCCGGATGCCCTGCTGCCGACGATGGGTGGCCAGACTGCGCTCAACTGTGCCTTGGATCTGGCGCGCCATGGCGTACTCGACAAGTTCGGCGTGGAGTTGATCGGCGCCTCCCAGGAAGCAATCGACAAGGCGGAAGACCGCCTCAAGTTCAAGGAAGCGATGACCCGCATCGGCCTCGGCTCTGCGCGTTCGGGCATCGCCCACAGCATGGAAGAGGCGCTCCAGGTGCAGGGCGGCATCGGCTTCCCGGTCATCATCCGGCCCAGCTTCACCTTGGGTGGCACCGGGGGCGGCATCGCCTACAACATGGAAGAGTTCCATGAGATCTGCAAACGGGGTCTCGAAGCCAGTCCGACCAATGAGCTGTTGATCGAAGAGTCGCTGCTGGGCTGGAAGGAATACGAGATGGAGGTTGTTCGCGATTGCGCCGACAACTGCATCATCGTCTGCTCCATCGAGAACCTGGATCCCATGGGCGTGCATACCGGCGACTCGATTACCGTTGCGCCAGCGCAGACACTGACCGATAAGGAATACCAGATCCTGCGTAATGCCTCGATTGCTGTGCTGCGCGAGATCGGGGTGGATACCGGCGGTTCCAACGTCCAGTTCGCGATCAACCCCAAGGATGGGCGGATGATCGTGATCGAGATGAACCCGCGTGTGTCCCGTTCCTCGGCGCTGGCGTCCAAGGCGACCGGTTTCCCCATCGCGAAGGTCGCCGCGAAGCTGGCAGTCGGTTATACGTTGGACGAACTGCGTAATGACATCACCGGCGGTGCGACGCCTGCGTCCTTCGAGCCGTCCATTGATTACGTCGTCACCAAGATCCCGCGTTTTGCCTTCGAGAAGTTCCCGCAGGCCAATTCCCGCCTGACGACGCAGATGAAGTCCGTCGGCGAAGTGATGGCCATGGGCAGGACCTTCCAGGAGTCCTTCCAGAAGGCACTGCGTGGTCTGGAGGTGGGCGTTTATGGCCTGGACGAGGTCGAGGCCGACCGGGAGGATCTGGAGCACGAGCTGGCTAATCCTGGTGCCGAGCGCATCTGGTACGTGGGGCAGGCTTTCCGTGAAGGGATGACGCAGGAACAGGTACATGCGCTGACCAAGATCGATCCCTGGTTCCTGGCGCAGATCGAGGACATCGTCCTGACCGAAAAAGCGCTCGCTGGTCGCTCGCTGAAGGCGATCCAGGCCGGTGAACTGCGGGAGCTGAAGAAGAAGGGGTTCTCGGACCGTCGTCTGGCAAAGCTGCTGGGCACCGATGAGACCGCGGTTCGCCTGCATCGGCATACGCAGGGTGTGCGTCCAGTGTTCAAGCGGGTGGATACCTGCGCAGCGGAGTTTGCGACGTCAACGGCTTACATGTACTCCTCCTACGAGGAAGAGTGCGAGGCGCGGCCCACCGACAAGAAGAAGATCATGGTGCTGGGCGGCGGTCCGAACCGTATTGGCCAGGGCATCGAGTTCGACTACTGCTGCGTCCATGCTGCTCTTGCCCTGCGCGAGGACGGCTACGAGACCATCATGGTCAATTGCAACCCGGAGACCGTGTCGACCGACTATGACACTTCCGATCGCCTATACTTTGAGCCGATTACGCTGGAAGACATTCTGGAGATCGTGCATATCGAGAAGCCAGTCGGCGTCATCGTGCAGTTCGGCGGCCAGACGCCGCTGAAGCGGGCCAAGGCCCTGGAAGAGAACGGCGTACCCATCATCGGTACCACGCCGGACATGATCGATGCCGCAGAAGACCGTGAGCGTTTCCAGAAGCTGTTGAACGACCTCGGCCTAAAGCAGCCACCCAACCGTACAGCTCGTACAGCGGAAGAGGCAGTGCGCCTGGCAGCGGAAATCGGCTATCCGCTGGTCGTGCGCCCGTCCTACGTGTTGGGTGGCCGGGCGATGGAGATCGTCCATGAGCAGAAGGATCTCGAGCGCTATATGCGCGAGGCGGTGAAGGTTTCGAACGAGTCGCCGGTTCTGCTGGACCGTTTCCTCAACGATGCCACCGAAGTGGACGTTGATGCGCTGTCCGACGGCAAGCAGGTCATCATCGGCGGCATCATGGAGCACATTGAGCAGGCTGGCGTGCACTCCGGCGATTCCGCCTGCTCGCTGCCGCCCTATACCTTGTCGGCCAAACTGCAGGATGAACTGAGGCGCCAGACTGAGGCGATGGCCCGAGCGCTGAATGTGGTTGGCTTGATGAACGTCCAGTTCGCCATCCAGGGCGAGGGCGACAACGCCGTGGTGTATGTGCTGGAAGTGAATCCCCGCGCTTCGCGTACGGTGCCATTCGTTTCCAAGGCTTGCTCCTTGCCCCTGGCCAAGGTGGCTGCACGTTGCATGGCCGGGCAGTTGCTCGTCGATCAGGGGGTTACTGGCGAGATTGTTCCGCCCTACTACGCGGTGAAGGAAGCGGTGTTCCCCTTCGTCAAGTTCCCGGGCGTGGACACTATCCTTGGGCCGGAAATGAAGTCCACCGGAGAGGTGATGGGCGTTGGCCGCAGCTTTGCGGAGGCTTTCGTCAAGAGCCAGCTGGCTGCCAGTGTCCGTCTCCCAACTTCAGGCACTGCCTTCATCAGCGTTAAGCCGACGGATCGGCCTGCGGCGGTGGAGGTGGCCAAGGAGTTGCGGGAACTGGGTTTCAATCTGGTGGCGACCCGTGGGACTGCCTCTGCTCTTGAAGCAGCGGGCATCTCGGTTTCGGTTGTGAACAAGGTTAATGAAGGACGGCCCCACGTCGTCGATATGATCAAGAACAACGAGATCGATCTGGTGATCAATACCGTTGAAGAGAAGCGTCAGGCCATCACCGACTCCCGCTCCATCCGTACCAGCTCGCTTGCAGCGAAGGTGACGGTCTACACCACGATCGAGGGTGCGCGCGCTGCTTGCATGGGAATCCGCCATCTGGCGGGCCTGGAAGTCTATGCCGTGCAGACGCTGCACGCTGAACTGAATAAAGTCGCATGAACAAGACCCCTCTTACCATCACCGGCGCGGAAAAGCTCCGCGTGGAACTCCACCGCATGAAGACGGTGGATCGGCCCAACGTGATTGCAGCCATCGCCGAGGCTCGCTCTCACGGCGACCTTTCGGAAAACGCCGAATACGATGCCGCCAAAGAGCGGCAGGGTTTCATCGAAGGGCGGATCATGGAGATCGAGGGCAAGCTGTCGAATGCCCAGATCATTGATCCCAAGCTGCTGGATGCCGACGGCCGCTGCGTGTTCGGTGCGACGGTAGACCTGGAGGACATGGAGTCCGGCCAGACAGTGTCGTATCAGATCGTTGGCGAGGATGAGGCGGATATCAAGGAGAACAAGATTTCGGTCAGTTCTCCGATTGCCCGCGCCCTGATCGGAAAATACGCCGGAGACATCGCTGAGGTGCAGGCTCCCGGCGGTATCCGCGAGTACGAGATCATCGAAGTCAGGTACGTCTGACCGGTTCAGAAAGAGTTTAGGGTGATGCCGCTTGCGCTTCGCTACGATGGCCTGAAGGCAGTTGTCTTCAGGCCATCGCTTATTGAAAATGCGAGGTTGGGCAAAGAGGCTATAGCCTTGCCCCCGAGTCAGCTTGCATAGGGGAGTTCAACGTTTGGTCTTCGGCTTGCCAGCAGGCGTGCGGGGGCCGCTCTTACGCTTCTCGGAGGAGGCTCGCATCAATGCGGCACGTCGCGCCGCCGCTGCAAATGCAGCTGCTGACTTCGCGGTTCCCGGACGGGTTGATGTTTTAGCCTTGACCTCGGTAAGGTTGTTTTTTTCCTCTTCGAGCCGCTTGCGCCAGATGATAAGGACGTTACCGATGTGCTGGATCGGAGCCGCGTCCAGTTCCTTGCAGAGTTGTTCCATCAACTCCTCGCGCTGAGCGCGCTCTGTGCCCTGGACCTTGATCTTGATGAGCTCATGGGCTTGCAGCGACCGATGGATTTCGGCCGCGACCGCGGGAGTCAGGCCATTGGTGGCGATAGTAACGACCGGGCTCAGGTGATGCGCCCGGGCGCGCAGGTCGCGCCGTTCAGCCGGGGTAAGTTCAAGCATTGAGATTCTCTTTTCGTGGGGCACGGATTTTACTCCGATGAAACGAAGCAAGACCAGTAAGGCCTGGATGCGGGAGCATCTTAACGATCCCTACGTGTTGAAGGCCAATGCAGAGGGGTACCGGGCACGCGCTGCCTACAAGCTCATGGAGATCGACGAGCGGGACCGCTTGCTCAAGCCGGGATCGGTCGTGGTCGACCTAGGGGCAGCGCCAGGGTCCTGGTCGCAGGTCGCCATGCAGCGTTGCGGGAGCTCCGGCAAGGTGTTCGCATTGGATCTTCTGACGATGGAGCCGGTAACGGGCGTTACTTTTCTCCAGGGCGACTTCACCGAAGAGGCGGTTCTTAAGGCTCTCGAAGCGCAACTGGATGGTTCGCAGGTGGACCTTGTTTTCTCCGACATGGCCCCCAATTTGTCAGGTGTTGCTGCGGTAGATCAGGCGCGCTCTATTCACCTTTGCGAATTGGCCCTGGATTTTGCTGCATCCCATTTGAAGCCTACAGGGCGTTTCCTGGTGAAGGTCTTTCAAGGGGAGGGGTTCATGGGGTTCCGTCAGGAAATGGAGAGCGTTTTCTCCTCCGTTCAAGTTCGTAAGCCCAAGGCCTCCCGGGACCGGAGCGCAGAGGTTTACCTCCTGGGAAGCGGTGTTAGACCTCGCTAGAAACCAAAGAGTCATAGGTCACGGCAATCGGCCTCATTGGTTTGCGGGGGGGAACGTTCCCCTCTAGAATGGGTCAATCCAACGCACGCCTGTAAAGGGCTTTTGGGGTAATACGTTGAACAATCTTTTCAAGAATCTTGCGATCTGGATGGTTATCGGCGTCGTTTTGATGACCGTGTTCAACCAGTTCAACGCTCGCCAATCGGCGCCGAACACCGTGGAGTACTCCCAGTTCATGGAGGAGGCTCGCGCCGGGCGTATTTCCAAGGCGACCATTGACGGCCGGGTAGTGCGCGCGACGACCCAGGAGGGGCGCCAGATCACTGTTTACACGCCGGGCGTTCAGGATATCTGGATGGTCTCCGATCTGATGCGTTACGGCGTCTCCGTCAATGCGACCAAGCCTGAGGAAGAGCAATCCTTCCTGACGAGTATTTTCGTTTCCTGGTTCCCGATGCTCCTGCTGATCGGCGTGTGGATCTTCTTCATGCGTCAGATGCAGGGTGGGGGCAAGGGTGGAGCATTCTCGTTCGGCAAGAGCAAGGCACGCATGCTGGATGAGTCTGCCAACTCGATTACCTTTGCTGATGTGGCCGGCTGCGACGAGGCCAAAGAGGAAGTCGGAGAGCTGGTTGAGTTCCTACGTGATCCTTCCAAGTTCCAGAAGCTGGGCGGTCGTATTCCCAAGGGAGTACTGATGGTGGGCTCGCCGGGCACGGGTAAGACGCTGCTTGCGAAGGCGATCGCGGGGGAAGCGAAAGTGCCCTTTTTCTCGATCTCCGGTTCCGACTTCGTGGAAATGTTTGTCGGCGTTGGTGCAGCTCGGGTCCGGGACATGTTCGAGCAGGCCAAGAAGCACGCGCCGTGCATCATTTTCATCGATGAGATTGACGCGGTGGGTCGTCAACGGGGCGCGGGCTTGGGTGGCGGCAATGATGAGCGCGAACAAACCCTCAACCAACTACTGGTTGAGATGGATGGTTTTGAGGGGCAGACGGGCGTGATCGTAATTGCCGCGACCAACCGCCCTGACGTGCTAGATCCCGCTTTGCTGCGTCCGGGGCGCTTTGATCGTCAGGTTGTGGTTGCGCTGCCTGACATCCGCGGCCGCGAGCAGATCCTGAAGGTGCACATGCGAAAGGTGCCCATTGCTCCGGACGTGGACCCTCAGGTTCTGGCTCGTGGGACGCCTGGGTTTGCCGGCGCTGATCTCGCGAACTTGGTCAATGAAGCCGCTCTTTTTGCCGCGCGCGCTAACAAGCGTCTGGTTGATATGGAGGATTTTGAGCGCGCAAAGGACAAAATCATGATGGGGGCCGAGCGCCGGTCCGTGGTCATGCCTGAAGAGGAGCGCAGGAACACCGCCTATCACGAGTCTGGTCATGCGGTCGTGGCGCGTTTGCTGGACAAGACGGACCCCGTGCACAAGGTCACCATTATTCCGCGTGGGCGGGCGCTGGGTGTGACTATGCAACTGCCTGAAGAAGACCGCTACAGCCAGGATAGGGAGCGTCTGCTACAGACCATCGCGGTTCTCTTCGGAGGTCGGATTGCCGAAGAGATTTTCATGAAGCAGATGACGACCGGGGCCTCCAATGACTTTCAGCGAGCGACTGATCTGGCCCGTCGCATGGTTACCCAGTGGGGCATGTCGGATACGTTGGGGCCCATGGTTTATGGCGAGGAGGAGGGGGAGATCTTCCTCGGTCGGCAAGTGACGACGCACCGCAATGTCTCCGAGGCCACCATGCAGAAGGTTGATGCCGAGATCCGCCGTATCATCGATCAGCAGTACGCCTTGGCGCGTGGCTTGATTGAAGAGAACAGTGACAAGGTCGAAGCGATGACGCAGGCACTCCTGGAGTGGGAGACCATAGATGCAGAGCAGGTAAACGACATCATGGCAGGTCGTCCGCCTCGCCCACCCAAGCCTGCGGCGGTGCCGGTTCCCCGTTCCAAAGACGATTCGCCTGGCGCTGCTCCTAACGCAGCTGCGCCTGCAGCATAAATTTTCTTGATTACTGCCTTGCGGGCCGGGTAATTCCGGCCCGCATTTTTTTGGGTTACGAAATGGGTGTATTGCGCTGTGGCCGATTTGATCTTGACTTGAGCCAGCCTCGAATCATGGCAATCGTCAACCTGACGGCGGACTCTTTTACCGGCGATGGTAGTAATGGCGACCTGGCCAGAGCATTGCGCAGGGCGGAGGAGGCCTTAGAGCAAGGTGCAGACATTATCGACCTCGGCGCGGAGTCTACTCGCCCGGGTGCGGATCCCGTGCCGCAAGCTCAAGAGTTGGAGCGCGTTATCCGCCTGGTGGAAGCATTGGTTTCCTGGAGAGTACCGATTTCAGTCGATACCTTGAAACCGGTAGTCATGAAGGCCGCTTTGACAGCCGGGGCGGACATGGTGAATGACGTAAATGGTTTCCGAGCCGAGGGGGCTGTGGAGGCCGTTCGGGACAGCCAGGCGGCCTTGTGCGTGGTGCATATGGCGGGGGAGCCCCGCTCTATGCAGCTGAGCCCGTGCTATTCAGACGTTGTTGCCGAGGTCGGCAGTTTTCTGAGCGAGCGCGTCCAGGCTCTCAAGGCGGCAGGAATTGAGTCTGAGCGTATCTTGGTGGATCCCGGTTTCGGCTTCGGAAAAAGCGTTGAGCACAATTTTTCGATGCTGAAGGAACTCGAGCGTTTTCGGATTCATGGCCTTCCCGTCTTGGCTGGGCTATCTCGCAAATCGATGTTGGGCGCGGTCACCGGAAGGACGGTTGAGGAGCGTATCGCTGCCAGTATTGCTGCCGCTCTGATCGCGGTTCAGCGAGGTGCAGCCATTGTGCGTGTGCATGATGTTGCGGCGACCAGAGATGCGATGCTGGTGTGGCAAGCGGTGTCATAATTCGCGCTTTCCTTCGAGGTGAGCGATGGGCAGACGGTATTTCGGCACCGATGGGGTGCGAGGAAAAGTTGGCGACACGCCGATTACTCCCGAGTTCGTGATGAGGCTAGGGTACGCTGCCGGCGTGACGCTCATCGCCAGAGAAAAGCTGCCCATGGGTGAGAATCCCGCCATTCTCATTGGCAAGGACACGCGGATTTCCGGCTACATGCTTGAGGCAGCGCTGGAGGCGGGTTTTGCTGCCGCCGGGGTGGATGTGATGCTGGCGGGCCCGATCCCCACTCCGGCGGTCGCCTACTTGACCCGTGCCCTGCGCCTACAGGCCGGGGTAGTGATCTCTGCCTCGCACAACCCCTTTTACGATAACGGGATCAAATTTTTTTCCGCACAAGGTGCAAAGCTGCCGGACGCCGTGGAGGAGGAAATAGAGGCCCGGCTGGAAGAGCCGATGGGGTGCGTGGAGTCAGTACGCCTCGGACGCGCCCGCCGGATAGGGGATGCGGCGGGGCGTTACATCGAATTCTGCAAGAGTACTTTTCCCAATGAACTTGATCTGCGTGGCTTGAAGATCGCCCTGGATTGTGCGCATGGCGCGGCTTACCACATAGCGCCCAATGTATTCCATGAACTCGGCGCGGAAGTCTTTCCGGTCGGCGTCGAGCCGAACGGATTGAACATCAATGACGGCGTGGGTGCGACTCGACCCGAGAACCTTCGGCAAGCAGTGCTCGCCCAGGGGGCGGATATTGGCATTGCGTTGGACGGAGACGGGGACCGCTTGATCATGGTCGATCGTGGGGGCGAGATCTACGACGGCGACAAACTGCTTTATGTGATCGCCAGTGCGCGGCGGGAAGAGGGGCGTCTGGATGGCGTGGTAGGGACGTTGATGAGCAACCTGGGCTTCGAGCATGCGGTGAAGCGGCTAGGGGTCGGCTTCGCACGAGCCAAGGTCGGGGACCGTTATGTGCTGGAGACGCTTCATGAGCGCGGCTGGAAGCTAGGAGGAGAGAACTCCGGCCACATCATTTGCCTGGACCGGCATACCACTGGCGATGGCATTGTGTCGGCGCTCCAGGTGCTGGCTGCGCTGCGGCAACGGGGCTTGACCCTGAACGGGGCGTGTTCCGACCTGGTGTTCTATCCCCAGAAACTGATCAACATTCGCCTGCCGTCAGGTTTCGATTGGCAGGCTGACATGGGAATCAGGAGTGCCAAGGAGGCGGCGGAGGATGCTTTGGGGGACCAGGGCCGGGTTCTGCTCCGTCCGTCAGGCACCGAGCCTCTGCTGCGAGTCATGGTAGAAGGGCGGGACGGCATGCTGGTGGAACAGTTGGCGCGGGAGATCGCCGAGGCGGTCGAGGCGGCAGTCGTCTGACAATTTGAAGACATGAAACATGGGCGTAACAAACGGTTGTTACTTTGGCGGCTCTGTCACCAAGTAGAGGTAGTCATGATCCGTTTGTCGAAGAAATTCGCCGCGGTTGCGTCTTCCGCCGTGTTGTTTGCCACTGGCGCCCATGCTGCAGAGCTGACCGGTGCTGGTGCTTCCTTCCCGGCCCCGGTGTACGCCAAGTGGGCCGACGCTTACCAGAAGGCGACTGGCAACAAGGTAAACTACCAGTCGATCGGCTCCGGTGGTGGTATCCGTCAGATCAACGCCAAGACAGTGGATTTTGGTGCGTCCGATATGCCGCTCAAGCCGGAAGAACTGAGCAAGAGTGGCTTGCAGCAGTTTCCGACCGTTATCGGCGGGGTTGTGCCGGTCCTGAATGTCCAAGGCATCAAGCCGGGCGAGCTCAAGCTGACCGGTCAGCTGTTGGCCGACATCTACCTCGGGAAGATCGTGCAGTGGAACGACAAGGCCATTGCTGCGTTGAACCCGGGTCTGGCTCTGCCTGACCAGCCGATCGGCGTCGTTCGTCGGGCGGATGGTTCTGGTACCACGTTTATCTTCACGAACTACCTATCCAAGGTCTCCTCCGAATGGAAGGAGAAGATTGGTGAGGGGTCTGCGGTCCAGTGGCCGGTCGGGCTGGGTGGGAAGGGGAACGAAGGGGTATCAGCTTTCGTGCAGCGCCTGCCTGGGTCGATCGGCTATGTTGAATACGCTTACGCCAAGCAAAACAAGCTGACCTACGCTGTGCTGCAGAACAAGGAAGGTCAGTTTGTCGCGCCCACCGATGATGCGTTCAAGGCCGCTGCAGCAGGTGCCGACTGGAGCAAGTCGGCGTTCTATGAAATCCTCACCGAACAGTCCGGCAAGGCTTCCTGGCCCATCACTGGTGCGACTTTCATCCTGATGCACAAAACTCAGGAGAAGCCGGGGCAGGCCGTTGAAGTGCTGAAGTTCTTTGATTGGGCGTATGCGAACGGTTCGCAGATGGCCGCTGATCTGGACTATGTGCCGCTGCCTGCCGATACCGTCAAGCTTATCAAGGCGTCCTGGGGCGAGATGAAGGATGCCAGCGGCGCTGCTGTATTGAAGAACTAACAGGCCGTTAAGGTCAGGCGCGATGCAACGTAATGAACGGCCGGAGGCCCCAGAGGCCTTCGGCGAGATAAAGATCAGCGGGGGAGGGCTGTCTGCCACCTCTCCCTCCCCGACCGGCCAAGGTTCCCATGACAAGGGAGGAAGTAACGGAATGACAAAGTTGGGCGACCGTCTGTTTTCCGGGGTCGCGCGTTCGTTCGCTGTACTTACCCTTGTTTTGCTGGCCGGAATCATCGTTGCGCTGACGGTTGCGTCCTGGCCCAGTATCCAAGCCTATGGCATTGGTTTTCTTTTTTCGCCGGAGTGGAATCCGCCGATGGAGAAATTCGGTGCCCTAGTGCCGGTGTATGGCACGCTGGTTACTGCTTTGATCGCCTTAGTCATCGCGGTGCCAGTGTCCTTCGGTATCGCGCTTTTTCTGACCGAACTGTCTCCGCGCTGGCTGCGGCGCCCGCTCGGTACGGCGATCGAGTTGCTCGCCGCCATTCCCAGCATCGTCTATGGCATGTGGGGTCTGCTGGTTTTTGCTCCCATTTTTGCCCAGTACGTGCAGCCGGCATTGCAGAACACGCTGGGCCATCTCCCTCTGATCGGTCGCCTGTTCGCGGGCCCTCCGCTGGGCATTGGTCTGCTCTGTGCAGGCGTGATTCTCGCGATCATGATCATTCCTTACATCGCCTCCGTTATGCGTGACGTGTTCGAGGTGACGCCGGCGATGCTGAAGGAGTCGGCCTACGGACTCGGCTGCACCACCTGGGAGGTGGTTTGGCGGGTTGTCCTGCCTTACACGAAGACCGGCGTGGTCGGCGGGGTAATGCTCGGGTTGGGGCGCGCCCTGGGTGAGACCATGGCGGTGACTTTCGTTATCGGCAACACAAACTTTCTGAGTACGGCATCCCTGTTTGCTCCCGGGAATAGCATAACGTCGGCACTGGCAAATGAGTTTGCGGAGGCCGACCCGGGCTTGCACACCGCGGCGTTGATGGAACTGGGCTTGATCCTGTTCGTGATAACGCTTTGCGTGCTCGTGGTGTCCAAATTGTTGCTGCAGCGCCTCTCCAAGGGCGAAGGCGGGCGGAGCTGAGCACCATGAACCTGTTGATGCGTAGAAAACTGATCAACCGGATCGCGTTGACGCTGTCTATGGGCGCGATGCTATTCGGGCTGTTCTGGCTGACATGGATACTCTGGACGGTATTTGACTTGGGGGTTTCCGGCCTTTCCCTGAACCTATTCACCCAGATGACTCCCCCGCCGGGGGCAAGCGATGGCGGTCTGCTCAATGCCATCGCCGGTAGCGTCCTGATGGTGACGCTGGCTACCCTGCTCGGAACGCCCATCGGCATCCTTGCTGGGGTCTATCTGGCGGAGTATGGACGTTTCAACGTGCTGGGGCAGACGACGCGCTTCATCAACGATCTGCTGTTGTCGGCTCCCTCCATCGTCATCGGTCTCTTCGTGTATGCCTTGATTGTGGCGAACACGGGCAAGTTCTCGGCGTGGTCCGGGGTGGTCGCGCTGGCGCTCATTGTTTTGCCGGTAGTGGTGAGAACGACGGAGAACATGCTGCAGTTGGTGCCTAACACCTTGAGAGAGGCCGCTTTTGCACTGGGAGCCCCGAAACGGGTGGTGATTTCCAAAGTCACCCTGCGAGCTGCGAGAGCAGGGGTCGTGACGGGTGTGCTCCTCGCCATTGCGCGGATCGCAGGCGAAACGGCGCCCCTGCTTTTCACTGCGCTGTCCAATCAGTTCTGGACCTTGAACCTGAATGAGCCGATGGCGAACCTACCGGTCACCATCTTCAAGTTCGCAATGAGTCCCTTCGTGGAGTGGCAGCAACTGGCTTGGGCCGGGGTCTTCCTCATCACTCTGGGCGTACTTGCCCTCAACATCATTGCCCGTGTCTTCCTGCGGGCGGAAAAGCTCAACTGACGACCCATGGGTACAGGACTGACGACCGAAATGGACATCGCCAACGCGCAACTCGAGTTCCGGAACTTCAACTTCTACTACGGCAAGTTCCATGCGCTGAAGAACATCAATTTTCGAATGGCGCGTCATACCGTGACTGCCTTCATCGGCCCTTCCGGCTGCGGCAAGTCCACCTTGCTGCGCACGATCAACCGCATGTACGACCTCTATCCGGATCAGCGGGCCGAGGGAGAGTTGTTGTTCGACGGGCGCAATCTGCTGGCGAGCGACATCGACGTCAGCATACTGCGAGCCAAGATCGGCATGGTCTTCCAGAAGCCTACCCCATTCCCAATGTCCATCTACGACAACATCGCATTCGGCGTGCGTTTGCACGAAAAGCTCTCGGTGGCAGAGATGGACGAGCGGGTCGAATGGGCGCTACGCAAAGCTGCGCTGTGGGAAGAGGTCAAAGACAAGCTCAAGCAGAGTGGTATGAGTCTATCGGGCGGCCAGCAGCAGCGGCTATGCATTGCGCGGGGCATCGCGGTCAAGCCGGAGGTACTCCTTCTTGACGAGCCGACGTCCGCGTTGGACCCGATCTCCACCTCCCGGATCGAGGAGTTGGTGGATGAACTCAAGAAAGAGTTCACCATTGTCATTGTGACCCACAACATGCAGCAGGCCGCCCGCATCTCTGACTACACCGCTTACATGTATCTTGGTGAAATGGTGGAGTTCGGTGTTACGGATGAGCTGTTCCTCAAGCCGAAGCGTAAGGAAACCGAGGATTACATCACCGGACGCTTTGGGTGAGATGAAGTCATGCCGGCTGTCGCCGGCCCTCTCTGTTGACGCCCCGTCTGGCGCACTTGTGCGTGAGGTGGGGCGTTTGCGCCTTCAATCTCACCATCCTATAATTTCATGATTTGCCAGACGGGCTATGGATGTGAGCACGAAACTCGTTGTCGGCAACTGGAAGATGAATGGCAGCTTGGCGGGTAACGCCGAGTTGCTCGGTGAGGTCACGAAAAGCGCGGGCCTCGGGTGTGAGGTGGCTGTCTGTGCGCCTTTCCCTTACCTGATGCAGGTCTTGCAAATACTGCCACCCAGGAGCGGGATAGCTTTGGGTGCCCAGAACGTCAGTGAGTTCGACGACGGAGCTTATACTGGGGAAGTGAGCGCGCGGATGCTATCTGACCTCGGATGCAGCTACGTCATCGTTGGCCACTCTGAGCGCCGCAGTCTGTTCCATGAGGATGACGGCACAGTGGGGCGCAAAACGCGGGCCGCGCTGCGTGCAGGTCTGCTTCCCATCGTGTGTGTCGGGGAGACATCGGCGGAGCGCAATGACGGAATAACGCTGGAGGTTGTCACGCGTCAACTGGATGCTGTGGCGGCTGAGATTGATGGGCTGGATGTCGATCAGATTGTGTTGGCTTACGAGCCCATATGGGCCATTGGTAGCGGTTTGACCGCGACAGCGGAACAGGTAGGGGAGGTTCATGCTTCGATAAGGACATGGACTCAGCGTGTCTTCGGTAGTGAGGTGACAACGAAGATTCTGTACGGAGGAAGTGTCAAGCCCGGCAACGCTGCCGAGCTTTTTGCGGTGCCTAATGTAGATGGTGGGCTGATTGGGGGAGCCTCCTTGGTTGCCCGCGATTTTTTGGCGATATGCCATGCGGCTGCCGGTGATTGAGCGGCAGCTCGTTTTTCAGGGTTTATGATGAGCAATGTACTTTTTTCCCTGGTGCTAACCATCCATGTGTTGGTCGGCATTGGTGTCATTGGATTGGTGCTTGTGCAGCACGGCAAAGGTGCCGATATGGGAGCGGCTTTTGGGAGTGGTTCCTCGGGTAGTCTGTTCGGCTCTTCGGGTTCCGCCAACTTCTTGAGCAGGACGACGGCGGTTCTGGCGACCGTTTTTTTCATCACCAGTCTTGGTCTTAGCTATCTTGCAAGCAACAAGCCAAGCGCCCCGTCGAGCGTGATGGAGGGGGCAGTGCAATCGGCGCCAGTTCCTTCGCAGCAGCCTAAGTTGGAAGAAGTGCCGCCGCCGGCTGATGACTCCAAGGCCCAATCGATCCCGAAGTAAAAGTGGAAAGAGGCTTTGCGCACCGCGCAAATGGTCGTATAATTATCTGGCTGTAACGAGCAGCGAGCCGACGTGGTGAAATTGGTAGACACGCCATCTTGAGGGGGTGGTGGCGAAAGCCGTATGAGTTCGAGTCTCATCGTCGGCACCAGAATACTGAAACGCCCGCGAAAGCGGGCGTTTCTACAGGGACACTGAAAAAAATAAGGGCGACGTAGCCAAATCGCCAAGCTCAAATAGGAGTAGATAGGCATGCTGGAAAATTATTTTCCTGTTTTGGTCTTCATTCTCGTTGGTTTGGGCTTCGGTGTCGCTCCTGTCATCCTGGGGCGTGTTCTCGCTCCTTATCGCCCCGATGGCGAAAAGCTATCGCCTTATGAGTGCGGATTCGAGGCATTTGAAGATGCCCGTATGAAGTTCGACGTCCGTTACTACCTCATTGCTATTCTCTTTATCCTCTTTGATTTGGAGATCGCCTTCCTCTTTCCTTGGGCGACCGTCTTTCAGGAGTTCATCGCCGCCGGCGAACTCGCTTGGTTCGTTTTCGGATCCGTAATGGTTTTTCTGGCCATTCTGGTTATCGGTTATATCGTCGAGTGGAAGAACGGTGCGCTCGATTGGGAGTAAGGCATGAGCATAGAAGGCGTCTTTCGCGAAGGATTTGTCACTACTTCGCTTGATGCAGTTATCAACTGGACTCGTACCGGTTCATTGTGGCCGATGACCTTCGGGTTGGCCTGTTGTGCGGTGGAGATGATTCATGCGGGTTGTGCTCGCTATGACCTCGACCGTTTCGGTGTCGTTTTCAGACCAAGCCCCAGGCAGTCCGACTTGATGGTCGTTGCTGGTACCCTGTGCAACAAGATGGCTCCCGCTTTACGTAAAGTCTACGATCAAATGGCCGAGCCCCGATGGGTCATCTCTATGGGGTCCTGTGCCAACGGCGGCGGCTACTATCACTATTCCTATTCGGTCGTGCGTGGTTGCGACCGTATCGTTCCCGTGGATGTGTACGTCCCGGGATGCCCTCCGACAGCGGAGGCGCTTCTCTACGGAATCATTCAGCTGCAAAACAAAATCAAGCGCACAAATACTATTGCGCGCTGACAGGTAGGCTCGGAAATGAGTGCCAAACTTGAACGGCTCAATGAAAAGCTCCGTGAAGTTTTCGGAGAAGACCTGGTTTCGCAGGTGCTTGAATGCGGTGAATTGACGATAGAAGTGTCCGCGTCGAATTATCTGCAACTTGCTACCAAGCTGCGGGATGACCCCGGGTTCAGCTTCGAGCAATTGATTGATCTCTCCGGGCTAGATTATTCAGCCTACGGCAATGGTTCTTGGGAGGGGAAGCGTTTCGCTTCCGTAGCTCATTTACTATCGATCAAGAACAACTGGCGCTTGAGAGTGCGGGTTTTTGCAGATAGCGACGACTTTCCCGTTCTGGATTCCTTGGCGGACCTGTGGCCCAGTGCCAATTGGTATGAGCGAGAGTCTTTTGATCTCTACGGGATCATGTATTCCGGACATCCCGATCTGCGTCGAATCCTGACGGATTACGGTTTTGTCGGCCACCCCTTCCGCAAGGATTTTCCTGTCTCGGGTTATGTTGAAATGCGTTATGACCCCGAGTTGGGGCGTGTCGTCTATCAGCCGGTGACAATTGAGCCCCGGGAAAATACGCCGCGTATCGTGCGTGAAGAGAATTACGGGGATGTCGGTCATGGCTGAGATTCGCAATTACACCATCAACTTTGGCCCGCAGCATCCCTCTGCTCATGGCGTCTTGCGCCTTGTTCTTGAATTGGATGGTGAGGTTGTAGAGCGCGCAGATCCTCACATCGGCCTGCTGCATCGCGGAACCGAGAAGCTCGCTGAAACTAGGACTTGGGTACAATCTGTTCCTTATATGGACCGTTTGGATTACGTGTCCATGATGTGCAATGAGCATGCATATTGCATGGCCATTGAGCGCCTGCTAGGGTTGGAAGTGCCGTTGCGTGCGCAATATATCCGCGTCATGTTTGACGAAGTTACGCGGATTTTGAATCACCTCCTCAATATTGGCACTCACGCGCTGGATATCGGTGCGATGACCATGGTGCTTTATACTTTCCGTGAGCGGGAAGACCTCATGGATGTGTATGAGGCGGTTTCCGGGGCGCGAATGCATGCGGCTTATTATCGCCCCGGAGGCGTGTATCGGGATCTGCCTGACCGGATGCCTCAATACCAGGTCAACAAGTTCAAGAATGCGAAGGCGGTTGAGGAACTGAATGGCAATCGTCAAGGTTCCCTGCTCGATTTTCTGGATGACTTCACCCAGCGTTTCCCGCGCTATTGCGATGAATACGAAACCCTGCTGACGGATAACCGTATCTGGAAGCAGCGTACCGTTGGTATCGGCGTGGTGACCCCGGAACAGGCGCTAGGTTGGGGGTTCTCTGGTCCTATGCTCAGAGGTTCGGGTATTGCATGGGATCTGCGCAAGAAACAGCCCTATGAGGTTTACGACCGACTGGATTTCGATATCCCGGTTGGAAAGAACGGAGATTGCTACGACCGCTATCTCTGCCGCATGGAAGAAATGCGCCAGTCGAATCGCATCATTCGTCAATGTATTGAATGGCTGCGGCAGAATCCCGGTCCGGTTATTACAGGCAATCACAAGGTCGCCCCTCCCCCTCGTGAGCAGATGAAGGCAAATATGGAGGAGCTGATCCACCACTTCAAGCTCTTTACCGAAGGAATTCATGTCCCTAAGGGTGAGGTCTATGCGGCGGTCGAGCATCCAAAGGGTGAGTTCGGTGTCTATGCGGTTTCCGATGGAGCTAACAAGCCTTATCGATTGAAGTTGCGCGCCCCGGGTTTTGCACACCTGGCTGCAATGGACGAGATCTCCCGTGGCCATATGATTGCTGACGTGGTCGCGATTATCGGCACTATGGATGTGGTGTTCGGCGAGATCGATAGATAAGTCGAGAAGAACCCGCGACACAGGGAATCGGCAGGCAAACGAGAAGATGAGCACGACATGCTGAGCCAAGAATCGCTGCAACAGATTGACCGAGAGGTTGCCAAGTATCCGGCGGATCAAAAGCAGTCCGCAGTCATGGCGGCGCTGCGTATCGCCCAGGTCGAGAAGGGATGGCTTCCCCAGGAGCTCATCGCTTTCATCGCCGATTATCTGGAGATGCCGGCCATTGCGGCTTATGAGGTCGCCAGCTTTTACAACATGTACGATCTTGAGCCCGTCGGTAAGCACAAGATTACTGTCTGTACCAATCTCCCCTGTGCCCTCTCGGGTGGTGTTCACGCCGCTGACTATGTGAAGCAGAAGCTGGGGATCGATTTCAACGAAACGACGGCGGATGGGAAATTCACCTTGAAGGAAGGTGAGTGCATGGGGGCTTGTGGCGATGCTCCCGTGCTGTTGGTCAACAACCATCATATGTGCAGCTGGATGACCAAGGAGAAGATCGACCAGTTGCTGGCCGATCTGGAAAGCAAATGAGTGCGCAAGGAATGATCCTCGCCGGCGTAGACGGCGACCGGGCCTGGCGGCTGCAGGACTATCTCGCTCGAGGTGGTTATTCTGCGCTGAAAAAGATTATCTCCGAGAAAATTCCCCCGGAGGCCATCATTGCGGAGCTCAAGACTGCGGTTTTGCGGGGACGAGGCGGTGCGGGCTTTCCGACTGGTTTGAAATGGAGTTTCATGCCGCGCTCTTTTCCGGGCGACAAGTATCTGGCGTGCAATTCCGATGAAGGCGAACCTGGAACCTTCAAGGACAGAGACATCCTCCGCTACAACCCTCATTCGGTGATTGAGGGTATGACCATTGCGGCGTACGCAATGGGTTGTGCTCGTGGGTACAACTACATCCACGGTGAGATTTTCGAGATATACCAGCGCTTTGAGGAGGCGTTGGAAGAGGCTAGGGCCGCGAACTTGCTTGGAGCGGACATTCTTGGCAGTGGCTTTTCCTTCGATCTGTTTGCTCATCATGGTTACGGCGCGTATATCTGCGGTGAGGAGACTGCGCTGCTCGAGTCCATTGAAGGCAAGAAAGGGCAACCACGTTTCAAGCCGCCATTCCCGGCGAGCTATGGTTTGTACGGTAAGCCGACGACCATCAACAATACGGAAACCTTTGCATCCGTCCCTTTCATCATCAATATGGGGGGCGAGGCCTTTCTTAACCTGGGCAAGCCGAATAACGGCGGGATGAAGCTTTTCTCCGTTTCTGGCCATGTCAATCGTCCAGGCAATTATGAGATCCCGCTCGGGACGCCTTTTTCCGAATTGCTGGAGATGGCCGGAGGAATGCGTGGGGGGCGCAAGTTGAAGGCGGTGATTCCTGGTGGTTCGTCATCGCCTGTCCTTCCTGCCGACGTGATGATGAGTTGCACCATGGATTACGACTCGATTTCCAAGGCTGGCTCGATGCTGGGCTCTGGCGCGGTAATCGTGATGGATGAGACGACCTGCATGGTCAAGGCACTCGAGCGTCTGTCGTACTTCTATTTCGAAGAGTCCTGTGGGCAATGTACTCCCTGCCGTGAGGGCACCGGTTGGCTTTATCGAGTGGTGCACCGCATTGAGAACGGCTTGGGCCGCGCGGATGATCTTGACCTGCTGAATTCGGTCACCGGCAACATCATGGGCCGGACCATCTGCGCCTTGGGTGATGCAGCGTCCATGCCGGTACAGAGTTTCATCAAGCATTTCGGTGGAGAGTTCCAGTACCACATCGAAAACAAGAAATGTCTCGTCTCGCCTGAAGTGCAGTACGAAGGCAGCCAAATCTACGTGAGCCCCTCATGCTAGAGATCGAAATCGACGGCCAGCAGATCCAGGTGCCGGATGGCAGCACGGTCATGGATGCCGCTGCCAAGATCGGCAGCTATATTCCCCATTTCTGCTACCACAAGAAGCTATCCATCGCTGCTAATTGCCGCATGTGCTTGGTACAGGTGGAAAAGGCGCCCAAGCCCTTGCCTGCCTGTGCGACGCCGGTGACGAATGGCATGAAGGTATGGACCCATTCCGAATCTGCGGTCAAGGCGCAGAAGGGTGTGATGGAGTTCCTGCTGATCAACCACCCCTTGGATTGCCCGATCTGCGATCAGGGCGGCGAGTGCCAGTTGCAGGATCTGGCGGTCGGCTATGGCGGCAGCCAGTCGCGTTACCAGGAAGAGAAGCGGGTTGTCCTGAACAAGAATCTCGGTTCTTTAGTGGCGACGGATATGACTCGGTGCATCAACTGCACCCGGTGCGTGCGTTTCACTACCGAGATAGCCGGCGAGATGGAGTTGGGCCAGGCATTTCGGGGGGAGCATGCTGAGATCATGCCTTTCGTCGAGAAGACGGTTGATTCCGAGCTTTCGGGGAACATCATCGACCTATGTCCGGTTGGTGCGCTGACTTCCAAGCCCTTCCGTTTTGCCGCCCGTACATGGGAGCTTTCCCGCCGTAAATCGGTGAGTCCGCACGACTCATTGGGGGCGAACCTGATCGTTCAGACCAAGCATGACGTTGTGAAGCGGGTGCTGCCCTTGGAGAACGAGGCCATCAACGAGTGCTGGCTGTCGGACAAGGACAGGTTCTCTTATGAGGCGCTCAATAGTGCTGAGCGTCTGCAGCGGCCGCAGATCAAGCAAGGCGGTGAATGGCGTGAGGTCGATTGGCAGACGGCGCTGGAATTTGCGGCGAATGGACTGCGGGGCATAGCTCAACAGCACGGCGGGCAGGGGCTTGGTGCGTTGCTGTCGCCCCATGCGACGGTGGAGGAGTTGTACCTCGGCCAGAAGCTGATGCGAGGCCTGGGTACGGACAACGTGGATTTTCGTCTGCGCCAAACGGATTTCCGTGCCGATGGGCGGCGTTCCGGTGCCCCCTGGCTGGGTATGCCTATCGCCGGCGTCGGCGAGTTGGACAGATTGCTGGTGATCGGTAGCTTCCTGCGTAAGGATGCGCCGCTGCTCGCGCAAAGGGTCCGCCAGGCGGCAAAACGAGGTTTGCAGGTCGGTGTGGTTGGCCCGACAGCGGAGGAGTGGCTGCTCCCGGTGCGTAGCCGTATGGTGGTGCCGCCTTCCGGTATGGTCTCGGCATTGGGTCAGCTTGTGCGCGCCTTGTCGGAACAGAAAAGCGTAGTGGTCTCGGAAGCCTTTGTATCTTCGCTGCCCGCGGCGGTTTCAGAGGAGGCTTCAACGCTGGCTAGACTCGTTGGCAGTGGCGAGAGAGTCGCCATATGGTTGGGAAACCTGGCTGTTCAGCACTCTCAAGCTGCTGAACTGGAAGCGCTGGCGTGCGAGATCGGGCGCCTTTCCGGTGGCCGCGCGGGCGTGATTGGTGAGGCTGCCAATAGTGTCGGGGGCTACCTTGCGGGCGCTGTGCCGAGCGGCACGGGCCTGAATGCCAAAGGGATGATTGACTCTCCGCGCAAGGGCTATGTGTTGTTGGCGGCTGAACCTGATCTGGACTTTGCTGACGCTCCTCGCACTCAGGCTGCTTTGCAATCCGCCGAGATCGTGGTGAGCCTATCTGCCTTCGACAGCCCGGCCTTGCGCGAATCGGCCGATGTGCTTCTGCCCATCGCGCCTTTTTCCGAGACCTCCGGCACGTTCGTGAACTGCGAAGGACGTGCGCAGAGCTTCAACGCGGTGGCCAAACCATTGGGCGAATGTCGTCCAGGCTGGAAGGTGCTGCGTGTCCTTGGAACCTTGCTGGGGCTGAATGATTTTGCGTATGAGGATTCCGAGGCCGTGAGCAAGGCAGCGCTTGGAGCCGACTACACGCGCAAATTGGCCGGGGGTGAGACATTCCATGTAGCTGAGGCTGCCTCGGTGACCGACAGCGGAGCCGGTCTGGAGCGGGTCGCAGACGTGCCCATCTATTTCGCAGATCCTGTGGTGCGGCGCTCTGCTCCATTGCAGAAGACCAAGGATGCGGCAGTTCCGGTCGCACGCCTGAGTCCTGCCACGCTTGCCCAGTTGGGCGTCTCAAGCGGCGAGCGGGTGCGGGTGGGGCAGGGCAGCGGGACCGTAGAACTGGTCGCTGCCGCGGATGAGACTCTAGCGGCTGGCTGCGTAAGGATCGCAGCAGCGCATCGGACTACGGCCGCGCTCGGGGCGCTCAGCGGCCGACTCAGCGTGGAGCGTGCTTGATGGAAGCGATGCTGCAACCGGTTGCAGATTTGTTCGGGCCCGCCTGGCCCTTGGTTTGGACCTTGGTGAAGATCATCGCGATCATCGCGCCGCTGATGATTTGTGTTGCCTATCTGACGCTGGCCGAACGCAAGGTCATCGGCTACATGCAGGTGCGCATAGGCCCCAACCGGGTCGGTCCGAAAGGCCTGCTCCAGCCGATCGCTGATGGGGTGAAGTTGCTCCTGAAGGAAATAGTGATCCCTTCCGGTTCGAGCAAAGGGCTTTTCATTGTTGGTCCTATCCTGGCGCTGGCTCCGTCGCTGGTAGCGTGGGCAGTTGTCCCCTTCGATGACGGTTTGGTGCTCGCCGACGTCAATGCAGGTCTCCTCTTTCTGCTCGCCGTGACGTCGCTGGAGGTCTATGGGGTGGTGGTTGCCGGTTGGGCTTCCAACTCCAAGTACCCCTTCCTGGGTTCCATGCGTGCCGCAGCGCAGATGGTGTCCTACGAAGTTTCGATGGGGTTCGCGCTGATTTGCGTGCTGCTGATTTCGGCCAGCCTGAATCTTTCGGACATCGTGGTTTCCCAGAGCAGTGGCCGCTTTGCCGATATGGGACTCGGCTTTCTGTCCTGGAACTGGCTGCCGTTACTGCCCATGTTCGTCGTTTACCTTATTTCGGGTATCGCGGAAACCAATCGCGCGCCGTTCGATGTCGTTGAAGGCGAGGCGGAAGTCGTGGCCGGGCACATGGTCGAATACTCCGGCATGACGTTTGCGCTGTTCTTCCTCGCCGAATACGCGAACATGATCTTGGTTTCCATCCTGACCTCGGTCCTGTTCCTGGGCGGCTGGTTGTCGCCGTTCGGTTTCCTGCCAGATGGTTTCCATTGGCTGGCGTTGAAGACTGCGGCCATCCTTTTCATCTTCCTGTGGGTGCGTGCTACGTTCCCGCGCTTTCGCTACGACCACATCATGCGATTGGGCTGGAAGGTATTCATTCCGGTCACGCTGGTGTGGGTGGTCGTTGTCGCGGTGTGGATGATGTCGCCGCTCTCGATCTGGTCTTGAGGTAAGGGTGATGGGTGCTAGGGATTACATCGGCAGTCTTTTCCTGAAAGAACTGCTTAAGGGCATGGCTCTTACCGGGCGGCATTTCTTTGCTCGCAAGATTACCGTCCAGTTTCCTGAGGAGAAGACACCGCAGAGTCCGCGTTTCCGTGGCCTGCACGCGTTGCGCCGTTATCCGAACGGCGAAGAGCGTTGCATTGCCTGCAAGCTCTGCGAGGCAGTTTGCCCAGCGTTGGCGATCACCATCGAGTCGGATCAGCGGGATGATGGTTCCCGCAGGACGACCCGTTATGACATTGATCTTACGAAGTGCATCTTCTGCGGTTTCTGCGAGGAGGCCTGTCCCGTCGATGCCATCGTGGAAACCCGGGTGTTCGAGTATCACGGCGAAAAGCGCGGCGATCTGTATTACACCAAGCAGATGCTGCTGGCGGTCGGCGACCGCTATGAGGGTCAGATCGCGGCAGACCGCGAGCAGGACGCAAAGTACCGTTAAGGAGGGCGCGTCTGCGCTGCGACCGGAAAAATGGAATTCAAGACCTTCGTCTTCTACTTTCTCGCCGTGATCCTTGTGTTCGCGGCGTTGCGAGTCATCACCGCGCGCAATCCGGTGCATGCCGCGCTTTATCTGGTGTTGGCCTTCTTTAATGCCAGTGGTATCTGGTTGCTGCTGCAAGCGGAATTTTTGGCTATCACGCTGGTGATGGTTTACGTCGGCGCCGTGATGGTGTTGTTCCTATTCGTCGTGATGATGCTGGACATCAACCTGGATCGCTTGCGCCAGGGCTTCTGGAGCTACCTCCCGGTCGGTTCGCTGATCGGTGTGTTGATGGCGGTAGAGATGGCGATGGTGCTGGGCGGCCGCTATTTCGGCCTGGACGCGATGCCGGCGCCGCCGGATCCGCAGGCGGGTTACAGCAATACCCGCGAGCTTGGGCGCGTTCTCTATACGGATTACGTCTATCCCTTCGAACTGGCGTCTCTGGTGCTGCTGGTTGCGATGGTGGCGGCGGTGGCGCTTACCTTGCGCAAGCGAAAGGGTACGAAGTACATCAATCCTTCCGAGCAGGTCGCAGTCAAGCGGGAAGGCCGAGTCGAGCTGGTGAAGATGCCGGCCGAGAAGGACTAAAACAAGTCACGAATAAGAACCGCGGCGGCTGCGGCCGAAGCGATCAGGGAGTTGAAGATGCTATCCCTTTCCCATTACCTCATCCTGGGCGCGATCCTGTTCGCGATCAGCGTTGTGGGGATCTTTCTGAACAGGAAGAACCTCATCGTGCTGTTGATGGCCATCGAGCTGATGTTGCTTGCGGTCAATCTTAATTTCATCGCTTTTTCCCACTACTTGGGAGACATCGCGGGCCAGGTTTTCGTTTTCTTCATCCTGACGGTGGCTGCAGCCGAGTCTGCAATCGGCTTGGCGATCCTGGTGGTGTTGTTCCGCAACCTGCGGACGATACATGTGGATGATCTGGACAGCCTGAAGGGTTAAAGGGACGCACGCGATGACGGACATGCAGAAGCTCTATCTAGTCGTGCCATTGGCACCGCTCGCCGGTGCGATCCTGGCCGGCCTTTTCGGAAAACTGATCGGTCGTACTGGCGCTCATGTGGCGACCATCCTTGGGGTGGCTGTGGCGTTCATCGCCTCAATCTACATTTTCCGCGATGTGCAGGCCGGTAATACCTTTAACGGCACCGTATATACCTGGATGGAAGCGGGTGGGCTGAGCTTCGAGGTCGGCTTCATGATCGATCAGCTCACAGTCATGATGATGCTGGTTGTGACCTTCGTATCCCTGATGGTGCATATCTATACCATCGGCTACATGCACGAGGATCCGGGCTACCAACGGTTCTTCAGCTATATCTCGCTATTCACCTTCTCCATGCTGATGCTGGTGATGTCGAACAACTTCCTGCAGCTGTTCTTCGGCTGGGAGGCTGTCGGCTTGGTGTCCTACCTGCTTATCGGCTTCTGGTATGAACGTCCCACTGCCATTTACGCCAACCTCAAGGCCTTTCTGGTCAACCGCGTCGGCGACTTCGGTTTCCTGCTGGGTATCGGTCTGGTCGCCGCTTATGCCGGCTCGCTGAATTACGTAGAGGTATTCGCCCAGGCCAGCGATCTAGCCACGCAGGAGATGGCTGTGACCGGTTGGCCGCTGATCACTGCGATCTGCATCTGTCTGTTCATCGGCGCGATGGGCAAGTCTGCGCAGGTGCCGCTGCACGTCTGGCTGCCCGATTCGATGGAAGGCCCGACCCCGATCTCCGCCCTGATTCACGCGGCCACCATGGTCACCGCGGGTATCTTCATGGTGGCGCGGATGTCGCCGCTGTTCGAGCTTTCGGATGTCGCCCTTTCCTTCGTCCTGGTGATCGGCGCCACGACAGCCTTGTTCATGGGCTTTCTCGGCATCGTGCAGAACGACATCAAGCGCGTGGTGGCTTATTCGACCTTGTCGCAGCTGGGCTATATGACGGTCGCGCTGGGCGTCTCCGCCTATTCGGCCGCCGTGTTCCACCTGATGACCCACGCCTTCTTCAAGGCATTGCTGTTCCTCGGCGCGGGTTCGGTGATCATGGGCATGCACCACGACCAGGACATGCGCAATATGGGCGGCCTGTGGAAGTACATGCCGGTCACCTGGATTACCTCACTGCTGGGCTCCCTGGCGCTGATCGGGTTCCCCTTCTTCTCCGGCTTTTACTCCAAGGATTCCATCATTGAGGCGGTGCATGCCTCACACATTCCGGGTGCCGGTTATGCGCTGTTCTGCGTAATGCTGGGTGTGTTCGTGACCGCCTTCTACTCTTTCCGGATGTACTTTCTGGTGTTTCACGGGAAAGAGCGCTTCGGTCAGGCACACCATCATGACGGCGAACATCATCATGACGAGCACGAGGAAGAAGATGCCCATGCCGGGGACCATCACCACGGTCTGGCGCCGGGGCAGAAACCGCATGAGTCGCCTTGGGTCGTTACTGTGCCGCTGCTGCTGCTTGCGATTCCTTCGGTGTTGATCGGCTTCTTCACCATCGAACCTATGCTTTTCGGCTCCTGGTTCGACGGTGTGATCTTCGTCGGTGACAACCACGTCGGGCTTGAGGAACTTGCTGCGCATTTCCACGGCCCGGTCGCCATGGCCTTGCATGGTCTTCAGACCGCTCCGTTCTGGCTGGCGATGGGCGGTGTCGTCGTTGCCTGGTTCTTCTACATGGTCAAGCCAGGCATTCCGGCGGCCATCCAGCGCACCTTCAAGCCGATCCATACCCTGCTCGAGAACAAGTACTTTTTTGACCGCTTTAATGAGATCTTCTTCGCCGGCGGTGCGCGCCTCCTCGGTAAGGGACTTTGGAAGGCGGGCGACCAGGGCCTGATAGATGGCATTGCAATCAATGGCACGGCCAAGCTGGTGGGCTGGATTGCGCAGATGTCGCGCCTGTTCCAGACCGGCCATATCTATCAGTACGCCTTCACCATGATCATCGGCGTGTTCATCCTGCTCACCTTCTGGTTCAACCGCGGATGAGCACGCCGGGGACGGATGCATAACAAGACCAAACGCGTCGCCAGCGACGTATAGAACGGAAAGCAACGATGACGGACATTCCCTTCCTCAGTCTCGCGATCTGGGTGCCGATTCTGGGCGGGCTGCTTGTGCTCGCTACCGGCTCCGACCGCAATGCTCCCTTGGCGCGCGGCTTGGCGCTGCTGGTTGCGATCGCAGGCTTCATCGTCACGATTCCGCTCTATGTGGGGTTCGATGCCTCCACCAGCGCGATGCAGTTCGTTGAGTTGCAGGCCTGGATTCCGCGCTTCAACATCAATTACCACCTTGGCGTGGATGGCATCTCGGTGCTGTTTGTGCTGCTGAATGCCTTTATCACCATCATGGTGGTGCTGGGTGGTTGGAAGGTGATCGAGGAGAAGGTCGCCCAGTACATGGCCTGCTTCCTGGTGATGTCCGGGCTGATGAACGGCATCTTCTCCTCGCTGGACGGGATTCTCTTCTACGTCTTCTTCGAGGCCTCGCTGATCCCGCTCTACCTCGTGATCGGCATCTGGGGCGGCCCGAACCGCGTCTATGCAGCCATCAAGTTCTTCCTCTATACCCTGTGCGGCTCGCTGTTGATGCTGCTCGCCCTGCTTTACCTGTTCATGCAGGCGGATGGCAGTTTCAGCATCCTGGATTGGCACCAGTTGCCCTTGAACATCGCCGAACAGACGCTCATCTTCTTTGCCTTCCTGGTTGCTTTCGGGGTGAAGGTGCCGATGTGGCCGGTGCACACCTGGTTGCCCGACGCCCACGTTGAAGCGCCGACCGGGGGGTCCGTTGTGCTGGCGGCGATCGCGCTGAAGCTGGGCGCATACGGTTTCCTGCGCTTCTCGTTGCCCATCGTGCCTGATGCAGCCCAGGAGTATTCCGGCCTGATCATCACGCTGTCGCTGATCGCGGTGATCTACATCGGCTTCGTTGCCCTGGTGCAGACGGACATGAAGAAGCTGGTGGCGTATTCGTCCATCTCCCACATGGGCTTCGTGACATTGGGTTTCTTCATGTTCAATCCGCTGGCGATCGAAGGTGCGCTGGTGCAGATGATTTCCCACGGCTTTGTCTCCGGCGCGATGTTCCTTTGCATCGGCGTGCTCTACGACCGCATGCACTCGCGTCAGATTGCCGACTACGGTGGCGTGGTGCATACCATGCCGAAGTTTGCCGCCTTCTTCATGCTGTTCTCGATGGCAAACGCGGGCCTGCCTGCTACCAGCGGTTTCGTTGGTGAATTCATGGTGATTCTCGGCGCCGTACAGTTCAACTTCTGGATCGGCTTCGGCGCGGCGATCACGCTCATTTTGGGAGCGGCCTACACCCTTTGGATGTACAAGCGCGTGGTGTTCGGCCCGGTGGCTAACTCCCATGTGGCCGAACTGGAAGACCTCAGTGCGCGCGAATTTGCCTTCTTGGCGATTCTCGCGGTCTGCGTGCTGGCAATGGGCCTGTATCCCTTCCCCTTCACCGAAGTGATGCACGCTTCCGTCGATGAACTTCTACGTCACGTTGCCGTGAGCAAGCTGTAAGCGTAGGCGAGACACTTTACCGGACCGCTCAGAAGATGAACTTTGTCGTCCCCGACTTCTACCCCGCGGCAGCGGAGATCTTCGTCGCGATCATGGCGCTGGTTGTCATGCTCGCCAGCACCTTTGCCCGCGGCGTTCGCTGGCTGGCCTACGCGCTAACCCAGTTCACACTGATCGCAGCCGCTTTCGTCACCATCTACACCCTGAAGGGCGACGTGAGCTACACCTTCAGCAATCTCTTCATTGGCGATCTGTTGGGTGATCTCCTGAAGCTGCTGATCTACTTCTCCATGGCCATTGCCTTGCTCTACGGCCGTGGTTATCTAGCCGACCGCAATATCGACAAGCCTGAGTACTACGTGCTTGCCCTGTTGATGACGCTGGGCATGATGGTGATGGTTACCGCCAACCACATGCTGCCGCTGTACATTGGGCTGGAGATGATGTCCCTCGGTCTGTACGCCATGGTGGCTTTCGACCGGGATTCCGCGCGGTCCACCGAGGCGGGGATGAAGTATTTCGTGCTCGGCGCGCTGGCTTCAGGTCTGCTGCTGTATGGGATGTCCATGATCTATGGAGCCACCGGTTCGCTCGAGTTCTCCGGCATCGCCAACGCCGTCTACCATCAGGCGGCGAACAAGACGGTGTTGTTGTTCGGCATTGTGTTCCTGATGGCCGGTATTTCCTTCAAGCTGGGCGTCGTGCCCTTCCACATGTGGGTGCCGGACGTCTATCAAGGCGCGCCGTCGGCGGTCACGCTGATCATTGCCACTGCGCCCAAGCTGGCTGCTTTTGCGATGGCGGTTCGTCTTCTCATCTGGGGCCTGTTCGATGTCGCCGAACAATGGCAGAGCATGCTGATGTTCGTGGCGGTACTGTCCATCATCCTGGGTAACCTTGCTGCCATTGCCCAGACCAACCTCAAGCGCATGCTCGCCTATTCCGGCATTTCCCATATGGGCTTCATGCTGCTGGGGCTGCTTTCGGGGGTGGTGGAGGGTGATCGTCACTACGCCTTGAATGCCTACAGCTCCGCCATGTTCTATGCCGTGTCCTACGTGATCATGAGCCTGGCATCCTTCGGCATGATCATCCTCCTCTCCAGGGCAGGTTTCGAGGCAGACTCGATTGACGATTTCAAGGGTTTGAACAAGCGCAGTCCCTGGTTCGCGGCGATGATGATGTTCGTGATGTTCTCGATGGCGGGCATTCCATTCTTCATTGGCTTCTTCGCCAAGCTGTCGGTGCTGCAGGCAGTGGTTGCAGCAGGTTATCTGTGGATTGCGATCATCGCCGTGGTCATGTCGGTGATCGGCGCGTTCTACTACCTCCGTGTGGTCAAGGTCATGTACTTCGACCCGCCGGTGGATCCAGCGCCGATTCACGCGCCTGCCGAACTCCGTGTGCTGTTGTCGGCAAACGGCTTGGCGATTGCCGCCCTGGGCTTGGCGCCACAAGCACTCATGTCGGTGTGTGCTTACGCTCTCCTTGCTTCGCTCTGAACATAGCGAAGTCGGGGGGGGGGGGGATATGAGCGGGACTGCATCGGCGCGCGATCCGCTGGAGGAGATCGAACTCGATAGCGAGCCCGTCTTCCAGGGTGGTCTGCTCAAGGTCTGGCGGGACCGTGTCCGCCTTCCGGACGGCAGCGAGAGTTACCGCGAGTACGTTCGCCATCCTGGGGCGGTCGTGGTCGTCGCGGTGCTGCCGGATGGTCAGCTCGTGTTCGAGCGCCAGTTCCGCTATCCGCTGCGCAAGGCCTTCCTCGAGTTGCCCGCAGGCAAGATCGATCCGGGTGAAGACATCCTGACTTGCGCTCGCAGGGAGTTGCGGGAGGAGACGGGCTACGAGGCGGAGAACTGGCGGTACCTCGGCGTGATGCATCCCTGCATCGGCTATTCGGACGAACGCATCGAGATCTTCTTTGCCCAGGGCCTCAGCCAAGTGGGGCATGAGCTGGATGAAGGGGAGTTCCTGGAGATCTTGTCGCTCTCTGCAGATGAAGCCGAGGCGGCTGTCCATCAGGGTACGATCACTGATGGCAAGACCATTGCCGCATTGTTTCGCGCCTTACCCCTGCTGCGCGGGGGGCATACTGGAGAAGTGCCGGCATTCGCTTGAATGCGATGGCGCCAGGTAGCCAAGTCGCTTTCTCCGCCCCGTCCAGACACCAGAAAAAGGGCCCGCAATTGCGAGCCCTTTTTTTCCTAAAGCATCCGCTTTTATCCGCAGGTTCCCACCGCACCGCAGGCGGTGCAGAAGTCGCAGCCGTCCTTGCGGATGACCGTGTGGTTACCGCACTCGTTGCACAGTGCCCCTTGCATCAGCTTTGGCTCGCTTTCGTCACGGGGTGTCTCCAGGATGCCCATTTCGCGCGTTGGGTAGCCCTTTTCATCCAGCACGCCCAGCATTGCATAACGGTGGATCATCAACTGGGCAATGTAGGCCACGGTGCTGGGATAATTCTGCTGGCGTCGGGTGCCCGGGACGAAGGCCATGAAATCCCCGAGGGGCTCCGGATAGTTCAGCAGCTTGCGCAACTTCATGCCTATCCAGGCAGGGTCCATGACTCGCATGTCCAGGGACAGGATGCGGGTCAGACCATCCAGGGCACGGGGATAGTTGCCTGACAACCACACGGAATAGGGACGGGTGACGCCATCGGGCAGGGTGATTTCCTTCAGCCCAAGGACGAAATCTTCGCCGGTGGCCGGATTGTAGATGTCCACCGTCCACGACAGGGTGCCGTCGGTGCCGGTCTTGGGTTCCTCCTGACTGAAGAGGGTGTCGAGCACCGGGCTGTTGCCCTCTTTGTCGAAGGCGCCCAACTTCTCGCAGCGATAGTTGACCACCTGGGCGAAGGCGGAGACAACGCCTGGGAAGAGCTTCTTCTCGCCATGGGGCGGGAAGGGCATCTCGAAGGATTTCTCGCCCACGGTACGGGCCAGGGTATCCAGCTTAAGCTTGAGCCAGCCCCTGTCGTTGGCGCGCATGTCCATGGACAGGGTCTTGGCTACCGCGCCGAGCCCACGCGGCTGGTCGGCGCCGTTGACCCAGACTTCAAAGGGGAAGGTGCCGCCATTGGTGCCGAACTGGCCGACGAAGAGGGCGAAGTTGCCGGAAGGAGTGCCCAGCATGTAGGTCCATGCCAGGTTGCCGTCCGGTAGCTCAGGGCGGCCGGGCCAGCGCAGGGAGGCGAGAACGGGGGCCGGCAGGCTCTTGATGGACAGGCGCTTGTTGGCGTCGGACAGTTCTACGTCGTGGGGCTGTTTCTGTTCGGCGCTAGGCGCGACGGACAACACCGAGCCCAGTACCGAGTTGGGTCGGTAGGTGGCGAGCCCCTTGAGACCGGCCTTCCAGGCGGTGAGGTAGAGATCCTCGAAGTCCGCATAGGGGTAGTCCTCGGGCACGTTCACCGTCTTGGAGATGGAGGTGTCCACGTAAGGCGCTACGGCCGCGACCATGTCCTTGTGCGCCTGGGCGGAGATCTCCAGCGCGGTCACGAAATATGGCGGCAGAGTATTCACGTCTCCGCCAGCATGCTTGTACAGCCGCCAGGCGTAGTCCTCGACCGCATATTCCTTGAAGGTGCCGTCCGCCATCCGCTTGCGACGGGTGTAGGTGTAAGAAAAGGGCGGTTCGATGCCGTTCGAGGCGTTGTCGGCGAAGGCGAGGGAGATGGTGCCGGTAGGGGCAATGGAGAGCAGGTGCGAATTGCGGATGCCGTGCTTTCGGATCTTATCCTTCACGTCCGCCGGCAGGCGGGAGGCGAAGTTGCCGCCGGAGAGATAGAGGTCGGCATTGAACAGCGGGAAGGCGCCACGCTCGCGCGCGAGTTCCACCGAGGCCAGATAGGCGCGGTTGCGCATGTACTCCGCGATCTTGCGCGCTTCTTCCTGGGCCGCAGGCGTGTCGTAGCGCTTTTGCAGCATGATCAGCGCGTCGCCCAGGCCAGTGAAGCCCAAGCCTACGCGGCGTTTGGAATTCGCCTCCTGGCGCTGCTGTTCCAATGGCCAGTGGGTGGCATCGAGTACGTTGTCCAGCATGCGGATGGACACGTCGACAACCTTGCCGAAGGCGGTGTAATCGAATTCAGCCTGCTCGGTGAAGGGATGCCGGATGAACAAGGTGAGATTGATCGAGCCCAGGCAGCAGCAGCCATAGGGCGGGAGCGGCTGCTCGGCGCAGGGGTTGGTCGCCTCTATCGTCTCGCAGTAGTAGAGGTTGTTGTCCTGGTTCATGCGGTCCAGGAAAAGGATGCCCGGTTCCGCATGGTCATAGGTGGAGCGCATGACCTGATCCCACAGTGCCCGCGCCTTGACCTTGCGATAGACCCAGAGCCCGTCTTCGCGCTGGTAGGCCCCGGCGGCTTTGAGCTCCTCGGTAGGCTCCGCGCGGTGGGCGAGTTCGACTTCGCCGTCGCTTTCCACCGCCCGCATGAAGGGGTCGGTGACACCCACCGAAATGTTGAAGTTGCTGAGATCGCCCTGGTCCTTGGCGTGGATGAATTCCTCGATGTCCGGATGATCGCAGCGCAGAACGCCCATCTGTGCGCCGCGGCGGGCGCCAGCGGACTCCACCGTTTCGCAGGAGCGGTCGAAGACGCGCATGTAGGAAACCGGGCCGGACGCATTGGACAGTGTGCCGCGCACCAGCGCGCCCTTCGGGCGTATGGAGGAGAAGTCATAGCCGACGCCGCCGCCGCGCCGCATGGTTTCGGCGGCCTGGGCGAGGGCGGTATAGATTCCCGGGCGGCCATCCACCGCCTCGGTTACCGAGTCGCCAACGGGTTGCACGAAGCAGTTGATGAGGGTGGCAGCCAGCGTAGTGCCAGCGGCGCTGTTGATGCGGCCTGCAGGCACGAAACCCTTCTCCTGGGCCTCGAGAAACCTGGCCTCCCAGTGCGCGCGCTTGTCGTCCGTTTCGATGGCAGCCAGGGCACGCGCAACCCGCTGGCGGACTTCAAGGACGCTGCGTTCTTCGCCCTTGGCGTATTTCTCGACCAGGACTTCGCCGGAAATCTCTTGTGCTACCAGGGTTGTGGCGTCGCGGAGGGTCTGGCCAGCGGCGGTCTTGCTCATGGTTTAGTGCGACCTCTTCGTGGAATGACTCCTAGAAGGATAGCGCGCGTCGGCCAAAGACGCAAAATCAAAAAAATGATTTAAATCAATGAAATACAAAATAACTTTGTATTTCATATAGTTGCCAGGCACTACATTTAGTATGGTTTTTAGGGCGCGTTCTGGCTGCAGCCAGAACGCGGGTGATGCCGCCTGACCAGGGCACAGAGCCCTTTACCCCTCCCTCAGCGCATCTTCAGGCTAGGGAAGAAAAGAGAGACATAAGCGGCGAGGTTCAGCTCTGCTTCCTCGCGGATGCGGCTGAGGCTTTCGGGGGACATATTGAGTTGCGACCAGACCGAAGGCGCGATGCGCTCTGCGGCCGCGCTGCTGGCCTCTCCGCGGCGGTCCGCCTGCACAAGGGCGCTGGCGACGTGCAGGATGGCGGCGTCGAAAGAATGGTCTCCACCCAAGCGCGGCACGATCTGGGCGCCGACGACTTCGGCGAAAAAGGGGGGCAGGCGCCAGTGGTCCATCAAGGTGGCGCCCACTTCGGCGTAATCGCAGCCCACGATGCGTTGTTCCGCCATATGCAGTGCTTCTTCGCCGCGGTCGGCGCAGTCCTGCGCCTCAGCGGCCAGGGCGGGAACGGTCTGGTACATCACAAGGTGGCCGAGATCGGCCAGCAAACCGATGACGAAGAGGCGCTCCGCCGAGGGCAGGCCGCAGCCCTGGGCGATGGTGCGGGCTGCCAGGGCGCACATCACGCTGCCGCGCCAGAAACGGCCCATCTCCATGCGTTCCGGCTGGATGCCCGAAAACACTGCGCTCACCGACATGGCGAGAACCAGGTCATGTACTTGCTGCAGCCCGAGGATCTGTACCGCACGGTTGACGGTATCCACCTGGCCGCCGTAGCCGTAGAGCGCGCTGTTTACCAGCCGGAGCAGGCGTACCGTCAGTGCCGGGTCTGCGCTGACAAGGCGGGCAACTTCCAGTACCGAGCCATCTGGGGAGTCCAACTGCTCGCGGATGCGTTGGTAAACCGTGGGCAGCGACGCCAGTGCTTCTACATGGCTGACCAGTTCCTGAGCCGAATGCATGATTGCGGTCCTTACGGGGAGCGCCCGGATTATCCGTGATCGTCGCTTGAGCGTGAACCGAGCGGAGTGAACACCAGAGGCTCGGCAGGCGGGAGTTCCGGTTGCAGGGTGACATGTTCTATGCCGAAGCGTCTGGCCAGCAACTGCTGCATCGCAGGCAGGATCTGCAGCCAGCGTTGCCAGTCGGCGACGACGACATGCGCGGACAATGCCGAACGCCTGGAGTCCAGGCTCCAGATGTGGAGGTCGTGCACCGAAGCCACGCCTTTGACTCCGGCCATCGCGGTACCGACCTCCTGCAATGAGATGCCTTCTGGCACGCCCTCCAGCAGGGTGTGCACCGCGCGGCGCAGCAGGTTGACCGTGGAGGCGAGGATGAGGCCGCTGATGAGCATGGTCAGCAACGGGTCGATAGGCGTCCAGCCGGTGAGCTGGATAACCAGCCCGGAGCTGAGGGCTGCCACCGAGCCGAGCAGGTCGCCCATCACGTGGATCAATGCGCCCCGGGTGTTGAGGTCGCCCTCGCCGCGGGTCAGCAGCCAGGCTACCAGCAGATTGATGCCCAGGCCGGCCAGGGCCACCAGAGTGACCGCTTCGCCGGCGATTTCGCGCGGGGCGAGCAGTCGCAGCACGGCCTGCCATGCCAGCGCGGCGACCAGCAGCAGCATGAACACGCTGTTGGCCAGGGCCGCCAGGCTCTCTACCCGCTGCAGGCCGAAGGAGTGTTGCTCGCTGGCCGGGCGTTTCGCCAGGCGGGCGGCGACGGCGGCCAGGCCGAGGGCCATTGAATCGGTCGCCATGTGGCCGGCATCGCCCAGCAGCGCGAGTGAGCCGGACCACCAGCCGGCGATCGCCTCCACCAGGGCGAAGCTCAGGGTGAGCGTGAGTGCCAGCGGCAGCCAGCGGCTGGCCGCGTGGTCATGATGGTGCGCATGGCCGGCTTGGCCCTGGGAGCCGTGGCTGTGGGCATGCTCATGCGCATGCGGGTGTCCGCCATGTTCGCCATGGCCCGCGTGGTGATGACTATGCTTCATGATGGAAGGGGTAGTCCGACTGTGGCGAATTATGAGGCCTCGCACGGATGCGGAGTATGCGTGGCGTGCCAAGGGTGACGACTAGGCAAGGAAGATGACGAGAATCGTAAGCTGGAACATCCAGTGGTGCCGGGGTGCGGACGGTGCGGTGCGGCCTGAGCGCACCATCGCCGCGCTGCGCGAAATGGGCGCGCCGGAGCTGATCTGCCTGCAGGAGGTCGCCCAGTGCTTTCCGGGGCTGCCAGGCGGTGGCGCTGAGGACGAAGTGGCTTTGTTGCGTGATGCCTTTCCCGATCACCTGGCGATCTGGGGGCCGGCGGTGGATGTGCCGGGCGAGGACGGCGGCCGTGCGCGCTTCGGCAATCTGCTGCTGTCGCGGCTGCCGGTCGGGCAGGTCTTCCATCGCCTGCTGCCCGCCCCGGCCGAGACTACGTTGCCCAGCATGCAGAGGGCGTGCATAGAAGCGGTGATAACGTTGCCGTGGGGCCCGGTCCGGATCATGACGACGCATCTGGAGTACTACTCTGCCCGCCAGCGCAATGCCCAGATTGCCGCACTACGGGAGATCCAGGCCGAGGCATCCGAGGTCGCCCGCAAGCCGGTTCCGGCGAAGAAGGGCAGCCCGGCTTTCGCCGCCCGGCCGCGGCCGGCATCCGCACTGATATGCGGCGATTTCAATTGTGAACCCGGGGCGGCCGACTACGCTGCCATGATCGCGCCAGACGAGATGGGAGCAAGGCCATGGCGGGATGCCTGGTCTGTGCTTCACGGCAGCCGTCCGCACGCGCCCAGTGTCGGCCTGCATGGCGCGGAGTGGCCCAAGCGCGCTTACTGCTGCGATTTCGCCTTTCTTACCGATGACCTGGCGAGCCGTCTGAGCGCGGTGGAAATCGTCGATGCGACGGCGGCGTCTGACCACCAGCCACTGCTGCTGACGCTGGAGGATTGATCCGCGTCGGAGCTGGATCAGCGGCTTGCTTCTGGCGCCACGATGTCGCGGTAGGCGTGCCAGGTTGCGTGACCGATCAATGGCATCAGCACCACCAGACCGACGTGGAAGGTGAGGAAACCGAGCACCGTCAGGCCTACGATGAAGGCCGCCCACACCAGCATGGCGCCGGGGTTGCGGGCCAGCGCACCAATGCTGGCGAGCATGGCGGTGATGGCGTCCTGGTTGCGGTCCAGCATCAGCGGAATGGAAACCACGCTGACGGCGAACACGATGGTGGCGAACAACAGGCCAACGCCGAAATACACCAGCAGGAACTCCAGGTTCTCCATGGCCAGGATCTGCTCCAGGAAGCCGCTCAGGTTCGGCAGCTCGCTGGTATAGAAGAGCGCGAACACGATCAGCGATGCACGCGCCCAGACGAGGAAGATTACGCCCAGCACGACTGCGAAGATGCCAAGGTTGCCGGCGTTGCGCTTCCATACCATCAGTGTCGGCAGCAGCGCGCAAGGCTCGCCCAGTTCTTTGCGCCGGCTGAGTTCGTAAAGACCCATCGCCAGGAAAGGGCCGAGCAGCAGGAAGCCCGATGTCAGGGCCGAGGTGTACTCATAAGCGTGCTCGAACACCAGGGTGATCAACAGCCCCATGCCGGCGAAGCAGAAACCATAGAACAGGCTGGGGATGGGGCAGGCCCGCAGATCGGAAAAGCCGCGCGCCAGCCAACGCAGCGGGGACGTGGCCGGAACGTCGCGGACGCTGGGGAAGGGCAGGCCCTCGGCCTCAGGCTGGAGCTGGCTATCGTTCGGCTGCGACATGTCTCTCTCCTGTCAAGGTTGTCGTCAGGCAGCAGAACGGGGGCGGACCAGGGGGATGCAAGCGTGGATCGGCGCCAGAAGGCGCGCCGGAAAGCCTGGTCGGTGATCTCTTGTTCTAGGTATCGGTGAAGAACCCCCGCAGCGCATCGCTTATCGCATCCGGTGCCTCCGCCATCAGTGCATGGCCGGCCCCCGGAATCTCCATCATACGCGCACCACCTTGGGCGTTGACCAGGGCATCGCGTAAGGGTTTTACCGCACGCGGCGGGGTCATCTGGTCGCGTTCGCCGCAGATCAGCAGGGTGGGGCAGACGACCCGGCCGGCAGTGGCCAGGCCGTCCTGCCAGGCGTTGCAAGCGGCGAGGTCAGTGGCCAGCACCCCTGGCGCTTGGCGCTCCATGAGGCTCAGGTTGGCCCCGGTAAGCCAGCTGCCGGGCGTTGGAGAGGCGCCCAACTGACCGCGCGGGGTATAGGACCACTGGTTGATCATGCCATGGGCGCGGGCGCGGTCTTCCTGGGCGGCCAGTAGTAGCGCAGGCGCCACCGGCATGGGCGCGATGCTGCCGAGCAGGGCGAGGGCGGTGATGCGCTGTGGTGCAGCTGCGGTGGCGGCCAGGGCGATCAGCGAGCCCATGCTATGGCCGGCGAGGCGGATGCGATCCAGTTCCAGCGCGTCCGCCAGGGCCAGGGTCCATGCCGCCAGGGCTTCGATGGAAGACAATTGCGGGCCAGCGGAGCGGCCATGGGCGGGGAGGTCGGGGGCGACGATGGTGAAGCCGCGCTGGGCGAGATGGCGGGCCTGGAAAGTCCAGACGCTATGATCATGGCCGGCGCCGTGCAGCAGCAGGATGGCGGGCCGGTTCTTATCGAAGGCGCTGCCGCCGTGGTACAGGCGGATGGCGTGGCCTTGCAACTGGATGTCCATGCGTCAGCTCTTCAGCAGTTTGCCGACGGCGTATAAGCCGCGCTCCAGGTCGGCGAGCAGATCGTCCGCCGACTCCAGCCCGACCGAGAGCCGGATGGTGCCTTCGCCGATGCCGGCGGCGGCGAGGTCGGCCGCGGACATGCGGAAATGGGTGGTGCTGGCAGGATGGATGACGAGCGATTTTGCGTCGCCCACATTCGCCAGGTGGGAGAACAGCCTCAGTGCGCCGATGAAAACCCTGCCGGCGTTGCGGCCCCCGCGCAGATCGAAGGAAAGGACGCCGCCGCAGCCATCCGGCAATAGCCTGGCGGCAAGGGCGTGGCCACGGTGGCTCTCTAGTTCCGGATAGGCAACACGTTCCACGAGAGGGTGTGCGGCCAAGTGAGCGGCAACGGCACGGGTGTTGGCGACATGGGCGCGCATGCGTAGCGGCAGCGTTTCCAGGCCCTGCAGGATCTGGAAGGCGTTCATCGGCGACAGGCAAGCGCCGAAGTCGCGCAGGCCTTCGCGCCGGGCGCGCAGCAGGAAGGCCGCCACCGGCGATTCTTCGGCGAAGTCCATGCCGTGGAAACCGTCGTAAGGCTCGGTGAGGGTGGGGAAGCGCCCCGCGGCTTCCCAGTCGAAGCGGCCGCCATCCACGAGCACGCCGCCGACGGCGACGCCATGGCCCCCGAGATACTTGGTGGCCGAATGCATGACCAGGTCGGCTCCCAGCGCCAGCGGCTGCTGCAACGCCGGGCTGACCAGCGTCGCATCCACCAGCAGCGGCAGCTTGTTTTCGTGAGCGAGGGCGGAGACGGCTGGGATGTCGAGTACATCCAGGCCGGGATTGCCGACCGACTCGCCGAACAGCAGCGCGGTTTCCGGACGGATGGCCGCACGCCAGGCATCGATGTCGGCGGTATCGACGAAGGTCGTCTGGATGCCGAAGCGGGGCAGGGTATAGCCCAGCAGGTTGTGGGAGCCCCCGTAAAGGGCGCGGGAAGCCACGACATGGCCGCCGACGCCGGTCAGCGTGGCGATGGCGAGGTGCAGCGCCGCCTGCCCGCTTGCTACGGCAAGGCCCCCGACGCCGCCTTCCAGCGCCGCCACCCGTTCTTCCAGCACCGCGTTGGTGGGGTTGGAAATGCGCGAATAGACGTGGCCGGGGCGCTCCTGGTTGAACAGGGCTGCGGCGTACTCCGCATCCGGAAAAACGTAGCTGGTGGTGAAGTGGATGGGCGTTGCGCGCGAGCCATGCGCAGGGTCGGGAGACTGGCCTGCATGCAGGGCCAGCGTCTCCCGGCCGAAACTGCCGGGTTGGGTCATCGGGAACTCCGGGGTCGCGCCTGGGGTCGGCGGCTGAAGGGAGAAGGATAGCCGGCGTGGCGCTGCCTGCGGCAGGACCGGTGCTTGCTCAGGCGAGATCGTCCGGCTGCAGCATGCGTTCGACGACGGTGATGCGGTCCTTGATCGCCAGCTTGCGCTTCTTGAGCCGGCGCAGCAGCAGTTCGTCGTCGGACGGTGAGTCGGCCAGCCTGGCGATGGCTTCATCGAGATCGCGGTGTTCGCCGCGCAGGGCTTCGAGACGGGCCTGCAGGCTGGTCACCTCGTCGAACGCGTCATCGGTCATGGAAGAAGGCCTGGATGTAGCGTACCCCGCAGGGATAGCGCCTATGGTGGAAGGGTCTTTGGCGAATGGTATGCGGGGCCCCGCGGAATGACAACTTCAGCGCGGGGGCTTGAAAGGCGGTGCCGGCGTGCCCATGTGGGAGGCGTCGACGCAGTTTCCCCGGCGCTTTGACCGGGACTGTCGTGACGGGAGCGAAAACCATGAACGTCGTCTGCAACAACCCCGTGCTGTATGTGGTGGATTACCCTGCGCAGGATGCGGTCGAGGTCATAGACAAGCGCAGCGGCCGTGGCACCCTCATCCGGGCCGAGGCGGCGCACCGTTTCCGCGAGGAACTGAGCCTGCTGGCCAACTCGGAGGAGGCGGACGACTTCGGCGAGTTCATCGATCACTACGATGCGCTGCTGACCCAACCCGCGATCTATCACTGAGGCCGCGCCTACGCCGCGGCCTGGCCCGCCGGTGGCGCTTGCCGTACCATCGGCGGGATTCACCGGCAAGCGGAACACCCATCGTGAACAAGGCATTCGTCAAGGAAAGCGAGGGTGGGGACGATGACGAAGAACTGTCTCCCACCCTGCGGCTGCCGCCCGGCAGCAAGAATTACATGACGCGGCGTGGCTACAATGTGCTGCGCGAAGAACTCGACAATCTGGTGCGGGTGGAGCGGCCCAAGATGGTCGAGACGGTGGCCTGGGCGGCCTCGAACGGCGACCGCTCCGAGAATGGCGACTACATCTACGGCAAGAAGCGGCTGCGCGAGATCGACCGCCGCATCCGCTTCCTGATCAAGCGCATCGAGAGCGCCGACGTGGTCGACCCCGAGCGGCAGCAGGGCATAGACCAGGTGTTCTTCGGGGCGACGGTGACCATCACCGACCTGGACGGCGGCAATGAGCAGCGCTGGCAGATCGTCGGCGTGGACGAGGCGGACGCTTCCGCTGGCCGCATCAGCTGGATTTCGCCGCTGGCGCGGGCGTTGCTCAAGGCCCGCGAGGGCGACGTTGTCCGCTTCATGAGCCCTGCCGGCATGCGGGAGCTGGAAGTCGCTGCCATCCAGTACGAGTAATTCCGGCCTGCATTCGCCCCCGGGGCTTGAAATGCGCTTCGGCGGCCCCATCTCTGCGGGCGCGATTCACCGTTTCCCTTTATCTAAATGACACGCGGGGCCCGCCGGCCCCGGGAAACCTGTACGGAGTTGTTCCATGTCCGAAGCCAAAGCGGCGTCCGCCCAGACCCTCAACTTCCAGGCCGAAGTGAAGCAACTGCTTCACCTGATGATCCACTCCCTGTATTCGAACCGCGAGATCTTCCTGCGCGAGCTCGTCTCCAATGCCTCCGATGCCTGCGACAAGCTGCGCTTCGAGGCGTTGGACACGCCGGCGCTGTATGAATCGGACTCGGAGTTGAAGATCCGTATCGACTTCGATAGCAGCGCCCGCACCATCACCATCGCCGACAACGGCATCGGCATGAGCCGGGATGAGGCGATCGCCCACCTCGGCACCATTGCGAAGTCCGGTACCAAGGAATTCTTCGGCAAGCTCACTGGCGACCAGAAGAAGGACGCCCACCTGATCGGTCAGTTCGGCGTCGGCTTCTACTCCGCCTTCATCGTCGCCGACAAGGTCACCGTGCTCAGCCGTCGCGCCGGTCTGGATGCCGCCGAGGGTGTGAAGTGGGAGTGCGCGATGACTGGCGAAAGCGCTGGCGAGTACTCCGTCCAAGCAGTGGACAAGGCCTCCCGCGGCACCGAGATCACCCTGCACCTGCGTGAAGGCCAGGAGGACCTGCTGTCCGGCTGGAAACTGAAGAGCCTGATCCGCAAGTACTCCGACCACATCGTCCAGCCCATCGTGATGCGCAAGGAAGAGTGGGACGAGGAAAAGAAGGAGCAGGTGCTGCGCGATGAGTACGAGACCATCAACCAGGCCAATGCGCTGTGGACGCGCTCCAGGAACGACATCAGCGACGACGAGTACAAGGCCTTCTACAAGCACGTCGGCCACGACTACGACGAGCCGCTGGCCTGGACCCACTCGCGCGTCGAGGGCCGCCACGAATACACCCAGCTGCTCTACGTACCGGCCCACGCACCCTTCGACATGTGGGACCGCAACGCCAAGCATGGCGTGAAGCTCTATGTGAAGCGCGTCTTCATCATGGACGACGCCGAGAAGCTGCTGCCGGCCTACCTGCGCTTCGTGCGCGGCGTGGTGGATTCCGCCGACCTGCCGCTTAATGTTTCACGCGAGATCCTGCAGGAGTCCAAGGATATCGACACGATCCGGGCCGGCTGCACCAAGAAGATCCTCGGCCTGCTCGAAGACCTGGCGACCAGCGAGGAAGCCGGCGACAAGGAAAAGTACGCCACCTTCTGGAAGGAATTCGGCAAGGTGCTGAAGGAAGGCGTGGGCGAGGACTTCGCCAACAAGGACAAGGTCGCCGGTCTGTTGCGCTTCGCCTCAACCAAGGCGGACACGCCGGAAGAGACCGTGTCGCTGGCCGACTACATCTCGCGCATGAAGGAGGGTCAGGACAAGATCTATTACGTCACCGCCGAGACCTTCAACGCCGCCAAGAATAGCCCCCACCTGGAGATCTTCCGCAAGAAGGGCATCGAGGTGCTGCTGCTGTCCGACCGCGTTGACGAGTGGGTGATCGGCAACCTGCCGGAGTTCGACGGCAAGCCACTGGTCTCCGTCGCCAAGGGCGGCCTGGACCTGGGCGCGTTGGAAGACGAGGCGGAGAAGAAGGAAGCCGAGAAGGCAGCCGACGACTACAAGGAGTTGCTGGAGAAGATGAAGGCCAGCCTGGGCGAGCGGGTGAAGGACGTGAAGGTGACGCTGCGGCTCACCGACTCGCCCGCCTGCCTGGTCGCCGACGAGCACGACATGGGCATGAACCTGGCGCGTATCCTGAAGGCGGCTGGCCAGTCGGCGCCCGTCTCCAAGCCCATCCTGGAGATCAACCCGAACCATCCGGCGGTGCTGCGGCTGAAGTACGAGGACAAGAATTTCGACGACTGGGCCCAGGTGCTGTTCGACCAGGCCCTGCTCGCCGAGGGCGGCACGCTGGACGATCCGGCGACCTTCGTGAAGCGGATCAACCAGCTGATGCTGGCGATGAGCGGCACGAACTGATCCCTGCGGACTCCCCGGCTGGCGCTGTCGGCCTGGTGGGGCGGAAGGGCATGTCCTGCAAGGGACATGCCCTTTTTCTCATTTCTGCAGCGCCGTCGTCTCTTCCTGTATCGGTACGGTGCGGCGTTCCGCCCGGCGGGAAGAAAGATGCGCTAGCGCGTGGTACAGCGGCACCGGCGATACCGACTTGGAGAAGCCGTGGGCGACTACCGCTGTTGCCATCAGCGGCAGCAGCATCTGGTGGTTGGCGGTCATCTCCATGACGATCACGAAGGAAGTGATGGGCGTCTGCGTCATGCCGGCGAGGAAAGCCACCATGCCCAGCACCAGCATGGCCGAGCCCTGTTCGCCGGGCAGCATCATGGCGATGTCCGTGCCCAGGCCGGCGCCCACCGCCAGCGCTGGGGCGAAGATGCCGCCGGGAATGCGGGAGACGAAGGCCAGCCAGATCACCGTCATCTTGGCGAGCAGGAAATACATCGGCAGGGCGGAGGTGCCTTCCAGCGCCGCCTTGGACTCCTCGTAGCCAGTACCGTAAGTGAGGCCGCCTGTGGCCAGGCCGATGAGGGCGGTGCCCAGGCCACAGGCGGCGGCAAAGGCCACTGGCCGCTCGGTGGAGAACTTGCCGATCTGCCCTGGCAGGCCGCGCGCCGAGGCGATCAGCAGGCGGGAAAAGCCGCCGCCCAGCAGGCCGCCGACCGCCCCGCACATCAGGATGGGCCAGATGCTCTCATGCCACTGGATGGCAGAGGGTGTGCGGCCGAAATAGGTGTAATTGCCCAGTAGTGCCAGCGACATCAGGCCGGCGAAGATCACCGCCGTCAGCGTGGTGCTGTTGGCGCGGAAGGAGCGGTGCCGGCACATCTCCTCGATGGCGAACATGATGCCGCCCAGCGGTGTGTTGAAGGCCGCCGCGATGCCAGCGCCGCTGCCAGCGACGATGAGATCGTGGCTGGAGGCGATGCGGTGCCGCCGGCGCCCGGCCAGCATGTGCATCATCGAGGCGCCCACCTGCACCGACGGACCTTCCCGGCCGACCGAGGCGCCCGACAGTAGCCCGCCCAGCGTCAGCAGCACCTTGGCGATGGCAATGCGGAAGGATAGTAGCTGGCGCCGGATGCGGCCGTCGTCCGACAGCGAGGCCGCAATCGCCTGCGGAATGCCACTGCCCTCGGTGCCGGGGAAGAAACGCTGCGACAGCCAGGCCATCAACGCGAAGCCGGCGGGGGCGACGACCAGCGTCAGCCAGGGCGCCCAGTTCATCACCCGGTGGTGGAAGGCGATTGCCAGTTCGGCACCGATGGCGAAGAGGATGGCGATGAGGCCGGCGAGCAGTGCTGCGCCTACCAGCAGCAGGCGCTTGTGCCATCGGCCTATGGATAACCAGGGCAGGGCGTAGCGCCGGCTGCCGCGGGCAAGTTGGGTCAGGGTTCGGCGGGAATACGGCGCGTTATCCGGCTGGGGCTCGGTGGGCGGCATCGAAGGTCGGGGGACGGAGATTATTCTTCTGAATCGGGGCGGAAAAATACTTTCGCCGGGTATTACATTTTCGCTAAACCTTTTCGCAGGGTGCTGCGTTTACCTGCCATGCCGCTGCCCTGATTCCGGTTCAGCGCGCAGGATCGACACGATACGCCACCCCGGACGGGATGGTAAATTTTTTGACAATGATGGTTTGAGCAAATATAGTCGGAGCCAATTTTCATGCCGCAGTCGAACACCGCCTTGAAGAAGTCCGGGGAAAAAGGGGTGCAGGTCACGCCATTGTCGGTCCTGCAACGATTCAGAGTCCTGATCCGGACGGCGCAGCGTCACTCCCAGTGGATAGAGCGGCAAAGTGGTGTAACCGGAGCCCAGCTCTGGGCGCTACAGGAGCTCGCCGAGGCTCCTGGCCTGCGGGTGGGCGAACTGGCCAACCGCATGGCACTGCATCAGTCCACCGCCTCCAACATGGTGGATCGCCTGGAAACCTCCAAGCTTCTCCGGAAGGAGCGGACCAGCGCGGACCAGCGGGTCGTCCGGCTCTATCTCACCACCGACGGCGAAGCCCTGCTGGGGCGGGCACCTTCTCCGGCCAGGGGCGTGCTTCCGGAAGCGCTGCGCCTGCTCGACGAAGAGGCGCTGCTGCGCCTGCAACGCGAGCTCGATGTACTACTGCGGCAGATCAAGGACTTGGACGAGGGCTTTGGCATGCAGCCTCTGCCTTTTACCGAGTGAGCCTCGTCTTGCTCTTTCATGGCCGCCCGGCGGTCATGACGTTGGATGAAAGCACGCCCGGTCCGGCGGGTACACCGGTCACCGTTTCGCACTTGTGCGGACAGCAGCTTCAAGGCGGCCCCCGGGGCCGCCTTTTTTTCGCCTGAACGTTTTCTTAAGCTGTTCGCACGGAAAAAAAGCGTCGAGTTTTGATCGACATCAAAGCCCGCGCTGATGCCCCGCTACGGGGTGTTACGACTGCTGTAGAGTAGCCCGCCTCCCCATCCGGCCTTCCGCAGAGAGAGAGAAAAATGGCAGTCGAGCTCTACAACGACGGCACCCATATTTGCCTTGCCTTCTACGATCTGGTGGATGAAGAGGCTGAGCATGCGGTGCAGTGCAACCAGTTCCTGATCGTGGATGGCGGCCACGGCGCATTGGTGGACCCGGGCGGCAACATGACCTACAACGGGCTGCTGATGGGCATGCAGCGCTATTTTCCGTCGCGCAACCTGGATTACATCCTCGCCTCGCACCCGGACCCGGACATCATCGCTTCGCTGAACAAATGGATGGTGACGACCCGCTGCCGCGTCCTCATCTCCAAGCTGTGGACCCGCTTCCTGCCGCATTTCACCACCGGCCGCGATTATTCCGAGCGCATCATTGGCATTCCGGACGAGGGCATGCTGATCCCGCTGGGCGGCAGCAAGCTCAAGGCCCTGCCGGCCCACTTCATGCACTCGGAGGGTAATTTCCAGTTTTACGACCCGGTGGCCAAGATCCTTTTCTCCGGCGACATGGGCGCTTCCCTGATCGACCATGTGCTGGCTGGCGAGCCGGTGAAGGACTTCGATGCCCACATCCCGTCGATGATGGGCTTCCACCGCCGCTACATGGTGTCGAACAAGATCTGCCGCTACTGGGTGAACATGGTGCGCACGCTGGACGTGGAGATGATCGTGCCGCAGCACGGCGCACGCTTCGAGGGCAAGGAGATGGTCGCTCGCTTCCTGTCCTGGATCGAGAACCTGCCCTGCGGCATCGACCTGATGACGCAGGACAGCTACCGCGCCCCGTGAACGGCGCCGGCGCCGCGGTGCAAGGCTGCGGCAGCCCTTCAGTGCTTGCGTGAAAGGACCTGCATCGCGCGGGTCAGCCCCTCCAGCGTCATCGGATACATCCTCTCCGCCACCAGTTGCCGGATCAGTCCAATGGACTGCCGGTATTCCCACAGGCGCTCCGGCTCCGGATTGAGCCAGGCGGCGGCGGGGTAGGCGTCCAGCAGACGGCGTAGCCAGGCGGCGCCGGGCTCGGCGTTCATGTGTTCGATGGAGCCGTGGGGGTGCATGATCTCGTAGGGGCTCATGGTGGCGTCGCCGACGAAGATCAGCTTGTAGTCCGGCCCGTAGCGGTGGATCACGTCTGCAAGGGCTGTGCGTTCGCTGTGCCGGCGGCGGCTGTCTCGCCACACGCTTTCGTATACGCAGTTGTGGAAGTAGAAGTACTCCAGGTGCTTGAACTCGCTGCGGCAGGCGGAGAACAGTTCCTCGCAGACCTTGACGTGGTCGTCCATCGAACCACCGACGTCCAGGAACAGCAGCACCCTCACCGAGTTGTGGCGTTCCGGCCGCATCATCAGGTCCAGCCAGCCGGCGTTATGGGCGGTGGCGGCGATGGTGCCGTCCAGGTCCAGCTCCTGCGCGGCGCCGTCGCGGGCAAAGCGGCGCAGGCGGCGCAGTGCGACCTTGATGTTGCGGGTGCCAAGTTGCACCTGGTCGTCCAGATTGCGGAACTCGCGCTGCTCCCAGACCTTGACCGCACTGCGGTTGCCGGCGGAATCGCCGCCGATGCGGATACCTTCCGGATGGGTGCCATTGTTGCCGAAGGGCGAGCTGCCGCCGGTGCCTATCCACTTGGAGCCGCCTTGGTGGCGCTCCTTCTGTTCTTCCAGGCGCTGGCGCAGCGTCTCCATCAGCTTGTCCCAGCCCAGGTTCTCGAGGCGGGCCTGCTCTTCCGGGCTGAGGTATCTGCGCGCGGCCGCTTTCAGCCATTCCTCCGGCAGTTCCTGCGCCAGCCCGGGCAGCTCGGTGACGCCCTTGAAGTACTCGCCGAAGGCCTGGTCGTAGCGGTCGTAGAGGGATTCATCCTTGATCAGGCAGATGCGCGACCAGTAATAGAAGTCCTCCAGCGACTGGCCGCACACATGCTGGCGCAGGCCATCGAGCACGTTCAGGTACTCACGGGTGGACACGGGCAGCTTGCGGGCCTTGAGGTGGAGAAAGAAGTCGATCAGCACGGCGCGCCTCCAGCCTCAGCGATTGTTCCGCGCCATGAACACCAGGCGTTCGAACAGATGCATGTCCTGCTCGTTCTTAAGCAACGCGCCCGCCAGCGGCGGCATGGCGACCTTGCCATCCTTGCTGTGCAGCGCTTCGGCCGGGATCTCTTCTGCCACCAGCAGCTTCAGCCAGTCGATCAGTTCGGAGGTGGAGGGCTTCTTCTTCAGGCCGGGAACGTCGCGCAGGCCGAAGAACACCTCCAGCGCTTCGTTGAGCAGCGCCTGGCGGATGCCGGGGAAGTGGACATCCACGATGCGCTGCATCGTCTCCTTGTCCGGGAAGCGGATGTAGTGGAAGAAGCAGCGGCGCAGGAAGGCATCCGGCAGCTCCTTTTCGTTGTTGGAGGTGATGAAGACGATGGGGCGATGGCGGGCGCGGACCAGCTGGCGGGTCTCATAGACATGGAATTCCATCCGGTCCAATTCGCGCAGGAGGTCATTGGGGAATTCGATGTCGGCCTTGTCGATCTCGTCGATCAGCACCACCGTCTGCTGTTCCGCTTCGAAGGCCTGCCACAGCACGCCCTTGACGATGTAGTTGGAGATGTCACGGACGCGGTCGTCGCCCAGTTGCGAGTCGCGCAGGCGGGAAACCGCGTCGTACTCGTAAAGCCCCTGCTGGGCCTTGGTGGTGGACTTCACATGCCACTGCAGCAGCGGCAGGCCTAACGCGGCGGCTACCTCCTCCGCCAGCATGGTCTTGCCAGTGCCAGGCTCCCCCTTGATCAGCAAGGGGCGCTGCAGGCGGATGGCGGCGTTGACCGCCAGCATGAGGTCGGGAGTAGCAACGTAATCCTTGGAGCCTTCGAAGCGCAGTTGGGGTTGGGAACGGGACATCGGGGAATCCTCTGATTAGTAGTCGCCGATTATAGGACTAGCTTTAAACGGTACGCTGCCCGCCGCCGGACCGGGGTTCGAGAAGAAGTCGGGTGCGTCCAAGGTGCCGGAAACGGCATCCAACCCACACGGAGGAGGCTGCATGCTCAAGCGACATCTGCTTCTGGCCCTAGGCGTGGCACTCACCTGTAGTCCCGCGAACGCGGCCGAAGGGAATGCCGAAGCGGCAAAAGGAAAAATCTCGATGTGCATCGGTTGTCACGGCATACCGGGTTACCGTACTTCCTTTCCCGAGGTGTACCCGGTTCCCAAGCTGGGAGGGCAGCATCCGGAATACATCGTCCGGGCGCTGCAGGCCTACAAGAGCGGCGCACGCAGCCATCCCACCATGCGGGGCATCGCCGGCGGACTCAGTGATCAGGACATGGCCGATCTCGCCGCCTACTACGGGGGTGGGAAATGAGCGCCCTCGCCAGAAGTGTCCTCCCCAGGCCGGCGCTTGCGCTGTCGGCGTTGCTGCTGGCCTGTCTTTACGTACTGCCATCGGAGGCGGCCGATCCGGCGGCTGGCAAGGAGAAGTCCGCCGTATGCGCCGCCTGCCACGGAGCTGATGGCAACAGCCAGACGGCGGATTTTCCCCGCATCGCCGGCCAGCACGAAGGCTATCTGCTACAGGCCTTGCATGACTACAAGTCGGGCAAGCGCAAAGACCCAATCATGGCGGCGCAGGTGCAGGCCCTGTCCAGGCAGGACATGGCGGATCTCGCGGCGTGGTTCGCGAGTCAGCAGGGGCTGTTCATCAAGCGTTGACGAGAAGCCCTGCGGCAGCAGGGTTTTTTCCCGCCGGGGAGCGGATAATCCGTTCCTTGCCCGCCGCGTCTGCATGCGCACGTGGCCCGGCGCGCCTGCGCCCAAATCATCGATGGGTATGAAGCAGTGCCCCGACAAAGGGGGCGGAAAGGCTTAGCCTGATCTTCTCTTCAGGTATTCCCTAAAGATGCCGATATTCAGAGCATGCATACGATCCCGGTGGGCGTCACGTGCCGTCGTCAGGCGGATGTGATGCTCATTGGGCGCATTGGCGAACTCGAGCAGACGCGCAATGGTGGTGTAGGTCGTATTCAATGCGGCCGCGTCACGTTCTATGGTCTGGGCGGCAACTTCGAGATCGGCTATCCGGCCCTCCAGAAAACGGGCGGCAGCGGATTCCGCGGAATTCGCATAGACCGCCATGAGTTGCAGCCCGTGCTGAACGACATTGCTCGGGCTCAGGTTCGTGCGCTCTGGCATGACGGTTCAGGACGGAATACTCCGGATGGGGATTCCAAATAGCTTACGTAATTCAGATAGTGATACGCGAATGCGTACCTGTCAACTTCTTTCAGGATGTGAATGGGCTCCATCGGAGAACGGCTCAGGAGCGAGCGGCTGCGTCTGGGTATGAGCCAGGCCGACTTTGGCTCGCTTGCAGGGGTGCAGAAGCAAGCGCAATTGAAATACGAGAAAGGGGAGCGCCTGCCTGGGGCGGCCTACCTGGCGGCGGTTGCCGGTGAAGGCGTGGACGTGCTGTATGTGTTGACTGGCCGGCGGGCAGTGGAGGTTGCGGCCGGCGAGCCGGTGATCGCAGTGGAACTGCTGGAGGCCTGCGTGGAGGCTGTGGAGCTGGAGGTGGCCAATCTGCCGCGGCAGCTGTCCTTGGCGACGAGGGCGCGGCTGATCGCGGTGGCTTATCAGCTGAGCCTGGCCGAGCACAAGGTGGAGATCGAGTTGCTCCGTCCACTGATCAAGCTGGCGATCTGAAGCGCGGTGGCCGGCAGCCTGCCGGCCCGGACCTCAATGGACGATGCGGCCGCCGCTGCCGATCATCGCAAAATCCACCAGCGCCGAGCCTGGGCGGCCGGGCGTGCCGAAGTCCAGCAGATAGCCACCCAGATCCTGGTTGCGCATCGACTGCAGCGCCTTCAGCGGGCTGCCTGCCGCGCTGTTCTGGCGCAGGGCGGTGACCAGCGCCTTGGCGGCGATGAAGCCCTCGATGGAGCGGGCGGACAGATCGGGGTTTTGCGCGCCGGCCTTCAGCTTCAGGTACTCGCGGTTCACCGCCAGGGTGTGCTGACTTTCCAGCGGCAGTACCACCGAGAAGGCGAAGCCGCGGGCGGTCTCCGGCCCGAGTTGGGTCAGCAGCTGCTGGGTGTCGATGATGGAAAGCCCGTAGAGGGTCGCCAGGCCGCCCTTCGCGCGGTACTGGCGGACGAATTCGATGGCGGCAGCAGTGGTGGCGCCGAGGAAGATGGCCTGCGGTTCCGTTTTCAGCATCTCGGCCACCGCGGTACTTACTTCGGTGGTATTGCGCGGGTATCCGACTTTGGCCAGAAGCTGGATGCCGCGGCTGGCGGCGGCCTTGTCGGCGCCGGCGAGCACGTCCTGGCCGAGCGCGTCGTCCTGGTAAACCAGGCCGACCCGGGTGATGGTGAGGTTGGAGAGTTTCTCGAACAGCCGGCTCACCTCATCGTGGTAGCTGGCCTTGACCACGAAGACGGAAGGCGCACCGATGACCGCGCTGGCGCCTGACACTGCTCCGACCAGCGGCAGGGCGCTGCGCACCAGCACGCCATCGTCGATCAAGGCCTTCACGTTGTCGGTTCCGACCGTGCCCAGCAGCGCCACGGGGGCTTCTTCCTGCACCAGGCTCTTCACCAGCCGCACGGTTTCCTGCGGTTTCTGGGCGTCGTCCCGGGTCACCAGCCGGATCTGCTGGCCGTTGATGCCGCCCTGGCTGTTCACATGGTCGATGTAGAGCTTGGCGCCGGCATGGATAGCCTTGCCAGTAACCGCCTGCGACCCGGAAAAGGGAGCGACCTGACCAATGACGATTTCCCTGGCGTGGGCGGGCAAGGCAGCGAGAGAAGCTGCGGCAGGGGCCAGGGCAAGCAGGCAGGCACCGATGCGAAGGCGGAATGAAGACATTGGCGTTTCCTCGGTGGAGAGGCTTTCATGCCCGGAGCGGGCGGCCGGCCATTCTTCATTCTGCCTTTTGGGATATGCAATTGCGGATATCCGAGGGGGCTTCAGTGGCGCTCCGCCCGCCTCAGCACGCAGCCGACATAGGCGGCGCCGTCCGGCTGGCCGCCCCTGCGCTGGGCGTCGAACAGCGTCTCGCCCAGGCATTCCAGCGCGTCGTGCATCGCATCGTGACGGCTGCCGCGCTTTTCGCAGGCGCTGTTGAAAGCAGCGCGTATGCCCGGCGGCTGATCGATGGAGAGCTGTTCCTCGATGGCGAGGTGCAGCGAAAGGTGCAGGAAGGGGTTCAGCTGTCCGTCATCCGGGCTGAAGTCGCGGTCTATGGCGTCCGGGTCTTCCACCACGGCGTGGTACTCCGGATGCAGGCCGATGACGTCGGCGGCGATGGCCTCCAGCGGAGTCAGGACTTCATGGGCGCGGTGCTTGCGCCAGGCCTCGATGAAGAAGGAGCGGACCTGGTCGCGGCTGGGATTGAACATGGGCGGTTCTCCTAGGGGCGGCCGCCTTCAGGCGGTCTTGTCACGGAAACAGCACAGGTCGCGCACGGTGCATTGTCCGCACAGGGGCTTGCGGGCGACGCAGACGTAGCGTCCGTGCAGGATGAGCCAGTGGTGGGCGTCCAGCAGGTAATCCTTGGGAACGCGCTTTAGCAGCGCCTGTTCCACCGCCACCACATCCTTGCCTGGCGCCAGGCCGGTGCGGTTGGCGACGCGGAAGATGTGGGTGTCCACCGCCATCACCGGATGCCGGAACACGGTGTTGAGCACCACGTTGGCAGTCTTGCGGCCGACGCCGGGCAGGGCTTCCAGCGCCTCGCGCTGCTGCGGTACTTCCCCGCCATGCCGTTCCAGCAGCAGGCGGGACAGCGCGACCACGTTCTTCGCCTTGTTGCGGAACAGGCCTATGGTCTTGATGTACTCGGTGACCCCGGCCTCGCCCAGGCTCACCATTTCCTCCGGCGTTGGCGCCGCGGCGAAGAGCTTGCGGGTGGCGATGTTCACCCCTTTATCCGTCGCCTGGGCGGAGAGGACGACGGCGACCAGCAGCTGATAGGCGCTGCCGTATTCGAGTTCGGTCTTGGGTTCCGGGTTGGCTTCGGCGAGGCGGCGGAAGAATTCACGTATCGCGTCGCGTTTCATCGTGGGCATCGTGGACGGCGGTCAGGAAGTGAGCGGGGCGCTTGCGCCGGCCCGCCCGTCTGCCGCCGGAAGGGGCGAGTTGGAGGGCGGGTGGAGGCGGCGAGCGGCGCGGCGCTGGTTGATGGCGTTGTATGCGGCGATCAGGCAGCCGAGGGTGAAGAAGGCGCCCGGCGGCAGCGCAGCGAGCAGGAAGCCGGGGTAGGCGTCGCCGAAGAGATGCAGCGCACTGGCGCCGGGCAGCAGCATCTCGATGCCGGCCAGCAGGGTGCCGCCGGCGGCCAGTTCGCGTAGCGCGCCGAGCACCGCGAGCACGCCCAGCAGCCCGGCGCCCATCATGACGGCATCCACCGTGGAAGTGAGCGCCGGGTTCTTGGCAGCGTAGGCTTCTACCCGGGCGAGCACGATGCAGTTGGTGACAATCAGCGGGATGAAGATGCCAAGCACCAGGTAGAGGCTGTGGAAGTAAGCGTTGAAGGCCAGATCCACCACGGTGACCAGCGCGGCGATGATGAGGATGAAGACCGGGATGCGGATCTCGTAGGGGATGAGGTTGCGCAGGCAGGCCACCGCCAGGTTGGAAAGCGCCATCACCAGGATGGTCGCCAACCCGAGGCTGACCGCGTTGACCATATTGGTGCTGATGGCCAGCAGCGGGCACAGGCCCAGCAGCTGGGCGAGGCCGGGGTTCTGCTTCCACAGTCCGTTGTGGGCGAGTTCGCGGAATTCCTGACGGGTCATGGCGCCTTCCTCAGGGTAGTCGGCTGCCGGCGGGGGCTTGGTAGAGTTGCGGGCCCTGGGCCTGGGCCCAGCCGGCGGCGCGGCCCACCGCCTGACCGACGGCGCGCGCGCTGATGGTGGCGCCGCTGCGGTAGGCCAGGGTACCCCCGTCCTTGGTCGGCAGCCAGTGGGCGGCTTCGTTGCTGCGGCCGGCGAACTGGGCGATCCAGGGGGCGTGCTTGTCGCGGTCTTTGCGCGGGTCGATGTAGTCGCCCAGGCCGGGCGTCTCCTTGTGGGCGGTGACGCGCACGCCGCTCACCCGGCCGTCGACGCCCAGGGCGACCAGCAGGGCGATGCGGCCGGCGTAGCCATCCGGCGCCACGGCTTCCATCACAAGTGCGACCGGTTCGCCGGCGCGGCGGGCGCGCCAGACGCGCGCGCCCTTGTCCAGGCCCGGCGGCGGCGTGTGGCCGACGAGCACGTAGTCCTCCAGCAGGGCGTTGTCGTAGCTGGCGGGCGGTAGTACCTCATCCACCAACCGCATCTGTTCCTGCTCCCGAGAGGCTTCGATGGCTGGCCGGGTGGCGTGGTAGGTGTAGGCCATTGCCGCGGTGAAGAGCAGGGTGAACAGCAGCATGATGGCCGCGGTGCGCAGCGCGGTCTGGGCGGCGTTTGGTGTGGCTTCGCTGCTCATGGCGACTCGCCTCCGCGGTGGCCGAAGACCGGCGGCTGGGTCTTCATGTCGATCAGCGGCACGCAGATGTTCAGCAGCAGGACGGCGAAGGCAAGGCCTTCCGGATAGGCGCCGAAGCTGCGGATGAGCCAGGCGACGAGGGCGATGCCGGCGCCGAAGATGAGCTTGCCGCGCGGCGTTGTAGCGCCGGAGACCGGGTCGGTGATAATGAAGAAGGCGGCCAGCAGCGCGCCGCCGGAGACGATGTGGAACCACGGTGGGGCGAATTGCGCGGGCTGGATCAGCCAGGCCGTGCCGGACACGGCCGCCAGCGTGAGCAGGAAGGCCAGCGGCATGTGCCAGGTGATGACGCGGCGGGCGAGCAGCGCCAGACCCCCGAGCAGGTAGGCCGCGCCCACCCACTCCCAGCCGCTGCCGCCGAGGAAGCCGAAGGGCGGCGTCTGCCGTAGTGCATCCACCGTGGCGCCGGGCGCGCGCAGGCCGGTGCGTAGGGCGTCCAGCGCGGTGGCGCTGCTGATGGCGTCGATGTTCCGCGCGCCGCCGAGGATGAGGTCCAGCTGCGCGCTGAAATCCAGCTGGCCGGGCGCCGGCCACTGCGACATCAGCGCCGGATAGGCCACCATCATCGCGCAGTAGGCCGCCATCGCGGGATTGAAGGGATTCTGGCCGAGGCCGCCGTAGAGGTGTTTGGCGGCGACGATGGCAATCAGCACCGCCAGCACCGTCAGCCACCAGGGCACTAGCGGCGGCAGCGACAGCGCGACCAGCCAGGCGGTGACGACGGCGGAGAGATCGCCCAGCGCCAGCCCTGCAGCGCGGCCGCGCAGCCGCAGCATCGCGGCTTCTGCCGCCATCGCCGCGCAGCTCGCGAGCAGCAGATTGACCAGGATGCCGGCGCCGAACTGCCAAGCATAGGTGGCGATGCCCGGCAGCAAGGCCAGCAGCACCGTCAGCATCACGCCGCGCACGCCCGGAGCGGGCCTCAGGAAGGGGGAGTACATCATTTTGGCGGTTCGGGCGGCGCTGGTGGAAGGCTGGCGGCTTGTTGGCGCCGGGCCTCGATGGCGGCGATCTCGGCCTGTGTTGCCGGGCTCAGCTTGTCGGTATTGCGCGGCGGCGCGGCGGCCTGCTGCGCCTGGGCGCGGGCCATGGCGGCGGCGATCAGCGCCTTCTTGTCGGCGGTGCCAGGGGCCGCTGCCGACGTGGCGGAAGTCTCCCCGGCATCATCTCCTGCCGGGGGGGAGACTTGCTGGCGGCGGGTCTCGATGGCGGCGATTTCGGCCTGCGTATCCGCGCTGAGATTGTCGGTATTGCGTGGCGGCGCGGCGGCCGGCTGGGCCTGGGCGCGGGCCAGCGCAGCGGCGATCAGCGCCTTCTTCTTGTCCTCGGTGGAGGAGGGGGCTGCATCCGCCGGCTCGCCGGTGGGTAGCGGCTTGTCTGCCGAGGCGCGGGCCGCGGCGGCTGCAGCTGCATTGCGTGCAGCCAGCTTGGCCGCTTTCTCGCTTTCCTCGCGCTCCTGGCGGAAGTTGCGGAATTCGAAGCGCTGGCGGGCGGCGTCGGCGGCCTCCTTCTCGCGTTCGTGCGCCCAGACCTCGCTCTTGGCGTAGCGGTAGTAATCCACCAGGGGGATGTGGGCCGGACAGACGTAGGCGCAGCAGCCGCATTCGATGCAGTCGAACAGGTGGTATTCCTGCGCCTTGCCGAAGTTGCGGGCACGGCTGAACCAGTAGAGTTCCAGCGGCTGGAGGTCGGCCGGGCAGGCGCGGGCACAGTCGCCGCAGCGTATGCAGGGCTGCTCCGGCGGCGCCGGCGGGAACAGCGCCGGGCTGCTGGCGAGGATGGCGTTGGTGGCCTTCACCACCGGCGCGTCGAAGTCCGGCATGGGCAGGCCCATCATCGGCCCGCCCATGATGTAGCGGTCGGTGTCCGGCTGCGGGCCTGCCAGTGCCACCACCTCTCGCATCGCCGTGCCGATCAGCACGTCGTAGTTGCGCGGCCGGGCCACATTGCCGGCTATGGTGACCACCCGTGAAATCAGCGGTCGGCCAAGATCCAGCGCCTGATGGACTGCGAAGGCGGTGCCGACATTGAAGCACTGCACGCCGTAATCGGTGGAGCGCCGGCCGTGCGGCACCTCGATGCCGGTGAGTACCCGGATCAACTGCTTCGCGCCGCCGGCCGGGTAGCGGGTAGGCACGGCGACGACCTCCGCTTCGCTGCCGGCCGCGGCCTGCATGGCGGCGAGGGCCTCCGGCTTGTTGTCCTCGATGCCGATGACGATTTCCCGCGCCTGCAGGATGTGCTTCATCAGTGCCGCGCCGCGCAGGATGCCGGCGGCACGTTCTCGCATCAGCATGTCGTCACAGGTGATGAAGGGCTCGCACTCGGCACCGTTGATGATCAACGTGCGGGTGCCATGCGGGCCGGGGCGCAGCTTCTGGTGGCTGGGGAAAACGGCGCCGCCCAGGCCGACGATGCCGGCGTCGCGCAGGAGGTCGCGCAGGGCGTCCGGCGGCGTGCCGGCGACATTGACCGGCTCCAGATCCGCCCAGCGTTCCTCGCCGTCCGCGGCCAGCACGATGGCGGGCGCCAGCAGGCCGGAGGGATGCGCCATCGGCTGCGGGCCGATCTGCAGCACGGTGCCGGAGGTGGGCGCGTGCACCGCGACCGACAGCCCGCCGTCGGCCGCACCGATGCGCTGGCCCTTGAGTACCCGGTCACCGGCCTGCACCAGCGGCAAGGCCGCCGCACCGGTGCTCTGCCACAAGGGCACCACCAGCCGCGCCGGTAGCGGGGCGACGGCGATGGGCTCGACGGTGGAGGCCGCCTTGTGCGGTTCCGGCTTGATCCCGCCATTGAAGGAGAACAGCTTGCGCAGCGCCGTCATGCCGCCCGTTTCCCTTCGACCCGCAGCGGCACCACCGGGTAGCGCCACTTCCAGGTCTGCACGGTTTCCGCCTGCGTCACCATGCTGATGCAGTCCACCGGACAGGGCGCCACGCACAGCTCGCAGCCGGTACACAGCTTGTCGACCACGGTGTGCATCTGCTTGGCCGCGCCGACGATGGCATCCACCGGACAGGCCTGGATGCACAAGGTACAGCCGATGCAGATTTGCTCGTCGATCACCGCCACCGCCTTGGGTTTCTCGACGCCGTGCGCCTCCGACAGCGGCTTGAACTCGCGGCCCAGCAGATCGGCCAGCTTGCGTATGCCTTCCTCGCCGCCGGGCGGGCACTGGTTGATTTCCGCCTCGCCGCCAGCGATGGCCTGGGCGTAGGGTTTGCAGCCGGGGTAGCCACACTGGCCGCACTGCGTCTGCGGCAGGATGGCATCTATCTTCTCCACCAGCGGGTCGCCCTCGACGCGGAAGCGCACGGCGGCGTAGCCCAGCGCGGCGCCGATTGCCAGGGCGATACCGGTCATCACGAGCAGGGCGGAGAGCATGGCGGGAACTCGTGGCGCGGGCCGTTCAGCGGAAACGGTCCAGCCCGGCGAAGCCCATGAAGGCAAGGCTCATGAAGGCGGCGGTGATCATGGCGATGGCGGTGCCCTTGAACGGCCCCGGCACGTCGGCGCCTTCCAGCCGTTCGCGCAGCCCGGCGAACAGGATCAGCGCCAGGGTGAAGCCGGCGGAAGAGCCGAAGCCGAATAGCAGCGATTCCAGCAGATCGTGGCCCATGCCGACGTTCAGCAGCGGGATGCCCAGCACCGCGCAGTTGGTGGTGATCAGTGGCAGATAGATGCCCAGCACCTGGTGCAGCAGCGGGCTGCTCTTCTGGATGACCAGTTCGGTGAGCTGAACGATGGCGGCGATGACGACGATGAAGGACAGCGTGCGCAGGTAGGCGAGATCGTTCGGCTGCAGCAGGTAGCGGTCTATCAGGTAACTGCTGCCGGCGCCCAGCGTGAGCACGAAGGCAGTCGCCAGCCCCATCCCCACCGCGGTCTCCAGCTTCTTGGACACGCCCATGAAGGGGCACAAGCCGAGAATGCGGACGAAGACGACGTTATTGACGAGGACGGCGCCAATGACGATGAAGAGGTAATGGCTCATGGCCCCGGGGGCAGGCTGCAATCGGCGGATTATCGCGCCGCCGGGGCGGGCGGCTCAAGCCCGCCGTTTGGGGGAACCGTTGGAGCTTGGGGCCGGCGACAGCCCTGGCGGGCGCTCCAAGGGCTGGTTTGCGCCCCCGATGGCCGCGGTGTTCAGGCGCGGCTCAGGTGGCCGGCGCTTCGGTTGTGGCGCGTATGCATTCGCCGATCAGGCCCGGGCCGCGGTAGATCAGCCCGCTATAGAGCTGGACCAGGGCCGCGCCAACTTCCAGCTTGGCGCGTGCGCAGCGGCCGTCGGTGATGCCGCCGGCGGCGATGATGGGCAGCTCCCCGGCGAGCGCCTGGGCCAGTTGGGCGACCACCGCGGTGGAGGCTTCGAACACCGGCGCGCCGGACAGGCCGCCCTGCTGCTCGGCGTAGCGCAGGCCCTGTACCTTCTCGCGCGACACGGTGGTGTTGGTGGCGATTACGCCGTCGATGCGGTGGCGGCGCAGCGCGTCGGCGATCTCGATGATCTGCGCAGCGTCGAGATCGGGCGCGATCTTCAGCGTCAGCGGTACGTAGCGGCCGTGCTGGTCGGCCAGGCGCTGCTGCTCCGCTTTCAGCCGGCCGAGCAGGTCGTCCAGCTCGCTGCCGCCCTGCAACTGGCGCAGGTTCTTGGTGTTCGGTGACGAGACGTTGATGGTGACGTAGCTCGCCAACGGATAGACCTTCTCCAGGCACAGGCGGTAGTCATCGAAGGCGTTTTCCAGTGGCGTGGTGAGATTCTTGCCGATGTTCACGCCCAGGACGCCCTTGAACTTGGCGGCACGGATGTTGGCCACCATCGCATCCACCCCATGGTTATTGAAGCCCATGCGGTTGATGATGCCCTTCACCTCCGGCAGCCGGAACAGCCGCGGGCGCGGGTTGCCGGGCTGCGGGCGCGGCGTCACCGTGCCGATCTCAATGAAGCCGAAGCCGAGGCGGGCGAGGCCATCTATCGCCTCACCGTTCTTGTCCAGGCCGGCGGCGAGGCCAACACGGTTGGGAAAGCGCAGGCCCATCACCTCGACCGGATCGGAAGCGTCGGTGCTGCAGGTGGGCAGGGCGCGGCCGGCGAGGTTGAGGGAGGCGATGGCCAGTTCGTGGGCTGTTTCGGCATCCAGCGAGAACAGCAGAGGGCGGGCGAGGTCGTAGAGCATCGCGGGATTGTAACGATTCGCGTCTTGCTCGGCGAACCGCCCGCTACCGGCGCTCAACTTTCGTGGGCGGAGGTGTCCAGCAGGCGCCAGTCGCCGTCGCGATAGCCTTCCAGTGGCCGGAACCGTGCCTTGTAGGCCATCTTGCGGCTTTCGCCTATCCAATAGCCGAGGTAGAGATAGGGCAGGCGCAGCCGGCGGCAGGCATCGATCTGCCACAGGATGCCGTAGGTGCCATAGGCGCTGCCTGCCACTTCGGGGTCGTAGAAGGTATAGACGCTGGAGAGGCCGTCGGTAAGGCGGTCGATCACGCTCACCATGCGCAGGACGCCGTCCTCGCGGAACTCCACCAGCCGGGTGTCCACATGGCTCTGCAGCAGGAAGTGGGCGTACTGCTCGCGGTTGTCCTGGTCCATGCCGCCGCCGGCATGGCGTGAGGCCTGGTAGCGCTGATACAGCATGTAGTGCTCCTCGGAGAACACCAGCGGATGTTCATCGGTGACCAGGTCTGCGTGGCGCTTGCCGGCGCGGCGCTGGCTGCGGTCTGGCTCATAGCGGGCGATGGGGATGCGTACCGGCACGCAGGCATTGCAGTGATCGCAATGCGGGCGGTAGGTGAACACGCCGCTGCGGCGGAAGCCGCGGCGCACCAGTTCGCTGTAGACCTGCGGGTCAATGAGGTGGCCTGGCGTGGCGACCTGGGAACGCGCCATGCGGTCTGGCAGGTAGGAACACGCGTAGGGCGCGGTGGCGTAGAACTGGATCAGCGCGTAAGGGTAGTCCTGCTGCATCGTTCTTCGCGCTCAGCGTCGAGCAATCTCCGTCAGGTCCAGTCGATGTCCACCAGCGCCTCGTTGTTCCAGCGTGCGGGCGGTTCTCCCTCGTGGGTCCAGCGGGCGAGGCCGGCGCAGAACTCCCGCCTCGGCACTTCGCGCGCGCCCATGGAGAGCAGGTGGGCTGTGGTCATCTGGCAATCTATCACGGCATATTCCCGGCGCTCAAGGAAGCGCGCCAGGTGGGCCAGCGCAACTTTGGAGGCATCACTTTCGCGCGAGAACATGGATTCACCGAAGAAGGCGCGGCCTAGCGCCATGCCGTAAAGGCCGCCAACCAGCCTGCCGTCACGCCAGCATTCCACACTGTGGGCGTAGCCAAGTTCATGCATGCGGCAGTAGGCCGCCTGCATCTCCGGCGTGATCCAGGTGCCGCCGCCCGGCTCGCGCGGCGCGGCGCATTCCTTCAGCACCGTTTCGAAGACGGTGTCCAGGCGTACCTCGAAACGCCGGCTGCGCAGCGTCTTGCGAAGCGAGCGGGTGATGCGGATCGCCGCAGGCTCCAGGATCAAGCGCGGGTTGGGGCTCCACCACAGCAAGGGTTCGCCGGCGCTGTACCAGGGAAAGATGCCGTGCTGGTAGGCGGCCAGCAGCCATTCCGGCCTCAATAGGCCGCCGGCGGCGAGCAGGCCATTGGGTTCCACCAGGGCCTGCTCGACCGGAGGAAAACAGGGGCGATCCGTGAGCCAGGGGATCATCGCTCGCTCCCCCGCCGGAACGATGGCTTTGGAGCCGACGGTGGGTTGGGAGAGGCGAACATCGGGGCGTTGCGGTAGAGGAAGGGCATGGCGCAGCGAGAGAAGATGCTCGTCTTGGGGATTATGCATCCCGTGCCCGTGGAGGGTTTATCCCATTGTATGGAAATGGTTTCTCTCCTCAGCGGTGTTTCCGGAGCGGAACGGAGGAAGATGGGAAACGCTTTTAATTGTTAATGATACAAATTCTCAGTTGAAAAACTCACGTTTTACGATCATGATGCGGATGAGAATTGTTCGCATACAGGAAGATCGCATGAACGCACTGATCGTTGGCGCCGACCGCCTCGGCAATATCCCGGATGTCCTGCAGCAGTTTGGTATCAGCATCGCCGCGCATGTGAGCGGCCGTGACAGCAGCCATCAGCGGCGCACTGCTCCGCTGCCCTCGGGCATTCAGATGGTGATTCTCTTCACCGATTTCCTTGGCCACAACGTGATGCAGCGCTTTCGCGAAGCCGCCAGCCGGGAAGGGGTGATGTTCGTTTGTTGTCGGCGCTCGGTGTGTGCGCTGCAGCAGGCCCTGGGCAAGCGCATCACCGAGGATTGCGGTGCATGCAACGGCAACTGCAAGAGCAGCAAGCGCAAGAAATAGGGCGAAAGCCTGGAAGGAACTGGATGCGGGCAGCCGGAAGAGGCGCTGCCGCTGGCCTCAGTGGCCGAGCGGCAGCGCCTCTTCTTCGTTCACCAGCCTGCGGGCGCCGTTGAAGCGCTTGGCCCAGTAGGCGGTGGACATGCTTTCGATGCGGACTCCGCCGCCGCGGGCGGGGGCGTGGAGGAAGCGGCCTTCACCCATGTAGATGCCCACGTGGGAAAAGGCCTTGCGCATGGTGTTGAAGAAGACGAGATCGCCCGGCTTCAACTCCTGCCTATTGATCTTGTCGCCCAGGGACGCCATCTCGCGGGCGGTGCGGGGCAGGTCGAGGCCGACTGCGTTCCGGAACACGTTCTGTACCAGTCCGCTGCAGTCCATGCCTGTTTCGGGGGAAGTACCGCCAAAGCGATAGCGGATACCCAGGTAGCTCATACCCTGGTTGACCAGGTCCTGAACCGCATCCGAATACTCGGACATCAGCGTTCCGTGTGCCTCTTCCTGGGCCGGAACGGCGGCTTCGTGGGCTTGCGCCGGTGAGAGCAGTGCCGCGGAAAGGGCGAGGGCGAGGAGGGTAGGTCGGAAGCGCATCGGCCGGACTATACGCATCAAGGACGTAGGTGTAAACGCTTACCCCGTCCGGAGCCGGCGCCTCCGAGGATTAGGCCGTGGCACCAGGCACGGCCGGGGTTGGGGGGCGCCTAAGCCTGCCGTCGTAGTTGTCGATAGGCGTGTTCCGCCTCGGCAAGGGCGCTGGCGGTGGCCAGGCCCTGGCTCAGCGCCCTCCCTTGGACGGCGAGGAAAAGCTGGGCGATGGCCCAGGCGTCGCCCAGGGCGTGATGGCGCTGGAAGGTTTCGATGTCCAACAGCGCCATCCAGTCGGCCAATCGGCCGGGCAGCTCCCGTTTCTCGGTGAAGAGGGCGGGCAGCAGGTAATAGAGGTCCAGGTAGAGCGGTTGCGCCAGGGCATTTGCGCGATTGCCCAGGGTGTGCCCCAGTAGCGCGCGCTGGAGATCGGCGTTGAAGGCGACCACCGGTTTTCCGCTGATGAAGTCGAGCAGGCCGCTGAGGGCGTCGTCGGCGGAGGGCGTGATGGCCGCGTAATAGCTGTCCCGGGGATCAAGGACGCCGTCTTCGATCCCGAGGGCGGCCACCGCGAGCAGTCGGTCGCTGTCGGGATTCAGCCCGCTGGCTTCGGTGTTCACTACCACATAGCGGGTTTCAAAGTGCGGCAGCTCGGTGTTGGGACGGGAACTGCCGGACAGCAGACGGGTGAGCCAGTTGCTCATAGTTGGTAGTCCAGCTTGAGGCGTAGCTGGATCTTGCGCGCCTGGCGGAAGGCTTCCTTGAGGATGCGTCTGTCCAGTTCGTTGAGGCTGTCCGGATTGATCTTGTTGTCGCCGGGTGCGCCATGCTCGGTTTCCAGGTGCTGGGAGCGCAGCCGCAGCAGTTGGATGAAGTGGAAGCCGTCGAGGATGGCGGCAACCTCCTCCTGCTGTCCGCCCAGCCGGGTGGCGGCCTGGCGCAGGCGCTGGGCGGTGGAACTGGAATCCACGCCGGTGCGCAGGGCGAGGATGCGGGCGGCGTCGACGAACAGGCGGGCGCCGCAGGTCTTCAGGTCTATGGTGCCGTCGTCTTCCAGCACGAAGTCGCGGATGCGGCCCAGCGGCGGCGATACCTGCAGGGCGTTGGAGGCCATCATGCGCAGGAAGGCCGGGGTGTTGCGGGCGTTGCGATTGAGCCAGTTGCGCAGTTGGTCGCCCAGGCGTTCGTTGCCATGGAGCACGCGGAAGTCGAAGAAGATGGAGGCGTTGAGCAGGGCCTGCGGATCGGGCTCGCGTATCCAGTGGCTGAAGCGCTCCTTCCATTCGTCCAGCGTCAGGCACAGCGCCGGGTTGCTGGCCATGATGTTGCCCTTGCATAGCGGGAAGCCGCAGGCGGCGAGGCTTTCGTTGACGTCGCGGGCGAAGGCGATGAGGCGCTGGCGGATACGCTCCACGTCCTGGAGTTCCGGGCATTGCCATATGATGCCGTTGTCCTGGTCGGTGGACAGGGTCTGCTCATGGCGGCCTTCTGAACCGAAGGCGAACCAGGCGTGGTCGATGCCGTAGAGGTCGTGCCGCTCCAGCGCGAGCGCGATGATGCGGCGGGTGAGGGCGTCGTTGAGGGCGGAGATGAACTGGGTGAGCTGTTCGGCGCCTACACCCTGGGCGATGAGGTTGAGCGCCAGCGCGCGGATGTCGCGGCTGGCCCGCTGCAGCGCCTCCACATCCTGGGCACTGTCGATGCCGGCTCGGATCTGGCGCAAGCTGATGCGCTGCAGGGAGAACAGATCCCGCTCCGAGACCACGCCCTTCAGCTTGCCGTCGTTGTCGATCACCAGCAGATGGCGTACGCCGTGGGTGGCCATCTCCAGCGCGGCGTCGTAGGCGGAGGCGCTGGTGGGGAGTTGGTGCGGATTGGCCGTCATGACCTCGCTGATGGGGCGCGACAATTCGAAGCCCGGCAGCACCACCCGCGGCAGCAGATCGCTCTGGGTGAGGATGCCGACTGGCCGGCTGTCCCGGTCCGCCACCACGATGCAGCCGATGCGGTGCTCGGCCATCTTCTCCAGCGCGCCGCGCGTGGGCGTTTCCGGTGCGACGTGGATGGGCGCCTGCTTGACGAGCTGGCCCAGCGGCGTGGTCATCGTCTGCTGTTCGGCGGCGCGCTGGGTGAAGGTGGTCTGCAACTGCTGCCGCGACTGGTTGAGCAGGCTGGCGATGTACTGGGTGCAGAAGAGATGGAACACCGGGCTCATCTGCATCAGTTGCAGGAAATCATCGGCGCCGATCTGGAAGCAGAAGCTGTCTTCCACCGCCAGGTAGCTGTTGGTGGAGGGGCGGGCGGCGGAGATGGCGCCGATGGGGAAACACTCGCCTGGCCCCAGCGTCATGCTGGCGTATTCGGTGACGGCGGTCGCACCCACCTGGCGCGCCTGCACCTTGCCGCGCTGAACGATGTAGAAACTGCGCGCCTGGCCCATCTCGGGCGTCAGGATGGCGCTGCCTTTGGGATGGAAGGCGAGTACCGCGCGCCCAGCCAGGAAGGCCAGCGCATCCGCCTCCATGCGGTTGAAGGGGGAGAAGCGCTTGAGGAAGTCCGAACTGGCTCCGACCAGCATTTCGGCGGCGGTGGCGGTCATGGCGCGATCCGCGAATGGAATACGGCGGATTATAGGGTTGGCGCTCCCGCCTTGACTGATCTGGCGCAAGTTCCGGGTGGCGGAGCCGCTCACCCGGATGAAGATGCAATGCCGGCGTCAGCCGGCATCACATGCGGCGTTCGAAGTGTCCGACCAGCAGCTGCAACTCGCGGGAAGTGGTCTCCAGTGCGCCGGCCGCCTGCTCCACCCGGCCGACCGCATCCAGGTTGTCGTCGGTCAGGCTGCTCATCCGCTCCATGATGTTGGCAACCTCGGTGGAGGCCTGTTCCTGTTGCCGCAGCATGTGCCGGACCTCCACCGCATTGCCGGCCACCGTGGTGTTGGCGCGGGAGATGACCTCCAGCTCGGAGACCACGGTGCGTATGGTGCCCACGCTGTCGGAGACGCCTTCGCGCAGCGAGCGCATGCTGGCGATCACGTCCGCACGGCGTTCATTGATCTCCGCCACAAGGCTGGCGATGCTTTCGGTACTCTGCTGTGTCTGGCCGGCCAGGTCGGTGACTTCTCCGGCCACCACCGCGAAACCGCGGCCCTGTTCGCCCGCGCGGGCCGCCTCGATGGCGGCATTCAGCGCCAGCAGGTTGGTGCGCTTGGCGATCTGGCTGATGGAGGCGGCCACGGCGCCTATTTTCTCCACCGACTCGGAAAGCGCATCCAGCATGCGCTCGTTGTCCGCCACCGCGTCTGCCACCTTGTGAGTGGTGTCGGCCGCGTGGTTCATGTTGCGCTGGCCCTCCTCGGTGACCCGCAGCGCTTCGCCGGCCTCACGCGCGCTGCTGTCGGTGGTGCCGGCGATCTCGCTGACCGAGACAGCCAGCTCCTGCATGGCAGCGGCCGAAGAAGAGATCTGGTCTGCCTGTTCCCGAGAACCCTGCTGCAGGCGTCTGGCATTGCTGTAGAGCAGGCCGGCCTCGCGGGCGGTGTCGCCGGCGGAGGAGACTACGTCGCCTATCAGGGCGCGCAGGCTCACCTGCATGGAGCGTACCGAGGTGAGCAGGGTGCTCAGCTCACGACAGCCTCGGGCGCTTATCTCTGCCTTGAGATTGCCTTCCGAAACCTGGTGGAAGAGTTGCAGTGCAGCCTGCAGCGGTGAGGTCACCGAGGCTCGCAGCAGCAGCCAGAGGCAGAGCGCCGTCGCTAGCTGGAGTGCCAGCAGGCTGAAGGATATGAAGCCGGTGGTAAAGGCGCTGCCTGAGCCCAGCAGGGTGACAAGCGCAAGGCCGCCGCCGCTCAGCCAGCCCAGCGGCATGCCACCCTGCAGGGGGGTGGGAGGCAATTGTTGCGTACCCCTGGCCACTGCTGCGTACAGGACCTCGGCTGCCGCGCGGTCCGTGCCGCTGGGAGCATTTCGCACCGACATGTAGCCGATCGTTCTACCACTCTCCGTGAGCGGGGTGACGTAGGCATCCACCCAGTAGAAATCACCATTCTTGGCGCGGTTCTTCACCAGACCCCGCCAGGGATGCCCGGCCTGGACGGTGCGCCACAGGTCGGCGAAGGCCGCCTTCGGCATGTCCGGATGGCGAACGATGTTGTGATGGGCGCCGATGAGCTCCTCGCGGGAGAAGCCGCTGATGGCGACGAAGGCCGGGTTGGCGTAGGTGATGCGGCCTTCCAGGTCGGTCTTGGTGACGATGGGGCGTTTCGGGTCGAGGAAGCGTTCCTGGGGCCAGGCCGCCTCGGGGGCGGCAGGGGGAGGACGTGTTGCGCGCATGTCCATGGGGTGCTGCAAACTCCAGTCAGGGGGCGGAGCAGCGAGCGCAGCCAGTGGAGACGCGGCTTTCAGCGTTCTGGCAGCTCCGTCAATCGTAGTTTTACTTATGCGCGCGGATCATAACCCGAGGTGCAGCAGGGGAAAACAGGTGTTTCAGAAGGTTTCAGGGCAGAAGGCCTGCTTTCTTTTTTTCAAACTATTGATTTTTATTTAATTTTTTTGATATTGCTTTGTTGCGTAGTATTTTAGAAATAAATCAGTTGCCCCCGATGGCCCTTGTTCGCCTGCCGCCGGGGGCGCTGCTTTAAAGCACTTCCGCTGCGTGGTCGGCGAGGCGGGAGCGCTCGCCGCGTTGCAGTGTGACGTGGCCGGAGTGCGGCCAGCCCTTGAAACGATCCACCGCGAAGGTGAGGCCGGAACTGCCTTCGGTGAGATAGGGCGTGTCGATCTGCGCGATGTTGCCCAGGCAGACCACCTTGGTGCCGGGGCCGGCGCGGGTGATCAGCGTCTTCATCTGCTTGGGCGTGAGGTTCTGCGCTTCGTCGATGATGAGGAACTTGTTGATGAAAGTGCGGCCGCGCATGAAGTTGAGGCTCTTGATCTTGATGCGGCTGCGGATCAGGTCGCGGGTGGCGGCGCGGCCCCAGTCGCCGCCCTCGCCTGTGGTTCCGTTGAGCACGTCGAGGTTGTCCTCGAGCGCACCCATCCACGGCGCCATCTTCTCTTCCTCTGTACCAGGCAGGAAGCCGATGTCCTCGCCCACCGGCACGGTGACGCGGGTCATGATGATCTCGGAATAGCGCTTCGTCTCCAGCACCTGGGTGAGGCCGGCCGCCAGGGTCAGCAGGGTCTTGCCGGTGCCGGCCTGGCCGAGCAGGGTGACGAAGTCGATCTCCGGGTTCATCAGCAGGTTGAGGGCGAAGTTCTGCTCCCGGTTGCGCGAGGTGATGCCCCACACGTTGTTCTTCTGGTGGCTGTAGTCGATCAGCGTTTCGATGACCACCGTGCGGCCGGTCTTCTCCTTGACCCAGGCTTCCAGCGGGGTTTCACCGTCCTGGTAGAGGAACTCGTTGATCAGCAGGTTGGGAGCCAGCGGGCCCTTCAGCCGGTACAGGGTCCGGCCCTCGGTCTTCCACGACTCCATGCCCTTGCCGTGGGTCTCCCAGAAGTCCGCCGGCAGTTCGCGGGTGCCGGTGTAGAGGAGGTCGGTGTCCTCCAGCACCTTGTCGTTGAAGTAGTCCTGCGCGTCCAGGCCGAGGGCGCGTGCCTTGATGCGCATGTTGATGTCCTTGGACACCAGGATGACCGCCCGGCCGGGGAAGCGCTCGGCGAGGAACATCACTACCGCGAGAATCTGGTTGTCGCCCTTGGCGGTGGGTAGCGCCGCGGGGAGGGTGACGTTGATGGCCTCGGTCTGCAGGAAGAGCTTGCCGGTGGCGAGGTCGTGGGACGGCTCCTTGAGCGGGATGCCGGCCTCCATCTTGTCGAGGCAGGAGGACACGATCTCGTCCATCATCCGGCTCGCCTGGCGGGCGTTGCGGGCGACTTCGGACATGCCCTTCTTGTTATTGTCCAGCTCCTCCAGCGTCATGATGGGCACGTAGATGTCGTGCTCCTCGAAGCGGTAGAGGCTGGTGGGGTCGTGCATCAGGACGTTGGTGTCTAGCACGAAGAGCTTGGTCTTCGCCGCGCTGGCCGTGCGCCGGGCACGGGGAGCGGCGGCTTTCTTTTCCTTGGACGTGGCGGCTGCTGGCATCGATGACCTCTGGCTGGCGGGGAAGTGAGGGGCTGGCCGGGTCGTTTCTCCGTACGCGATCGGGGTGTTGCGTGCAGTTGCGGCGGAGAGCTTCGCCCGGCCCACGGGGACTCAGAGCGAGCGGACGAAGGCGAGGACTTCCTCGGCATGGCCGGCAACCTTCACGCCGCGCCATTCGCGGGCGATGGTGCCGTCGGTGGCAATCACGAAGGTGCTGCGTTCCACCCCGCGGACCTGCTTGCCGTACATGTTCTTCATCTTCATCACGCCGAACGCGTTGCAGGCGGTCTCCTCGGGATCGGAAATGAGATCGAAGGGAAGTTCCAGCTTGGCCTTGAAGTTTTCATGCGACTTGAGACTGTCGCGGGAAATGCCGAAGACCTTGCAGCCCGCCTCGGCGAAGGCGGGATGGAGCGCGCCGAAATCCTTGGTTTCGTTGGTGCAGCCCGGGGTGTTGTCCTTGGGGTAGAAGTACAGCACCACCTTGCTGCCCCGCAGCGCGGAAAGCGCCACGGTGTTGCCGCCGGTGGCGGCCAGGTCGAAATCTGGCGCGGACGTTGCGGTCATGTTGCCTCCTGTGATTGGCCTGACCGCAGCGTAATGGACAAAGGGCGCGGCTGACAATCGCGCCCGGGAGACTGGAGGCTATGGGCTAAGCGGAATGACGCCGCGCTCAGCCGGCGGGGTCGAACATCAGCGCCGCGGCCACCGAGCGGCTTTCACCGACGAGGATGTTGTAGGTACGGCAGGCGGCCGCCAGATCCATGATCTCGAAACCTACCCGGGCGTCGATCAGGGGGCGCAGCAGGGCGGGCGCGGGGAAGCGCTGGCGCTCGCCGGTACCGACGATGACGATCTCGGTGCCGAGTTCGCGTACCGCGGCGAAGTCCTCGGCGGTGAGGCCGGCGAAGCCGCCGGGCGCCCAGCCGGTGACGATGCGGTCCGCGGTGAGCAGCAGGTTGCCGTCGTGGCGGACCTTGTTGACCAGGAGGTGGCCGGGGCCGTAGCCGGTGACGACGTTGGCCGTGGAATTGCGATCGAGATTGAGCTTCATGGCGGGCGGTCCGGGCGGAGTGCAGGGGGCTCCGCGTCAATTGCCGCGCTGCGGCGGGCAGGGCTAAGATAGCACCCTTTTCCCCCGATCCGGCGCGCGGCGCCCGCCGGGGGCGGCAGCTGCGATGCAGCGGCCGGAAGGCGGTCCGCGCTTCCCGGCACCGACGCGTGCCAAACCTCCACGACACAGGACCCTACGGACATGAATGCGGCGAAGACTTTGAATCTGGCAATGGCACCCACGGAACCGGTGGTCAAGGCCGAGGCCGCCGCCGCTGCCGCCGTACCGCGTCCGGTCAAGAAATCCGCCAAGCTCGCCGACGTCTGCTACGACATCCGCGGCCCGGTGCTGGTCCGCGCCAAGCAGATGGAGGACGAAGGCCTCAAGATCACCAAGCTGAACATCGGTAACCTGGCCTCCTTCGGCTTCGACGCGCCGGAAGAGATCCAGCTGGACATGATCCGCAACCTGCCGAATTCGGCCGGCTATTCCGATTCCAAGGGTATTTTCGCCGCGCGCAAGGCGATCATGCATTACACCCAGCAGAAGCACATCAAGGGTGTGACGCTGGAAGACATCTACATCGGCAACGGCGTGTCCGAGCTGATCGTGATGGCGATGAACGCGCTGCTGGATGCCGGCGACGAGGTGCTGGTGCCGGCGCCGGACTATCCGCTGTGGACCGCCGCGGTCAGCCTGTCCGGCGGCACGCCGGTGCACTACGTGTGCGACGAAGCCAATGGCTGGCTGCCAGACCTGGACGACATCCGCAGCCGCATCACGCCGAACACGCGCGCATTGGTGCTGATCAACCCGAACAACCCGACCGGCGCGCTGTACCCGGAAGAGACGCTGCGCGGCATCGTGGACATCGCCCGCCAGCATGGCCTGATCCTGTACGCCGACGAGGTGTACGACAAGGTGCTGTACGACGGCGCCAGCCACACCTCGCTGGCCGCGGTGTCGGACGAAGTGCTCACCATCGTCTTCAACGGCTTGTCCAAGAACTACCGCTCCTGCGGCTACCGCGCCGGCTGGATGGTGGTGTGCGGCGACAAGCGCCACGCCCAGGACTACATCGAAGGCCTGAACATGCTGGCCTCGATGCGCCTGTGCGCCAACGTGCCCGGCCAATACGCCATCCAGACCGCGCTGGGCGGCTACCAGAGCATCGACGACCTGGTCGGCCCCGGCGGCCGGCTGCGCCGCCAGCGCGACCTGGCGCACGAGCTGATCACCGCCATTCCCGGCGTCAGCTGCGTCAAGCCCAAGGCGGCGCTGTACATGTTCCCGCGGCTGGATCCCGAGATGTACCCGATCGCCGACGACCAGGCCTTCATCGCCGAGTTGCTGGAGGCCGAGCGGGTACTGCTGGTGCAGGGCACCGGCTTCAACTGGATCAAGCCCGACCACTTCCGCCTGGTCTTCCTGCCGCACGAGGATGACCTGCGGGATGCCATCGGCCGCATTGCCCGTTTCCTCGACGGCTACCGCAAGCGCCACGGCACCTGAATCACTCTCAACGACACACACGGAAGCACTGAATGAAACCGATCAACGTTGGCCTGCTGGGCATCGGAACCGTAGGTGGTGGCACCTACACCGTCCTCAAACGCAATGCGGAGGAAATCACCCGCCGCGCCGGGCGCCCGATCCGAATTACCACGGTGGCCGACAAGAACCTCGAGCTGGCCCGCAGCGTCGCGGCCGGTGACGAGGTGAAGCTGAGCGATGATGCCTTCGCCGTGGTCGCCGACCCGGAAGTGGACATCGTCGTCGAGTTGATCGGTGGCTACGGCATTGCCCGCGAGTTGGTGCTGAAGGCGATCGAGAACGGCAAGCATGTCGTCACCGCCAACAAGGCGCTGCTCGCGGTGCATGGCAACGAGATCTTCGCCGCGGCGCAGAAGAAGGGGGTGATGGTTGCCTTTGAGGCGGCGGTCGCTGGCGGCATTCCCATCATCAAGGCGCTGCGCGAAGGTCTGTCGGCCAACCGCATCCAGTGGCTGGCCGGCATCATCAACGGCACCACCAACTTCATCCTGTCGGAGATGCGCGACAAGGGCCTGCCCTTTGCCGAAGTGCTGAAGGAAGCCCAGGCGCTGGGCTATGCCGAAGCCGATCCCACCTTCGACATCGAGGGCGTGGACGCCGCGCACAAGGCGACCATCATGAGCGCCATCGCCTTCGGCATCCCGATGCAGTTCGATAAGGCCTATGTGGAAGGCATCACCAAGCTGCAGGCGGTGGACATCGCCTACGCCGAACAGCTGGGCTACCGCATCAAGCTGCTGGGCATCGCCCGCCGCCGCGACGAAGGCGTGGAACTGCGGGTGCATCCGACGCTGATCCCGGAAAAGCGCCTGATCGCCAACGTCGAAGGCGCGATGAACGCGGTGCTGGTGCAGGGAGACGCCGTCGGCGCCACGCTGTACTACGGCAAGGGCGCCGGGGCCGAGCCGACCGCCTCCGCCGTCATCGCCGACCTGGTGGACGTCACCCGCCTGCACACCGCCGACCCGGAGCACCGCGTGCCGCACCTGGCCTTCCAGCCGGACCAGATGCAGGACGTGGCCGTGCTGCCGATCGACGAGGTCGTGACCTCCTACTACCTGCGCCTGCGGGTGGAGGACAAGCCGGGCGTGCTCGCCGACATCACCCGCATCCTGGCCGACAGCCAGATTTCCATCGATGCGATGATCCAGAAGGAGCCGGCCGAGGGCGAAGCCCAGACCGACATCATCATGCTGACCCACCAGACGGTGGAGAAGAACGCCAACGCCGCCATCGCCAAGATCGAGGCGCTGCCGGTGGTGCAGGGCAAGGTGACCCGGCTGCGGCTGGAAAACCTCTGATGCCAGCGCGGGCGAAGGCCGGCAGCCGTTCGGGCTGAGGCTTTCGTCAGCAGGTGGATGGAACAACGCCGGCGTAAAGCCGGCGTTGTCGTTTCTGCGTGCTGGCCCCGGGGCCAGCCCGGCCTCAGCCGGGCAGGGCGGCGGGCACAGGCTGAGCTCAGGCCGCCATGCGCTCGCCGCCCAGGCACTGGCGCAGCGCATCCGCACAGTGCAGCACGTTTTCCTCGCGGGCGGAGTGGCCCATCAGGCCGATGCGCCAGATCTTGCCGGCCATATCGCCCAGGCCGGCGCCGATCTCCAGGTCGAACTCCGTCAGCAGACGGGCGCGGATGGCGGCCTCGTCCACGCCGGCCGGCACATGCACCGCATTCAACTGCGGCAGGCGATCCTGCTCGGCGACGACGAAGCTCAGCCCCAGCGCTTCCAGCTCCGCCTTCAGTCGCAGGTGCATCGCACGGTGGCGGGCCCAGGCGTTCTCCAGGCCTTCCTCGCGCAGCATCACCAGCGCTTCGTGCAGCGCGTACATCGGATTCACCGGTGCGGTGTGGTGGTAGGTGCGGTGGCCGCCGGACTGCCAGTAGCCCAGCACCAGGCTGAGATCCAGGAACCAACTCTGCACCGGCATGCGGCGGGCGCGCACCCGTTCCACCGCGCGCTCGGAGAAGGTCACCGGCGACAGGCCCGGCGTGCAGGAGAGGCATTTCTGGCTGCCGGAGTAGGCGGCGTCTATGCCCCATTCATCGACCCGCACCGGCGTGCCGCCCAGCGAGGTGACGCAGTCCATGATGGTCAGGGCGCCGAACTCGCGGGCGATGGCGGCCAGCGCCGCGGCGTCGGACTGGGCGCCGGTGGAGGTCTCGGCATGCACGAAGGCCAGCATCCGCGCCTGCGGGTTGGCTTCGAAGGCGGCGCGCACCTTGGCGGGATCCACCGCCGCGCCCCAGGCGTCATCCACCACCACCGGCACGCCGCCGCAGCGCTTCACGTTCTCCAGCATGCGGCCGCCGAATACGCCGTTGCGGCAGACGATGACGGTATCGCCCGGCTCGACCAGGTTCACGAAGCACATCTCCATGCCGGCAGAGCCGGGCGCGGAAACCGGGAAGGTCAGCGCGTTCTCGGTCTGGAAGGCGTAGCGCAGCAGGGTCTTGGTCTGCTCCATCAGCTCGGCGAAGGCCGGGTCCAGATGGCCTATGGTGGGGCGCGCCATCGCGTCCAGGATGCGTTGCGGCACGTCGGAGGGGCCGGGGCCCATCAGGATGCGTTGCGGCGGGGTGAAGCTGGAGATCATGGTGGGGTCGCCAGGGAAAGGATAAGTCGAGGCGGGCGATTCTAAGGGCTTTGGGCGAGGGATGCGCTCGGGGTGAACCCGCCGCGCAGGGGCGGAGCCGGCCTTCACTCGAAAGTCATGATGACGCGGTGATTGCGGCGGCGTATTGTCTCGCCCTTGCTGTTCCCCTTTGTTGTTCTCTTGGCGCTCTTTCTTTTTCCCGCGGATTCCACATCATGTCCCTGCGTCTGTTCGGCAACGGCCTGGCCGCCTGCCTTTCTTCCCTTGCCCTCCTGCTTGCATCTCCCGCTTTCGCCGAAACCCCGCCCGCCGGTGCGGCTGCGACCTCCCAGGCCAGCGAGCTGGAAGCTGCTTCCGAGGCCGCTTCGGCGGCGCAGCAACATGGTCCGGCGCTGATTTCCCTGGGCGACCAGGGCGCACTCGACCTGCCGGCCGGCTTCTCCTTCATCCCCAAGGTGGAAGCAGCCCGGCTGATGCATGCCATGGGCAATCTCACCGACGGCGATTTCCTCGGCCTGGTCATCGGCGAGCAGATGAACGGCTTCGTCAGCGTGCGCTTCGAGCGCGCCGGCTATGTGAAGGACGACGACGCCAAGGACTGGGATGCCGACGAGCTGCTGCAGAACCTCAAGGACGGCACCGAGCAGGCCAACGAGCAGCGCGCTGCCCGCGGCATCGCCGAATTCGTCGTCGCCGGCTGGGTGGAAAAGCCCGCCTACGACGCCAGCACCCACAGGCTGGTGTGGTCGGCGGAGGTGAGGGACAAGCACCCCGCCGAGGACAGCGGCGCCGGGGTGAACTACAACACCTACCAGCTCGGCCGCGAAGGCTACTACTCGATGAACCTGGTGACCGATCTCGCCAGCGTCGAGGCGGAAAAGCCGATCGCCCGCCAGTTGCTCGCCGGCCTCAGCTTCAACGAGGGCAAGCGCTACGGCGATTTCGACAGCAGCGTGGACAAGGTGGCCGAATACGGCCTGGCCGCGCTGGTGGGCGGCGCTGCGGCGAAGAAGCTGGGCCTGCTGGCGGTGATGGGCGCCTTCCTGGCCAAGTTCGCCAAGGTGATCGCGCTGGCCGCGCTGGGCGTCGGCGCCGCGGTGAAGGGCTGGCTGGGGCGCAAGAACAAGAGCGTCTGAACATCGGGGCCGGCCGCCACCGCTTGGCCCGCGGGGCTGGGCGCGGCGCACCTGCGGCGGCAATTGCCCAAAGCGGGCCATCCCAACTGCCGTCCCAGGCCCCTGCACCGCGGCCGCGCTTTCCTGCCTTACCCTTGCGCGTCCGCTCCAAGATCGAGGAACAACGAGATGGAACTGAACCGCAAGGCGCTCCAGGACGCGAGTGCCGCTGGCGTGCTGAGCGAGAGCCAGGCCGAGGCGCTGTGGCGCTTCCTGGAAACGCGCAACCAGGACGTGCCGCGCTTCAAGGCGGCGCACATCCTCTATTACCTCGGCGGCATGCTGGCGATAGGCGCGATGTCGCTGTTCATGAACCTGGGCTGGGAGCGCTTCGGCGGCTGGGGGCTGATGGCGATTGCGCTCGGCTATGGCGCTGCCGGCCTGGCCTTCGTCGAATTCCTGCTGCACAGGCGGCTGGCGATTCCGGCCGGCATCGCCGGCGCCTTCGTCGTGGTGCTGGTGCCGCTGGCGGTATATGGGCTGCAGGTGGGCCTGGGCTGGTGGGCGGATGGCCGGCCTTTCCGCGCCTACCATACCCATATCGACTGGCGCTGGCTGATGATGGAGCTGGCGACGCTGGCCGCCGCCGCCATCCTGCTGTGGCGCTACCGCCTGCCTTTCATGGTCATGCCGGTGGCGGTGACGCTGTGGTACATCAGCATGGACCTGGTGCCCTACCTCAGCCTGGATGGCGACTACGACTGGCAGCTGCGCAAGCTGGTTTCGCTGTGGTTCGGGCTGGCGATGGCGCTGTTCGCCTTCTGGGTGGATGTGCGTACCCGGCAGCAGCGCGACTTCGCCTTCTGGCTCTATCTCTTCGGCGTCGTCGCCTTCTGGGGCGGGCTGAGCGCCATGGATTCCCATGACGAGCTCGGCAAGTTCCTCTACTTCTGCATCAACCTGGCGATGATAGGCATCGGTGCGGCGTTGGCGCGGCGGGTCTTCGTCGTCTTCGGCGGCCTGGGCGCCTCTTTCTACCTCGGCCACCTCGCCTACGACGTGTTCAAGGACAGCGTGCTCTTCCCCTTCATGCTCACCGCGCTCGGCCTGCTGGTGATCTGGCTGGGCATCCTGTGGACGCGCAACGAGGAAGCCATCGTCGCCCGCCTGCGTGCCCGCCTGCCAGTGCCGCTGCGCGAGATGCTGGATGCGCGGCACTGAAGGCGGGGCAGGCGCTCACGGCAGCAGGAAGGAGCTCTGCTCGACGATGCGCACCGCCGGATCATCCACCGCGCTGATATGGAAGCGCACCGGCTGGGCGCCGGAGCGTGAGGCATCCGGCGCGGCGGCCACGGTGACCGACACCGGCAGCACGCTGCCCGCCGGCACGTCGAAGCTGCTGTTACCGACGAGGCGGGCGCCGGCCGGGCCATCCACCGTCACCGCGAAGCGGCGCGGCGCTTCCACCAGGTTCATCAGCTTCAGCGTGTAGCTGTTCTCTATGCTGCCGTCCGCCGCCTCCTGCAACAGCACCGCGCGGTCGCGCAGCACGTCGGCCAGCAGCGGGATGCGCTGCGACAGCGTCCATGCGCCAAGCGCGGTGAACACCACCAGCAGGCTGGCGTAGATCTGCACCCGCGGCCGCAGCCACACCGCCTTCGCCTGGCCGCCGGCCAACTGCCGCTCGGAAGCGAAGCGGATCAGGCCGGTGGGGCTGCCAACCTTGTCCATCACCTTGTCGCAGGCATCCACGCACAGGCCGCAGTTGATGCACTGGTACTGCAGGCCCTCGCGGATGTCGATGCCGGTGGGGCACACCTGCACGCACAGGCTGCAGTCCACACAGTCGCCATGCGCGCCGCCGGTGCGCTTGGCCTTGCGCGGTTCGCCGCGGCGGGCGTCGTAGGACACGGTCGAAGTGTCGGCGTCGATCATTACCCCCTGGAAGCGGGAATAGGGGCACATGTGCTGGCACACCATCTCCCGCGCGAAACCGGCCTGCAGATAGGTGAAGAGAGCGTAGAAGCCCACCCAGAAAGCTGCCCAGCCGCCCAGCGAGAGCTGCGCTATCTCCGCCAGCAGCCCCTGCAGCGGGGTGAAGTAGCCGACGAAGGTAATGCCGGTCCACAGCGAAATCACCAGCCAGGACGCATGCTTGGCCGTCTTCAGCGCCAGCTTGCGGGGGCCGGCTGGCGCCTGGTCCAGGCGCATGCGGGCGAGGTGGTCGCCTTCGATGCGCGCCTCCACCCAGCGGAAGATGGCGGTATAGACCGTCTGCGGACAGGCGAAGCCGCAGAACAGCCTGCCAGCCACCGCCGTCGCCAGAAACAGCGCGGTGGCGGAGATGATGAGCAGGATGGCCAGCAGCAGCGCGTCCTGCGGCCACAGCACCAGACCGAAGAAGTAGAACTTGCGCTCGGCGATGTCGAACAGCAGCGCCTGGCGGCCGTCCCAGCTGAGCCAGCAGGCACCGTAGAACACGATCTGGGTGAGCCAGACCATGGCCCAGCGCAGGCTGTCGTAGTAGCCGCGCACTTCGCGGGGATGGACCTTGCCGGTCTTGGTGTAGAACAGGATGCGGGCGTCGTGGGCCCGGCTGGTGGATGCTGACATGGTGGTGTTTTCCTCGTCGCGCCGCCTGCCCGGACGCCGGAGTCGAGCGCCGGAGGAACGGCAGCGGCAGTACACCATCGGGCACTGATTCGTAACAGTGTCAGCCTGTTCGATTTCTGAGCGTAACAGTTTGCCAGCAGGGAAAAGCCTCCTCGGCTTGATTTTGTAGACGATCGGTCTAATATTCCGGGCATGAGCTCATCAGCCCCGACCGACATGCCCGTGGGTAGCGCGACCGGCCCGGCCGCCAGCCCTCCGATGCGCCGCAAACCTGGCCGCCCGCCGCGCGTGGATGCCACCCGTGATACGCGGGAAGCCCTGCTGCGCGCCGGGCTGGGGGTGCTCACCGAGAAGGGCTTCGTCGCCAGCGGGCTGGACGAACTGCTGCGCCGCGTCGGCGTGCCCAAAGGTTCCTTCTATTACTACTTCGACAGCAAGGAAGCCTTCGGCGCGGCGCTGATAGAGCGCTACGCCGCCTACTTCGCCCGCAAGCTGGATCGCCATTTCCTCGACGAGGCGCTGTCGCCGCTGGCGCGGCTGCAAGCTTTCGTGGACGACGCCTGCACCGGCATGGCGCGCCACGCCTTCCGCCGCGGCTGCCTGGTCGGCAACCTGGGGCAGGAGATCGCCGCGCTGCCGGAGGCCTACCGGGAGAGCCTGCGCGCGGTGCTGGCCGACTGGGAAGGCCGGCTGGCCGGCTGCCTGGAGGCGGCGAAAGAGGCCGGCGAACTGGCGGCGAGTGCCGACTGCGCCCGTCTTGCCGCCTATTTCTGGACTGGCTGGGAAGGCGCGGTGCTGAGGGCCAAGCTGGAGGGCGGCGAGCGGGCGCTGCGCCTGTTTGCCGAGGGCTTCATCGCCACATTGCCGCGCCGCTGAAGCGGCCGGCCTGATGCCCGGTGGCGCCGGGCGACATCATGGAGGAAGGCAGGATGTTCAAGGCAATCCGGATCGACAAGGATGAAGCGGGCTACCGCGCCGCGCTGACGGAACTGGACGAGGGCGCGCTGCCCGAGGGCGACGTGATGGTGGACGTCGCCTATTCCACCCTCAATTACAAGGACGGCCTGGCCATCACCGGCACCAACCCGGTGGTGCGGCGTTTTCCGATGGTGCCCGGCATCGACCTTGCCGGCACGGTGACGCACAGCGGCCACCCGGAGTACCAACGGGGCGACCAGGTGGTGCTCAACGGCTGGGGCGTGGGCGAGGTGCATTGGGGCGGGCTGGCACAGAAGGCGCGCTTGAAGGGCGACTGGCTGGTGCCGTTGCCGGCAGCCTTCTCGCCGCGCCAGGCGATGGCCATAGGCACCGCCGGCTATACCGCGATGCTGTGCGTGCTGGTGCTGGAGCGCCACGGCGTGACGCCCGGCTGGGGCGAAGTGCTGGTGACCGGCGCGGCCGGCGGCGTCGGCAGCGTGGCGGTGGCGGTGCTCGCCCGCCTGGGCTACACCGTGGTCGCCTCCACCGGCCGGCCGGCGGAGGCGGACTACCTGAAGAAGCTGGGCGCTTCCGCCATCATCGACCGTGCCGAACTATCCGCGCCGGGCAAGCCGCTGGGCAAGGAGCGTTGGGCGGCGGCGGTGGACACCGTAGGCAGCCACACCCTGGCCAACGTCTGCGCCAGCCTGCGCTACCGCGGCGTGGTGGCGGCCTGCGGCCTGGCGCAGGGCATGGACCTGCCGGCCTCGGTGGCGCCCTTCATCCTGCGCGGCGTGACCCTGGCCGGGGTGGACAGCGTGATGTGTCCGCGGCCGGACCGCCTGCAGGCCTGGGAACGCCTGGCCCGCGACCTGGATCCGGCGCTGCTGGAGGTGATGACGCGGGAGGTTGGCCTCAGCGAGGCCATCCCGCTTGCCGGCGAACTGCTGGCCGGGCGGGTGCGCGGCCGCTTGGTGGTGGATGTGAATCGCTGAATTTCCGCAAAGCGCCTGAGCATTCCCGATCCAGGCGGACCAGGCAGCCCGGCCGGCTGCCAGGCCGCTCAACCGCCGCCCGGCTGCAGCACCACCTGCACTTCCCGCGTCTTGCCATCGCGCTCCAGCGTCAGCGTCACCGTGTCGCCGACCCGGTAGTCGTCCAGCCGGGCGCTGAAGCGGCCCACCGAATCCACCTTCTTGCCGTCGATGGCGACCACGATGTCGCCCGGCAGCACCGCGCCTTCCGGTGTCAGCTGCACGCCGGCGAGGCCGGCCTGGGCGGCGGCGGAGCCGGGCACCACCCGCAGCACGAACACGCCCTCGCGGCCAAAAGCCGCGGCCAGCCGGCGGTTGAGGGTGTCGTCTATCTCCACGCCCACTGCTGGCCGGCTGTAGCGGCCGCGGGCGATCAGCTCCGGCACCACCCGGTTCACCGTGTCCACCGGTACCGCGAAGCCGATGCCGGCGCTGGCGCCGCTGGGGCTGTAGATGGCGGTGTTGATGCCGATCAGCCGGCCGGCGGAATCCAGCAGCGGGCCGCCGGAGTTGCCGGGGTTGATGGCGGCGTCGGTCTGGATCAGATGGGAGATGGTGTTGCCGTCGCCGCCGTCCAGCGAGCGGTCCAGCGCGGAGACGATGCCGGTGGTGAGCGTCCAGTCCAGGCCGAAGGGGTTGCCGATGGCGAACACCTTTTGCCCCACCTTCAGGTCATGGCTGCTGCCTATGGGCACCGGCCGCGGGCGCTGGAAGCCGGTGGCGATGCGCAGCACCGCGATGTCATGCGCCGGGCTGGCGCCGACCAGCACCGCCCGGTAGTCGCGGCCATCGGCCAGTTTCACCATGGCTTCGCTGGCGCCCTGGATGACGTGGACATTGGTCACCACATGGCCGTCCTCGTCCCAGATGAAGCCGGAGCCTGTGCCGCGCGGCACCGAGAAGACGTTGCGCGTCCACGGGTCCCGCACCTGGCTGCGGGTGGTGATGTAGACCACCGAATTCCGGCTGTTCTCGAACAAGGCGATGCTGGCCTGCTCGTCGGCGGCGAGGTCGCCCCGAGCAGTGATGGCACGGGGTTCGGCCGTCGGCGTGCTCAGCAGGGCATAGCCCTGCCACAGCAGCAGGAGCACGCCGACCAGTGCCAGCAGTTGCAGGACGCGGGCGGCGGGGCTGGGGGGACGGTTCATCTGCACTCCCGGGGCGGCAGCGAGAAGTGGACCATTCTGCGAACGGCTTCAGCCCTGGCTGCGCGCCCAGCGCACGATATCCGCCGTTCCCATGGCGCCGGCCTGGCGTGCCACTTCGCGGCCGTGGCGGAACAGGATCAGCGTGGGAATGCTGCGGATGCCGAAGCGGGCGGCCAACTGCGGCACGGCCTCGGTATCCACCTTGGCGAGGCGGAAGGCGGGCTCCAGCGTGGCCGCAGCGGCGGCGAAGGCCGGCGCCATGCTGCGGCAGGGGCCACACCAGGGGGCCCAGAAATCCACCAGCAGCGGTATCTCTTCCCGTTGCAGGTGGCGGTCGAAGTCATTCTCCTCCAGCGCCAGCGGCTGGCCGGTGAACAGCGGCTGGTGGCAGCTGCCGCAGGCCGGCTGCTGGCTGAGCCGATGCGCCGGTAGGCGGTTGATGGCGGCGCAATGGGGGCAAGCGAGGTGCAGTTTGTCGTTCATCGGGGCTCCTGGCCGGCGGGTGATGTCATGGCTCGCTGACGCCGGTAGCCTGCAGATTGGGGCTACGGGGCCATCTTCCAAGTGCTCGCCCGTACTGCCCTGTCCGGCGGCGCCTGCGCCCTCGCGCGGCTCAGGTCAGCCCGGCGCGGCGCAAACGGGCGCGCAACCGGTCCATCTCCTCCAGCATATCGGCCACCAGCGCGGCGAGTTCCGGCACCGCGTCGAAGTTGCGTTCCAGTTCGCGCATGCGCCGGGCGCGGGCGAGGCCGACGGTGGAGAAGCGCCAGGTGCCGCCGACGCTGGCCATGCCGACGAAGAGGCCGTCCTCGATGTGGCGCAGCAGCCATTCCGGCTCTACCGCGCAGGCCGCCGCCACCTGTTCCAGCGGCAGCCAGCAGTCCTCCAGCGGGCTGCCGGTGGGGATGTCCTTGTCGTTGTGCATGGTCAGCTCCTCGCTTCGGCGCGCGGGTCGAAAGCCATGTCCCGCGCCATGGTTTCATACAGCGCCTTCGCCTGCGGGGTGTCCGCCGGCGGCAGCACGATGCGCAGATCCAGCAGCAGGTCGCCGGGTGGATCGCCGGGCAGGCCTTTGCCGCGCACCCTGAGCTGGCGGCCGTGCTGGGCGCCGGCGGGAATGCGCACCTTCAGCGCGCTCTCCGGCAGCGCCACTTCCACTACCGCGCCCAGCGCCGCTTCCCAGGGCGCCACCGGCAGGCCGAGGTGCAGGTCGCGGCCCTCGGCACGGAAGCGCGGATGCGGACGGAAGCTCACCTCCAGCAGCAGGTCGCCGGCCGGCGCGTTGCCAAAGGCGGGCGCGCCCTGGCCAGCGAGGCGGATGATCTGCCCTTCGCGCACACCGCGGGGTATGCGCACCTCCAGCGTGCGGGTGCGCAGGGCGACGTGGCCGTCGGCGGTCAGCTCCGGCACGCGCAGCGAGATCTGCCGGGTGGCGCCGGTAAAGCTGTCCTCCAGGTCCAGCACCACCCGGGCGTGGTGGTCCTCGCCGCGGTGGCGCCCGCCGGGGCTGCCGGCGGCGCCGGCATTCATGCGGCCGAACAGCTCGGCGAAGAAGTCGCTGAAGTCGGCGTTGCCGAAGGGCGAGCCGCCGGAGAACTCGAAGCCGGCGTCCCAATCCGGCGGCGGGCGGAAATCCTCGCCCGGCCGGCGGCCCTGCGACAGCTGGTCGTAGGCCGCGCGGCGCTGCGGGTCGGACAGCACCGCATAGGCCTCGTTGACCTCTTTCATGCGTTGCTCGGCATCCGGCTCCTTGGAGACGTCCGGATGGTATTTGCGCGCGAGCTTGCGGAAAGCCTTCTTGATGTCCTCCGCGCTGGCTTCCCGACTCACTCCCAGCGCCTGGTAGTAGTCCTGGAACTGCATGTTCAGACTCCCTGCGGCAAACCGGGGAATTCCCGTCTCCCTTTAAATGGCTGCGGCGGCGCGGAATATCAAGCGCCGGGCCGGCGTCGTCGAGGCGTCAGGCCGGCGCGGAGGGGGCTTCCGCGGCGAGCTGGCCCAGGGTGGCCATCGCCTGCTCCAGCGGGGCGGACCAGGGGTGACCGAAGTTGAGGCGGATGCAGTGGCCGTATTCCCGCTTGGCGGAGAAGATGGGCCCGGGGGCGATGCTGATGCCGTGGGCGAGGGCGGCGCGGTGCAACGCCAACGCGTCGCTGCCAGCCGGCAGCTCCACCCAGCTGAAGTAGCCGCCGCGCGGCCGCGTCATCCGGGTGCCGGGCGGGAAGTGGCGCTCCACCGCGGCGGCCATGTCGGCCTCCTGCAGCTCCAGCGCGCCGCGCAGCCGGCGCAGGTGGGTGTCGAAAGCACCCTGGCGCATGAAATCGGCCAGGGCGATCTGCACCGGCACCGTGGTTGCGAGGCTGGTGGCGAGCTTGAGGCGCTGGATGGCGCGGGCGTAGCGGCCGGCCGCCACCCAGCCGATGCGGTAGCCGGGCGCCAGGCTCTTGGAGAAGCTGGAGACATGCAGCACCAGCCCCTGGCGGTCCAGCGACTTCAGCGCCAGCGGCGCCTCCTTGCCGAAGTAGAGCTCGGCATAGGTGTCGTCTTCCACCAGCGGCACCTGGTGGCGGGCGAGCAGGGCGACGAGTTCGCGCCGGTGCGCCTCCGGCATCAGGCTGCCGAGCGGGTTCTGGAAATTCGCCATCAGCAGGCAGGCCTTCACCGGATGGCGCTGCAGAGCCTCGGCCAGCGCCGGCAGGCTGATGCCGTCGCGCGGATGGGTGGGGATCTCCACCACCCGCAGCCCCAGCCGCTCTATCGCCTGCAGGCCGGCGTAGAAGCTGGGCGATTCCACCACCACCAGGTCGCCCGGCCGGGTCAGCGCCTGCAGACAGAGGTTGAGCGCTTCCATGGCGCCGGAGGTGATGACGATCTCGTCCGGCGACAGCGCGCCGCCGTGGGCGAGGTAGCGCAGGGCGATCTGCCGCCGCAGCTCTTCGTTGCCCGGCGGCAGGTCGGTGACGGTGGCCAGCGGGTCCATGTGCCGGGCGGCGGCAGCGAGGAAGCGGCCGAGCCGGGCCAGCGGAAAGAGGAAGGGGCTGGGGAAGCTGGAGCCCAGCGGCACCACCGCCGGGTCCTTCACCGACTCCAGGATCTCGAAGATGAAGTCGCTCACCTCCAACGCGGTGGAGGTGGCCGGCGGCCGCGTCATCTCCGGCTCCGGCAGCGGCCGCGAGAGCCGCGCCTTCACGTAGTAGCCGGACTGCGGCCGCACCTCGATCAGCCCGCGGCTCTCCAGCAGGTAGTAAGCCTTGAGCACGGTGGACGGGCTCAGCCGCAGGCTGTGGCAGGCCTTGCGCACCGAGGGCAGGCGCTCGCCGGCGCGCAGCAGGCCGTCGCGGATGCGCTGCTCGGTTTCCAGGGCGAGGCTTTCGTAACGGGTCATGGCATGGGCGGGAAGCGGGCAGGGCGCAGTGTAAACGCTGGCTGGCCGCGGGAGCGGCACCCGCGGCTTGCTGGCGGGCGAAACGGCAAACAACTACCCGCCGGCGCTACCCGCTAGAATTCCGCCTTTGCACCGCGACGGTGCCCCGGACGCCGGCGCAGGCCGCGTTCCCTTCCTTCCGACTCCGAGGATCGTTCCGTGAAGTACATCTCCACCCGCGGCCACGCCGGCCAGCCCGCCAACCCCCAGTTCTGCGACATCCTGCTTGGCGGCCTGGCGCCGGACGGCGGCCTCTACCTGCCGGAAACCTATCCGCAGGTGACGCGGGCTGAACTGGACGCCTGGCGCTCGCTGTCCTACGCCGAGCTGGCCTTCGCCATCCTGTCCAAGTTCATCACCGACATCCCGGCGGCCGATCTCAAGGCCATCTGCGACAAGACCTACACCGCCGACACCTATCGCCACGCCCGTGCCGGCGACGACCCGGCCGACATCACCCCGGTGCGCTGGCTGGAGCAGGGCCGCCTCGGCCTGCTGGAGCTGTCCAACGGCCCCACGCTGGCCTTCAAGGACATGGCGATGCAGCTGCTCGGCAACCTGTTCGAGTACGTGCTCGACAAGCGTGGCGAGACCATCAACATCCTCGGCGCCACCTCCGGCGACACCGGCTCCGCCGCCGAGTACGCCATGCGCGGCAAGCACGGCGTGCGGGTGTTCATGCTCTCACCCCACGGCAAGATGAGCGCCTTCCAGCGTGCGCAGATGTACTCGTTGCAGGACGACAACATCCACAACATCGCCGTCACCGGCATGTTCGACGACGCCCAGGACATCGTGAAGGCGGTGTCCAACGACCACGCCTTCAAGGCGAAGTACAAGATCGGCGCGGTCAACTCCATCAACTGGGCGCGGGTCGCGGCGCAGATCGTCTATTACTTCAAGGGCTACTTCGCCGCCACCGGGAACAACGACCAGCAGGTCGCCTTCTGCGTGCCCTCGGGCAACTTCGGCAATATCTGCGCCGGCCACATCGCTCGCCAGATGGGCCTGCCGGTGGCAAAGCTCATCCTCGCCACCAACGAGAACGACGTGCTGGACGAGTTCTTCCGCAGCGGCATCTACCGCCCGCGCAAGACCGCCGAAACCTACGTCACCTCCAGCCCGTCGATGGATATCTCTAAGGCCTCCAACTTCGAGCGCTTCGTCTACGACCTGGTCGGCCGCAATCCTGAAATCGTCGCCTCGCTGTGGAAGCAGGTGGATGCCGGCGGCGCCTTCGATCTCACCAGCACGCCGCACTTCGGCCGCCTGGGCGACTTCGCCTTCGCCTCCGGCCGCAGCACCCATGCCGACCGCCTGGCCACCATTCGCAAGGTCTACGCCGATTACGCCACCATGGTGGATACCCACACCGCCGACGGTCTCAAGGTTGCCTTCGAGCAACTGCCGTCGCTGCCGGCCGACGTACCGCTGCTGGTGCTGGAAACCGCGCTGCCGGTGAAGTTCGCCGAGACCATCCGCGAAGCGCTGGACCAGGAACCGGAGCGCCCGGCCGACCTCGCCGGCATCGAAACCCTGCCGCAGCGGGTGGAGGTGATGGCGCCGGACGTGGAGGCGGTGAAGGCCTTCATCGTCGCGCATGTGTGAGGAGGCTCACATAGCCAGCTAATGGCTGGCTTGCCATTCACTGCATAGGCAGGTATTGTCCGGCCTCGTCTCTTTGTTTTCCGTTCAAACGCTGTGCCGGACTCCCAAGCCCCATCCTCCGATTCGAGGCCCTTGTACTCCGTGGAAGGCTACCGGGCCGAAGAAAGCCTGGGCTTCTACATCGGCTCGGTGCGCTCGCGCCTGATCAACGCCCTGGACGTGAAGCTGGCGCCCCTGGGCCTGACCAGCGCGCAATGGCTGGTGCTGGTGCGGGTTCAGGCCCGCCCCGGCTGTACCGCCGCCGAGCTATGCCGCTGCATCAACACCGACACCGGTTCGATGACGCGGATGGTCGACCGCCTGGAGGAGAAAGGCTTCATCCGCCGGGTGCGCAGCCAGGAAGACCGCCGGGTGGTGCACCTGGAGATGACCGAGGCCGGCAAGGCGCTGTATCCCCAGGTGATCCCGCCGGTGGTCGATCTGCTCAACGTCCATCTTCAGGGCTTCAGCCAGGAAGAGCTGGACATGCTGATCGGTTTCCTCAAACGCATCTTGGCGAATAATGAAATCAGCTTTTCTGGAAGCTGAATTTTTTTAAGCAAATACCTGCATAGGCAGTAACGTGCTAAACAGCAAAACTACAATCAAGTCGGTAGAGGAGCGCTCAGAGCCGTCTGGCCTGAGCGGCTCTCAAGCCGCGGCCAACGGGCTGGCTGAGGCCGTTTCTGCCCGCATCCGCAACCGGAGAGGCCGGCAGCTGTTGGCCGTTTCAGTGGCGCTCGCCCTGGCCGCGTGTGCTTCACCTGGCGGCCTCGGCCCGAATGCCAGCCTGCGCGATACCGCCGGCATCGGCGCCCAGCTTGCCACCGGCGCCCACGGCGCAGCGGTGGAAGCGGGCTGGTGGCGGGCCTACGGCGATCCGCAGCTGGATGCCCTGGTGCAGGAAGCGCTGCAGGGCAGCCCCGACCTGCGGGTGGCGGAAACCCGCATCGCCCAGGCGCGTGCCCAGGCGGCGCAGGCCGGTGCGGCGCTGCAGCCCTCGGTTTCCGCCACTGCCTCGGCCACCCGCCAGCGCTACAGCGCCTACGGCATGGTGCCGGCGCCCTATGCCGGCAACTACGCCAACACGCCGGAAGCGACGCTGGACTTCAGCTTCGAGCTGGATTTCTGGGGCCGCAACCGTGCCCGCCTGCAGGCGGCAATGAGCGGCGTCGAGGCGGCGCAGCTGGAGCGCAGCCAGGCCGAACTGGTGCTGGCTGCCGCGGTGGTGCGCACCTACGGCGAGCTGGATCATCATTACGCGCTGCGCGATCTGGCGGCCGACACGGTGGCCCAGCGCAGCCGCATCGGCGAATTGACCGCGGCGCGCCAGGGGGCTGGGCTGGAGACGCGGGTGGAGCTGCGCCAGTCCGAGTCCGCGGTGTTCGCCGCCCGGACCATGCTGGCGGCGGAGGACGAGCAGATCGCCCTGCTGCGCAACCAGCTGGCGGCGCTGGTGGGCGCCGGGCCCGAGCGCGGCCGCCAGCTGAGTCGCCCGGCGCTGGCGCCGGTGGCCACGCTGCCGCCGGAAGTGCCGGCAGACCTCGTCGGCCGCCGGCCGGACCTGCAGGCCCGCCTTGCCCGCGCCCGCGCTGCCGGCGCGACAGTGGATGTCGCCAAGGCCGCCTTCTACCCGAACGTGAATCTGTCCGCCTTTGTCGGCCTGCAGGCGGTGGGCTTCGACCACTTCCTGCGCAGCGACAGCCGCATTGTCGGCATCACCCCGGCACTCAGCCTGCCTATCCTGGACGGCGGCCGCCTGCGCGCCGGCCTCGCCCAGGCTTACTCGGAACAGGACGAAGCGGTGGAGCAATACAACGGCGCGGTGCTGGGCGCGCTGCAGGACGTGGCCGACCGGCTGGTGTCCTGGCAGGCGCTGGACCGCCAGCGCGCCGAGCAGCAGCAGGCGCAGGCGGCGGCGGAGGAGGCTTATCGCCTCGCCCTGCTGCGCTACCGCGAAGGGCTTTCCAACTACCTCACCGTGCTGAGCGTGGAAACCCAGGTGCTGGAGCAGCGCCGCCAGGCAGTGGAGCTGGCCGCCCGCAGCCGCGATAACGCCATCGAACTCAGCCGCGCCCTGGGCGGCGGCTTCTCGGCCACGCCGGCCGCAGCCCGATCCTGATTCCCGGAGACATCATGTCTGACAGCGAAAACCGATCCCCCGCCAGTTCCGCGCCGCGCCGGCGCCCCGCCATGCTGCTGCTGACCGCGCTGGTGTTCGGCACCATAGGCATCGCCTGGGGCGCCTGGTGGGCGATAGAAGCGCGCCACCATGTGGATACCGACGATGCCTACGTGGCCGGCGACGTGGTGCAGATCACCCCGCAGATCGCCGGCACCGTGCTGGCCATCCATGCCGACGATACCGACCAGGTGCGACCCGGCACCGTGCTGGTGGAACTGGACCCGGCCGACGCCCAGGTGGCGCTGGACCAGGCGGAGGCCGCGCTGGCGCGCACCGTGCGCGAGGTGCGCACCTTGTTCGCCACCGGCGCCTCGCTGGACGCCACCGTGGCGCAGCGCCAGTCCGACCTTGCCCGCGCCCGCGACGACCTGCGCCGGCGCGAGGCGCTCACCGGCACTGGCGCGGTGTCCGGCGAAGAACTGCAGCACGCCCGCAGCACGGTGAACGCGGCCGAGGCGGCGCTGGCGAATGCCCGCGAGCAGCGCGCCTCCAATCATGCACTGATCGACAACACCACGGTGGAGCAGCACCCCAGCGTGGCCCAGGCCGCCGCCAAGGTGGAAGAGGCCTGGCTGGCGCTGCAGCGCGCCAGGCTGCCCGCGCCCATCGCCGGCCAGGTGGTGAAGCGCAGCGTGCAGGTGGGCACCCGGGTGTCGCCGGGGCAGCCGCTGATGGCGGTGGTGCCGCTGGACAGCCTGTGGGTGGAGGCCAATTTCAAGGAATCCCAGCTGGGCGGCATGCATCCTGGCCAGCGCGCGGTGCTCACCGCCGACCTCTACGGCAGCAAGGTGGAGTACCACGGCCGCGTCGTCGGCCTGGCCGCCGGCACTGGTTCCGCCTTCGCCCTGCTGCCGGCGCAGAACGCCACCGGCAACTGGATCAAGGTTGTGCAGCGGGTGCCGGTACGCATCGCGCTGGACCCGGAGGAACTGAAGGCGCATCCGCTGCGCATCGGCCTCTCCATGGTGGTGGATGTGGACAGGCGTGATCCGGGTGACGGCCAGCCGCTGGCCAGCGCCGGGGTGACGGCGCGCCGCAGCAGCGAGGCCATGCCCTCGCTGGCCGATGGCGCGCGCCAGCGGGTGGAGGCCATCGTCGCCGCCAACCTCGGCGCCGCGGTGTCGCGCGGCGCGCCGGTGGCCGGCAGTCCGGTGGCCGGCACCCCGGTGGCCGGCACCCCGGTGGCCGGCACTCCCGCCGGCCATGCGCCGCTGGCCGTGCTGCGCTGAGCGGAGACGCTGCCATGCAGGCCGCCGCGCCTACCTCTGCGCCGCCACCGCCGCTGAGCGGCCGCACCCTGGCCATCGCCACGGTGTCGCTGTCGCTCGCCACCTTCATGAACGTGCTGGACACGACGATTGCCAACGTGTCCATCCCGGCCATCTCCGGCGACGTCGGCGTCAGCCCCAGCCAGGGCACCTGGGTGATCACCTCCTTCGCGGTGGCGAACGCCATCTCCATGCCGCTCACCGGCTGGCTCACCCAGCGTTTCGGCCAGGTGCGGCTGTTCGTCGGCTCGGTGCTGCTGTTCGTGCTGGCCTCGCTGCTGTGCGGCCTCTCTGGCAGCCTGGAGATGCTCATCGCCTTCCGCGTGCTGCAGGGCCTGGTGGCCGGGCCGATGATTCCGCTGTCACAGGCGCTGCTGCTGCAGAGCTTTCCGCGCGCCAAGGCGGGCGTGGCGCTGGCGGCCTGGTCGATGACCACGCTGATCGCGCCGGTGCTGGGGCCCATCCTCGGCGGCTGGATCTCGGACAACATGTCCTGGCCGTGGATCTTCTACATCAACGTGCCCGCCGGCCTGCTCGCCGGCCTGGTTACCTGGCGCATCTTCCGTCATCGCGAGTCGCCCACCCGCAAGCTGCCGATAGACGTGGTCGGCCTGGGCTTGCTGGTGCTGTGGGTGGGCGCGCTGCAGGTAATGCTGGAGAAGGGCAAGGAGCTGGACTGGTTCGCCTCCGCCCAGATCGTCGCCCTGGGTGTGACCGCTGTGGTGGGCTTCTGCTTCTTCCTGATCTGGGAGCTGGGCGAGAAGCACCCCATCGTTGATCTCTCGCTGTTCAAGCGGCGCAACTTTTCCACCGGCGTGGTGGCGATCGCGCTGGGCTACGGCATGTTTTTCGGCAGCGTGGTGCTGATGCCGCTGTGGCTGCAGCAATACCTGGGCTACACCGCTACCTGGGCGGGGTTGGTGACCGCGCCCATCGGCATCTTCGCCATGATCCTGTCGCCAGTGGTGGGCAAGACGCTGCACAAGACCGATCCGCGGCTCTACGCCAGCGCCGCCTTCATCCTGTTCGCGGTGGTGAATTTCATGCGTTCTGAATTCACCCTGGGCGTGGGGCCGTGGCAGCTGGTGCTGCCGCAGCTGATCCAGGGCGCGGCGGTGGCGGCCTTCTTCATTCCGCTGACTTCGCTGACCCTGTCCGGCCTGTCGCCGGACCGCATTCCGGCGGCCTCCGGCCTGTCCAACTTCCTGCGCATGGTGGCGGCGGCGGTGGGCACCTCGGTGTCCACCACCACCTGGGAGAACCGCGCTTCCATGCACCACGCCCAGCTGGCGGAGCATGTGAATGCCTACGAGCCGGCGGCGCGCAGCTACCTGGACAGCCTGATGTCGCTGGGCATGAGCCAGGACGCGGCGCTGGCGCAGATCGAGCGCCAGCTCAACGCCCAGGCCTACATGCTGTCGGCCAACGAGTACTTCTGGCTGTCCGGCCTGCTGTTGCTGGGGTTGGGGGCGCTGATCTGGCTGGCCAAGCCGCAGCGTCAGCCGGCGGGCGGTGGTGGCGCTCCGGCGATGGATGCCGGGCATTGAACGATGGCGCCGGTAGCCGGTACGTCCGGCGCTGAAAAACCGAACGGCCCGCATTGGCGGGCCGTTCTGCTTTCGACGCGCTGGTTCAGGCCACAGCCGCCTCATTCCTCGACGTGACGCAGCGACAGGTCCAGCGCGGTGACGTCCTTGGTCAGGCTGCCGATGGAGATGCGGTCCACCCCGGTTTCGGCGATGGCGCGCACCTTGTCGAAGCTGACGCCGCCGGAGGCTTCTAGCTCGGCGCGGCCATTGGTGATGCGCACCGCCTCGGCCATTTCCTCCATGCTCATGTTGTCCAGCAGCACCATGGTGACGCCTGCGTCCAGCGCCTCGCGCAGTTCCTCCAGGTTCTCCACTTCGACCTCGATGAAAACGTTGGAGGGTGCGATGGCGCGCGCCTGCTCTACCACCTGGCGGATGCCGCCGGCGGCGATGATGTGGTTCTCCTTGATCAGGATGCCGTCGTAGAGGCCGATGCGGTGGTTGGTGCCGCCGCCCACCGCCACCGCGTACTTCTGCGCCAGGCGTAGGCCGGGCAGGGTCTTGCGGGTGTCGATGATCCTGGCGCGGGTGCCGGCCACCGCGTCCACGAAGCGGCGGGTGACGGTGGCGGTGCCGGAGAGCAGCTGCAGGAAGTTCAGCGCGGTGCGTTCGGCGGTGAGCAGGGTGCGGGCGTTGGCGACCACGTCGCACAGGGTCTGGCCGGCCTCGACGCGGTCGCCGTCGCGCACGTGCCAGAGCACGGTGGACGCCGGGTCCAGGGCGGCGAAGGTGGCGTCGAACCAGGCGGTACCGCAGACCACTGCGTTTTCGCGGGTGATGACGCGGCCGCGGGCATCGGTGCCGGCGGGAATGAGGCGGGCGGTGAGATCGCCGGTGCCGATGTCTTCGGCCAGGGAGGTGGCGACGTTGCGCTGGATCTCGACGCGGAGCTGCTCGGAAAGAGTCATGAGTGGAGTCGCTTCTAGGTGGACCGGGCGATTTTAGCACCGGCCCCCGGCCGCAACGGACCGGGCCTGCCTCAGCCCGGCTCCACCGCGGGCCGCGGGCGGCGGCTGTCCAGCGCGATGATGGCGCCGGCCAGGGCGATGGTCAGGATGCCGCCAAGCGCGGCGCCGTCCGGCACATGGTCGAACACCAGCCAGCCGAACAGCGTGGCCCACACCAGCTGCACATAGAGGATGGGCGACAGCACCGAAGCCGGCGCGTCGCGGAAGGCGCGGATGAGCAGGAAGTGGCCGAGGCCGCCATACACGCCCATGGACAGGAACAGCAGCCCGTCCACCAGCCCCGGCACCGGCCCGCCCCAGACCCAGGGCAGCGCCAGCGACATGCCGGCGCTGCCGATGAGCGCGGTGTAGAACAGCATGGTCACCGGGTTCTCGGTGGGCGACAGCTGGCGGGTGAGGATCTGGTAGATGGCGTAGCTGACCGCACCGCCGAGGGCGAAGGCGATGCCATCCGCCACCAGGCCGCTGCCGGGGCGGGCGATGAGCAGCACGCCGGCGAAGCCGACGGTGACCGCCGCCCAGCGCAGCGCGCCGATGCGTTCGCCCAGCACTGGCCGGGCGAGCAGGGTGACGATGAGTGGCGCGGCGAAGACGATGGCGGTGGTTTCCGCCAGCGGCATGCGCGACAGCGCCGCCATGGCACAGAAGGTGGTGCCCAGCAGGCAGAGCGAGCGCACCACCTGGCGGGCGGGGCGCTGGGTGCTCACCAGCCTCAGCCGCATCGACGGCGCGAGGAACACCACCATCAACAGGAAATGCACCACGTAGCGTGTCCATACCAGCATGGGCACCGGGTAGCTGCGGCCAAGGTATTTGGAGGTTGCGTCCAGCAGCACGAAGAGCACGAGCGCGCCGAGCAGCAGCAGGACGGCGCGCAGCAGGTGGGTGGGGGAGTCGGGCATGGTCCTTGTTCTTGTTGTCGGCGGGAGCGGGCCTGGCCGGTGCAGCGATGGAGAAAGCGGCGCCGGCGAGTGCTCAGCTGCTGCCCTCGACGTAGTAGTCCACCCGGCCGCGCGGGGCGAGGTACTCCACCACTTCCACCGGCAGCTTGGCCGGGCTGAGGGCGCTGGCGACCTTGAGGTCCACCTCCTTCAGGTCCAGCAGCATGGCTTCGTTGCGCGGCACATCGGCGTCGTGGAGCATCACCAGCGGCCGCAGCAGGTCGTCCGAGTGGGTCTCCACCACCAGGCCGACGGCGCCGTTGGAGAGGGAGACGAAGCTGCCCGGCGGATACACGCCCATGGTACGGACGAAGAGCTGCAGCAGCGTGGGGTCGAAGTGGGCCGCCTCGCTGCGGAACATCTGCCGCAGCGCTTCGGCCGGCGTCTTGGCTTCGCGCAGGTCGAAGGGGTTGCACAGATTGTCGTAGCGGTTGCCGATGGCGGCGAAGCGCGCCAGCCGTGGAATCTTCTCGCCGGCCAGGGCGTTGGGGAAACCGCTGCCATCCCAGTGCTCATGGTGGCAGGCGATGATGTTGCGCACCGGTACCGGCAGGTCGCGCACCGCTGCCACCGCCTTGACGCCGTAGCCGATGTGGGAGCGGTAGAAAGCTTCCTCGGGCGGGGTGCGGGCCGGGCTGCGCAGCACGCGGGCGGGGATCTCCGCCTTGCCGATGTCGTGGATCAGCGCGCCCATGCCCAGCAGCTTCAGCTCTTCCTCGCTTAGATTGGCGGCACGGCCCAGCAGCAGCGACAACACCATCACGTTGAGCGAGTGGAAGGCAATGCCGGCCTCGCGGCTTTTCTGGTTCACCAGGTGGATGACCATGCTCTCGCTGCCGACCAGCCCGCTGACCACGCCACCCACCAGGTTTCTGGCCCTGGCGTGGGATTCCACCGGCTTGGCGGCGAAGCCTTTGAGGATCTCGCCGGCGGCGATGGCTTCCTGCTCGTACTGGCGTTCGCGCCGGGCGAGGCCCTCGCGCTGCTGGCGCAATTGGGCGGCGCGGCCGCGCTTCTCGTCGAGCATGCCGGCCAGGGCGGCGCCGCTGAAATCTTCCTCGTCGGCGGGCCCGCCCTGGGCGGCGCCGACGGCACGCTCAGGCAGGGGCTGGGCGCTGCTGCGCGCCGGGTCCCAGGCGATCTCGGTCAGGCCCATCTCGCGCAGCGCCTGGATCTGCTTCTCGCTTGAGAGACGGAATTCGTTGATCAGGAAGGGATGGCGCAGCCAGCCCACGGAGGCGAGGGAAATGAAGATGCCGGGCTGGAGGCGGTCGATGCTGAGTTTCTGCATGAACTCTGGCTGCTTGGGGTTGCAGCGATTGTAATCCGCGTCGGCGCGCCGGCAAGCGTTGCGAGGCCGCCGCTTGCCCGGCAGGGCAGGCGGGCCTTGAGCTTGGCACGACGACGGGGCTCTTGTCGCCCAGTTCCAGCACGATGCACTTCATGTAGCGGCCGGCGAGCTCGGCGAGGATGCGGCCGGTCCTGGCCGAGCCGGTGAAGGTCACCAGCTTCACCTGCCGGTCGGCGAACAATTCGTCGCCCAGCGCTTCATTGGTGGTCGGGATGACGTTGAATGCGTCCGGCGGCAGGCCGGCTTCCTCCAGGATCTCGGCGAACTTCAGCGCCGCCGGCGGGGCGTAGGGCGAGGGCTTGAGCACGAAGGCACTGCCGGCCGCCAGCGCTGGCGCGAGCTTCTTGCCGGTGAGCAGGAAGGGGGCGATGCCGGCGGCCGCGCCCAGCGGCGATGCGGAAGGTGATCATATAGTCGCACTCGAGCATCGCCTTGCCAAAGACATTGCCGCCTTCCTCGATCAGCACCTTGGCGATCTCCATACGGCGCTTTTCGACGAGGTCGGCGGCACGGCAGAGGATGGCCTCGCGCTGGGAGGCCAGCGTCTTGCCCCAGGCTTCCTGCGCAGCGGCGATGTCGGCGGCGGTGGCCTGCCGCACCAGGGCGATGGGCTCGCGGGTGTAGGGATTGATCACCGGGGTGACCGGCTGATCGGGGGACTCCCAGGCGCGGAGCCGACCTAGGGAGTGTAGGCCCGCAGCTGCGGATCGTGCGGGGCGTTCATCTTCAGGGTTTTTTGTCGATACGGATGGGGCTGCGCTTATATCCGTGCCTGCCTGAGTGAGCCGTCGGTGGACCTTGCGGCGGTCGCAGGCTACCTGAACCTGGCGCCGCGCATGCTGCAGGCGCTGTTCAAGGAGCAGGGCCGGACCTTTACCGGCCATCTGCCGGAGCAGCGCCTGCTGGCGGCGGAGCGGCAACTGGCCTGCAACGGTCGGACGCGGGTGAGCGAGATCGCCTACGCGGTCGGCTTCTCCGACCTTTCCTACTTCAACCGGGCCTTCCGCCGCCGCTTCGGCATGACGCCGGGCGAGCGGCGCGGTGCCTGATCAACGGCTGCGTGTGGCCTCGATCAGCCAGCCGTTGTAGACGCCGCGGGCGGCATCGATGACCTCGCCGGCGGTGAGGCCGATGGGACCTATGCCTTCCCGCGCCAGGCGGTCGGCGGCGGCGCCGTGCAGATGGACAGCGGCGATCAGCGCCGATTCGGCCGGCCAGCCCTGGGCCAGCAGGCTGACGACCAGGCCGGTGAGCACGTCGCCCATGCCGGCGGTGGCCATGCCCGGGTGGCCGGTGCCATTCACATACCACTTGCCCTCGGGTGTGGCGATGAGGCTGCCGCAACCCTTGAGCACCACCAGCGAGCGGAAGCGGCGGGCCAGTTCCAGCGTGGCGGCGAGGCGGTCGCGCTGCACGCTGGCGGTGTCGCTGCCCAGCATGCGGCCAGCCTCGGCCGGGTGGGGCGTGAGCACGGTGGGCGCGCTGCGCTGGAGCAGGGCGTCGCGCAGGCTGGCGTCCTGGCCCAGCAGGTTGAGGGCATCCGCATCCAGCACCAGCGGAATGTCGCGCGCCAAGGCGGCTGCCAGCAGGGGCGCGGCTTCCGGCCGGGTGCCGAGGCCGGGGCCGACGGCCAGGGCGGTGAGCCGCTGGGGAAGCGCGTCCGCCCTGCGCAGCATGAGTTCCGGATGCAGCGGATCGACGGCAGGCGCCTGGGCGTCCAGCAGGCCGATCAGCACCCGGCCGGTGCCCAGCCACAGCGCGGCGCGGCCGGCCAGCAGGGCGGCGCCCACCATGCCGGTGTCGCCGCCGAGGATGCCGACGTCGCCATGCAGGCCTTTGTGGGTGTTGCGCGGGCGCGGCACCAGGTGTTCGCGGAACAGGCTGGGGCGGATGGCGCGGCCGAGCGCCGGCACCCAGGCAGGGCCATCGACTTCCAGCCGCTGCACCGAGATCTCGCCGCAGTGGTCGGGGCCGTCCAGTGTCAGCAGGCCGGGTTTGAGGGCAATGAAGGTGGTAGTGTGGGTGGCGTGGAAGGTGGCGCCCAGCAGGCGGCCGGTGTCGGCATCCAGGCCGCTGGGCACGTCCAGCGCCATGCGCGGCGCCTGCTGGGCGTTGAGGGTATGGATCCAGGCGGCGAGGCGGCCTTCGATGGGGCGGGTGAGACCGATGCCGAACAGGGCATCCACCACCAGCGCCCAGCCCTGCGCTGGCGCGGCCGGGAGGTCGCAGACAGTGCTGCCGCCGGCAGCGAGGTAGTCGTGATGCGCCTTGGCGGCCTCAGTCGGCAGACCTTCCGGCGTACCGGCGAAGGCAACGGTGACGTCGCGGCCGGCCTGGCGCAGCTGCCGCGCCATGACGAAGCCGTCGCCGCCGTTGTTGCCGGGGCCACAGGCGATGAGGATGGGGCCGGGCCGGTCCATGATGAGCCGCACCGCGTCCTCCGCCGCAGCGCGCCCGGCGCGTTCCATCAGGGAGGGGCGGGCGGTGGGTACGAGGGTCTTCTCGATCTCGCGGATGCCGGCGACGGAATAGATGGGGAGAACAGGCGAGAACATGGCGGCGTCTTGCGGCCTATCGGACAGGGCAGAGCCCGGATTCTAAGCGCTGGACCCGCGCCGTGGGCCGCCATGTCACGCTGGTTTTCGCTGCTGCGGCCACGCTGGCGCAGATTGTCACTCCGGCCGGGCGGATGGGGCGCCGCTCCGCATCCTTCTCTCAGCGTTCGCCGTTGCGACGCTTCTCCAGCCGGGTCTCGTGGATGAGATCGACATCACCGTCTTCGTCCACCGCCTCCAGCCGCACGGTGAAGCCCCATAGGCGGGCGATGTGCTTCATTACTTCCTCGGTGCTGTCGCCCAGCGGCCGGCGGCGGTACTCCTGCAAGCGCAGGGTGAGCGAGCGGTCGCCGCGCAGATCCACGTTCCACACCTGGATGTTGGGTTCGCGGCTGCCGAGGTTGTAGTGCTCCGACAGCACCTCCCGCACCCGGCGGAAGCCGGAGTCGTCATGGATGGCGGAGACCTTGAGCTTGTCCTCGCGATCGTCGTCCAGCACCGCGAACATGCGGAAGTCCCGCATCACTTTCGGCGACAGGTACTGGGCGACGAAGCTCTCGTCCTTGAAGTTCTTCATCGCGAAGTCGAAGGTTTCGCGCCAGTCGCTGCCGGCAATCTCCGGGAACCAGCGGCGGTCTTCGTCGGTGGGCGATTCGCAGATGCGGCGGATGTCCTGCCACATGGCAAAACCCAGCGCATACGGGTTGATGCCGTTGTACCAGCGGGTGTTGTAGGGCGGCTGATAGACGACGTTGGTGTGCGACTGCAGGAACTCCAGCATGAAGCTGTCCGCCAGCAGGCCTTCGTCGTACAGGGTGTTGAGCAGGGTGTAGTGCCAGTAGGTGGCCCAGCCCTCGTTCATGACCTGCGTCTGCCGCTGGGGGAAGAAGTATTGGGCGATCTTGCGCACGATGCGGACGATCTCGCGCTGCCAGGGCTCCAGCAGCGGCGCGTTCTTCTCGATGAAGTAGAGCAGGTTCTCTTCGGGCTCGTCGGGGAAGCGGCGCTCCACTGCGGCGTTGCTATGGGTGTCGTGGATGGGGAGGGTGCGCCACAGATCGTTCACCTGCGTCTGCAGGTATTCCTCCCGCTCCTGCTGGCGCAGCTTCTCCTTGGCCAGCGATAGCTTGGGCGGGCGCTTGTAGCGGTCCACCCCCAGATTCATCAGCGCATGGCAGGAGTCGAGCAGCAACTCCACCTCTTCTTCGCCGTAGCGCTCTTCGCAATGGGCGATGTAGTTACGGGCGAAGATGAGGTAGTCGATGATCGCGTCCGCGTTGGTCCAGGTGCGGAACATGTAATTGCCCTTGAAGAAGCTGTTGTGGCCGTAGGCCGCGTGGGCAATCACCAGGCCCTGCATCGGCAGGGTGTTCTCCTCCATCAGGTAGGCGATACAGGGGTTGGAGTTGATGACGATCTCGTAGGCCAGTCCCATCTGGCCGCGCCGGTAGCCCTTCTCGGTGGCGAGGAACTGCTTGCCGAAGGACCAGTGGTGATAATTCACCGGCATGCCCACCGAGGCGTAGGCGTCCATCATCTGTTCGGCGGTGATGACCTCGATCTGCACGGGATAGGTGTCCAGGCCGTACTGCGCGGCCACACGGGCGATCTCGGTGTGGTAGCGCTCTATGCTCTCGAAGGACCATTCCGAGCCGCCGGGCAGGGGCTTTTTCTTTTCTGTCCGCTTCATGCCAGATTCTTCTTGAAGAGTTCTCTGAACACCGGATAGATGTCGGCCGGTTCCTCGATCCGCTGGAGGGCAAAGTTGGCGTGGGCGCCCTGCAGCTTCTCGTACTCGCGCCAGAGGTTCTGCGGCTCTCCGGGCGTGATCTCGATGTAGGCGAAGTACTGGCACCAGGGCAGGATGCCTTCGCCCAGCACCTCGCGGCAGATGGGCGAATCGTTGTCCCAGTTGTCGCCGTCCGAGGCTTGGGCACCATAGATGTTCCACTCGCCGCCGGCGTAGCGCTGGTGAATGACATCGCGCATCAGGTTGAGCGCGCTGGACACCACCGTGCCGCCGGATTCCCGCGAGTGGAAGAACTCGTCCTCGTCCACCTCTTTAGCCACCGTGTGATGGCGGATGAAGACGACCTCGATGTGCTCGTAGCTGCGGTTGAGGAAGAGGTAGAGCAGCATGAAGAAGCGCTTGGCGGTGGCCTTTTTCTCCTCGTCCATGGAGCCGGAAACGTCCATCACGCAGAACATGACCGCCTGGGTGGTGGGGCGCGGTACCTTTATCCGGTTGTTGTAGCGCAGGTCGAAGCTGTCGATGAAGGGGATGCGTTCGATCTTGGCGCGCAGTTTGCCCATCTCTTCCCGCAGGGCGCGCACCTCGTCGCTGTCCTCGTCCTGCTCCTTCAGCAGGGCTTCGAGTTCCTTGTGCAGCTCGCGCAGCCGCGAGTTGTAGGGCGAGCCGACCGCCAGCCGCCGGCCGAGGGCTCCGCGCATGGAGCGAACGACGTTGATATTGGCCGGCACGCCGTCCGAGGTGAAACCCGCGCGCTGCGTCTTGTAATCGGTAATACGTGCGAGTTGGGTGCGGACGAGATTGGGCAGGGCAAGATCGTCGAAGAAGACGTCGAGGAATTCCTCGCGCGAGAGCTGAAAGACGAAATCGTCCTCTCCTTCGCCCTCATTACTGGCCTTGCCGCTGCCGGAGCCTCCGGCGCCGCCACCCATGGGGCGGTTGATCAGGTCGCCGCCGGAGAACTGGTCGTTGCCAGGGAAGACCTGCTCCCACTCGCCGCCTCGCCCGTGCTGGAAATGGGGTTCCGAGAGGTCGCGTGTGGGAATGGAAATCTTCTCGCCGTTATCGAGGTCGCGGATGGAGCGTCCCTGGATTGCATCCGAAACCGCGCGACGGATCTGCTGCTTGAAGCGCCGCATGAAGCGCTGGCGATTAACCGCGCTCTTGTTCTTGCTGTCGAAGCGCCGATCGATGATGCGCACCTTGTCTTCCTCCAGTGGCGGCCCACGATGCGTGGGGAAGATGTTGCCTGCGTAGACCGGACGGCGGCGCGGTTCCTTGCACGCGGCCAGGTCCAGACACGGCAGCGCCGTCGCAGGCGCCACGGCAACGCCGTGAGGCGGCGGCACTCCGCTCTCCGGGGGAGCGCGCAATGCCGAACTGCGTCAAGAAGACTTGCGCACCCGCAGGTACCACTCGCACAGCAGCCGCACCTGCTTCTCGGTATAGCCCTTCTCGATCATGCGGTTAACGAAGTCCTGATGCTTCTTCTGCTCGTCGGCGCTGGCCTTGGCGTTGAAGCTGATGACCGGCAACAGGTCCTCGGTGTTGGAGAACATCTTCTTTTCAATCACCGCCCGCAGCTTCTCGTAGGAAGTCCAACTGGGGTTGCGCCCTTCGTTCTTCGCCCGGGCCCGCAATACGAAGTTCACCACCTCGTTGCGGAAGTCCTTCGGATTGCTGATGCCCGCCGGCTTCTCGATCTTCTCCAACTCGTCGTTGAGCGCAGAGCGGTCGAGAATCTCGCCAGTGTTCGGGTCGCGGAACTCCTGATCCTGGATCCAGAAGTCAGCGTAGATCACATAGCGGTCGAAGATGTTCTGACCGTACTCGGAGTAGCTCTCCAGGTAGGCCGTCTGGATCTCCTTGCCGATGAACTCGGCGTAGCGCGGCGCCAGATACTCCTTGATGAAGCCGAGATAGCGTGCCTCGACCTCGGGCGGGAACTGCTCCTGCTCGATCTGCTGCTCCAGCACGTACATCAGGTGCACCGGGTTGGCCGCGACCTCGCGGTGGTCGAAGTTGAAGACCTTGGACAGCACCTTGAAGGCGAAGCGGGTGGAGAGGCCGGTCATGCCTTCGTCGACGCCGGCATAGTCCCGGTATTCCTGGAAGCTCTTGGCCTTGGGATCGGTGTCCTTCAGGTTCTCGCCGTCATACACCCGCATCTTGGAATAGATACTGGAGTTCTCCGGCTCCTTGAGTCGGGACAATACCGCGAACTGGGACATCATCTTCAGTGTGTCCGGCGCGCAGGGTGCCTCGGACAGGGAGCTGTGGGTGAGCAGCTTCTCATAGATGCGTATCTCGTCCGACAGCCGCAGGCAGTAAGGCACCTTCACCGTGTAGATACGGTCGAGGAAAGCCTCGTTGTTCTTGTTGTTCTTGAACGACACCCATTCCGACTCGTTCGAGTGGGCCATGATGATGCCGTCGAAGGGAATCGCCCCGAAGCCTTCGGTGCCCTTGTAGTTGCCCTCCTGGGTGGCGGTCAGCAAGGGGTGCAGCACCTTGATCGGCGCCTTGAACATTTCGACGAACTCGAGCAGGCCGCGGTTGGCCAGGCAGAGGCCGCCGGAATAGCTGTAGGCGTCCGGGTCGTCCTGGGAGTATTCCTCCAGCTTGCGGATATCGATCTTGCCGACCAGCGAGGAGATGTCCTGGTTGTTCTCGTCGCCTGGCTCGGTCTTGGCCACCGCCACCTGCCGCAGCACCGAGGGAGTGAGCTTCACCACCCTGAACCTGGTGATGTCGCCCCCGAATTCATGCAGACGCTTGACCGCCCACGGGCTCATGATGGTGTTGAGGTAACGGCGGTGGATGCCGTAGTCGTCCTCCAGGATGTGGCCGTCCTCGGTCACGTCGAACAGGCCCAGTGGCGATTCATGTACCGGCGAGCCCTTGATCGCGTAGAAGGGCACCTTCTCGATCAGGGTCTTCAGCTTCTCGGCCAGCGAGGACTTGCCGCCGCCCACCGGGCCCAGCAAATACAGGATCTGTTTCTTTTCCTCCAGCCCCTGAGCAGCGTGTCGGAAGTACGACACGATGTGCTCTATGACTTCTTCCATGCCGTAGAAATCGCGGAAGGCAGGGTAGAGCTTGAGGACCTTGTTGGAAAAAATGCGGGAGAGGCGGGGGTCCAGGCGGGTATCGACAAGTTCCGGTTCGCCGATCGCCATGAGCATCCGTTCGGCTGCCGTGGCGTACGCGGAGCGGTCGGCCTTGCACAGCTCCAGGTATTCCTGGATCGACATCTCCTCTTCACGGGCGGCTTCGAAGCGGGCTTGGTAGGCATTGAAGATGCTCATGGGGACGTCTCCTAAACTAGCGGGCTCCAGGTGCCCGGCGCAGGTTCGTCGAAGCGTCGGCGCTGCTGGCCTGCTGGCCTGCAAGGGACGCCGTGCCTTGCATTCTCACCCTTCTGAGGGCCACGCGATAGAGCGAGTTCCACGCCCAAGTGCGCATTTTTTCACCGGCCCGCGTGCATTTTCCGGCCGGATGGCCGCTGGAAGGAAGACCCGCCCCCTGTGCTAGAATCGCCGTTTTCTTGAAACAAGCTCGAGCCGTTCGCAAGCCCCGGATTTAATGGAAGTAACCGGGTTTGACGTGCGTCCGGGCGGTATTTTTGACCACTCAGGATCGATTTAATGCAGACCAACCAGGAAACCCCGAGCGCACTGGAGCGCCGCATCGACATGTCCGTTCCCATGGCGGAAATCGACAAGGAAGTGGAATCCCGCCTGAAGCGGATGGCTCGCACCGTGAAGATGCCGGGTTTCCGGCCTGGTAAGGTGCCGATGAAGATCGTCGCCCAGACATATGGTGCTCAGGCCCGTTCCGAAGCGATTGGCGCTGCAGTGGAGAAGGTGTTCGGCGAGACAGTCCGGGAACAGAATTTGCGTGTCGCTGGTTACCCGCGTATCGAACCGAAGGAAGTGGCTGGCAGCGAGGCGCTGGAATTCAGTGCGGTGTTCGAGGTCTACCCGGAAGTCGTGCCGGGCGATCTGTCGGAGCAGCAGATCGAGCGGCCGGTGCTGAACGTCGGTGACGCCGAGGTGGACAAGACCATCGACGTGCTGCGCAAGCAGCGCACCACGTTCCAGGTTGCTGAGCGGGCTGCGGCGGAAGGGGACCGCGTCGTGATCGACTTCGCTGGTCGCAAGGATGGCGAGCTCTTTGACGGTGGTCAGGCGAATGACTTCCCCTTCGTGATTGGTGCCGGCTCAATGCTGAAGGATTTCGAGGCGGCGGTAACGGGTTTGAAGGCGGGCGAGAGCAAGACTTTCGACATGACCTTCCCGGAGGATTACCACGCCAAGCATCTGGCGGGACAGACGGTGCAGTTCGAAGTGACGGTGAAGGCGGTGGAAGCGCCGGTGCTGCCCGAAGTCGACGCGGATTTCGCCAAGGCGCTGGGCGTGGCGGACGGTGACGTCGCCAAGCTGCGCGAGGAAGTGAAGGGCAACCTGGAGCGCGAGGTGAAGCGCCGCATCCAGGCCAAGGTGAAGGAGCAGGTGATGGACGCGCTGCTGGCGGTCACTCCGATCGAGGTACCGAAGGCGCTGGTAGAGGCGGAGTCGCGGCAACTGGCCGACAATGCCCGGCGTGACCTCGAAATGCGCGGCATGAAGTCCCAGGACATCCCGGTTGAGCCGGCCTGGTTTGCTGAGCAGGCTGTACGTCGGGTGAAACTCGGCCTGATCATGGCTGAACTGGTGAAGGGACAGGAATTGCACGCCAAGCCGGAGCAGATCCGGGCCCTGGTGGAAGAGATGGCGCAGAGCTACGAGGACCCCTCGGAGCTGGTACGCTGGTATTACGCTCAGCCCGAAAGGCTGGCGCAGGCTGAAGCAGTGGTGATCGAGGACAATGTCGTGGGCTGGGTGGTTGACCAGGCCAAGGCCACCGACAAACCGGTCGCTTTCGATGAACTGATGGGCAATGCGGCGTAAGCCGCGGAAGAACTGACGATGAACAACGGAACACCACAGCACAGCACCTGGGATCCGGTCGGCCTTGGCCTGATTCCGATGGTGGTAGAACAGAGCGGTCGCGGCGAACGGTCGTACGACATCTACTCCCGCCTTCTCAAGGAGCGAGTGGTGTTCCTCGTCGGCCCGGTGAACGACGTCACCGCCAACCTTATTGTTGCCCAATTGCTGTTTCTGGAGTCGGAGAATCCCGATAAGGACATCCACTTCTACATCAATTCTCCGGGCGGGTCGGTGACGGCTGGCATGGCGATCTACGACACCATGCAGTTCATCAAGCCCAACGTCAGCACGCTGTGCATCGGCCAGGCGGCCAGCATGGGGGCTTTTCTTCTGGCGGCCGGTGAGAAGGGCAAGCGTTTCTGCCTGCCGAACTCGCGGGTGATGATCCATCAGCCTCTGGGTGGCTTTCAGGGTCAGGCCTCGGATATCGAGATCCACGCTCGCGAAATCCTGCACCTGCGTGCCCGTCTTAACGAGATGCTGGCATCCCACACCGGCCAGCCCATCGAGCGGATCGAGAGAGATACCGACCGTGATAATTTCATGTCTGCCGCAGCTGCCGTCGAGTATGGCCTCGTCGACAAAGTGCTGACCAGCCGGGCAGATACCTGAGGAGAATCAGACCATGACGGAAAAGAAGACGGGTGGCGAAAAGCTGCTTTACTGCTCGTTTTGCGGCAAGAGCCAGCATGAAGTGCGCAAGCTCATCGCGGGTCCGTCCGTCTTCATCTGCGACGAATGCATCGAGCTCTGCAACGACATCATCCGTGATGAGATTGCTGGCGACGTCGAGACGGAAGGCGTCAAGGGCAAGCTACCCACGCCGCATGAGATCTGCGAGATCCTCGACCAGTACGTGATCGGACAGCCGCAAGCCAAGCGCAGCCTGGCCGTGGCGGTGTACAACCACTACAAGCGTCTGCGCCACCTGACGGGCCGGCAGGATGAAGTCGAACTGTCCAAGAGCAACATCCTGCTGATCGGCCCTACCGGTTCCGGCAAGACGCTGCTCGCGCAGACCTTGGCTCGCCTGCTCAACGTTCCCTTCGTGATGGCTGATGCCACTACGCTTACCGAAGCAGGTTATGTGGGCGAGGACGTCGAGAACATCATCCAGAAGCTGCTGCAGAAGTGCGATTACGATGTCGATAAGGCGCAGCAGGGCATCGTCTACATCGATGAGATCGACAAGATTTCCCGCAAGTCGGACAACCCCTCCATCACCCGCGACGTCTCGGGCGAGGGTGTTCAGCAGGCCCTTCTGAAGTTGATCGAAGGCACAGTGGCCTCCATTCCGCCTCAGGGTGGGCGCAAGCATCCCAACCAGGATTTCATCCAGGTTGATACCACCAATGTGCTGTTCATCTGCGGTGGTGCCTTCGACGGTCTTGACAAGGTCATTCGCAATCGGACCGAGAAGGCGGGCATCGGTTTCGGCGCCGAAGTGAAGAGCCGGGAGGCCAAGAACCTCTCCGAGACCTTCCGCAACGTCGAGCCGGAAGACCTTATCAAGTTCGGTCTCATCCCCGAGTTCGTCGGCCGTCTGCCGGTGGTGGCCACCTTGCAGGAACTCGATGAAGATGCGCTGATCAAGATCCTCATCGAGCCCAAGAACGCGCTGGTGAAGCAGTACCAGAAGCTGTTCTCGATGGAGGGCGTGGAACTCGAGATCCGGCCCGGCGCGTTGCATGCTGTTGCGCGCAAGGCGATTCGCCGCAAGACGGGTGCGCGTGGCCTGCGCTCCATCCTTGAAGCTGCGTTGCTTGATGTGATGTATGACCTGCCCACGCTGGAGTCGGTGGAGAAAGTCGTGGTGGACGAGGGCACGATCGAGGACGCCGCCAAGCCGCTGCTCATCTACGCTGAACAGCAGAAGGTTTCCGGCTCCAACTGAGCTGTCTTCAACCCGCCGCTTGAATTTCCAGGTCACGCCCGCATATGGGTGTGACCTTTCTCGCAAGGAAAATGAAAATGTCGGGCCATCCTGAACTCCCCAACGACCAGATGGAACTGCCGCTGCTGCCGCTGCGCGATGTGGTGGTGTTTCCTCACATGGTCATTCCGCTTTTCGTGGGCCGCCCCAAGTCCATCAAAGCGCTGGAAAACGCGATGGAAGCGGGCAAGAGCATCCTGCTCGTCGCCCAGAAGTCGGCGGCCAAGGATGAGCCCTCGGTCGAGGACCTTTATTCCATCGGCTGCGTTGCCAATATTCTGCAAATGCTGAAGCTGCCGGACGGCACCATCAAGGTGCTTGTCGAGGGCGTTCAGCGTGCGCGCATCGACTCGGTCGAGGACCTGCGCAACCTCTTCGTTGCCAAGGTGACGCCTGTTCCCGTGCCTGAGATCGACAACAATGAAGTCGAGGCGATGCGCCGCGCCATCATTGCCCAGTTCGATCAATACGTTAAGCTGAACAAGAAGATCCCGCCCGAGATCCTGACCTCCCTCGCGGGTATCGAGGAGCCGGGGCGCCTGGCCGACACCATTGCAGCTCACCTGCCGCTCAAGCTGGAGCAGAAGCAGGAAGTGCTGGAAATGTTCGACACCGGTGAGCGGCTGGAGAAGCTGCTCTCGCAGCTGGAAACCGAACTGGACATCCTCCAGGTCGAAAAGCGCATTCGTGGCCGTGTGAAGCGGCAGATGGAGAAGAGCCAGCGCGAGTATTACCTCAACGAGCAGGTCAAGGCGATCCAGAAGGAACTTGGGGAAGGTGAAGAAGGTGCCGACCTCGAGGAGATGGACAAGAAGATCAAGTCCTCGGGCATGCCCAAGGACGCGATGGCCAAGGCCCAGGCGGAGTTCAAGAAACTGCGCTTGATGTCGCCGATGTCTGCCGAGGCGACGGTGGTTCGTAATTACATCGAGACCTTGATTGGCCTGCCGTGGAAGAAGAAGTCCCGCGTCAGCAAGGATCTGGCGGAAGCCGAAAAGGTGCTGGACAAGGATCACTACGGGCTGGAGCGGGTCAAGGAGCGCATCCTCGAATACTTGGCCGTGCAGCAGCGGGTGGACAAGGTCAAGGCCCCCATTCTCTGCCTCGTTGGCCCTCCGGGCGTGGGCAAGACTTCGCTCGGACAGTCGATCGCCAAGGCGACCAACCGGAAGTTCGTCCGCATGGCGCTGGGGGGAGTACGCGACGAGGCCGAGATCCGCGGTCACCGCCGCACTTACATCGGTTCCATGCCGGGCAAAATCCTGCAGAACATGAGCAAGGTTGCCGTGAAGAACCCGCTGTTCCTGCTGGATGAAGTGGACAAGCTGGGAATGGATTTCCGTGGCGATCCTTCTTCCGCGCTGCTCGAGGTGCTTGACCCGGAGCAGAATCACACCTTCCAGGATCATTATGTCGAGGTCGATTTCGACCTCTCCGATGTGATGTTCGTGGCGACGGCGAACACGCTGAATATTCCGCCTGCCTTGCTGGACCGTATGGAGGTCATCCGTCTCTCGGGCTACACCGAGGACGAGAAGGTCAATATCTCCCAGCGCTACCTGTTGCCGAAGCAGATGAAAAACAACGGGTTGAAGCGGGACGAACTGTCCGTGACCGAGGAAGCGCTACGGGACGTCTGCCGCTATTACACCCGCGAAGCAGGGGTGCGCAGCCTGGAGCGTGAAATCTCGAAGATGTGCCGCAAGGTGGTGAAGTCGTTGGTGCTGAAGAAGCGCTCCAGCAAGATCGTCATCAATGCGAAGAACCTGGATAAGTATCTTGGGGTCCGCAAGTACAGTTTCGGTATTGCTGAGAAGGAAAATCAGGTCGGCCAAGTGACGGGTCTGGCCTGGACCGAGGTTGGCGGTGAGCTCCTTACCGTGGAGGCAGTTGCGCTGCCGGGCAAGGGCAAGGTGATGACCACTGGCAAGCTCGGGGAGGTGATGCAGGAGTCCATCCAGGCCGCCCTCTCCGTCGTGCGCAAGCGCTCGCGCTCGCTCGGCATCGACGAGGACTTCTACCAGAAGAGCGACATCCATATTCACCTGCCGGAAGGCGCGATTCCCAAGGACGGTCCCTCTGCCGGCATTGCGATTTCGACTGCACTCGTGTCCGTGCTTACAGGTATTCCTGTGCGCTGCGATGTTGCGATGACGGGGGAAATCACCTTGCGCGGCGAAGTTCTTCCCATTGGCGGGTTGAAGGAGAAGTTGCTGGCAGCGGTGCGTGGCGGTATACGTACGGCCTTGATTCCTGAAGAGAACGTCAAGGATCTGGCCGATATTCCGGACAATATCAAGAATGCATTGGAGATCGTTCCGGTCAAGTGGATCGACCGTGTGCTTGAGTTGGCGTTGGAGCGCAAGCCTGAGCCCTTGCCGGAGAAGGAAGCCGAGGTGGAAGGCGCGGTGACTTCTTCAGAGGATGCAGCTTCCGCGCAAAATATTCGCGCGCACTGAACTTAATTCTCCCCTCGATTGTTGCTGTGACGATGCCGCACCCTTGTATTACAAGGGTGCGGCGTTTTCTTGACATGCTCGATTTTCGCACGCTATAAAGCCCTTGCAGCTTGCAACGCATTTGGAATGGTCCGGAATCCCGCGCCGTTCCTGGGTTTGGCAGAGATAGTCCCGTCGCAATTCCATCGAGAAGGGGGTTTACGTGAACAAATCCGAACTGATCGAAGTCATCGCCAAGCAGGCCGAAATCTCAAAGGCTTCTGCGGGTAAGGCGTTGGACGCAACCGTAGCGGCAGTCAAGCAGGCATTGAAGAAGAAGGATAGTGTGACCCTGGTCGGATTTGGCACTTTTTACGTAGGGGATAGGGCTGCGCGGACCGGGCGTAATCCTCGGACCGGAAAGAGCATCAAGATCAAGGCAGCCAAGGTTCCAAAGTTCCGCGCTGGCAAAGGCCTTAAAGATGCAGTAAACTAAGAGGCTTGCTTGAAGCGGTTGCCAGTGGAAGGGTGATCGTCTCCGGCGCGGGTGCTTAGCTCAGTTGGTAGAGCGCTAGCCTTACAAGCTGGATGTCGGCGGTTCGATCCCGTCAGCACCCACCAAGAATTCAAAAAGCCGATCCTTCTGATCGGCTTTTTCATTGATGGCTTGTAGATGCTGCTTGACGCAGTACGCGTGCAACTCCTACAATCCGGCCTCTTTCGCGAGGGGCGGTTAGCTCAGCGGTAGAGCACTGCCTTCACACGGCAGGGGTCACTGGTTCGATCCCAGTACCGCCCACCAGGTTGGGCCTCGACGAAAGACCTGAAAAGCTGCGTGTTTCAAGCGGGCTGATCGGGCGGTTAGCTCAGCGGTAGAGCACTGCCTTCACACGGCAGGGGTCACTGGTTCGATCCCAGTACCGCCCACCAAGAACATGAAAGCCCCGGAACGAATCCTTCGTTCCGGGGCTTTCGCTTTTCAGCGGTTGAACGCGGGCCCATCGTCTAGAATTGCGCCTTTACGTTTGCCACGCCTTTTAAATGTCTTCCAGCTCCCCTGTCCGTACCCGCTTCGCTCCTAGCCCGACCGGTTTCCTGCACATCGGCGGAGCAAGAACTGCATTGTTCTCCTGGGCCTATGCCCGTCGCCATGGTGGGCAGTTCGTGCTGCGCATCGAGGACACCGACGTGGCGCGCTCAACGCCGGAGGCGGTTCAGGCCATTCTGGATGGGATGAAGTGGCTCGGGTTGGAGCACGATGAGGGCCCGTTCTACCAGATGCAGCGCATGGATCGCTACAAGGAAGTGATCCAGCAGATGCTGGCTGCGGGGACTGCGTATTACTGCTACACCTCGGCCGAGGAACTGGAGCAGATCCGCGAGGAGCAGCGCGCAAGGGGAGAGAAGCCGCGCTACGACGGCCGCTGGCGGCCGGAGGCGGGCAAGACCTTGCCGGAGCCGCCGGCAGGCGTGACGCCGGTCGTGCGCTTCCGCAATCCGGTCGGGGGCAGCGTCGCCTGGGAGGACCTGGTCAAGGGCCGGATCGAGATCGCCAACGCCGAGCTGGACGACTTCATCATCGCCCGCGGTGATGGCACGCCGACCTACAACTTCTGCGTGGTGGTGGATGACTGGGACATGGGGATCACCCAGGTGATCCGTGGCGATGATCATGTCAACAACACCCCGCGCCAGATCAACGTGCTGCAGGCGCTGGGTGCTGCGGTGCCGCAGTATGCGCATCTGTCCATGATCCTGGGCGACGATGGTACCAAGCTCTCCAAGCGTCATGGCGCGGTCAGCGTCATGCAGTACGACGAGGAGGGCTATCTGCCGGATGCCGTCATCAACTATCTCGCCCGACTGGGCTGGAGCCACGGCGATGACGAGATTTTCAGCCGCGAGCAGTTCGTCGAATGGTTCGATCTCGACCACATCACCCCGTCGGCCGCGCAGTTCAACACCGAGAAGCTCAAGTGGCTGAACGCCCAGTACATCAAGAAGGCGGATGACGGCTATCTGGCGGCGCAGGTTGCCAGCCGCCTGGCCCGGCGCGGGGTCGATCCCGAGGCTGGGCCGGCGCTGGAGCGGGTAGTTGCCTTGTACAAGGATCGCGCCACCAATCTGAACGAGCTTGCTGATGCGGCGGAGCTGTTCTGCGTCGAGTTGCATCCCGCGCCGGAGGTGCTGGCCCAGCACCTGACGCCGGTTGCCATTGCTGCGCTGAAAGGCCTGCATGACCGCTTTGCTGCGGCCGAGTGGGAGAAGACCGCGCTCAACCAGGCAATCAAGGACACGATGGCGGAGCATGGGCTGAAGATGCCGCAGGTGGCGATTCCACTGCGCGTGGCGGTGCTGGGCGTGCCGCAGACGCCCTCCATTGATGCCGTGCTGGAAGTGCTGGACCGCGAACGCGTGCTGAAGCGCCTTGCGCGCTACCTGGGCTGAACTCCGCGCGGGCTCGCGGGAGGTTCATTCCTCCCGCAAGGCATGCCGCCGGGGACGCAGCAGGTAGCGGGCGGGATCCACCGCTTCCCACAGGTCCTTCTCCAGCGGCATGGGCTCGTTCTCCAGCCGCGCTGCCAGGGCTTCCGCCATCAATGAAGCCCACACCAGACCGCGGGCGCCGAAGCCCGATACCGCGTAGAGCCCCGCATAGCGCGGGATTTGCGCCAGTGCTGTGCCGGGCGCGTAGACGCCGCCGGGCAGGGGCAGGGCCCCGACCATGGGTAGCCGGTCCGGTGAGGCGGGGCGGAAGCCGACCCGTCCGGCCGGCGGACTGTCCTTGAAGGCGCTGGTGTAGCTGGGCAGCATCGCCTCCAGCTTTTCCAGGTTTTCGAGATGGTCTGCGTCCCGCAGGCCGGTTTCCTCGTCATCCACGCTGAAGGTAGCGCCGGCGCAGCGCAGGCCGTCTACCTCCGGGCTGACATAGCCGCCACGGCAAACCACCACCTTGGGCGGGGACCCCGCCGAGGCTGGCAGCAGGCTCACCTGGCCGCGGGCGGAGACCACAGGCAGCGCTGCCGCCTCCGGGAAAGCGGTGATACCGACGCCGCTGGCGAGGATGGCGACCGGCGCGCTGGCGATGAGCCCGCCATCCGCCGACAACAAGCGCCAGCCTTCGGCCTCCGGGCCGCGCTCCAGCCGGGTTGCCTTTACGCCGAAGTGAGCACGTATCTTCTCCGGATGCGCCGCCAGATTGGCGCGGCACAGCGAGGGCGGCTGCACCCAGCCGCTGGAGGGGAACCACCAGCCACCATTGGACACTGGCCAGCCGGCGATGCCGGAAGCCTCCTGCGCATTGACGAAGCGCAGGAAGGAGGGCGGTGGCGCATGGCGTTCCACGACCGCTGCCATTTTCTGCTCTTGCTTCTCGTCACGCCCCAGGTGAAGCACGCCGCTGGCGTCCCAGCGGGGTGACAGGCCGCGCTGGCCGAGTGCGGCGATGTGCCGCAGTCCATAGAGGGTACCGGCCCGCGTCAGGCGGCTCATGCGGTTGTCGTCAAGACTGGGCAAGGGACGGAGCACGCCGGCGTGGTTGCCGGAGGCGGCTTGGCCGGGGCCGCTGGCGGCGTCCACGATGTCTACCGTCCAGCCGCGGGCGGCGAGGCGTTCGGCGAGGGAGGTGCCGGCCACACCGGCACCCAGGATCAGCGCATGCCGGGCGTGAGCCGTGGCATTCCCCCCGGCTTGCGGGTTGCGGTAATCGCGTCCGCCGTAGCTGCCCAGCAGCATTTGACGCTTGCCGCCGAAGCCGGGCGCTTTTGCAACTTCGAAGCCCGCGTGCCGCAGGCCTTCGCGGACTTCGCCGGCTACCGACCAGGTCGCCAGCGTCGCCTGCGGCGAGGCCAGGCGGGCGAGTTGATGGAACAGGCGCGGCGACCACAACTCGGGGTTCTTCGCCGGGGAGAAGCCATCCAGATAGAAGGCGTCGGCCTGGAGGTCGAACTGGCCGAGCAACTGGGTGGCGTCGCCCAGGCCTAGCGTGAGGGTAACGCGGCCCTGGTCCAGATGCAGGCGATGCAGTCCCGGCACCAGGGTTGGCCATGCACGCTGCAGTTCCTCGGCGAGGGCAGCGAATTCCGGCCAGCGTTGGTGTAGCTGGACGAGGTCATGCCGTTCGAAGGGATGCAACTCGCAGGAGACGAAATGCAGCCGCTCGCAACGCGCAGGGTCCGCCCGCCAGGCCTGCCAGGTGGCGAGGAAGTTGAGCCCCAGGCCGAAGCCGGTCTCCAGTACGGTGAAGTGCCGCCGCCCCTGCCAGCGTTGCGGCAGTTGGTTGCCGGCAAGGAAGACGTGATGAGCCTGCCCAAGGCCACCGTCGCTGGAGTGATAGACGTCGCCGTAGGCGCTGGAGTAGGGCGTGCCGTCCGGGGCGTATTCGAGGCGGGCTGGCTGTATCGGCATGGTGGATCGCTTGAGGCTGATCGGTGTTCTCGGGGTTCCGGCAGCTTGGGCTGCGGCGGGTTGTAAAAGGACAAAACCCGCTGTGCGCAAGCAGCAGCGGGTTTCGGGTGCGACGGCGGGCGGCAGCCTTATTCGGGTCGCATCTGCGGAAACAGGATGACGTCGCGGATGGAGGGGCTGTCGGTCAGCAGCATCACCAGGCGGTCTATGCCGATGCCGCAGCCGCCGGTGGGCGGCAGGCCGAATTCCAGCGCACGGATGTAATCGGCATCGAAGTACATCGCCTCCTCGTCGCCGGCTTCCTTGGCCTTCACCTGCTCCATGAAGCGGGTGGCCTGGTCCTCCGGATCGTTCAGCTCGGAGAAGCCGTTGGCGATCTCGCGGCCGACGATGAAGAGCTCGAAGCGCTCGGTAATGTCCGGGTTGGCATCGTTGCGGCGCGCCAGCGGGGACACTTCGGCCGGGTAGTCGATGATGAAGGTCGGCTCCCACAGCTCGGCTTCGGTGGTCTCTTCGAACAGGGCGAGTTGCAGGCTGCCCAGGCCCATGCCGGCGCGCGCCGGCGCCTTCAGGGCTTCCAGCTTGGCGCGGATCCAGTCAGCATCGTTCAGCTGTTCCAGGCTGTATCCCGGGTGGTATTTGTGAATGGCCTCAGTGATGGTGAGGCGGGCGAAGGGCTTGGACAGGTCCAGCTCGCGGCCCTGGTAGACGAAGCTCTCGGTGCCCAGCGCCTCGCGTGCGGCGTTGCGGATCAGGCCTTCGGTGAAGTTCATCAGGCTGCGGTAGTCCGCGTAGGCCTCGTAGAACTCCATCATGGTGAACTCGGGATTGTGGCGCGGGCTCAGGCCTTCGTTGCGGAAGTTGCGGTTGACCTCGAACACCTTCTCGAAACCGCCGACCACCAGGCGCTTCAGGTAGAGCTCCGGCGCGATGCGCAGGAAGAGTTCCATGTCCAGCGCATTGTGGTGGGTGACGAAGGGCTTGGCCGCGGCGCCGCCGGGGATGGGGTGCATCATCGGCGTTTCGACTTCGAGGAAGCCGTGGCCGGTCATGTAGTTGCGGATGGACTGCACCATGCGGCTGCGGGCGACGAAGGTGAAGCGCGTCTGCTCGCTGACGATCAGGTCCAGGTAGCGCTGGCGGTATTTCTGTTCGACGTCGGTGAGGCCGTGGAACTTGTCTGGCAGCGGGCGCAGGCTCTTGGTCAGCAGGCGGATCTCGGAGGCCTGCACGGTGAGTTCGCCGGTCTTGGTCTTGAACAGGGTGCCGACGCAGCCGACGATGTCGCCGATGTCCCAGTGCTTGAAGTCGGCATAAACGTCCTCGCCCACCGCGTCGCGCTTCACATAAAGCTGGATGCGGCCGGACAGGTCCTGGATGGTGATGAAGCTGGCCTTGCCCATCACCCGCTTGAGCATGACGCGCCCCGCAACCTTCACCTCGACCGGGGTGGCTTCCAGCACTTCGGCTTCTTTCTCGCCGTAGAGCTCGTCGAGTTTGCCGGCGGTGTTCTCGCGGGCGAAGTCGTTCGGGAAGGCGCGGCCGGTCTGGCGCCATTGCGCCAGCTTCTCGCGGCGCTCGGCGATGATGTGGTTTTCGTCCTGGGGGGTAAGCGGGGCGTTCTGGTCGGACATGATTCGTCGGCACTGTGGTCAAGAGCGCAATTGTCGCAGGCGCGCCACGCCGCGGCAAATCGAGCTTGCATGGAAGCGGGCGCAACCACGCGGGAAAACCGGCTCCGGGCATGCTCCGGCTCGGTCCTTGCATCGCTTTCCGTCATCCAAACCCTGGAGTGCCGGATGAGCCCCGAACAGATCGCCGACTGGGCGCGTGCCCACCTTACCGATCCGCTGGATGTGGATTGCACCACCACGGTGATGCTCAAGATACTCGACGGCAAGTGCAAGATGGGGCCGCGGGACAAGGACGTGATCCCGCTGTTGTATGACGCTTTGCGTGGGCGCCCCGGCCGCCTGCTGGGCGAGGACATGCACAGGCTGATTGCGCGGGCCCGCGCCGGCGAGCGCGACGCGCTGGTGGCGGAGATCTACGAACACCGGGTGCTGGCGGAAACGGCGATCTCCCGACCGGTGATGAAAGCTTACAAGGCGTGCTTGCGGGAAGCCGGGGTATTGGGGACTGGCGCGGATTGAGCGTTTGCTCTTTCTCTGCGCCGGCGCCGGCGATGCCTCAGCGCTCCGAGAAGGCCAGCCTCGCCCCCAGCACCGCGAAGGCACCGGCAAAGCCGCGCCTCAGGGCGTGCTGCACCCGGCGGGAATTGATCACCAGGCGGCGGAAGCCGTGGGCGAGCAGGCCGTAGATGACGAAGACGACGAAGGTCATGGCCATGAACACGGCGCTGAGCAGGGCGAGGTCGGCCAGTGGCGTCGCCGAGTCGGCGGCGACGAACTGGGGCAGGAAGGCGAGGAAAAACAGCGTCAGCTTGGGATTCAGGATGTTGAGCAGGAAGGCGCGCAGCATGATTGCGCCGGGCGTGGCCGCCGCATTGCGTGTCGGCTCGAAGGCGGTGGTGTCGCGCCAGGTGGCGTAGGCGAGGAAGAGCAGGTAGGCGACGCCGGCGAATTTCAGCGCCTGGAAGGCCAGCGCGCTGGCGTGGAGCAGGGCGGCGAGCCCGGCCGCGGTGGCCAGCAGATGGGGCAGGATGCCGGCGGTGCAACCGAGCGCCGCATAGCAGGCTGCCAGCCGGCCGGCGAAGAGGCCGGTGGAAATGGTGAACAGCACGCCGGTACCGGGAATCAGCACGACGACCAGGGCGGTGAGGAGGAAATCGGCGGAGATCATCGGCTTTGCTCGCTGCGTGGGGGGTGGGGCGTGCGTTGGGGAGGGAAACGCCACCAGGTGGCGGCGACCAGCAGGCCAAACAGGGTGTAGGCGCAGATGAAGACCCAGGGCGGCGCTTCGAAGAATAGCAGCCGCTGCAGCCAGTATTCGATGAAACCCGGCCCTGGGCCGCTCTGGCCGGCCTGCTCCCGCAGCCAGCCTTCCAGCGTGGTCAGCGGACAGGTGACGCCCAGCCAGGCTTCAGCGGCAACGATTGCGATGGTGGCGAGATGGGCGAGGCGGAACCCGAAGCGATTCACCCAGCGCCAGCCTGCCAGGTTGCCGGCGACGATCAGCGGCAGGCCGCCGACGACGAAGAGCACCAGGGTGAAATGGGCGCTCAGCACCAGGTCGGCGAGCAGTCCATAGGGGAGGGCATCGTTCATCGCTGGCCTTCGGGCGCTCGCCTTGGCGGGGGCTTGAGTTGAAGTGCCCGGTCGGAAGTGGATCGGGAGTGAGAGGCAGGCCGCGATGATATTGGACTATTTGCCCTTGTTCGCCAGCGACAGGGCGATGCCGAGCGCCAGCCCGATGCCTATGCCCAGGCCGATGTCGTCCAGCGCCAGGCCGATGGCGGCGCCAGCGACCACGCCCAGCCCGACGTTCGATGACGGTGTTCCTGACATGGCCTCCCTCCGCAGCCGTAGGTGAATCCGGGGCCCGCCCGCGCGCAAGGAGCGGTGCAGGCAGGCCGGTGCCCATGTGCTGTAAGTCTTTTCTGGCGAGGGATGGTTCGTCGGACGGCTGAGCGGCGTCGGTGGGACGAGCAATTTCAACCGGAAGTGAAGCCTGTGTGGGAAGCCGCAGCCGGCTTGTCCAGGCCTGCAGCCCCCTCCGGCCTGCCGCCGAGGGGGCCCAAGCGTGGAGCGGGAGAAGGCCGCCGCGGACATGAACGTGGCGGCGTCTTGTGGGCTTCCCCGCGCTGCGGCCCGCCAGCCACAGGGCGTTCCGGTGGGCGAAGCAGCGCTTCTTTTTTCCGCCCACCCCCCGCGAGGGAACAGGGCGTAGGGCGGCGTTTCCTGGGCCGGGCCGGTTCATCCGAACCGCGCCGGCCCTAAACCGCGCGCTGCAGCACCCCGATCGGCGGCGCCCAGTTCTCGGCGGGCGGCTTCTTCCGCGTCACCAGCGTCAGCTGCGCTGGCGCGAACACGTTGGCGTTGTGCGTCACCGGCGTGGTGATGAGGTATTGCGCGCGGGTGGCGCGCAGGAAGGTGCCGACCCGGTCGATGTTGGCGACGTCGAGGTGGGCGAAGGGCTCGTCGATGAAGACGAAGCCGCCGGGGCGGGCTTCGTCCATCAGCAGCGCGATCAGCAGGATCAGCGACTTCATCACCTGCTGGCCGCCGGAAGCTTCGCCGTCGTTGAGGCCGACCGCGCCCTTGCGGTCGAAGTCGAAGCGCACTTCCAGGCCGGCCTGGGCGAGGGAGAGGTCGTCGTTCTCCAGGTGGGGCATCGCGCAATCGACGCTGACGTTGGCGAGGTCGCCCAGCGCCTTCAGGTTCTTGCTGTATTCGCGCACGGTGGCGCGCAGCTTGGCGATGTAGGCGGCGCGGGCGTTGTCGGTGTGGTTGCGGGCGGTGACGCAGTAGCCCTGGCGGTCCAGGTAGTCGCGTTCGCGCAGGGCGACGTCGGCGCCCAGGCGGTCGCGCACCACCAGCACCGCCGGGTCGGTGATCCACTCGCCTTCGTCCAGGTGGCGGCGCAGGCGCTCGGCCTGCAGGCGGGCGCCGCGGGCGTCGCCGTACTTCTCCGCCAGCAGGGCGAGTTCGTTCTGCTCCAGCCAGTGCGCCGGCATGCCGCGGCGGCGGCGGCGCAGTTTCACCAGGCGCTGGGCCTGGGCGTGGCGGCGCGGGCCGTGTTCGCGGGCGATGTCGGCCAGCCGCAGTTCGATGGCCTTGAGCTCGCGGCCGCGGCGGTCGGCTTCGATCTCGACGCCGCGCAGCCGCTCCACCAGCTCGTCCAGCGCGCCGCGGCTTTCGGCGCGTTCGGCGATGGCGGCGGTGAGCGCCTTGCGCGCCTGCGGCAGTTCGGTTTCGGCGTCGTTGTAGCGCTCGGTGTTGGCGGCCAGCAGCTGGGCGGATTGCAGGCCGAGCAGGCGCTGGCGCACGCCGCTGAGGCGCTTCTCGGCTTCGTCCAGCTTGGGGCGCAGGGCTTGCAGCTGCTTGTCGAGCTGGGCGATTTCGTCCTGCAGGCCGGCGAGGCGCGACTGGCGGGCGAGTTCGCCGAAGTGGAATTCGCTTGGCCGGCCGAGGTGGCGGGCGCCGCGGCGCTCGCGGTGGTAGCCGTCCTGGGTGATCCATTCCTGCTCGCGCGGCAGGTCGCGGGCGTCGTCGGCGTCCTTCACCCGGCGGATGCGGTTCAGCAGATCGCTGAGCCAGCGCGGCACCGGCGCGCTGAAGTTCACCACCTCCGCCAGGCTCATCGGCCGCGGCGGCGGGGCGGCTTCGCGTTCCGGCACGATGAAGTGGCGGAAGCGTTCGCGCTCGCCCAGCGACCAGGCGAGGTGGCGGTCGGATTCCCGCTCCAGCAGCACCATGTGGCGATAGGGGCGCAGGATGGCTTCCAGCGCCGCCTGCCAGGCGGGGTCGGTGACTTCCACCACCTCCGCCAACCCCTGGTGGGCGACGCCCTCGGCGGCGAGGCGGGCGCGGAAGCGGGCGACTTCGCCGTCGGTGGGGGGGCCGTTGCGGTTGCGCTCGCCGCGCAGGGTGTCGGTCTTGTCCTCGAAGGCGGCGACCAGCTCGCGCTCCTTGCGCTTGAGGGCGACGACGGCGGCGTCCGCCGCTTCGTGCTCCTTCTCCAGCGACAGTGCGTCGGCGCCATGCTCGGCGGCGAGCTGGGCGCGCAGGGCGTCGCGCTCGGCCAGTAGCTTCTCCAGGTCGCGCACGCGGTCGTGGGCGGCGAGGTGGCGCTGCTCGGCGTCGCCGTCCTGCTCTTTCAGGCGCTTGCGCTCGGCAGCGCCGGCCTGCTGTTCGGCCTGCACCGCTTCCAGGCGGGCGCGGGCGTCGCGCTGCTCGGCCAGTTTCTCGGCGCGCTCGCGGCTCACGCGCTGCAGGTCTTCGCGTTCGGCCACTACCTCGCGCGCCAGTTCGGCGGTTTCCAGCCGCGGCACGATCTCCGCCTCCAGCGCCTGCACTTCGTCTGCCAGCTGCTTCCATTCGAGGAAGCGGTTGGCCTCGGCCTTCTTCTCCTCGGCCTGGGTCTTGAGGCGTTCCAGGTCCAGCCCGAGCTCGTCCAGCTCGCGTTCGGCGCTCTTCTGTTCCTCGCGGGCGGCCTGGTAGTTGTCCAGCACTTCCTTGTCGCCGAAGACGTCGAACACCAGTTCCAGCAGGGCCTTGGGCGAGTATTCGCAGAGCTTGTCGGTGTCGCCCTGTTCCAGCGCCAGTACCTTGGTGATGGCCGGCGTCAGCCCGCCCCAGGCGAGGCGGTGCTGGTAGTCGCGCAGGCCTATCCAGTCGCTGGTCTCTTCCAGCGCTTCGATGGGCTGGTTGCCGTCCACGATGGTGTAGTCGCGTATCCAGTCGCCGCCGGCCTTGCGGATGCGGCAGGCCAGCGTGACTTCGTCCGACAGGCAGGGGAAGAAGGGGCGCTTGCCGGTGCTGCCCGGCAGGTTGGCGACGATGGCGCGTATCCAGGCGTAGCTGCGGTCGGCGCGGCGCACGTAGCGGCGGAAGTCGCGCTTGCCGGAGCAGCGCAGCGCGAACAGGGTGCGCAGGGCGTCGAGCAGGGTGGTCTTGCCGGAGCCGTTGGGGCCGACGATGGTGATGATCTGGGCGTCCAGCGGCAGCGAGAAGCGGCGCCAGAAATCCCAGTGCACCAGTTCCAGGGTCTTGATGTGGAACATCAGCGTTGTTCTCCGTTGTCGTCCTCGTCGCCGGCGTCTTCGTCCGGCAGCACGTCGGCCATTTCGAAGGCGTTGGCTTCGGGTACTTCGTGGCCGGCGGCGGCCAGGATCTCGCCCAGGGTGCCGTGGATGATGCGGTCGGCCATGGTGCGGTAGTCCAGCGCCACGTCCAGCAGCGGGCCTTCGCTGACGACGCCGTTGCGGCGTTCGAGGAAGCCGAGGCGGGCGAGCTTGCCGAAGGCGATGTTCATCTTGGTCTTGCCACCGAGGCGGGGGCCGAAGTCGGCGATCAGCGAGGCCTCGGTAAGGCCGGCGGAGACGCTGTCGCCGTGCGCCACCGGCTTGTCGCCGCCAAACAGGTCGGTCTGGCCGTCACCGGCGAGGTCGCGGCGGGTGACCTGGCGTTCGCGCTTGGGCAGCACGATGAGCGCCCACACCACCACCAGCAGCGCGATTTCGTTGCGTTCCAGGCCGAGGTTGCTGGCGGCGTACTCGCGGCCGGCGCCGAACACCGGCTCGGCCAGTTCCGGCTGCAGGGCGACGCCGACGTGGGCGGCGTAGGGGTTGTCCAGCAGCTGCATGCCGATGTCGCCGAGGCGGCGGTCCAGCTCGAAGCGGAAGGTTTCATCCACCAGCGCGCGGCGCACCAGGCGGTCGCCGCGCGGCAGCCAGCGCAGGGCCAGCAGGCGGGCGATCAGGGTCTTGAGTTCGTGTTCCATGTGCGGCTCAGGGGGAAATCAGCGGGGCGCCGTCGGCATCGACGGCGTCGGTGGCGGGCACAGGGCTTGCCGCGCCGCGCGGGCGCACTTCGCCCAGGGTCATCGCGGCGATCTCGTCCTCGCCCACCGGCGTCAGCGTGTCGTTGAAAACCACGTCCAGCGGCAGGCGCATGAAATCGCCGACGGGGCCTTCTTCCGGGCTGGCGTCCTCGCCGTCGGCCAGCAGGGCGAGCAGCGACAGGCGGTAGCTGGCCGGGCCGAAGCCGCCGCCCGCGATCACCGCATGCAGCGGCTGCGGCGCCGGCAGGCCTTCCAGCCGGCCGGTGAAGTGTTCCAGCAGGGCGAGATCCTCGGTGGGCGGCGCGCTGGCCACCGGCGCGAGGTCGGCCGGCGGCAGGGGGGTGGCGGCGTCGATGGCGTTGGCCTGGCCGTCCAGCACTGCTTCGGCGCGGTCCAGCAATTCATGGCCGCCGGCCAGCAGCGCCGGGTCGGGAATGGCGGAAACCGCGTCGGCCAGCAGGCCGGCGAGGCTGGCGACATCCTGCTTGCGCAGCCAGGCGGCGACGTCCGACGACGAGATGCCGGAGCCACCCAGCGTGACCCGCTGCGATTCGATCTTGTTCAGCGCGCGCTGGAAGGCGGCATCCACCCGCGCCAGGCGCGACTGGGCAAGGCCGATGCGCTGGGCGATGCGAGCGATGTCGAAGGACACCTCCGGGTCGGCCAGCAGCTGGTTGAGGATGTCGGTACCGCGCTCCAGCCAGCGGCCGTTGGCAGAGAGCCGGCGGCGGGCGTCGACGATGCGGAATTCCGAGCCGGAGGCGATGGCTTCCTCGAAATGCCAGGACAGGTCGTTGAGCTTGGACAGCAGGTGGCCGAGCGCTTCCGGCGTCACGCTGCCCACCGCCTGCAGGCCGGCGAGCTGGGCGGTGAGGAAGCCCAGTTCCGCGTCCTCTTCCTCGCCGAAGCGCAGCAGCATCACCAGCGCCGCCACCGCGTTGCGGCCGATGTCGGAGAGGAAGTAGTTGCCGTCCTCGCCGATGGAAAGCAGGGCGTTGTCGCGCAGGCGCTTGAGCACCGTTTCCAGCTTCACCGGGTCGAGGTAGGCGAAGCGGGCGCGCAGCGCTTCCGGCGACCAGCGCGGCACCTCGGCCTCCTGGCCGATTTCGCGCAGCACCAGCAGGCGCATCAGCACCTCCGCCTCGGTGCCGCGGAACAGGGTGATGAAGGCGTCCAGCATCGGCCGCGCGGCGGACAGCGCGGCCAGTTCGGGCACTTCGTCGGCGTCCACGCCGGGGGCGAGGAAGTCGGAGAGCAGGGTGGGGTTGTCGTTCAAGGGCCGGGCCTGGCTGGATTGAAGAAACCCGCCCGCGGCTGGGCCGGGGGCGGAGGCAGGGGCCGTTGTTCGGCGTTGCGGGTATTCGTGCTTCGGTTTGTGCCGCGTGCCGGATGAGCGGCGACGCAGCCGCGGAACGGCGGGCGGAGGCGCGAGCGCGGCGAGCGCTGCATGCCGGCCCCCGCGCCCGGGCTCACACGCCCTGCTTCAGGCTGGCGGCGATGAAATCGTCCAGGTCGCCGTCCAGCACCGCCTGGGTATTGCCCACTTCGTAGCCGGTGCGCAGATCCTTGATGCGCGACTGGTCCAGCACATAGCTGCGGATCTGGTGGCCCCAGCCGATGTCGCTCTTGGCATCCTCCAGCTTCTGCTGCTCGGCCTGGCGCTTGCGCAGCTCCAGCTCGTACAGCCGCGCCTTCAGCATGGACATGGCTTCGTCCTTGTTGCGGTGCTGGGAGCGGTCGTTCTGGCACTGCACGACGATGCCGGTCGGCGCGTGGGTGATGCGCACCGCGGAGTCGGTCTTGTTGATGTGCTGGCCGCCGGCGCCGGAAGCGCGGTAGGTGTCGATGCGCAGGTCCGCCGGGTTGATTTCCACCTCGATGGAGTCATCCACTTCCGGATACACGAACACCGAGGTGAAGCTGGTGTGGCGGCGGGCGTTGGAGTCGAAGGGGCTCTTGCGCACCAGGCGGTGGATGCCGGTTTCGGTGCGCAGGTAGCCGTAGGCGTAGTCGCCGCTGAACTTGATGGTGCAGTTCTTGATGCCGGCCACTTCGCCTTCGGTCTCTTCCATCAGCTCGACGGTGAAGCCCTTCTTTTCGCCGTAGCGCAGGTACATCCGCTCCAGCATGCCGGCCCAGTCCTGCGCCTCGGTGCCGCCAGCGCCGGCCTGGATTTCGATGAAGCAGGCGTTCGGGTCCATCGGGTTGGCGAACATGCGGCGGAATTCCAGCTTTTCCACCTGCGCGCCCAGCTCGCCGAGATCCGCCTCCACGGCGACGAAGGTGTCCTCGTCGTCTTCCGCGTCGGCCAGCTCGTACAGATCCTTCAGATCGGTGGATTGCTGTTCGATGTTCCGCAGCGTGAGGACCACGTCCTCGAGCTGGCGCTTTTCCTTGCCGAGTTCCTGGGCGCGGGCGGCGTCGTTCCAGACGGCCGGATCTTCCAGGGCGCGATTGACTTCTTCGAGCTTCGACGATTTCTCGTCGTAGTCAAAGATACCTCCGCAGTTCCCGGCCCCGCTCCGCGAGGTCGGCGAGTTTCTGGGCGATGGCGTTCTTGCGTTCGGCTTCCATGGAGCGGCTCCGGGGGATTTCGGAAAACCGGGCATTATACCGGCGCGCGGCGCGCTCGCCCTCGCCGCTGCCATGTTTTCCGCCGTGGGCGGCCGTCCGGGGGCGCTCCCCGGCCCTGACGCTGTTTGCGGATGCGCCGGGCAGCGGTATCCGGCCGCGCCCGCCGGCCGCCGGGGAACCCCGCAAAACCGCGCATTGCCCCGCAGCGGCGGGCGACACGATAATCCGCCGTCGACCGGCAAGGCCCGCAGGCGGCCCTCTCGGTACGGCGCAAGCAATCAGCGGCTGAGCGGCCGGGAAGAAAGGCCGGCCAGCATTCATACTGCTTTTTTCTGCCCAGGACATATGGACATCACCACCCCGGCGCTGCTCTTTCCCGCCATCTCGCTGCTGCTGCTCGCCTACACCAACCGCTTCCTTACGCTGGCGCAGGTCATCCGCCAGCTGCATGCCGCGCCGGCGCAGGACAGCGCGGTGGTGATGCGGCAGATTCCCGGCCTCAAGCGGCGCATCCACCTGATCCAGTACATGCAGTCCTTCGGCGTGCTCAGCTTCCTGCTGTGCGCGCTGGCCATGCTGGCGCTGTTCATGCATGGCGAGACGGCCGGCAAGGTACTGTTCGGCGTCAGCATCGTCGCGCTGGCGGTGTCGCTGGTGCTGTCGCTGCTGGAGGTGTTGATCTCCACCAATGCCTTGTGGGTGGTGGTGGAGGACATGCAGCGGCGCGGAGTTGGGGTGGGGCCGGAGGCCTGAACCGCAGGCTGTTGGCCGGCGGCCCGGCTCAGGCCGCTTCGAAGTGTTCCAGCATCAGTTGCACGCTGGAGACGCCGTTGTATTCGTTCACCGCCAGGCGGAAGGCGGCGTGGATGGTGTCCGGCGCGCCGTCGGCGTGGTTGAAGCGGATGGCCTCGTAGCGGCTGCCCTGCTTGCCCAGCTCCAGCTTCAGGTGGCGCTCCTTCAGCAGGCGCTGGCGTTCGACGCGGAACACGTCGTTGAACACCGGCGCAGGGAAGCCCTGGCCCCAGATTTCCTGGTCCAGCAGGCGGGCGGAGTCCAGGCTGAGGTAGCCGGTTTCCAGCGCGCCGTCGGTTTCGATGCGGCGCTGCAGGTCGGCCGGCTCCAGCAGGCCGGAGACGACCTCTTCGAAGGCCTCGCGGAAGCGTGGGTAATCGGCCTCGCGTATGGTCAGGCCGGCGGCCATGGCGTGGCCGCCGAAGCGCACGATGAGGTCGGGATGGCGCTTGGTCACCAAGTCCAGCGCGTCGCGCAGGTGCAGGCCGGGAATGGAGCGGCCGGAGCCCTTCAGCTCGCCCTCGTTGCCGCGCGCGAAGGCCACCGTCGGCCGGTGCAGCCTTTCCTTGATGCGGCCGGCGACGATGCCGATGACGCCCTGGTGCCAGTCCGGCTCGAACAGGGCGATGGAGGCGTTGCCCTCGGCGTCGAAGCCTTCCAGCCGGGCGGCGGCCTCTTCCTGCATCTCGGCCTCGATGCTGCGCCGCTCGCGGTTCAGCTTGTCCAGCTCCTGGGCGATGTTGAGGGCGCGGCCGGGGTCGTCGGTGATCAGGCATTCGATGCCCAGGCTCATGTCCGACAGGCGGCCGGCGGCGTTCAGGCGGGGGCCGAGGGCGAAGCCGAGGTCGAAGCCGCTGGCGCGCGCCGGGTCGCGGCCGGCGGCGGCGAACAGGGCGCGGATGCCGGGCTGCATGCGGCCGGCGCGCATGCGCTGCAGGCCCTGGGAGACGAGGATGCGGTTGTTGTGGTCCAGCTTCACCACGTCGGCCACCGTGCCCAGCGCCACCAGGTCCAGCAGGTCGCCCAGGTTGGGCTCGCGGCCGTTCTCGAAAGCGCCGCGCTCCCGCAGCTCGGCGCGCAGCGCGAGCATGGTGTAGAACATCGCGCCGACGCCGGCCAGGCACTTGCTGGGGAAATCGCAGCCGGGCTGGTTGGGATTGACGATGACGTCCGCCTCCGGCAGCTCGTCGCCCGGCAGGTGGTGGTCGGTGATCAGCGTGGCCATGCCGTGGGCGCGGGCGGCGGCGATGCCTTCCACGCTGGCGATGCCGTTGTCCACCGTGATGAGCAGATCCGGCTCCAGCCGGGCGGCGATCTCCACCATGGCCGGGGTGAGGCCGTAGCCCAGGGTGACGCGGTCCGGCACCAGGTAGTGCACATCGGCGCCGAAGGCGCGCAGCGCGCGGATGCCGACCGCACAGGCGGTGGCGCCGTCGCAGTCGTAGTCGGCGACGATGACCATGCGCGCGCCGGCCTCGATGGCGTCGGCCAGCAGCACCGCCGCTTCGCGGGTGCCGGTGAGGGCGTCCGGCGGCAGCAGGGCGCGCAGGCCGTAGTCCAGCTCGTTGCGGGCGCGAATGCCGCGGGCGGCGTAGAGGCGGGCGAGCAGGGGATGGACGCCGGCATCCATCAGGGCGGCGACGGTGCGCTGGGAAATGGCGCGGGGCTGGATCTGGATCATGGGTTCTCGGGCGGCGGCTCGGTGGGCAGGGCCGCGGGCGGCGGAGCCAGGGTTTTCAGGAGGGCGTCCAGCGGCTGCGGCCGGCGCCAGAACTTCCAGCGCGCCTGCCGGCCCAGCCGTAGCGACAGCGTGTGGCGGTCGCCGGGGGCGCTGAGGGTGAGGGCGGCGAGGCGGCCCTGGTCCAGCGCGGCGGCGAGCGGGGCGAACCAGCGCGTCTCCACGTCGGCCAGCGCGGCGCGCCAGGCGTCGAGGTCCAGCTGCAGCGCCGGGCGGCGCAGGCTGTCCAGCACCACCAGCGTGTCGGTGGCGGGCGCGGCGAGGGCGGCGCCGGGATCGGGTTCGGCGGGCGTCAGGCCGGCGGCGCGGGCGAGGCCGCGCAGCAGCGGATCGCTGGCCTGCACCCTGGGCTGCGGCGCCTTCAATGTGCCGGGCAGGGCGCCTGCGCCCCACAGCCACAGGCTGTTCACCGTGCGCCTGCCGGCGGCTTCGCGGGCCTGGTTCACCGGGTGGTTGTGCAGCACGATCTGCAGCTCGTTCATGGTCCGCTGCCAGATCAAGCCGTCGCGGCCCTCGGGCAGGAAGGGCGCAATCGGCCGGCCGATGACGTCATTGAGCGGATACAGCGTGGCCTCGGTGGGCGCGGCCAGGCGCAGGTACCAGCGCGCCGGCGTCGGCGTCGGCGCCTCGAAGCGGCCGAGGTCGGCGAAGGTGTCGTTGAGGCTGGCGAGCAGCGCGGCGGTTTCCGCTGCATCCGGCGGGTCGCCCTCGGCGGGGAAGTCGCTGAGCAGCATGCGGTCGCGGGCGAAGTGCAGGTGCACCGGGTCGGCGCACAGCCACTGGGCGGGCGGCTCGCCGGTCGTGACGTCCACCGGCGCGTCGGCTTCGCCCAGGCGGCGCAGCGCGGCCAGCGGCAGCTCGCCCTCGCCTAGGCCGAACAGAGCGGCGAGCTGGCGGTCCAGCGGCGCGAAATCGGCGATCTGCTGCTCGCCGCGGCCGAGCAGGCGCGACAGCGCCGGCAGCGCGAGGCCGGCGGTGGGGGAAATCGCGGGAGCGCCCGGCCACAGCAGGCCGGGGAGAACGAGGTGGATCTGCATCTAGGGATGTCGCCCGGGGCTGGTTTGGGCGGGCGCGAGTCTAGCACGCGGGGCCTTGCCTCCCGGCCGCGGCGCGGTGGCGGCGGGCGCGGTTTCAGGGGCGGATGTAGACATAGCCTTCGCGCGCCTGCAGCCGTGCCACCTCGGCGACGCCGCTGGGCACCACCTTCGCTTCCAGCACCACCTTGTCCGCCGGAATGCCGCGGCCGACCAGGGTGTTGTTGCACACCACGAAGTCCACGCCGCGGGCGGCCAGCGCGCCGATGGCGCCGGTGAAGGCGTGGCCCTGCGGGTCGGTGGCGCCTTCGAGCAGGAAATCGATGCCCGGCCCGTGGGTGACCACGGTGATGCGGGTTTCCGGCGCGGCGTTCAGATGGTTCTGGATGTTTACCAGCCCCCGTGCCGCCTGGGCGCTGCCATCGCTGATGTGATAGACGACCTTGATCGGCGCCTCGCTGACCTGCGCCAGCGCGGCGCCGTTGCCGGCCAGGGCGAGGACGGCCAGCAGCGCCGGGACGAGATTGCGCGGCAGCAGCAAGCAGAGCAGGGCGGTCCAGAGGGCTGCCGGATTGCTGCCGGAACGGTTCGGCTGCGCCAAGGCGAAAGCGCTGCGGGAGCCGTTCCAGCGCGGCTGGGGACCGTTGGGGAAGGAAACGGAACGGGAGTATAGGCGCATGATTCGCATGGTTATTTTCCTGAGGGGCGAGGCTGCCCGCGGTCGTGCCATGTTACGCAAAAAGCCGCAGTCTGCCGCCTGAGCAAGGCGGCGGCCGATACAATGGCGGCCATCATGAGTCAGCCCGCAGAACTGTTTTCCCGCGTCGCACCGCCGCGCAAGCCCGCTCCCTTCCTGCCCATGTCCCGCGCCGAAATGCAGGCGCTCGGCTGGAAGGAATGCGACGTGGTGCTGGTGACCGGCGACGCCTACATCGACCACCCCAGCTTCGGCATGGCACTGGTCGGCCGCCTGCTGGAGTCGCTCGGCCTGCGGGTGGGCATCATCAGCCAGCCGGACTGGACCTCGGCCGAACCCTTCCGCGCCCTGGGCAAGCCGCGGCTGTACTTCGGCATCACCGCCGGCAACATGGATTCCATGGTCAACCGCTACACCTCCGACCGCAAGATCCGCTCCGACGACGCCTACACCCCGAACGCCGAAGCCAACAAGCGGCCGGACCGCGCTCTCACCGTCTACGCCCAGCGTGCCCGCGAGGCCTTTCCGGACGCCAACATCGTCATCGGCAGCATCGAAGCCTCGCTGCGCCGCATCGCCCATTACGACTACTGGTCGGACAAGGTGCGGCGCTCGGTGCTGCCGGACTCCAAGGCCGATATCCTGCTGTTCGGCAATGCCGAGCGCGCGCTGATCGACCTCACGCTGCGGCTGGCCGGCGGCGAGCCCATCGAGTCCATCCGCGACCTGCGCGGCACCGCCTTCATGGCGCGGCCGGGCTGGCTGCCGGAAGGCTGGAGCGAAGTGGATTCCCTCAGCCTGGACCGCCCCGGCCGCGTCGAGCCGCATGCCGACCCCTACGCCATGGAGCCGGTGCCGGCCGCCGCGCCCGCGGCCGACGGCGCCCAGCCGGTGCGCATCGTGCCGGCGGCCGAGCGCGTCGCCGCCCGCCGCGCCGAGCGCGGCCGCACGGTGGTGCGCCTGCCGGCCTACGAGGCGGTGAAGGACGACCCGGTGCTGTACGCCCACGCTTCCCGCGTCTTCCACCTGGAGTCCAACCCCGGCAACGCCCGCGCGCTGGTGCAGCGCCACGGTGACGGGCCGGGGGCGCGCGAGGTGTGGCTGAACCCGCCGCCGATTCCGCTGAGCACGCCGGAGATGGATTTCGTCTATGGCCTGCCCTATGCACGGGCGCCGCACCCCTCCTACGGCGGTGCGCGCATCCCGGCCTGGGACATGATCAAGTTCTCGGTGAACATCATGCGCGGCTGCTTCGGCGGCTGTACCTTCTGTTCCATCACCGAGCACGAGGGCCGCATCATCCAGAGCCGCTCGGAAGCCTCCATCCTGCGCGAGATCGAGGAGATCCGCGACAAGCAGCCGGACTTCAAGGGCCACATCTCCGATCTCGGCGGCCCCACCGCCAATATGTACCGCATGGCGTGCAAGGACCCGAAGATAGAGCGCTCCTGTCGCCGCCTGTCCTGCGTCTATCCCGGCATCTGCGAGAACCTGGGCACCGACCACGGCCCGCTCATCCAGATCTACCGCAAGGCCCGCGCGCTGCCCGGCATCAAGCGCATCACCATAGGCTCCGGCCTGCGCTACGACTTGGCGGTGCGCTCGCCGGAGTACGTCAAGGAACTGGTGACCCACCACGTCAGCGGTCTGCTCAAGATCGCCCCGGAGCATAGCGAGGACGGCCCGCTGTCGAAGATGATGAAGCCGGGCATGGGCAGCTACGAAGCCTTCCGCAAGCTGTTCGAAAAGTATTCGAAGGAAGCCGGCAAGAAACAGCACCTGGTGCCTTACTTCATCGCCGCCCACCCCGGCACCACCGACGAAGACATGCTCAACCTGGCGCTGTGGCTGAAGGAGCGCGATTTCCGCCTCGACCAGGTGCAGACCTTCCTGCCGACGCCGATGGCGCTGGCCACCACGATGTACCACAGCCGCAAGAACCCGCTGAAGAAGGTGAGCGCGGATTCCGAGGCGGTGGAGACGGTGCGCACCGGCAAGCTCCGCAAGCTGCACAAGGCCTTCCTGCGCTGGCACGACCCGGAGAACTGGCCCATCCTGCGCGAGGGCCTGCTGCGCATGGGCCGCGCCGACCTCATCGGCAATGGCCCCAACTGCCTGGTGCCGCGTGGCCAGCCGGCGGCGGCGAACCCGGCGGGTGCGGACCGCAGCCGCGGCAGCGGTCCGCGCCAGGGCGAGCGTGCAGCGCCCCCGCGTGCAGGCGGCGCTGCGCGCCCCAATGCGGCTCCGGCGCGCGGCAAGCCTGGCGGCGGACGGCCGCCGCGGCCCGGGCAGGGCAAACCCGCTCACGCCGGCCGGCGCGACAGCCGCAACCGTGCCGGCGGCCGCTGAAGGCCGCCCGCATCCGCCCCCCATTTCCTTTCCAACTGACTCCCGCCTCAGATGCTGATACTGATAGACCAGGACGGCGTGCTCGCCGACTTCGAGCGCGCCTTCCATGCCGCCTGGCAGCAGGCCGGCCATGATTTTCCCGCCGTCGCCCTGGAGTGCCGCACCAGCCTGCATGTGCGCGACGACTATCCGGAGGCGTTGTACGGCGCGGTGGAAGCCATCTACACCGCCCCCGGCTTCTACCGCGAGCTGCCGCCCATCGCCGGCGCGCTCGAAGGTGTGCGCGGGCTGCTGGAGGCCGGCCACGACGTGCGCATCTGCACCGCGCCGCTCAACCAGTACCGCAACTGCGTCACCGAGAAGTTCGAGTGGGTGGAGCGTCACCTGGGCGCGGACTTTGTCGACCGCATCATCCTCACCAAGGACAAGACGGTGGTGCATGGCGACATCCTGGTGGACGACAACCCGGACATCCGTGGCAGCCGCCGGCCGGACTGGCGCCAGGTGCTGTTCGACCAGCCCTACAACCGCCAGCTGGACATGCCGCGCATGAGCTGGGCGAGCTGGCGCGAAACGCTGGCCGGCTGAGAGCCCGGCGCCGCCGGCCCCTCCCCACCACCGCAATGAAGGCGGCATCGCCGCCACGCCAGCCGCCACGAAAAGCCTGAACCGGGCACAATGCCGGGCTTGCCCGCTCTGCCCCCGCGGCGGGCCCGTACAACCAAACCCGCCACGCCCATGCGCTACGAACTCCTCGTCGGCCTGCGATACACCCGCTCGCGCAAGCGGGCGCAGGGCCGCAACCGCTTCATTTCCTTCATCTCCCTGGTCTCCATGCTGGGCATCGCGCTCGGCGTCGCCGCCCTCATCGTCGTGCTGTCGGTGATGAACGGCTTCCAGGAAGAGCTGCGCACCCGCATCCTCGGCGTCGCTTCCCACATCCAGGTGCAGAGCCTAGATGGCGAACTCGCCGCCTGGCAGCGGGTGGCCGATCAGGCCAGCCAGCACCCGGCGGTACAGGCCGCCGCGCCCTATGTGCAGGAGCAGGGCCTGCTGTCCTTCGAAGACGTGGTGCGCGGCAGCATGGTGCGCGGCATCCTGCCGGCGGAGGAGGACAAGGTCGCTGACTTCGGCCGCCACATGAAGGCCGGCAGCCTGGATGCGCTACAGCCCGGCCGCTTCGGCATCGTGCTCGGCCGCGACCTCGCCCTGGCGCTGCGGGTGCGCCTGGGCGACAAGGTGACGCTGATCGCGCCCCAGGGCCTGGTGACGCCGGCGGCCGTGCTGCCGCGGGTGAAGCAGTTCGAGGTGGTCGGCATCTTCGAGGCCGGCATGTACGAGTACGATTCCGGCCTCGCCCTGATGCACCTGGCCGACGCCCAGGCGCTGTACCGCATGGGCGACGGCGTGAGCGGCGTACGGTTGAAGCTGGACGACCTCTTCGCCGCGCCGCGGGTGGCGCGCGAGCTGGCCGCCACGCTGGATGCGCCCAACGCCATGGTGGTGGATTGGACGCGCAGCCACGCCAACTTCTTCCGCGCGGTGGCGCTGGAGAAGACCATGATGACGCTCATCCTCTTCCTCATCGTCGCCGTCGCCGCCTTCAACATCGTGTCCACGCTGGTGATGGCGGTGCAGGAGAAGTACGCCGACATCGCCATCCTGCGCACCCTGGGCGCCAGCCCTGGCTCCATCATGGCCATCTTCGTGCTGCAGGGCGCCATCATCGGCTTCGTCGGCCTGGGCGCCGGCGTGGTCGGCGGCCTGCTCATCGCCCACAACCTGGACGTGGTGATCCCGGCGCTGGAGGCCATCACTGGCGCCACGCTGTGGAACAAGGAGATCTACTACATCAACGAACTGCCCTCCAAGGTGTTGCCGGCGGACGTCATCAGCATCGTCTCGGTGTCCTTCGTGCTGACGCTGGTGGCCACGCTCTATCCGAGCTGGCGTGCATCGCGGGTGAACCCGGCGGAGGCCCTGCGCTATGAGTGAGAACGACATCCCGGTGCTGGCCTGCGAAGGCCTGGAGAAGAGCTTCCGCGAAGGCGCGGATGCGGTGAAGGTGCTGCGCGGCGTGAGCCTGCAGGTGGCGCGCGGCGAGCGCCTGTCCATCGTCGGCAGCTCCGGCTCCGGCAAGAGCACGCTGCTGCACCTGCTGGGCGGGCTGGACGTGCCCAGCGGCGGCACGGTGGCGCTGGAGGGGCAGGACTTCTCCCGCATGTCCGACGCCGCCCGCGGCGAGGTGCGCAACCGCAAGCTGGGCTTCGTCTACCAGTTCCATCACCTGCTGGCCGAGTTCAGCGCGCTGGAGAACGTGGCCATGCCGCTGTACATCCGCCGCCTGCCCAAGGCCGAAGCCAACGAGCGCGCCGCCGCCATGCTGCGCGAGGTCGGACTCGGCCACCGGCTGGACCATGCTCCTGGCGAGCTTTCCGGCGGCGAGCGCCAGCGTGCCGCCATCGCCCGCGCGCTGGTCACCGAGCCGGCCTGCGTGCTGGCCGACGAGCCCACCGGCAACCTGGACCGCCGCACCGCCGAATCGGTGTTCGACCTCATGCTGTCGCTCAACGAGCGCCATGCCACCAGCTTCATCATCGTCACCCACGACGACAACCTCGCCCGCCGCGCCCAGCGCACCCTGCGGCTGGACGACGGCGTGCTGGTGCACGGTTAGACGGTTGATCATCCGCCGTCCCCGCTGTAATTGATCCCGGACATTCAGCGTTCCGCCGCGCTCGCGGTTTAATGCCGTATGGGCAGCGCCGGCTCAGGCCGGCGTCTAAACTGGAACCGGCCAGTGCCGTTAACGGACTGGCCGGGCTGCTCCGGGTATCCCCTTGGGTTGAGCATTCATCGATGGCGAGTGCCGGCGCGACAGGCCGGTACTCCGGGAGACGCCATGTCCACCTTCTTCATGCCCGCCGTGCTGCTGCTCGACAAGCTGCGCTATCCGGTCAAGTTCCTGCTGGTCGCGCTGGCATTCGGGCTTGCCGCCGCTACCTTGCTGTACCAGGTTTACCACCAGTTCAACGGCAGCATCCTCGTTGCCGAACGGGAAAGGGCCGGGCTGGATCTGCTCGATCAGACCATGTCCGCCTTGCTGCTGGCCCAGCAGCACCGCGGCCTGTCCGCCGGGGTGCTGGGCGGCAGCGCCGAACTGAAGCCGCAGCAGGCGGAGAAGGCGGCGGCCTTGCGCAGTGCCCTGGGCGATGTCGAACGCAGCCTTGCCGCCGACGGGCGCTGGCAGCCGCTGCTGCCCGGCTGGCAAACATTGCGCGGCCAGCTGGATCGCCTCGCCACCGACGGCCTGAACCTGCTGGCAGCCGAGAACTTCCGCCTCCATACCCAGGCGGTGGAAGGCGTGCTGATGTGGCTGGGCGAACTGGGCGACGTCACCGGGCTGACGCTGCATTCCGAGCCGCAAGGCGTCAATCTCATCGACGCCATGCTGCATTCCGTGCCGGAAGTCACCGAGCGCCTCGGGCGGCTGCGCGGGCGCGGCACGGGTGTGATGGCCCGCGGCCAGGCCAGCCGGGAGGATGAGCATGCGCTGGTCGCCCAGCTAGCCCAGCTGGAACAGAGCCAGACGCAGCTGCGCGTCCGCCTGGCGGGCGCCGGCAGCATCTCGCCGGCCCTGGCCGCCAGCCTGTCCGGCGTGATGGCCGAGGTGAATAGCGGCGTTGGCGCCCTCGCCGAGGCCACCCGGCGCGAGCTGGTGAATGGCGGCTTCGGCATGAAGCCGGCGGAGTTCTTCGCCCTGGGCACCGCCGCCATCGACAGTGTGGTCAAGGGCTATCGCCAGCATATGCTGCCGGCGGTGGGCGAGCTGCTGGACGAGCGCCTGGGGCACCTGCGGGGGCAACTGCTCATCGGCATCGCGGTGTCGGCGGTGGCGCTGCTGGTGGCAGCCTACCTGCTCGCCGGCATCTACTTCTCCATCCTGCGCTCAGTACGGGAACTGAGCGCCGGCGCCCGGCGCTTCGCCGCCGGCGACTACCGCTCGCGGGTGGAGTTCTCCGCCCGCGACGAGCTGCATGAGGTCGCCGACCAGTTCGACGCCATGGCCCGCGACGTGGCGGCGCTGATCGGCGAGATCCAGGGCAGCGCCCGCCAGGTGGGCGAGGCCTCCACCCGCCTGTCCGAGTCGGCGCAGCAGGTGGCCAGCGGCTCCGACGCCCAGAGCGAGGCGGCCTCCGGCATGGCCGCCGCGGTGCAGGAGATGACGGTGGGCATAGACGAGATCAGCCGCCACGCCGCCACCGCGCATGAACTGGCCGAACTCTCCGGCAAGCTGTCGGAGGAGGGCGGCGAGGTGATGGCGCGTTCCACCGCCGAGATGCACGGCATCGCCGACGCGGCCAACGCTTCCGCCGAGGCCATCCGCGAACTGGGCGAGCGCGCCCGCAGCATTGGCGACATGGTGAATGCCATCAAGGAGATCGCCGACCAGACCAATCTGCTGGCACTCAATGCTGCCATCGAGGCCGCCCGCGCCGGCGAGAGCGGTCGCGGCTTCGCGGTGGTGGCGGATGAAGTGCGCAAGCTGGCGGAGCGCACCGCCCATGCGACCCAGGAGATCACCGTGGTGGCCGGCTCCATCCAGCAGGGCACCGAGCAGGCGGTGGCGCGGATGGAGGCCGGCGTTGCCCAGGTGCAGGACGGCATGGCGCTCACCGAACGTGCCGGCACATCCATGAACCAGATCGGCGAGCGCGCCCGCGAGGTGCTGCAGGCGGTCGGAGACATTTCCCTGGCGCTGAAGGAGCAGAGCAGCGCCAGCGCCGAGATCGCCCGCAACGTCGAGCGCATTGCCCAGATGGCGGAGGAAAACAGCCAGTCGGTACGCAACACCGCTGGCACTGCCAGCGAGTTGCAGGGGCTGGCGGGGAGCCTGAAGACCAAGGTGGAGCGGTTCCGGGTTTAGCAGGGAGATGGGCGCAGCGTCGGCCTGTTCCGCGGGATGCCGGGCTGCAGTGGGGTTTCGAGCTCAGCGGTGAAGAAAGCCCAGGTGTCGGTTCCAGTTTCAGGGGCGGGGCCGTGTGGCGTCTCTTGTTGTCGCGAGCCGCGCTCGACGCCGGGGTTTGCTCCCTCCCCCTGGAGGGGCCGGGGAGAGGGAGCGCCCACAAGGGCGCCTGCGGTTATTCGAGCGCCATGGCCCCCAATTCCGTTCCTTCTCCCGCGAGGGGAGAGGGGAGCAAACCCCCGTGGTTCCGCGACTTGACCGTGTGGCTGGACGGAATATCCGCTCAGGGAAGACGCCGGGGGCCACAAGCGGACGCCCGGCTCAGCGGCCAGAAGCCGCTCCGTTCCGCATCAGCTCACGCTCAGCACGCACCCGTTCATCCCGCTGCCCGCGCCTGCGTCAGCCAGCCCAGCCCGGCAACGGTGCCTGCCGCCGGAATGTACTCGCAGCCTATCCAGCCGTCGTAGCCCAGCCGGTCCAGTTCGCGGAACAGGAAGGGGTAGTTGATCTCGCCGCTGCCGGGTTCGTGGCGGCCCGGGTTGTCGGCGATCTGCACATGGGCGATGCAGGGCTGCAGGCGGGCGAAGGTTGCCGCCAGCTCGCCCTCGCTGCGCTGGGCGTGATAGACGTCGTATTGCAGATAGAGGTTGTCGGCGCCCACTTCGTCCATCACCTCCAGCGCCTGGGGGGTGGTGTGCAGATAGAAGCCGGGGATGTCGTACTGGTTGATCGGTTCGATCAACAGGTTCATGCCCTCCGCCTCCAGCGCGGCGGCGGCGAAGCGCAGGTTGTCGGTGAAGGTCTCGAACAACTCGTCCGGGTCGGCATCCGCCGGCGCCAGCCCGGCGAGGCAGTTCAGTTGCCGGCAGCCCAGCGCGCGAGCGTATTCGATGGCCTGGCCCACGCCCTCCTGGAACTCTTCCTCCCGCCCCGGCAGGCAGGCGATGCCGCGCTCGCCGCTGCTCCAGTCTCCCGCCGGCAGGTTGTGGAGCACCAGGGACAGGCGGTGGCGCTGCAATTCCTCCACATGCTGCTCGACTGGCCAGGCATAGGGAAACTGGCACTCCACCGCGTCGAAGCCGGCTTTGGCCGCGGCGGCATAGCGCTGGAGAAAATCCACTTCGGTGAACAACAGGCTGAGGTTGGCGGCGAAACGGGGCATGGCGGACTCGCTGGAAACAAGGCGGGGGTCAGTATGTCCGCCGCCGTCCGGCTTTGCCATCGTGAGGTGGTTTCGGCGGGGAGGTGCGGCGCTTCCGGATGGGCCGGAGGCATGTTGCTCGATGAGGTTGGAATACTCGAAAGGCATCCATGAGCACGGCTTGGGCTTGATTCTGTTTCGAATGCATTTCGGCTATATGGCTCTCTTTCAGCCGAATGGAATAGGGGGTGGCCATGCCGAGTAGGCGAGTGAATTGTCCGAGCTGCAATGCGAGCCATGTCTTCGATCTCGATCCCGGCGAGCCCCTGCGGGTGCCCACGTGCCAGACGTGTGGCGCCGACGGTGTGATGGAGATGGGACTGGACTTCTCGCTGACCCAGCTACCCCATCCCGGCGTTCCGCGGACCGACCGGTGGGACGTCCGCATGCTGGAGCGCTCGCTGGCAGGCAGTACCGGGTATCTGAAGATGATGACTTTGTCGTACGCCAGCAAGGGCTACGACTTCATCGGTTTTCACGGCTGCGGCATCAAGTCGGCGCGATCGATGATGGTCGGGGGCATTGATCCGCGTTGAACACGGTAGGCGCGCGCGGCCGGGGTTTCTATGTGGGCAGCTGTCGAGACCGGCCTGGAGATCGTCTTCTTCTTTGGCGATGCCTGCAAACGCCTGCGGGTCGTGCCGGCAAGCGGAACGGAGACCACCGCCTTGTGGCTCGGGCGCCCGCGGGATTCCCTTGGGTTCGGCGTAAGGGCCAAGGTGAAGCAGGCGGCGACCCGTCTGAAGGCGAAGGAGGCCGATCTGATCCGCTGGATCTGTGACGAGACCGTGGATGAGCACTTGAGCGAGCAGCAGCTTGTACTGCTGGAACGCTTCTTTAAATGAAGAGGCGTTCTCAAGCCTCGGCCCCGCCCTCCGGCCGATAGCTCAGCCGCGGCATCCACAGCAGGGCCAGGGTGCAGCCCAGGCCGATGACGGCGACGATCCAGAAGATGGGCTGGTTGAGGGCGATGCGCTCCGGATGCACGCCCCGGGCGGCGGCGAGGGCGAGCAGGTTGCCGGCGGCGACCAGGGTGGCGGAGGCATAGTCGTGATAGCGGCGGGCACGGTTGGCGCCGGTGGTCCAGCGCGGGTCGGTGTTGTAGCTGGGCAGGGCGAGGTGGGCGTCGCCCAGGCGTTCCAGCCGGGCGAGGAAGCGGCGCAGGTTGGTCAGCGCGCGCTCCGCCTTGTAGTGCAGGAACACCAGGCAGGCGGAGGTGACCGGGAAGCCCGGCAGCAGCCATTCCACCGGCAGGCCGGCGCCGTCGCGCGGCGGCCGCATCGCCACCAGCACCGCCAGCAGGCCCAGGGTCAGCGACACATAGAGCGCCAGCGCCTGCTGGCGCTGGGCGATGCGGGCATTCACCTCCTGGTAGGCGGCGACGAAGCGGTAGTTGGCATCCACGATGCCGCCGCGCGGCGGGGGCGGGTTGGTGTTCATCGGCAGGGTCTCCGGTGGCGTTGCTGTTTGTGCTGGTGTGCTGTGGACCTGGGAAGAGGGGGCTGCGGGCCTCGGCATGGGCTGTCCGGCTGTTGCCTTCGCTTCATCTCGCCGTCCGGGCACTGGATTACCGCCGCGCTTCAGCCTGTGCCCGCCGCAGGAATCAGGCGCGGCAGCGTGTGGGCGCTCAGCGGCGGTGCTTCGCCGAGGTAGCGCTCCACTTCCACCAGGCAGCTGTGGGCGGCGCAGCCCTGGCCGAGGCGGGAACTGCCGATGTCGCGCGTCAGCACGTTGGGGTTGCCGTGCTTCTCCAGGTTGGCGGCGTCGCCCTCGCCCAGGCGCAGCGGGTCGTACCAGGCGCCGGTGGACAGGCGCAGCACGCCGGGCATCACCGCCGGGTCCAGGCGGGCGCTGGCGAGGCAGGCGCCGCGGCGGTTGTGGATGCGCAGCAAATCACCATCGCCGATGCCGCGGGCGGCGGCATCCGCCGGGTTGAGGTGGGCCGGCTCGCGGCCGTGCAGCTTGCGCGCCTGGCTGGCGGGGCCGTGGTCCAGCTGGCTGTGCAGGCGGGCTACGGGCTGGTCGGAGATCAAATGCAGCGGGAATTCGGCGGCGGCGGGCGCGCCCAGCCATTCCCGCGGCTCGCGCCACACCGGGTGGCCGGGGCAGTCGGCATAGCCGAAGCCGGCGATGGTGGCGGAGTGGATCTCGATGCGGCCGCTGGGCGTGGGCAGCGGGTGCGCTGCCGGATCGGCGCGGAAGGCGGCCAGCATCACCACCGGCGCCTGCGGCTCCAGCGCGGCGAGGTCCAGCAGGCCGGCGGCGCGGAAGGCGTCGTAGTCCGGCCAGCGGCTGCCGCGCAATTCGGCCTTGGCGGCGGCCTCGGTGTAGAGGTGGCGCAGCCATTCGGCGGCGTCGCGGCCTTCGGTGAAGACGGCATCGGTGCCCAGGCGGCGGGCGAGGGCGGCGAAGATGGCATAGTCGTCGCGTGCCTCGCCGGGCGGCTCGGCCAGCCGGCTCATCGCCACCACATGGCGCTCCCGGGTGGAGAAGCCGATGTCGTCGCGCTCCAGCGCGGCGGTGGCCGGCAGCACCAGGTCGGCCATGCGGGCATGGGCGTTCCAGAACTGCTCGTGGACGATGATGGTTTGCGGCCGTTTCCAGGCGCGCACCAGGCGGTTGAGGTCCTGGTGATGGTGGAAGGGGTTGCCGCCGGCCCAGTAGACGAGGCGGATGTCGGGGTAGACGAGGCGCTGGCCGTTGTAGTCGAAGGCTTCCCCCGGCTGTTCCAGCATGTCGGTGAGGCGGGCGACCGGGATGTAGGCGCCCACGCCATTGCGGCCCTGCGCCAGGGTGGGGCCGGGCACGCGGGCGTGCGGGCTGCCCATCAGGTTCAGCGGGCCGTAGGCGAGGGCGAAGCCGCCGCCGGGGAGGCCGATCTGGCCCAGCACCGCGGCCAGCGCGATGCTCGCCCAGAAAGGCTGCTCGCCGTGCTCGGCGCGCTGCAACGCCCAGGCGCAGTTGATCAGCGTGCGCTGCGCCGCCATCTCCTGCGCCAGCCGGCGCAGGCGTTCGGCCGGCACGCCGGAGAGGTCGGCTGCCCAGTCGGCGTCTTTGACGATGCCGTCGTCGGCGCCGAAGAGGTAGTCGCGCCAGCGCTCGAAGCCGACGCAGTGGCTGGCGAGGAAGGCGGCGTCGTGGCGGCCGGCGGCGATCAGGCCGTGAGCCAGCGCCAGCATCACCGCGGTGTCGCTGTTGGGGCGGATGGGGATCCATTCCACCGCCTCCGCCGGCGCGTCCAGGTTGTCCGCCACCGGGCTGAAGTTCACGAAACGGCAGCCCTTGGCCGCCAGCGCCGCCAGGCCCGGCCGGCAGCGGTGCTCGAAGGCGCCGCTGGCGCCGACCTGGGCGTTCTTGGCCGGCACGCCGCCGAAGGCGACGAAGAGCCGGGTGTGGGCGGCGAGCACGTTCCAGTCGTGATGCTGCGCCATCAACTCGTCCATCGGCATCACCAGGTGCGGCAGCAGGGCGCGGCCGGCGCCCAGGCTGTAGCTGTCCACATGGCGCACATAGCCGCCGATGCTGTTGAGGAAGCGATGCACCTGGCTCTGCGCATGGTGGAAGCGGCCGGCGCTGGCCCAGCCGTAGGAGCCGCCGAAGATGGCGGCGTTGCCGTGGTGCTTGCGCACCCGCTGCAGCTCGTGCGCGGCGAGGTCCAGCGCTTCTTCCCACTCCAGTTCGACGAAGGCCTCGCTGCCGCGGCGCTCGCGGTCGTCCCCGGCGCTGCCACCCTCGCCGCGCATGCGCGCCAGCCAGCCGGCGCGGGCGGCCGGGCGCTGGATGCGCAGCGGCGAGCGGTAGGCGGCGAGCATGTCCTGGCCGAGCAGCGAGGGGTAGGGGTCGCCGGCGTGCGGCTGCAGCGTGCGGCCGTCGGCGCTGGCGGCGTACAGGCCCCAGTGGCTGGCGGTGTAGCGGGTTTGGGCGGGCATTTCTTTCTTCTTCTGCCGCGCGTGGTGCGCGGGCATGGCGGCGACGGCTAAGTGGGAGCCGGCCAGAGTAATGGTGCCGCCTGCCTTATCGATATAAGAAAAATAGGGATCGATATATGGATCGATGAATACCCGCCGCCAAATAAACCTTCTCCAATCGATGAATGGCATGGCACTGCCCGCGCCGGATTTAATTCCGGAAAAGCAAGAGCCGGCCCTTATTCACCAATAACGATAAGGTCAGAAATATGGGTGATTGAAAAGAAAGGGGCGGCGCGGATGAATTCTGAATTTGTGGATTACAACGCCAAAATCCGTATTTGGGCGCTATCCGCGCGGTGATAACTTTGCGTCACCCGACTTGCCGCATCTCATCGCGCCGGTTGTGGCGATGCGCGGCAGGCGGTGGTTTGCACGCTTGTGCAATTCGCCGTATTTCGCAATTGCCGGTGGACGGATTCGAAAAGCTCCGATTTTCCAAAAGCTCTGCTTTTTTCTATTCGTCGCTCAATTCCGCTTCAAAATAAAAAAGCCGTATTTTCCCACATGAAAATCAGAATACTCAATCGGCAGGACGCGCTGGCCGGTGGCCTTTTCGTTCTTTTTGGCCTGGCTGGAGCCCATATCGCTTCCTCCTATCCCATAGGCACCACCATGCGCATGGGCGCGGGTTATTTCCCGCTGGTGCTGGGCGGCATCCTGGTGCTGCTGGGGCTGGTGGTCGGGCTGCGCAGCCTGCGCCTGCAGGTGGCGGCGAATGAAGCGCACGAGGTGGCCGAGGCGCTGGGCCGCGGCGCGGCCGGCCTGCGCCGGCTGGCGGGGCTGCGGCCGGCGCTGTTCGTCGGCGCTGGCGTGCTCGCCTTCGCCCTGCTGGCGCCGCACCAAGGCCTGGTGCTGGCGACGGTGGCGCTGACGCTGCTGAGCGGCTATGCCCACCAGGAAGTGCGCATCCGCGAACTGCTGGGCCTGAGCGCTGCGCTGGCCTTCTTCGGCTCGGCGGTATTCGCCTACGGCCTGGGCCTGCCGCTGCCCGTGCTGCCGGCTTGAGCGGCGGAACGACATGGAACTGCTGTCTCACCTGGCGCTGGGTTTCGATGCGGCGCTGAGCTGGAACAACGTTTTCTACTGTTTCGTCGGCGTCACCCTGGGCACGCTGGTGGGCGTGCTGCCCGGCCTCGGCCCGGTGGCGACCATCGCCATGCTGCTGCCGGTGACCTACGGCCTGACGCCAGCGGCAGCGCTGATCATGCTCGCCGGCATCTACTACGGCGCGCAGTACGGCGGCTCCACCACCGCCATCCTGGTGAACCTGCCGGGCGAATCGTCCTCGGTGGTGACCTGCATAGACGGCCATGCAATGGCGAAGAAGGGCCGCGCCGGCGCCGCGCTGGGCATCGCCGCCATCGGCTCCTTCTTCGCCGGCACGGTGGCGACGCTGGTGGTGGCCGCCGCGGCCACGCCGCTGGCAGCGTTCGCGCTCAAGTTCGGCCCGGCGGAATACTTCTCGCTGATGGTGCTGGGCCTGGTGGCGGCGGTGGTGCTGGCCCAGGGCGACATCGTCAAGGCCATCGCCATGACGCTGCTCGGCCTGCTGCTGGGCATGGTGGGCACCGACGTGAATTCCGGCGAGGAGCGCTTCACCTTCGGCCTGCCGCAGCTGGCCGACGGCATCGACTTCGTCGTCATCTCCATGGGCATCTTCGGCATCGGCGAGATCATCGCCAACCTGGAGCACGACCAGAAGCGCGACGTGACGGTGGCCAAGGTCGGCAGCGTGCTGCCCACCCGCGACGACTACCGCCAGGCGTGGAAGCCGGTGCTGCGCGGCTCCGGCCTGGGCGCGGTGCTGGGCGTGCTGCCCGGCGGCGGGGCGATGCTGAGCTCCTTCGCCGCCTACATGATCGAGAAGCGGCTGGCGAAGGACTCCTCGCGCTTCGGCAAGGGCGCCATCGAGGGCGTGGCGGCGCCGGAGTCGGCCAACAACGCCGGCGCGCAGACCTCCTTCATCCCGCTGCTGGTGATGGGCCTGCCGTCCAACGCGGTGATGGCGCTGATGATAGGCGCGATGATGATCCACGGCATCGTGCCCGGCCCGCAGGTGATGACCGAGCGGCCGGAGCTGTTCTGGGGCGTCATCGCCAGCATGTGGGTGGGCAACCTGCTGCTGCTGTTGCTCAACCTGCCGCTGGTGGGCATGTGGGTGAAGCTGCTGTCGGTGCCGTACCGCATCCTCTATCCGGCCATCCTGCTGTTCTGCTGCATCGGCGCCTTCAGCGTGAACAACAGCCTGTTCGACCTGCTGCTCACCGTGGCCTTCGGCCTGCTCGGCTACCTCTTCATCAAGCTGCGCTGCGAGCCGGCGCCGCTGCTGCTGGGCTTCGTGCTCGGGCCGATGATGGAGGAGAACCTGCGCCGCGCCATGCTGCTGTCCCGCGGCGATGCCAGCGTGTTCTTCACCCGGCCGCTGAGCCTGACGCTGCTGCTGATCGCGCTCGCGCTGATCGTGGTGATGACGCTGCCGCGGCTGCGCGCGACCCGGGAGGTGGCCTTCGCCGAGGACTGACACGGCGGGGCCGCCGGCCCCGCGCGCCACCTCCGATCCCGCCTTCCCGCCGTCTCCTTCTCCCGCATTGCCGCGCCCGCCGCTGGCGCGGCAATGCCAGCCACATCGATAAAAAACGCAGGACGACCATGAGCACGCACGCCATCCACGCACTCCATGATTTCGACGTTCCCACCCGCGACCCCGGCGAATACCTCGCCATTCTCAACGCCCGCCGCTGGGACAAGCTGCAGCGCCAGATCCGCTACGTGTGGCGCAACGAGGACTACTTCCGCCAGCGCTTCATCGAGGCCGGCATCCAGTCGCCGGACGACATCCGCACGTTTGACGACTTCCGCCGCCTGCCGGCCTTCATGGACAAGACCCGCCACCGCGAGTCGCAGGACGCTTCGCTGGAACGCTACGGCCATCCGCTGGGCCTGCACCTGACCACCGCGCCGGAAAACGCGATCCACCTCGCTGCCACCTCGGGCACCACCGGCACGCCCACGTTCTATGTGTTCAGCCGCAAGGACCTGGACATCACCTACGAAGTGCTCGGCCGCATGTTCCGCGTCGCTGGCATCCGCCCGGGCGACACCACCTTCCACGCCTTTGGCCTGTCGCTGTGGCTGGCCGGCATCACCTATGTGCAGGCGCTGGAAGCCTATGGCGCGCGGCCGGTGGCGGTGGGCGCCGAGGGCGGCGTGCCCAAGATCCTGCGCTACATCGAGCTGACCCGGCCGCGGGTGCTGTTCGCCACGCCGTCGATGGTGAACCAGCTGATCGAGCGCGCGCCCAAGGAGATCGGCAAGCCGGTCGGCGCGCTGGGCATCGAGGTCATCTACTGCTCCGGCGAGCCGGGCGCCAGCCAGCCGCTGTTCCGCCAGCGCGTCAAGGAGCATTACGGCGCCAAGGTGTTCGACGCCACCGCCGGCGCCTGGCACAACGGCACCATCACCTGCGACAGCGAGCACTCCCACGGCATGCACTACCTCGCCGAGGACTACTGCTTCCGCTACGACCTGGTGGACCCCGACAGCAAGGCGCCGCTGGAACTGAAGGACGGCGCGGTGGGCGAGGCCATCCACACCGCGCTGGAATACGAGGCGGCGCCGTCCTTCCGCAACGCCACCGGCGACATCCTCAGGATCCATGTCGGCGAATGCCCCGGCTGCGGCCACTTCGGCACCCGCATGGAAATCGTCGGCCGGGTGGACGACATGCTGGCGATCAAGGGCGTGAAGGTGTATCCGGCCGCCATCCAGAGCGTCGTCGCCCAGTTCCGCCCCAAGGTCTCCGGCGAGCTGCGCATCCGCCTGGACGCGCCGCCGCCGCGCGTCGAACCGCCGCTGCGGCTGGCGGTGGAGGCGGGCGAGGGCACGCCGGCATCCGAATGGGCCGCCATCGGCGCCGCCATCGAACAGCGCATCCGCGAGCTGCTCACCTTCCGGCCGCAGGTCGAGGTGCTGCCCTTCGGCAGCCTGCCGCGCACCGGCGCCAAGGCCAAGCTGATCGAGATCGCGGGGAAGGGCTGAGATGAGACCGAGCACGCCCGACGGCGCAGGGCCGCTTGCTTCCCTCCGAGGGGCCGGCGGAGAGGGGGCAGAGGTCGGCATGAGCGCGGCCGACGACAACAGCCTCGGCTTCGCCCCCGAGTTCGACCGGCCGGTGGCCTACATCCAGCGCACCCGCGCCTGGTACCTGGCGCTGGGCTACGACACGCCTTACGTCTGGGCGCACTACCTGGACGTGCCCTTCGCGCCGCTGAAGAAGCCGCTGGCGCAGAGCCGCGTCGCCCTGCTCACCACTGCCGCGCCCTACCAGCCGGACAAGGGCGAGCAGGGGCCGGGCGCGCCCTACAACGCCGCCGCCAAGTTCTACCGCGTCTATGACGGCGACACCGCCATCGACCACGACCTGCGCATCGCCCACGTCGGCATAGACCGCAAGCACGCCGACCTGGGCGACAGCGGCTGCTGGTTCCCGCTGCCGGCGCTGCGCCGTGCGGCGGCGGTCGGTCGCATCGGCGAACTCGCGCCGCGCTTCTTCGGCGCGCCGACCAACCGCAGCCAGCGCCACACGCTGGAGGTGGACGCGCCGGAGATCGTCGCCGCCTGCCGCGCCGATGGCGTGGATGCCGCGCTGCTGGTGCCCAACTGCCCGATCTGCCACCAGACGCTGAGCCTGGTGGCGCGCGAGCTCGAAGCCGCCGGCATCAGCACCGTGGTGCTGGGCGCGGCGCGGGACATCGTCGAGTACGTCGGCGTGCCGCGGCTGCTGTTTTCCGACTTTCCGCTGGGCAACGCCGCCGGCCGGCCGGGCGATGCCGCCTCGCAGGAGGCCACGCTGGAGCTCGCGCTGAAGGTGCTGGAGCGCGCCCCGGCGGCGCGCACCACCGTGCAGTCGCCGCTGCGCTGGGCAGCGGACGCGAGCTGGAAGCTGGACTACTCCAACCCCGCCCGCCTCAGCGCCGAAGAACTGGAGCGCCGCCGCGCCGAAGCCGAGGCCGCCCGCGTCACCGCCCGCGAACTGCGGGTGGCCACCCTGGGCCGCGACGTGGAGAGCGTGCGCTGAGCCGATGCCGACCGGCCGCCAGGCGGCCTCAATCCGCCCCCGATGAACGCTCCGCCGCCCAGGCGGCGGGGCCGCACACAAGAGAACAGAGCATGAGCACCGTCCGCTACACCTCGAACAAGGGCGTCGCCGAAATCCTCATCGACCGCGCCGACAAGTACAACGTGATCACCCACGACGTGGTGCGCGAGCTGAACGCCGCCTGGCGGCGCTTCGACGCCAGCGACGACCGCGTCGCCATCCTAGCCGCCGCCGGCGACCGCGCCTTCACCGCCGGCGCCGACCTGCGCGACATCCCGCACGACCTGTGGAAGGCCATTCCCGGCGTCGGCGTGCAGGTGGAGAAACCCATCATCGCCGTCACCGCCGGGCTGGTGGTGGGCGGCGGGCTGGTGCTGGTGCAGTTCGCCGACCTCGCCGTTGCCGCCGACAACACGGTGTTCTCCTACCCGGAAGCCAAGGTCGGCTTCTCCGGCGGGCTCATCAGCTCGCTGGCGGCGCGCATCCCGCACAAGTTGGCGATGGAGCTCTTGCTGCTGGGCGGCTCCATCGACGCCCGGCGCGCCTACGAGGCCGGGCTGGTGAACCGGGTGGTGCCGGTGGGCCAGCAGCTGGAGGTGGCGCGCGAACTCGCCGCCCAGATCGCCGCCAACGCGCCGCTCGTCACCACGCTGCTGAAGCGCTTCGTCGGCCAGGTGCTGCCCAAGGGGCCGACCGAACTGGCGGCCCACGCCCGCGCCGGCATCGAGGAAATCAACGCCTCCGAAGACTTCCGCGAGGGCATCGCCGCCTTCGCCGAGAAGCGCACGCCGCGCTTCGCCGGCCGCTAGCCGCTGATCCACCGAGCCACTGATCCGCGCCGGAAACAAACCCATGCATCCCCACCCGGAGACGTCCCGCATGAACACCGCCTTCCCCTCGCTGCGCCGCCTGGCCACGCCGCTGCTGGCCGCCGTCGCCCTCGCGCTGCCCTTCGCCGCCGCCGCCGACAACTGGCCGAGCAAGCCGCTCAAGCTCATCGTGCCTTACCCGCCGGGCGGCGCCGCCGACACCGTGGGCCGCATCTATGCCGACGCCCTCAGCGAATCGCTGAAGCAGCCGGTGGTGGTGGAGAACAAGCCGGGCGCCGGCACTGCCATCGCCGCCGAATTCGTCGCCAATGGCCCGGCCGACGGCTACACCCTGAACCTGGTGCCCACCGGCCAGCTCACCGTGCTGCCGCACATCGCCAAGAACCTCAAGTTCGACCCCTTCAAGAGCTTCGCCCCGGTGTCGCTGCTGGCCTATACCGGCGTGGTCATCGCCGCCAACAACGACGTGCCGGTGACCGACCTCAAGGGGCTGGTGGCGCAGGCCAAAGCGGCGCCGGGTAAGTTCAGCTACTCCTCCTCCGGCAGCGGCACCATCATCCATCTGGCTGGCGAGTACTTCCGCCTCACCAGCGGCACCGACATCCTGCACGTGCCCTTCAAGGGCAGCGCGCCGGCGGTCACCGCGGTCATCGGCGGCAATGTGAACCTGGCGGTGGATACGCTCACCATCCTGGCGCCGCAGATCAAGGGCGGCAAGCTGAAGGGCCTGGCCATCGCCTCCCGCGAGCGCTCGCCGCTGCTGCCGGACGTGCCCACCGTGGCCGAGGCCGGCTACCCGGGTTTCGAAGTCACCTCCTGGTTCGGCCTCAACGTGGCCGCCGCCACGCCGCCGGCCATCGTCGAGCGCCTGAACGCCGAGATCGCCAAGGCCGCCGCCTCGCCGACGGTGAAGGAGAAGCTGGCGGCGCAGGGCCTGGACGCCTGGCCCAGCACCCCGGCCGCCTTCGCCGCCCAGGTGCGTACCGACTACGACAAGTACGGCAAGGTCGTGCGCGAGTCCGGCACCCAGTTCGACTGAGCGCGATCGCCCGCCGGCTGCCGTCTCCACGCCGGCGGCCGGCGCCCCGCAGCGCTTCCGCTTTCCTTCCCCCGCCAGCCCAGGAACCCGCCATGTCCAGGCCGCATGCCGTCGAATTCATCGGCTTCCTCTCCCACCAGGAAGCGAGCGAGATCCAGCCCGCCAGCGGCCCGCTGGTGGACAAGGCCTACCTGGGCGCCTGCGCGCGGGCGCAGGAGCACGCCGGCTTCGACCGCGCGCTGATCGCCTACCACAGCGCCGCGCCGGACGGCCTGCAGATCGCCGCCCACGCCGCCCACGAAACCCGCCGCCTCGGCCTGCTGGTGGCGCACCGGCCGGGCGTGGTGGCGCCCACGGTGGCGGCGCGCCAGTTCGCCTCGCTGGACCACTTCAGCGATGGCCGCGCGGCCATCAACATCGTCAGCGGCGGCAACGACGCCGAGCAGCAGCGCGACGGCGATTTCCTCGGCCATGACGAGCGTTACGCCCGCACCGACGAATACCTGGAGGTGCTGAAGCTGGCGTGGACGCGCAGTGAGCCCTTCGACTTCGACGGCCGCCACTACCGCGTCAAGGGCCATGTGACCCAGGCGCGGCCGCTGCAGCAGCCGCACATCCCCATCTTCTTCGGCGGCTCTTCCGCCGCCGCGCTGGAGGTGGCCGGCAAGCATGCCGACGTGTTCATGATGTGGGGCGAGCCGCTGGCCGGCATCGCCGAGCAGATCGCCGCGGTGCGCGCCACCGCCGCCCGCCACGGCCGCGCCGAGGCGCTGCGCTTCTCGCTGTCGCTGCGGCCCATCCTCGGCGCCACCGAGGACGAAGCCTGGGCGCGCGCCGAACGCATCCTGGATGGCGTGCGCGGGCGGCTGGCGGCGGCAAAGTTGGCTGCCAAGCCGGCCGCCGCCAAGAGCGCCGGCCCGCAGAACGAAGGCTCGCGCCGCCTGCTGGCCTACGCCGAGCGCGGCGAGGTGCTGGACAGCTGCCTGTGGACCGGTATCACCGCGCTCACCGGCGCCGCCTCCGGCGCGGCCGCCAGCACCGGCATAGGCGGCAACTCCACCGCCCTGGTGGGCACGCCGGAGCAGGTGGCCGACGCGCTGCTGGCCTACCACCGCCTGGGCGTCAGCCATTTCCTGGTGCGCGGCTTCGAGCCGCTGGCCGACGCGGTGGCCTACGGCCGCGAACTGCTGCCGCGGGTGCGCGCGCGGCTGGCGGAACCCCTGCCGGCCGAGGCATTCGCCGCGTTTTGACGATCTTGTTTTCCTACCTCGTGTTTTTCCGGAGTCATCCATGTCGAAAGGCCTCTTCTCTTCCTTCCGCCTGCACCACGCCGCGCTGTGCGGCCTCGTGCTGGGCAGCGTCGCCTTGACGCCGTTCGCGGCGCGGGCTGAAGCCGTTTACCCGACCAAGCCGCTGAAGCTGGTCGTGCCCTTCCCGCCGGGCGGGGCGGCGGATACCGTCGCCCGCTTCTATGCCGAGAAGCTCGCCGGCAGCTTCGGCCAGCCGGTGGTGGTGGAGAACAAGCCGGGCGCCGGCACCGCCATCGCGGCGGAGTTCGTCGCCAAGTCGGCGGCGGATGGCTACACCCTGTCGCTGGCGCCGGCCGGCCAGCTCACGCTGCTGCCGCACCTGGCCAAGGATCTGCGCTATGACCCGGTAAAGGATTTCGCGCCGGTGTCGGTGGTGGCCTCGGTGCCCTACGTGGTGGCCGCCAGCGCGGCGACGCCGGCCAACACCCTGCAGGAGCTGGTGGCGCTGGCCAAGGCCGAGCCGGGCAAGATCACCTATTCCTCCTGCGGCAACGGCACGCTGTGCCACCTCTCCGGCGAGCTGTTCGCCAGCCTCACCGGCACCCAGCTGCTGCACGTGCCCTACAAGGGCAGCGCGCCGGCGGTCACCGCCTTGCTGGGCAACGATGTGAACACCGCCTTCGACACGCTGACGGTGCTGGCGCCGCAGGTGAAGGCCGGCAAGGTGAAGGGCCTGGCCATCACCAGTGCCAAGCGCTCTCCGGTGCTGCCGGAGGTGCCCACCGCCGCCGAAGCCGGGCTGAAGGGCTACGAGGTGTCGTCCTGGTTCGGCATCGTAGTGCCGGCGGCCACGCCCAAGGCCATCGTGGAGAAGCTGAACAAGGAGCTGGTACGCATCGCCGCCGAGCCGGAGACCAAGACGCGCCTGGCCACCTCCGGCCTGGAGGTGGAAAGCACCACGCCGGAAGCCTTCGCCAGGCTGATCCAGGAAGACAGCGCGCGCTGGGGCAAGGTGGTGGCCGACTCCGGCGCCAAGATCGAGTAAGCCGCGAAGGCGCGGGCGATGCGGACGGTAGCGCGGGGTGACGAGGGGGACGGAGTGGGCGTGGCGGTGCTGCTGGCGCTGCCAGCGTCCGGCTGCAACGGCAGGGGCGGCGCGTGCCGGCCCCGCGCCGCGGTGAGCGCGCCGTCCGGCGCTGCCCCGGCCTTGCGGCCCTCGTCCGCTGCGCAAGCCGGATGGCCGGTGAGCGGGGGAGGGCGGCTCCGCCGTCCGGCCCGCCATCGCCCGCCCTTCATGCCGCAACCCTCGGCAGCCCGCCCGCATCCGCCTATTCCCTGTCTCTCATCCACTCAGCCGCGGGCCGCCACGCCCGCAGGGAGCACACCATGAACGCACCGCTGGACCCGGCCGCAGCCATTCACGCCGCCCGCGTGGATCTCGCCGCCGCCTGCCGTCTCATCCATCTGTTCGGCTGGACCGACCTGCTCGCCACCCATGTCACCTACCGGGTGCCCGGCCGCCATGACCGCTACCTCATCAACCCGCTGGGCCTGCTGTACGAGGAGGTGACCGCCTCCAGCATCCTGGAGGTGGACCTGGACGGCCGCGTCACCGCCGGCGAGGGCGACGTCAATCCCGCCGGCATCGTCATCCACGGCGCCATCCATGCCTCGGTGCCGGACGCCGCCGCCGTGATCCACCTGCACAGTCGCGACGGCGTGGCGGTGGCGACGCAGGAAGAAGGCCTGCTGCCGCTCACCCAGATGGCGCTGATGGTGCATGGCCAGATCGCCTACCACGACTTCCAGGGCGTGGTGCTGGACGAGCGCGAGCGCGCCGACCTGCTGGCCAACATCGGCGACAGGCACACCGTCATCCTGCGCAACCACGGCACGATGACGCTGGGCCGAGACATGGGCGAAGCCTTCGCCCGCATCTGGCGGCTGGAGCGCGCCTGCCGCTTCCAGCTCGCCGCCCAGTCGGCCGGCGTGCCGCTGCGCCAGCTACCGGACGAGGTCATCGCCCGCAGCCATGAACAGGCGCAGGCCATCTACGGTTCCAAGGCCAGCTTCTTCCCCTCGGGCAAGCGCGAGTGGGCGGCGCTGCGCCGCCGGCTGGACAGGGAGCTGCCCGGCTATGCCGACTGAGGCGCGGCGCATCGCCATCGTCGGCGGCGGCAGCCTGGGGCTGTTCGTCGGCGGCCGGCTGGCGCGGGCCGGCAACGAGGTGCACATCGCCGGCCGGGGCCGCGAGGGCCTGCCGCAGGCGGTGGCAGCCGAGGGCGACGAAGCCTGGCAGGTGCCGGCGCGCTTCCTGGCGGTGGACGAACTGCGCGGCCCCTACGCCCAGGTGGTGGTGACGGTGAAATCCCACGACCTGCCGCCGCTGCTGCCGGCGCTGGCCGCGCTCGGCGACGGACGCAGCCAGTTCGTGTTCCTGCAGAACGGCGTGCCCTGGTGGTGGACACACAAGGAGGCCGACGGCGGCGCGCCGCCGCTGGCGCGCACGGTGGCGGTGGTGGTGCACCACGCGGTGGAGCGCACTGCGCCCGGCCGTATCCGGGTGCGCCGCACCGGCAGCGACCGCTACCTGTGCGGCCGTCCGGCGGCTGCTGGGCAGGTCGCCCAGGCCGCCCAGGTCGGCGATGCCGCGGCGGACCCGGCGCTGGCGGCGCTGGTCGCCGGCTGGCAGGCCGCCGGCATCCCCGCCGAACAGCGCGCCGACATCCGCGCCGAGGTGTGGGGAAAGCTGATGGGCAACGCCACGCTGAACCCGCTCTCCGCCATCACCGGCGCCACCGTCGGCGAACTCGCCGGCACCCGGGAGACGCGCGAAGTGCTGCTCGCCGGCATGGCGGAGATCGCCCGCATCGCCGCCGCCGAGGGCTGCCCCTCGCCGACCACGCCGCAGCAGCGGGTGGCGCGCGCCGAGCTGGTGGGCGCGGTGCGCACCTCCATGCTGCAGGACCGCCTCGCCGGCCGCCGGCTGGAGACGGACGCGCTGCTGGCGGCGCCCATCGCCATCGCCGATGCCCACGGCATCGCGGTGCCGGTGCTGCGCACCCTGCTCGCCGGGCTGCGCTTCGCCGGCGGGCGCTGAAGCCAGATGGCAAAGCGGCGGATATCCATGACAACAGGGATCGTTCCGGCGCCGCCGCCCATGCCGGCACCCATGCCAGCGACAGCCCGGCCACGGCCGGAGCGCGCGAACGGGGTCGGGTCCGCGCGACCCGGACATCCTCGTTACCTCTCAGGGCGTCCTCCCTACTTCATTCCTTCCGAACTCACCGGAGAACCATCATGTCGCTGAACCCCTTGCGCGAATTCGTCGTATCCCTGACCCGGCTGGTCGAAAGCGGCGCCACAGAGCCCCGCATCCTGGAGCAGGGGCGCGAGCTGGTCGGCCAGCTCGTCGCCAAGGACGACTGGCTGCCCGAAGCCTTCGCCCAGCCGCATCCGCAGTACTACCAGCAGTACCTGCTGTACGCCGACCCGCAGGAGCGGTTCTCGGTGGTCTCTTTCGTCTGGGGCCCCGGCCAGAAGACGCCGCTGCACGACCACACGGTGTGGGGCGTGGTCGGCGTGCTGCGCGGCCGGGAGCGCGAACGCCGCTTCGACCACCAGGCCGACGGCAGCTACCGCGAGGTGGAGGCCGGCGTGCTCGGCGCCGGCGGCGTCACCGCGGTGTCGCCCAGCATCGGCGACGTGCACATCGTCGAGAATGCGCTGGACGACCAGGTGTCCATCAGCATCCATGTCTACGGCGGCAACATCGGCCGCGTCTCCCGCCACGTCTTCGATGCCGCCAGCGGCGAGGCCAGGACCTTCATCTCTGGCTACGCCAGCGACGTGGTGCCCAATCTCTGGAGCTGAGGGCCGGACGCCGCGGCAGCCTGAACCGTTAGGTTTCCGGGTGGGGCCGTGGCGTCTGCGCGGAGGAATGCTGGGTGAATGACGGCGCGGCCGGGCGCATCCCGCCCGCGCAGCCGGCGAGAGCCGCTCTTGCGCATGCTCAGGTGCGGAAGGTGGCGATGGCCTCGTGCAGTTGCGAGGAGAGATGGCGCAGTTCGCCCGCGGCGCTGGCCAAGCCCTGCATGGCGCTGCTGTTATGGCCGTTCATGCCGGCCATCTCGTCCACGCTGCGGGCGATCTCGCCGGTGGCGCGCTGCTGCTCGGCGAGCGCGCCGGAGATGCTGCCGATGGTGTGCACCACGTCTTCCGCCGCATTGCGCACCCGGCTCATGGAGGCGCCCGCTTCTTGCGCCAGCGCCGCGCTTTCGCCCACCTGCCGGCTGCCTTCTTCCATCTCGGCGATGGCGCGCCGGGTGCGTTCCTGGATGCTCTCTATCATCCCGCTGATCTCGGCAGTGGAAGCGGAGGTGCGCTCGGCGAGCTTGCGCACTTCGTCGGCCACCACGGCGAAGCCGCGGCCCTGCTCGCCGGCGCGGGCGGCTTCGATGGCGGCGTTGAGGGCCAGCATATTGGTCTGGTCGGCGATTTCGCGGATCACGCCGGTGATGCGGGAGATGGCCTCCGAACTGGCGGCGAGCTCGTTGAGCGAGGCGGCGGAGCGGGTGACGGATTCCGCGCTGCGCTGCATGCCGTCCACCGTGCGTTCGACCACGCCCGCGCTGTCGCCGGTCTGGCGGCCGGCTTCCCGCGCCTTGCCGTCGGCGGTACGGGCGTTGTCGGCCACCTCGCTGGCGCTGGCACCGATCTCGCCCAGGGTGGCGGCAATGCGGCCAGCTGCAGAAGATTGCTGGGCGAGGCGCTCGGCGACCTCGCTGGAAGTGGCGACCAGACCGTCGGCGCGGCGGTCCAGCGCAGTGGCGAGCTGGTCGATGCGGCCGACGATGGCGCGCAGGCCGCGCTGCATGTCGGCAATGGCGTGCAGCAGGCTGCCCTCGGGTGCTGCCGGGATGGGCTGGCTGAGGTCGCCGCGCGCCACCGCACGGGCCACGTCGATGGCGATTCCCGGCTCGCCGCCCAGCGGTCGCAGCACCAGCCTGCGCAGCAGCCACCACACCACCGCGCCCAGCACCACGGCCAGCAGCAGCGCCGCCACCAGCCGGCCGGTGACGACCTCGCGCAGCAGCGCGTGGCGGTCCGCGTCCGCCACCGCGACGACGACCTCGTAGCCCCAGGGGGCGAAGCCCTCCCGCCGCAGGCTCCAGCCCTCGGCCTTGCCGGCGAGGACTTCGCCGACCTGCTCCGCGTTGGCGGTGCTGGAATGGAAGCGCACCCGGCCCTTGTCGTCCACCAGGGCGGCGAAGCCCTGGGCCAGTACCCGGCTTTTCTCGATGGTGGCGGCGAGGGTGGCGAGATCGGCCTTGTAGCCGACGTACCAGATGCCGATGACGCCGCCGCCGGCGGCGAGGATGGGCTGGTAGCCGGTGATGAAGGGATTGCCGAGGATGTCCACCTGGCCGAAGTAGGGCTGGCCGTCGCGGATGCGGGCGATGGCCTTGCCCTTGGGGTCGAGCACCGTGCCGATGGCGCGGCTGCCGTCGGCTTTCTTGACGTTGGTGGAGACCCGGACGAAGTCGTCGCCGTCGCGGGAGAACAAGGTGGCGGTGCCGTCCATGACCGCCACCACGTCGTCCACCAGGGAGAAGTCGTTGGCCTGCGGATGGGAACCGAGCAGCAGGTCCGGCGTGCTGCGGCCGGCGACTTCCACCGCCGGCCCCTGCGCCGCCGCGCCCAGGCCCTCGCCGCGCTCGACCAGCAGGTGCATCGCGGATTTGACCCGCTCGCCCATCAGCTGGTTGGTGACCTGCAACACATCCAGCACGCCGGTGAGCTTCTGTTCCACCAGGGCGTCGACTTCGCGGGCGACGTCGCGGCTGGCGCGCAGGTAGCCCAGTGTGGCTTCCACCGCGGTCGCCAGCGCCAGCAGCGCGAAGAGCGGGACGAGAAAGCGGGAACTCAGGGTGCGCGTCATGGCCAGCCACCTCAGCATGCTTGATCCGTCAGCTATCGGGCGCGCCGCGGGAAGCTGAAGGGCAGGAATGGTCGCTGCTTCCCCAATCTGGGGCTGCCGTGTGCAGTGATGTCCCGCATCGTTGGCTTGCCGTGGCGCACGGCTATCGTGATGCAATTGGCTGCCGAGCGCCATAGCTGGGTTCCCGGCGCTCCGGGCGTACCCGGGGCTGCTGTCGCGCGATACGGAAAAAGCACCGCGTCTGCTGTTGCACCGGGGATAGATTGACCCTCTTGCCTTGCCGCCAGGACTCGCTGCTCCTGTCCGATTATGCAATTCCTTTGGGGGGTGAGGGCACAGTTGGGGGCCTTACGCCGGACGGGGCTGGCCCTGGCACGAGGTGCGACCTGGAGGTGATCAGACGGTGCGAATGGATCGACGTGGTTTTCTTGCCGCTGGTGCCGGCATGCTGTGCTTGCCGCGGCTGGGAAGGGCCGGGGAGGGACGGGTCGTTTCCGTCACCGGTGGCGAGCTGGAAGGCGTGGCGACGGCTGTGCCGGGGGTGGATGCCTGGCTGGGCATTCCGTATGCGGCGGCTCCGGTGGGAGCATTGCGCTGGCGGCCGCCGCAGCCGGTGCCGCCGTGGTCGGGGACCCGGCGGGCCGAGCGGTTTTCCGCCAGTCCATGGGCGATGCCGCGGCAGGCACAGGCGCTCTTCCCGCAGCGGCCGGTTGTCATGAGCGAGGACTGCCTGAGCGTGAACGTATGGGCTCCGGCCGACAGAGCCGGGCGCTCCCGCCCCGTGGTGGTGTGGATCTACGGTGGCGCCTATGTCGCCGGAACGTCCGACGACGCGCGCTATGACGGTGCCCACCTGGCAGCGCAGGATGTGGTGTTCGTGTCTTTCAACCACCGCGTGGGCATCCTCGGTTTCCTGACCCATCCGGAGTTGGCGGCGGAGTCGCCCGATGGTGTTTCCGGCAACTATGCGCTGCTGGATCAGATTGCCGCGCTGCGCTGGGTGCGCGAGAACATTGCCGCTTTCGGCGGCGATCCCGAACGGATCACCTTGATGGGGCAGTCTTCCGGCGCGTTCAGCGTGGCCTTCCATCTCGTGATGCCGCGCTCGCGCGGGCTATTTCAGCGCGCAGTGGCACAGAGCGGAGCACCGCTGGGGCCGCTCAATACCATGAGCATGATCAGTCGCTATCGCGGCATGGAGGAGGCCGGTGTCGAGTTTGCCCGGCGGCTTGGCGCGCGGAGCATTGCCGAATTGCGCCGCATGGATCCGTTCCAGTTGGTGCAGGCGGACGCAGGGCGCTGGATCTTCCATCCAGCACTGGATGGCGTGGTCATCCCCGAACATCCCTTTGACGCCATTGCCGCAGGTCGTGTGGCCGACGTAGCGCTGCTGGCCGGTTTCAATGCCGATGAGGGCGCCCTGTTTCCGCCGCTGGGCGGCGGGACGGTAGCGGGGCTGGAGCAGGCGGTGCAGCGCTACTGCGGCGCGCTGCCAGCCGATGACCTCCACCATTTCCTCGCCACGACGGATGCTGAAGCGGTGGCGCGGGGCCGGCGCCTGTTGGCTGACATCGTATTCAACTGGAACTCATCGGCGCTGACGACGGCGATGGCCTTGAATCGCCGGCAAGCGGTGTATTTCTATCATTTCGTCTTCCGCGACACGCTTCCGGCTGGCATCCCTCACCAAGGCCGAGACAGCGGCGAGTTCGGCGCCTTCCACGGCGCCGAGATCGGCTACGCCTTGCGCAACCCGGAGACTGCGGCCTGGCCGATGAGTGAGCGGCGGGTATTGATGACGGAAATGATGTCGCGCTACTGGCTCAATTTTGCTCGCGGCGGCGATCCCAATGGCGCAGGCCTGCCGACGTGGCCGTGTTTCGAGCCAGGCCGCGATACCGTGCTCTACCTCGACGCGGAACGTACCGCGGCGGGCCCGCAGCCCTTCCGCGAGCGGCTTCAGGCGCTGGGGCGGGGATGGGCCAACCGGGTGCTGGAATTGCCGCCGTCCGCCTGATTTTTCCAGGTGGCGGATGGGCTACTCGAGAAAATCCGCTTCTTCTTCGATGAGGATCTCCCACAGGCTGTGAAAGCCCAGCGCCGCGCTGCGGTGGCCGCCGACCTGGCCGGCGGTGTGGCTGGCGACTTCGTGCGTGAGCGGCCTGGGCAGGCCGGCGGCTTCGGCCAGCAGCTGGGCGTGGGCGGCGTTGTCCATGGAGATGAACCACCAGGCGGCGGCTTCCACCGAGGGGCCGGTGGTAAGCAGGCCGTGGTTGCGCAGGATGGCGGCCTTCTTGCCGCCCAGCGCGGCGGCGATGCGTTCGCCTTCGGACTTGTCCCACACCACGCCGGTGTAGTCGTCGAACAGTACGTGGTCACCGTAGAAGGCGCAGGCGTCCTGGGTCAGCGGGTCGAGCAGGCGGCCGAGGCTGGACCAGGCCTTGCCGTAGGTGGAGTGGGTATGGGCGGCGGCGATGACGTCCGGCCGGGCGGCGTGCAGCGCGGAATGGATGGCGAAGGCGGCCCGGTTCACCGGCCGGTCGCCAACCAGGATGTTGCCCTCGTGATCCACCAGCAGCAGATCGGAGACGCGGATGCGGCTGAAGTGCTTGCCGAAGGGATTGACCCAGAAGCGGTCCGGATGCTCGGGATCGCGCGCGGTGACGTGGCCGGCGAGGCCGTGGTCGTAGCCGTGGCGGGCGAACAGGCGGAAGGTGGCGGCCAGGCGTTGCTTGCGGTACAGGCGCTCTTCCTCGATGGAGGCGCGCGGAGCGGGCTCTTCGAGCAGGAAGCGGCGGTCGGGAGCGTTCATGGGAACCTCGTGGGCGGGTAGGTACGGGGTAACGGGGGGCAAGACCCAGGGGGCGAGACACGGAGCGTGAGCTGTGCTCCAGCTCGGGAAATGTGTCGGCCTGCGTGCAGGCTGCCGCTGGTGTGGGACGGCCTTGCGCCGAGGCGGCAGCGTTCATGAACCCGGCAGGCAAGCGAGAGAGGCCGCTTGCCCTGGGGCCTACATGGCTGGCTAAGGGCGCGGCCTGGATGGCTGCCGGGCATTCGGTTGCCAGATCAATAAGACCGCTGGGTGGGGCGCGCTGAACGCGAGCGGCGCGGCGGCTTGCGGTGACCGCCGCCGCTCGCCCCACACCCGCTCAGCCGGCCTTGCGCAGGCCGCGGGCGTCGCGCTCGGCAACGAGTTCGCGGGTCAGCGGGATGAGCTTGCGGCCGTAGTCGATGGCGTCTTCCAGCGGGTCGAAGCCGCGGATGAGGAAGGTGGTGACGCCGAGCTCGTAGTAGTCCAGCAGGGCTTCTGCGACCTGCTCCGGCGTGCCGACCAGGGCGGTGGAGTTGGAGCGGCCGCCGGTTTCCCTGGCGATGGCGGTCCACAGGCGCTTGTCGGCGCGGTCGCCGTCGGTGGCGGCGGCGAGCAGGCGGCGGGCGCCTTCGCTCTGCAGCGGCGCGCCCTGGCCCAGGCCCTGAGCGGCGCGCAGGCGGCGGGTTTCGTTGAGGATGTGTCCGGCGCGCTCCCAGGCGGCGGCCTCGGTGTCGGCGAGGATGGGGCGGAAGGAGACGCTGAAGCGGATGTCGCGGCCGTGCTTCGCCGCCTCGGCGCGCACCCGGGCGATGGTGTCGCGCGTCTGTGCCAGGTTCTCGCCCCACAGGGCGAAGGCGTCCGCATGCTTGCCGGCGACCTGGATGGCGGCTGCCGACGAACCGCCGAAGAAGATGGGCAGGTAGGGTTTCTGCACCGGCTTCACTTCGGAGTAGCCGCCTTCGAACTGGTAGTAGCGGCCCTGGTGGTCGAAGGGCGCGTCGCTGGTCCAGATGCGGCGCACGATCTCCAGGTATTCGTCGGTGCGGGCGTAGCGCTCGTCATGGTCGAGGAAGTCGCCGTCGCGGCGCTGATCGACGTCGTCGCCGCCGGAGATGATGTGCACCGCCACCCGGCCGCCGGTGAAGTGGTCCAGCGTGGCGAGCTTGCGCGCAGCCAGCGTCGGGGCGATGAAGCCGGGGCGGTGGGCCAGCAGGAAGTGGATGCGCTTGGTGAAGGAGGCGGCGTAGGCCAGGGTGAGGAAGCCGTCCGGCGTGGTGGAGTGCAGCGGGTAGAGGATGCGGTCGAAGCCGGCGTTCTCGTGGGCGAGGGCGAAGTCGCGCACGTAGTCGCGATCTATCGGGCCGCCTTCCGCGGGGTGGATCTCGGACTGCTTCTGGGTGTAGATCATGCCGAAGAAATCGACGCTCATCGTGGGCTCCCGGAGGTGGAGGATGGAGGGCGGAGGGGAAACGGGGCGAGGCACTGGGCGAGTCAGGAGGAAATCAGCAAAGCCCCAGGGCGAGGCGGCCGGCCTGGGTCAGGATCATGTCGTTCTGCGGCGAGTGGATGCGGCTGCACAGTACGTCGCGGTGCAACCGCTCCAGCGGATTGGCGCGCATCAGCGCCGGGTTGCCGGCGGCTTCCACCGCCAGTTCCAGCGCGCGGATGGCGTTGCCGGTGACGGCGTGCTTGACGAGGCCGGCGTCGGTGGGCGGCAGCAGCTTGCCGCTCCGGCCCAGGCCTGGATCCGGCCTGCCGCCGTCCGCTTCGGCCGGCTCATCCAGGCCGTCTTGGTCCGCGGCGTCGAATTCCAGCGCGAAGTGGGCGAGCAGGCGGCGATTCACCGCGATCAGGCCTTCGATCTCGCCCACCACGGTCTGGAAGCGGTAGAGGCTGGAGAGCGGGGCGCCGAGGTTGCTGGGCGTGCGGCCGTTCAGCCAGCCGACCAGCCAGTCGCGCGCGGCTTCGGGGATGCCGGCGTAGGCGGCGGCGATCAGCACCGGGTTCCAGCTGGCGATGAGGGCGTCCGGCGCGGCCCAGGCTTCTGGCGGCCGCAGGTCCACCGCGTGGTCGGCGGGCACGAAGACCTCGTCCAGGATCACGTCGTCGCTGACGGTGGCGCGCATGCCCAGGTGGTCCCAGGTGGGCACCAGGGTGATGCCGGCGGCGCTCATCGGCAGCAGGAAGTAGCCGGTGAGCAGGGCGCCGTCCACCTCGGCGGCCGCCCACACCACCGCATGGCGCAGCAGCGCGGCGCCGCTGGAGTAGACCTTGCGGCCGCTGATGCGCCAGCCGCCTTCCACCCGCCGGGCGCGGGTGGCGGGCAGGCCGCCGCGCACCGGCGTGCCCAGCTCCGGCTCCACCCTCAGGGCGTTGATCAGCGCCGGCTCGGTGGCGGCCTCGTGGCCGATGGCGTGGCGCAGGTGGGCCGGCCAGCGCGGCGAGCGGGCGATGGCCGCCTGCCACTGGTAGTGCAGCGACAGCAGCAGCGCGGTGGAAGCATCGCCACGGCTGACGGCGCTCACCACCGCCACCGCATCGGCCAGCCCGCCGCCGAAGCCACCGGCGCTGGCCGGCACGGTGAGGCCGAGCAGGCCGGCGGCGTGCAGGTCGGCGATGTTCTCCAGCGGCAGGCGGTTGTCGCGGTCGTTGATGACGGCACGGCGGGCGAATTCCGGTACCAGCGCGGCGGCGCGCTCGCTGGGCGTGGCGCGCTGGCGGCGGGTGGCGTGCAGGCTTTCCGGTGCGCCCATCAGCCGGCCCGTCCGTTCAGCACCGGCTCGAAGCTGCGGTCCCACAGCGGGTGCAGATCCACCTGGCGGTTGATGACGCCGGACTTGAGGAAGGTGTCGGCCACGTCCTGCTGGCTGCGGATGGCCGCCTCGTCCACCGCCACCAGCCGGCGCGGCTGGCTCTCGTTCCTGAGCAGCGTGAGCACCGCGTCCACCGGCACGCCGATCTCCGGCGCAATCGCTTCCGCATAGCGCTCCGGGTTGGCCTGGCGCCAGGCGAAGGCCTTCTGTAGGCGGAGAAAGACGTCGGCCAGCGCGGCATTGCGCGCCGGATCGGCGATGGCCTGCGGCGGCGAGAAGTAGAGGTAGTTGCCGGAGAGATAGCCGTTGGCGCGCTTCAGCACCCGCGCGCCCACCGAGGTCTGCGCCAGCGGCACCGAGTAGCCGTAGATGGCCCAGGCATCCAGCTGGCCGGTGCGGAAGGCGGAGGCGCCGTCGGGCACGCTGAGGTTGATGGCCTGGATGTCGGCGAAGCCCAGCCCCACTTCCGCCAGCATCTTGGTGAGGTAGTAGTGGGTGGTGGTGGCGCGCACATAGCCGACGCGCTTGCCCTTGAGATCGGCGATGGCGCGGATGGCCGAGTCCTTGGGCACCAGCACCGTCTGCTCGTTCACATCGCCCTTGATGACGGCGACCACGCGGATGTTGGCGCCGGCCAGGTGGCCGAACAGCGGCGGAATCTCGCTGCCGTAGGCCAGGTCCAGCGAGCCGCCGTTCATGGCCTCCACCATCAGGTTGCCGGAGGCGAATTCCGCCCAGTCTATAGCGTAGGGCGTGTCGGCCAGGCCGGCGGCGGCCAGCAGCAGGCGGTCGCCGCCCTTGTACTGGGCGATGCGCAGACGGGTGCCGGCGGGGATGGGGGCGGCGGCAACTGGCGAGATCAGTGCGCCGGGGGCGAGGCCGCCCAGGAGGCTGGCCGCGCCCAGGCCGAGCAGGTGGCGGCGCTGGCGGTCGAAACCGGTGTTTTCGGCATGAAGCAGGCGGAGGCGGATGCAGGACATCGATATTCCCCGTGGCGTAGTGGGGGAATGCTAATCGCCGCCTGATGATTCAGTAAGAGAATAAAAATTATATTGATATATGCGGTAACGGAATTTTGTGGCTGCCCACAGCGGCCCTCATTCGGGCACCAGGCTGTCCGCCAACGCGCGGCTGAAGCGGCCCAGCGGTTCGGCGAAAGCGCCAGGGTGCGGGCGCTGCACCAGCCACATTTCCGTGGATGGATCGAAATCCTCCAGCCTCAGCAGGCGCAGTTCGGCGCTGTATTCGCTGCGCTCCAGCTGCGCGCGGCTGGCGAGGCCCAGGCCCAGGCCGTCCGCCACCATCTTCAGCTGCAGCGTGGTGCCGAAGGCATCCATCGCCAGGCGGAAGGGCAGCCCCAGTTCGCGGAGCGCATGCTGCAGGCGGGCGCGGAAACCGCAGCCATCCGGATTCACGATCCAGCGACACTGGCGCAGGTCGCTCAGGCGGTAGGGCCGCGGCCGTTCCGGCCAGGCCTGGCGGGCGACCACCACGCCCATCTCCACCCGCCCCAGCGGCTGTGCTGCAACAGCGGCGGGGAACACCTTGCCGGCGGGGAAGGCCACGCCGGCCGCGTCCAGCTCGCCGTTCTCCACCCCTCGCAGCAGCTCGCCGCTCCAGCGTGTCTGCAGATCCACCTCCAGTTCCGGGTAGTCGGCGCGGTATTCCTCCAGCAGGCGGGAGATACCGCTTTCCGCCACCGACTGCGTCACTCCAAGCCGCAGCCTGCCCTGCGGCCGTTCGCTGGCGGCGAGCAGGGCCTGCAGCGCATCCACCTCGCGCAGCACCTTCTCGCACTGTTCCAACACTCGCAGGCCCATAGCGTTCGGCCGCGGCGGCTTGGTGTTGCGGTCCAGCAGATCGGCGCCCAGGCTTTCCTCCAGGCTCTGGATGCGGCGGGTGACGGCCGGCTGGGTCAGCCCCAGCGCCTGCGCGGCACGGGAGAGGGACTGGTGGCGCACGGCGGCGACGAAGGATTGGACGTCGTCGATCTTTATATTCTTCATCGGCCGGATGCTTAGCAGAAAAGGCGATTAGAGGAATGATAAGGGGAATATATCATGCGAAATCAACATGTTTTGTTCCTCCTGCCATGAGCTCAAACACCGCCATCCTGTCTGAAGAACCCGCCTTGCCCCGCCGCACTTATCCCGAGGTTCGCACCGCCCTGCTGGAAGGCCGCGAGATCGCCCTGTTGGACGTGCGCGAGGAAGATCCCCACGCCCAGGCGCATCCGCTGTTCGCCGCCAACTTCCCGCTGGCGCGCATCGAACTGGATGCCTACGCCAAGCTGCCGCGGCGGGATGTCGCCATCGTCACCCTGGACGATGGGGAAGGGCTGGCGGAGCAGGCGGCGCGGCGCTTCATCCGGCTGGGCTACACCGACGTGGCGGTGTTCGACGGCGGCGTGCAAGGCTGGGAAGCGGCCGGTGGCGAGCTGTTCCGCGATGTGAACGTGCCGAGCAAGGCCTTCGGCGAACTGGTTGAGGCCGAGCGCCACACCCCTTCGCTGGCGGCGGAGGAGGTGCAGGCGCTGCTGGATGCCAAGGCCGACGTCGTCGTCGTCGATGCCCGCCGCTTCGACGAGTACCAGACCATGAACATCCCCGGTTCCACCAGCGTGCCCGGCGCCGAACTGGTGCTGCGCATCCGCGAGCTCGCGCCGGACCCGGCCACCCGGGTGGTGGTGAATTGCGCAGGCCGCACCCGCAGCATCATCGGCACCCAGTCGCTGGTGAATGCCGGCATTCCCAACCCGGTGGCGGCGCTGCGCAACGGCACCATAGGCTGGACGCTGGCCGGGCAGGCGCTGGAGCGCGGCGCCGACCGCGGCTTTCCCCCGGTGTCGGCGCAGACGCGCGAGCAGGCGGCGCAGGCCGCCCGCGCGGTGGCCGACCGCGCCGGGGTGCAGCGCGCCACCCTGGCGGAGGTGGACCGCTGGCGCAGCCAGCAGGGCCGCAGCAGCTATTTCTTCGACGTGCGCACGCCGGAGGAATACGAGGCCGGCCATCTGCCCGGCTTCCGCCCGGTGGCCGGCGGCCAGCTGGTACAGGAGACCGAGATGGTGGCGCCGGTGCGCGGCGGCCGCATCGTGCTGGCGGACGACGACGGCGTGCGCGCCAACATGACCGCCTCCTGGCTGGCGCAGATGAACTGGGAAGTGCATGTGCTGGACGGCCTGGACGCGGCGGAATTCCGCGAGCGCGGGCCGTGGCAGCCGGCGGTGTTCCCGCCGCCTTCGGTGCGCCGCATCCTGCCGGAGACGCTGGCGCGCTGCCGGACCGCCGGCGAGGACGTGGTGGTGCTGGACTTCACCACCGGCGCCAACTACCGCAAGCGCCACATCCCTGGCGCCTGGTTCCTGCTGCGCTCCCGCCTGGCCGAGGATTTCGCCGGCGTGCCCAAGGCTGCGCGCTACGTCCTCACCTGCGGCAGCAGCCAGCTTGCCCGGTACGTGGTGCCGGAAGTGCAGGCGCTGACCGATGCCGAAGTGCTGCTGCTGGACGGTGGCAACACCGCCTGGTTCGCCGCCGGGCTGGAGGAGGAGAGCGGCGAAACGCACCTGGCCTCGCCGGTGATAGACCGCTACCGCCGCCCCTACGAGGGCACCGACAACCCCCGCGAAGCGATGCAGGGCTACCTGGACTGGGAGTTCGGCCTGGTCGCCCAGCTGGGCCGGGACGGCACGCACGGCTTCAAGGTGATCTGAAGGCTTTTCGACCTCTCCGCCCCGGACCCGCCGAGAGCTGCCGACGGCGGCTGGAGGCGAGCGCTGCTTCCTGCCCGGGTGACGACGGCCGCCGCTAAGCCCCGGCCGGCACCGAAAACACCCAGCGCGAACGCTGGGCATCGGTGGCCTCGCAACGCTCCACGAACAATGGTCGCCAGCGGTGGGTCGGCTCGAAGGTGGTGGCGGATTCCTTGCCCACCGTCAGGCACAGGCCGCTGCCTGTCAGTTCGATTCGGCCGTCCGGCCTGTGGGTGAAGCGCTGCAGCTTGTCCGCCTCCATGAAGGGCGTGCGCTCGCCGCATTCCCGCGGCACCAGCGCCGCCCCGGGCAGTGCCCGGCCGTCCAGGCCTGCGACAGTGGCACAGGCGTGGTAGGCGGGAAAGCGGATGTAGCCGTTGGCTTCCATTACCACCGCTTCGTCGGCATACAGCCCGGGCTTGCAGTTGTGCGCCGTCAACGGCAGGTCGAAGCGGATGTAGCGGCCGGAACCGACCACGTCCAGGCAGTAGCCGTCGTTCGGCCGGTCCAGCGGATCGACCAGGCGCAGGTGGCCGGGCTGCTGGGCCGGGGCGGTTTCCGCGTGGGCGGCCGGAGTCATCAGGGCGCCGACCGCCAGCAGCGGAAGCAGGGTCAGGGCGGGGAATGGCCGCATCGGCGGGTCTCCGGGCACGTCAGGCCGCATGGGGGAAGAAGAGGGTGTAGCGGCCGTACTCGCGCCGCTCCTCGCGCCAGGCATGCAGCGCGAGAGTGACCGAGAGCAGGCCCCACAGTACGAGGTACTCCACGCCACCGAGGTTCCACAGCCAGCCCGGCCCCTTGACCACGATGGTGGCGTAGGCCGCCACCGCCATCAGGCCGCCGGAGAGTAGGCCGACCCACTTCACCAGGACGCCGAAGGTGAGGCCCACGGCGCAGACCGTCTCCAGTACCAGGGACAACACCAGGAAGAACAGCGCGGGATGGAAGCCGGCGCGGGTGAAAAAGCCCAGCGACCCCTCGAAGCCGGCCAGCTTGTAATAGACGTGGGGCACGTAGAGCAGCCCCAGCGCGAGGCGGAGCACGACCAGGGGATCGGCAAGGTCGAAGCGGTGCTTGTTGGCAGACATTTTTCTGCTCCTTGGATGTCGTGGGGGGGCGATGCTGCCTCTCCGCTTCCTTCTTCAACGGTATTACCGGAGTGGCGATTCCACGATAGCGCCCGACCCGACGTTGATAAACACGGCCGCCGCGGATAGATTGTTTCCTGGTTGTTGATAAAAACGGGAATGGAACATGGATACGCTCAGCAGCATGCGGGTGTTCGCCGCGGTGGTGGAACTGGGCGGCTTCACCGCCGCTGCCGAGCGCCTGGGCGTTTCGCGGGCAATGGCCTCCAAGCATGTGCAGCACCTGGAAGACCACCTCGGCACCCGGCTGCTGCACCGGACCACCCGCAAGCTGGCGCTCACCGAATCCGGCACCGCTTACCATGAGCGCTGCGTGCAGATCCTGGGCGAGATCGAGGAGGCGGAAGCCGGCGCGGCGCGCGGCACGGTGGCGCCGCGCGGCGTGCTGCGGGTGACGCTGCCGGTGTCCTTCAGCGTGCGCCACATGGGGCCGCTGATCGCCGAGTACATGGCGCGCTACCCGGAGGTGACCGTGGATGCCTACGTCAGCGACCGCCGGGTGCATCTCATCGAAGAAGGCTTCGACCTCGCGCTGCGGGTCGGCCCATCGCCCGAATCCAGCCTGATCGCCCGCCGCCTGGCCTCGGACCGGGTGGTGATCTGCGCCTCGCCGGCCTACCTCGCCGCCCACGGCACGCCGCAGCACCCGCGCGATCTTGCCGCCCACCATTGCGCCATCTACAGCTATTCCGCCCAGGGCAACGAATGGCATCTGTCCGGCCCGGACGGCCCGCATACCGTGCGCGTAAGCGGCCGGGTACGCGCCAACAACGGCGACCTGCTCAACCAGATCGTCGCCAGCGGCCACGGCGTGATGTGCCAGCCGCGCTTCCTCGTCGGCGACGAGATCCGCAACGGCCGGCTGGTGGAGATACTCAGCGACTACCCGATGGAGCCGGTGGGCATCTATGCGATGTATCCCAGCCGCCGCCATCTGTCGGCCAAGGTGAGGAGTTTCGTGGAGTTCCTGGCGGAGCGGTTTGCGGCGCGGGGCGAGTGGTGCTGAAGGCTGCGATGGCGAGCTTCATTCGAAATGGCGGTTCGGCACCCGCGGCAGCCCCAGGTTCTCGCGCAGCGTGCGGCCGCTGTAGTCGCTGCGGAACAGGCCGCGGCGCTGCAGTTCCGGCACCACCAGGTCGACGAAGTCGCCGACGCCGGCGGGGGCAGAGGGAAACATGATGGTGAAGCCGTCGGCGGCGGCGCTGCGGAACCAGTGTTCGAAATCGTCGGCGATGGTCTGCGGCGTGCCAACGAGGATGCGGTGGCCGCCTATGGTGAAGCGGGCGTAGAGCTGGGCGACGGTGGGGCGGTGCTGACGGATGTAGTCGAGGATGAGGCGCTGGCGGCTCTTGTGGCTGTTGGTTTCGGCGATGTGCTGCGGCAGCGGCACCGGCGCGTCCGGCGGCAGGCCGGCGAGGTGCACGCCCAGGCTGGCGTAGGCGGCGAGGGCCTTCAGGGTGGCATCGCGGTCGCGGTGGCGCAGCAGTTCGGCGTACTTGTCTTCCGCCTCCGCCTGGCTGCGGCCGACGATGGGGGAGACGCCGGGCAGGATGGCGATGTGGTCCGGGTTGCGCCCCAGCGCGGCGGCCTGGCCCTTGACCTCGGCGTAGTAGCCGCGGGCGTGCTCCAGCTCGGTTTCGGCGGTGAACAGCAGTTCGCCGATGCGGGCGGCGAGCTGCTGGCCGGCGGCGGAGGCGCCGGCCTGGGCGATCACCGGGTAGCCCTGCGGCGGCCGCGCGGCGTTGAGCGGGCCGCGCACGCGGAAGAACTCGCCCTGGTGCGCCAGTGGCCTCACCTTCGCCGGGTCCACCCACAGGCCGCTGGCCTTGTCCGCCACCACCGCGTCGTCCGCCCAGCTGTCCCACAGGCCGGTGACCACCTGGTAGAACTCGTGGGCGCGGCGGTAGCGCTGGGCGTGGTCGGCATGGGCGTCGAGGTTGAAGTTCTCGCCGCCGCCGGTGGAGGTGACCACGTTCCAGCCGGCGCGGCCGCCGGAGAGGTGGTCCAGGGAGGCGAAGCGGCGGGCGATGTTGTAGGGCTCGTTGTAGGTGGTGCTGGCGGTGCCGATGAGGCCGATGTGGCGGGTGATGGCAGCCAGCGCCGGCAGCAGCACCAGCGGGTCCCAGCGCGGCGAGATGGTGTGGTAGGCGAGGGCGTCGATGTCGGCGTAGACGTTGTCGTAGAAGAACAGGGAGTGGAACTTGCCGCGCTCCAGCGTGAGGGCGATGTCACGGTAGCGCTCGAAGTTGTGCCAGGCGTCCACGTCCACGCCGGGGTGGCGCCAGCTGTCGCCCTGGACGCCGGAGCCGCTCAGGTAGGCGTTGAGTTTGAGCTGGCGGGGTTGGGCTGTGGGCATGGCAGTTTCCTCGTGGATGAAGGGAAAAGAAACGTCGGGTGGCGGACCGGATCAGTGGAAATAGGCGCCGCGCAGCGGGCGCAGGGGCTCTGCATCCATGCGGGCGATGAGGCGGCCGAGGCCGTCGCCGGCCGGGGTTTCGATGGCGGGTTCAGACGGGCTGGCGGCGCTGCGGCAGACCATGTCGCCGTCCGACCAATCCTGCCGCGCGCTGCCCAGGGCGCGCAGCCAGCCGTCGCGGTCGGCGAGGAACTGGCTGCCGGCGAGCGCTTGCGGGCTCAGGCCGGCGATGAGGGCAAAGGCTTGCCAGGCCTCGGCGGAGCGGCTGATGCAGTCGGCGCTCTCGGCCTCGATGGCGCTTTCGCCCGCATCCGGCGGCAGCAGCAGCAGGGTGCGCAGGCGCGGGTCGGGCAGTGGCGCAGCAGTGCCAGCGACGATGCGCTGGCGCTGTCCCGGCGTGAGGGTGAAGCGGCCCGGCCCGGCGCCGCAGTCGGCCTCCAGCGCAGGCACCGGCACCGGGCTGATCCAGCGGCCTTCGCGTTGCAGCCCCTGGCCGGCGGCGAGCGCCTGCAGGTAGGCGAGCACCGCCCAGATCTCCCGGTCGGACAGCGTGGCGGCGAAGGCGGGCATGGTGGGGATGGCGTCGGCTCCGCTGGTGGGTTCATGCCGCAGCCGGGTTCGCCCGCTGCCCGAGGCCGCCTGCAGCCCCTGCCGCACCGCCCAGAACTGCGCGCCCTCGCTGCGCTGCCACAGCAGGCCGCGGGCGAGGTCGGGCGGCCACATCGGCAGGCTGGCGGCCAGCGGGCCGTCGCCGCGGCCGCTCTCGCCGTGGCAGCCGGCGCAGTGGGCGGCATACAGCGGCGCGCCGGCGGCGATGGCGGCGCTGTCGAAACCCGCAGCCGAATGGTGGAACTCGGTGGGCGTGGCGGCCGCCAGCAAGGCGGCGCGGCCGGCGGGCTGCAGCAGCGCGGACATGGGCAGCAGGCCGATCAGCAGCGCCGCCGCGGCGAGCGCCAGCCCGGCGCGGCGCGTCCGTCGCCAGCAGGCAAGCACCACCGCCGGCGCGCACAAGGCGATGGCCGCCAGGGCCAGCGCGAGCTGGCGGGCGAGGCCTTGATCCACCCGCAGCATTTCGGTGGCCAGCCGCCACCGCCAGGGCCACAGGGGCTGGCCGTCCAGGCGCGGCAGCAGGCCGAGCGCATCCGCCAGCGCGAGCAGCCCGGCCTGCAGTGCCTGTACCAGCCACAGCAGGGTTTCCAGCCAGGCCGGCGCGCTTGCCACCGGACTTACCAGGTGGCGTCCAGCCCGAGCAGGCCCAGGGCCTGGTGGCGCAGCTCGGCCAGGCGGGGGCTGCCGCGGTGGCGCGGATAGGCCAGGTCCACCGTGAGCTCGGCCTTGATGCGCGCCGGCCGTTCGCTGAAGACGATGACGCGTTGCGCCATGAACAGCGCCTCCTCGACGTCGTGGGTGACCAGCAGCACGCTGAAGCCGCTGCGCTGCCACAGCGACACCAGCTCGCTCTGCATCGCCAGCCGGGTCAGCGAATCCAGCTTGCCCAGCGGCTCGTCCAGCACCAGCAGCGCCGGATCGTTCACCAGCGCCCGCGCCAGCGCCACCCGCTGCGCCATGCCGCCGGAGAGCTGGTGGGGATGGACCCCGGCGAATTCGCCGAGGCCGACCAGCGCCAGCGCCTGCTCCACCCGGTGGGCTTCGCGCCGCAGTACGCCGCGCGCCTGCAGGCCGAGGGCGACGTTGTCGCGCACCGTGCGCCAGGGATAGAGGGTGGGATCCTGGAAGACGACGATGCGCGAAGGGTCGGGGCTGAGGATGGGGCGGCCGTCCTGCAGCAATTCGCCTGCGGCCGCCGGCTCCAGCCCGGCAACCAGCCGCAGCAGGGTGGATTTGCCGCAGCCGCTGGGGCCGAGCAGGGCGACGAATTCGCCGGGCGCCACGTCCAGCTCCACCTCGTCCAGCACCGGCAGCGGGCCGTCCTTGAGGTCGAAGTGGTGGCTGACGCGGTGGATCTGGATGTGGGCGCCAGTGCTGGCAGATGCCACCGGCTGCGGCGGGCGGACCTGGGCGAGGGCTACCATTTCACCGTCCCCTTCTGCCACGACAGCACCCGGTCGCGCACCGCGAACAGCAGGGTGATGAGGCCGGAGCACACCAGCGCCATCACGATCAGCGCGGCGTACATATTGGTGTAGGCGGCCCAGCCCTGCGCCCAGGTGAGGTACCAGCCCAGGCCGGCCTTCACGCCCATCATCTCGGCGGTGACCAGGATGGAGAAGGCGCCGCCCAGGCCCATGAACAGGCCGACGAAGACCTGCGGCAGCGCCGCCGGAATGGCCACCCGCAGCACCACGAACCACTGCGAGGCACCCAGCGTGCGGGCGACGTCGTAGTAGTTGCGATTGACGCCGGCCACGCCGGACCAGGTCAGCACCGCCACCGGGAAGCCGGTCGCCAGGGCGATCAGGAACACCGCCGCCGCATAGCTGGAGGGGAAGACGAAGAAGGCCAGCGGCAGCAGCGCCGAGGCCGGAATCGGGCCGATGAAGCGGATCAGCGGATGCACCCAGTAGCCCACCGCCCGCGACCAGCCTATGGCCACCCCGGTGAGGAAGCCCACGCCGGCGCCGACCAGGAAGCCGTGGCCCAGCAGCCGCAGCGAATGCCAGGCGCTGTCGGAGAGGCGGGCCCAGTCGTCGATGTAGACCTCGGCCAGGCTCTGCGGTGGGGCGAAGAAGGGCGTGGGCAGCACGCCGTACTTGGCGGTGAGCAGCTGCCAGGCGCCGGTGAACAGCGCCAGCGCGATCAGCCACAGGCCGGCGGGCCGCAGCCGGTCCAGCGCGCTGCCCAGCCAGGGCGCGGCCAGCGCCAGCGCCAGCAGCAGGCCGGCGCCGGCGGTGGTGGCGATGCCGGATTCGACGGTGTAGTTCCACTCGGTGAAGCCGGCCGGCGCGTTCGGCAGCAGCCAGGTCAGCACGCCCACCGCCAGCCAGGCGAGGCCGGCCGCGGCGCCGCTCCACCACAGCGGCTGGCGGGCAGAGGCGGATGGCGGAATGGCCGGCCGGGCGGAGGCCGGCGCGGGCGTGTCTGCTGGTGCCGGTTCCTTGGGGGCTCGGCAGACGCCGGCGTCGGAATAGCTGGCGCCAGTCTGGCGCAGGCCGGTGTAAGGGGGGCCGTAGGGCGCGCTGGCGTAGGGGGCGGATGCCATGATGGTTTCCTCCGCGCCGCGCTCAGCCGAGCACGTTCACGTAGACGTGGTTGGCCAGCCGCTCCGGGTCGGTGCCAGGCTTCAGCACGCCGACCGAGCGGAAATCCCTGGCGTAGAAGGCGATCTCGTCGCGCAGGTCGGTGCCCACCGGGTGGTGGTTGTGGGTCAGCGTGCCGAGCAGCTTGCGCAGGTCTTCCACCTCCACCTTCGGCGAATACCTGGCGAACAGCGCGGCGGATTCGTTCGGGTTGTGGGCGACGAAATCCGAGGCCTCGACGATGGCGCGCGCCACCGCCGCCGCCACCGGCCGCTCGTTGCGCACTAGCTTGCCGCCGGCGCCGACCACGCAGCACACCTTGTTGGCGTACTCGCCGGAAAGGTTGGTGGCGAGCTGCACGTAATCGTTGGGCTTGCGCTTCTCCAGCAGATAGAGGTTGGGATCGCCATCGGCAATCGCCTGCACCTCGCCCTTGTCCACCGCGATGCCCAGCAGGTCCGCCGGGTACTGCCGCCAGGTGACCTCCTTGTCCGCGTCGATGCCGTGCTTGTTGAGCAGGATGGAGAAGAAGTTCTTGCCTGGGCTGGCGAGGTCGCTCACGCCTATGGTCTTGCCGCGCAGGGCGTCCAGCGAGGTCACGCCGGCGGCCTTCACCCCCACCAGGCGCACGCAGCCGCCGTGGGAACTGCCGATCAGCTTCACGTCCAGCCCGGACTCCAGCGGCTTCAACCAGCGGTGGATCATGCCGATGGCCGCGTCCGCCTTGCCGGTGGCCAGGGATTCCAGCAACTGGTCGGTGGAGCCGGTGTAGTTGATCAGCTCCACGTCCAGCCCATGCTTCTCGAAGTAACCGCGCTCCTGCGCCACCACGATGGGCGACAGGCAGAAGGCGTTGGCATTCCAGGCGAAAGTCAGCTTGCGCCGCTCGGGGGCGGCCCACACTCCGGCGCCGAAGGGTGCAGCAGCCGCGCCGGCGGTCAGCGCACCGGCGGCGCGCAACAGGCGTCGGCGCGTGGGGAGAAAGCCTTCATCGTCGGCAGGTGAAGCGGAATCCAGGTGTAGCGTCATGGGGCTGACTCCAGGCGAAGAAAGGAAAGCCCGGCGCGCAGCCGGAGATTTAATGCGATTTGTGCATGATAGGTTTTGAGAGATATCCGGGAACTGAATTTATCCGATAAGAATTGCGGCTACGGGGATAACCGCAGGCCGGCGGCGTCCAGGGCGAGGGGTAGCGCTCGCAGAAGTAGCCAGGAAGTCGTTCTTTTCCAAAGAAAAGGCCCGGCGGATTTCTCCGGCCGGGCCTTGAGGCGAAGCGACGCGGCGTCAGGCGCCATCGCCCTTCTTCCGCAGTGAGGCGAGGCCCATGGAAATAGCACCCATGCCCAGCAGCAGCGCGCAGCCCGGCGCAGAGGCAGGATTGGCTGAGGCTTGTCGATCGGGCCTGCTGAGCACGACGCCGTCTGCGGTTTTTCCCTCTTCCCGGAGCACTCGAAGCCGCTCCTGTAGGTACCTGGCCTTGAACCGAAGGTGCAGGAGGGTGGGGGCCCCTGGGACCCGGGAGACAATATTCAACGCTGGCCCGTGAGAGCCCGGCGGTTCCACGGCATGCGCGCGAGCAGGTGGGCCATGCCGCAGAAGCCCGACAGACCAGCGAAGACCAGGCCGGCGCCGACAAAGCCGGACAGCAGATGGAACCAGGGCGACACGGTGGCGCCCAGCACCGCGCCGGCCAGGGCGAGGCTGCCGGCGGCGATCTGGACCTGGCGGTTCAGCTCCAGCGGCTGGCTGCGGTCGGCTGCCACCGGCAGGCCGGCGCGCTTCCAGCCATCCAGGCCGCCCTCCAGCAGATAAGCCTCGCAGTTGACGCAGGCCGCCAGCGCCGCGGCGTTCATCTGCGTGCGCTGGCCGGAGCGACAGTGGAAGACGACGGTGGCGCCGGGCGGCACGGCGGGCGGCTGCGCGGACATCTGGCCCAGCGGAATGAGGCGGCCGCCGGGGATGTGCTCGCGTGCATGTTCGTCGGGGTTGCGGATATCGATCAGCAGGGCGCCGTCGGCGATCAGGCGCTGGGCGGCGGCGGGGGAAAGGGTTTTCAGACTCATGGTGGCGGTCGCTCTGAAGCCGCACTCGGCATGCGTGCGGGCGGGTTGGGGAAGTTGAAGAGGGAAGGAGAGGGAATCTGCAGTGAGGATATTTTAGCATTTTCTAATTTAGATTATTCTAATGAAAGAAGGACGGACGGTGCCCGGGGCGCTGCCCCTGCACCGTTTCCCCTTCAGGTGCCTTCATCGTTTTCCCTCGTATCTCGCTTGTTTCCCCGCTTGTTTCTCTTTCCCCATCGCAAGGAGTCTTTCGCATGTCCGCCCAGTCCTACAAGGAACTTACCCGTGAAATCAGCGCAAACCTGGCTCCGATGAGAAGCGGCCAGCCCGCGCTGATGCAGGCTTTTGGCGCTTTGGGCAAGGCTGCGCTCGCCGCCGGTGCGCTGGACGCCAAGACCAAGGAGTTGATTGCGCTGGCCATCGGCGTCGCCGCTCGCTGCGACGGTTGCATCGGCTTCCATACCCAGGCCCTGGCCCGCCTGGGCGCCACACCGGAGGAGGTGCAGGAGACCCTGGGCATTGCGGTATACATGGGAGGGGGCCCCTCCCTGATGTATGCGGCGAACGCAGTGGCGGCCTTCGAGGAGGCGATGCCGGCGACGGCATCCGCCTGAGCCGGGCATCTCCGGCCTGGCATGGGCGGGCGGGCCGCAACCGTGGCCTGCCTCCCCGTCTTTCAGTCCGGTGAAGATTTCCCGCTTCGGGTATGCAAAAGGCCTTGATACATCTTGCAACGCTATGCCCCGTCGATTAGCGTTCTGGCTTCCAGTGCGCCTCTTTGAGCCTTGATCCCCGGGGCCGGGGCGGCTGCGGGAGTCCGACGCCAATGCATGCCGCCAGCCCAGGGCCACGCCGGGCTTCGAACGCGCTCCGCGCTGCGGGCCGGTCGCTGCTGCGCATCGGCGTGCTGTTCCTGCTGGCCTGCCTGGTGCGGGAAGTCGCCAATCTGGACAAGCTGCTGGGCAACGCCTCGCAGATCGTCGCCGCCCATCTGGTGACGCCGGACTACATGCATCGCCGCGAGGCCCGCTGGCCTGCCGGCCAGCAGGTGGGCAAGCCGCTGGTGGTCCTGCTGAGCGAAGGCGACCTGGCCGCCCTCGGCTACGCCTATCCGCCGCCTTACGATCTGCATGCTGATCTGCTGCGCCGCCTGGCGGAGGATGGCGCCCAGTCCATCTTCATCGACTTCTCCTTCAAGGACGACCGCGGCGACCGCGAGTCCATGGCGGTGCTGGAGGAGCAGATCGATGCGCTGGCCGTCCGCCAGCCGCCCCTGCCGTTGTTGCTGGGCGTTTTCGGCGCGCCGTCGGAAGGCAGCGATTGCTGGGGCGTCGTGCCCGGGCTGGCGAAGCGCTTGCTGGAGCCGCCCGGGGGCGGATGCCGGCTCGCGCGCGCTGCGGAGGAGGGCGGGCGGCTGCTGCCGGTCAATATCAGCCTCGACTGGCCCGGCGAGGACGGCGTCGTGCTCTATCGCGACCACGGCGCAGACTGCGAGCGGCCCGAATGCACGAAGGCGCCTTTCTCGCCCGCCTACGCGCTGCTGGACGAGGCGCAGCGCGCGGCCGCGCCGGGCACCATGGAGATCGTCTGGGTAGCGGAGCCTTCCGCCGCGGCCGAACAGAAGCACTGCGTGCGCGGCCTGGGCAGCCTGTTCACCGATGGGCTGGAGGCGGCACGCCTGCGCTGTCCCCTGATCGACGTGCTCACGGTGACGCAGCTGCTCGACATGGAGGACGCGCCGCGCCGGGCGCTGGTCGAGGGCCGGGCGATCTTCTACGGCGGCAGGCTGGAGTTGAGCGGCGACCAGTGGCCGGTGGCCCTGCATGGCCAACTGCCCGGCGTGTTCGTGCATGCGATGGCCTACGACAACCTGATGACCTACGGGCCGTCCGGCGTCAAGCACCAAGGGGCGATGATCGCCTGGGTCCAGTCCCTGCCGGCCTCCTGGGGCGTGGGCTTCTACGATGCCATGCTGGTGCTCAGCGCCATCGCGGTGGTCTTGCTGCCCCCGCTGGCCCGCCGGCTGCGGGCGGCCACCCGCAGGAGCGGGGTCTGGCGGCTGGCGCGGCTGGCCAGACTGCGCTGGTGCCTGCTGCCGGCCGGCCTGCCGCTGCTCGCCATCGCGCTCATGGCCTGGCCCTCCGCCTATGCCGGCGTGCTGGCCGCTGCCGCCCTCTACCTGTTGATCCGCGCGACCTTCTGCCCGGCCTACCTGGGCTTCCTGCTGCTGGGCGGGCTGCTTTCCGTGGCCGCCTATTTCTGGCTGGATCTGGGCCCCATCTATGTACTGACCTGGATTGCGATGTTCGAGGTGGTGGTGATGCTGCAGGCCGCGCTGGACGGCTGGCACCGCGAGGCGCACCGCCTGCGCCGCGGGCTGCCGGCGGTGGCGCCGGTGCTGGAGCGGCTGGTTGTCGGCGTGACCCACGCCGTGCTTTGTAGATTGACGTCTAGGAGGAGATCGCCATGTCTGTCCCGGGAAAGTTCATCCATATAGCGCTGCTGGCGTCCCTGGCCCTGCAGCTGCCGCATGCCGCCGCGGCGGACGGCCAGGAGGTGGTAGAGCGGCTGTCCACCAGCGTCGTCAGGCTTTATGACGTGCCGCGGGGCAAGGTCATCGCCGAACTGCAGAAATCCGCCTATCCCACCACGCTGTCGTGGAAGCTGCTGCAGCCGAAGTTCGTCGATAGCGCTTTCTTCAACGTCAGCACGCCGGTGGGCGACGGCTGGGTCAAGAAGAACGAGGTGCGCCTGGGCGGCACGGCTTCCCAGGCGGTGACCGCAGGGGGCATCGCCGAGGACAAGGGCGTGGCGGTAGGCGGCACCCGCGCCATCGGCGATGCGGACAGGGTGAAGAAGCCATGAGAGTCCTGCCCTGCGTCCTGCCCATCGCCCTTGCCTTGCTCACCGGCTGCGCCACGGTGAAGAGCGGCACCGATACCGTGGCCGGCTGGGTGGAAAGCCCGGGGGAAAGCGCTCCCCTGAAGACGAAGCTGGCAGCCGGGGCATATGAGCAGTCCGGCCTGGCCGTCGGCGCCGACAAGGACCTGTCGCGGATGAAGGGGCAGAGCCTGGGCTACATCCGCCAGGCCGACATCGAACGCCAGCTCGCCGCGGTGCATCAGCGCATCCTCGCCGCCAGCGGGGTGAGCGAGGTGCCGGGCCGGGTGGTCCTGATCGCGACCGACCGGCCGGTGGCCTATTCCAGCCCGGACGGCAACGTTTATCTCTCCATGTACTGGCTGAACGCGCTGGAGAACGAGGACGAACTGGCGGCGCTGATCGCCCATGAAACCGCCCATGTGCTGCTGCACCACCACAACTCCGACATCGTCGGCCTCACCCAGAAGCGGGCGGAAACCCTGCAGCTGACGGCGGTGGCGGTGCGCAACGCGCTGGAGAAGAAGCAGGCCAGCACCGGCGATACCAAGGAGCTGGCGAGCTTCATGCTGCTCACCGAGCTGACGCAGAAGGTGGTGATGCCGGCCTGGAACCGCCGCCAGGAAACCGAGGCCGACCTGCTCGGCTTCGATCTGCTCATCAGCGCCGGCTACGTGCCGCTGTCCATGCAGGACATGCTGGCCAAGCTGGAGGCCTGGGAGAAGCACAACCACGAGTCGGAAACGGATTTCCAGCAACGCCTGGGCGAGATGGCGAAGACCGACCTCTCCAAGGCCCTGGGGCAGCTGTTCGAACGGGTGGCCGGCGACGTTTCCGCCCAGCACCCGGAGACCGGCAAGCGCATCGACGCCCTGGGCGAGTACCAGCGCCGCCACTACGACGAAGTCGAGATCGGCCAGCCGCGGGTCCAGGAATGGGAGCGCTTCCGCAAGCAGCCCAAGGTGGCCGCAATGCTGAAGAGCTACACCGACGCCTTCAATGCCGCCGCGCTGCACCGCCAGGGCAGGAACAAGGAGGCGCTGGCCCTGGCGCAGAAGGCGCTGAAGGGCGAGGCGGCGTCCCACGCCTACCCCAACTGGGTGGCGGCGAAGGCCGCCGCGGCGCTGAACGACCGCAAGGCCACCCAGCGCTACCTGGAGACGGCCCTCAAGTCACCCGACCCGGTACCGGTGCTGTACAGCGAGATGATCGCTTTCAACGAGGAAGGGCGTCGGTACAAGGATGCGCTGGGCTGGGTGGACAAGGCGGAGCAGCGCTTCGAGGACAACCCGGAATGGCTGGTGGCGCGCATCCGCCTCAACCGGCTGATGAAGAAAACGGACGAGGTCGGGCCGCTGCTGATCAAGTGCGGCCTGGTCTACCCCGAAGCCAAGCGCGCCTGCGATGCCGCCGCGGTGGAGCCGCCGAAGGAGCAGGCCAAGCGCTGAAAGGGGGCTGCCCGGCGCCCGGCGTGCTGCCGGGACTTCGAGTAGCCAGGCATGGAGGCGGCCCGGCCTCGCCCGCCCGGCGCAGGCCGGGCAGGCGGAGCTTGCCGCAGGCGCTCAGAACGCCCAGTCCAGCTTCACCGAGGCCGTCTGGCTGAGGAAGTCCTCGCGGTACTCGGCGTCGTAGCGGCCGGTGATCTCCAGGCCGCCGGCGGTCTTGAACACCGCCCCGATACCGCCGCGCACCAGCCAGGGTTCCTGCTTGAGGCCTTCGGTGCGGAAGGCTGCCCCCGGCGCGCCGGCGAAGGCGGCGGTGACGGACGAGCGCTCGTTCAGCGTGTCGTAACCCACGCCCACGTTGGCGAGCAGCGAGGATTGCGCATTGAACTGATGCACCAGCTTGCCATCCAGCCCGATCACCAGCGCCTCGCTGCTGCGGCTATCCACATCCAGGTTGAGCGCGCCAGCGCCCTTCTCGGTGTAGGACTCATCGCGTATCCAGCTGTAGTCGGCCCGGATCGAGGGAGTGAAATGGGTCTTCGCTCCGAGGTCGAAGCGGTGGCCGATGCCGATGCCCACATAGGCGGTATCGCTGTCGAAGTCCGCCTTGGCCACGCTGGAAGCGAAGGCGATGTGGCGGCGGCCCTCATTGCGGTTACGGCCGATGCCGGCGTGGAAGTCGATGGCGGTCGCCTCGCTCAGGCTGTAGCTGCCGTAGGCGCTCAATTGGTAGAGGTCGATGTCGGCGCGCTGGCTGGCGCCGCCCTTGGCGTCGATGTCGGTCTTCGCGTAGGCGAAGGCCAGGCCCAGGCGCAGCGCGCCGTTCAGTTCGCCATCCACGCCCAGGGCCAGGCCGTAGGTTTCGGCGTCGTAGCCGCTCACGCCCTGGCGGGAATCCTGGTCGGTCCAGGTGCCGAAGGGTTTCACCCAGAAATGCTTGTCGCCCAGCACGGCATCGCCGGACGCCTGGCCGCGCATCTCATCCATGCGGATTTGCACCTGGCGGTTGATGCTGTCCAGGGTATTGCGGCTCGCCGCGGTGTTGCCACCGGTGAGCAGCGGCAGAGCCTGGCTGAGCGCGTTGGAGACTTCCTGCTGGTTGGTCAGCGGTACGAAGAGCAGCGCCAGCTCGCTGGTGGGCGAGGCGGTGAAAAGCTGGTCGAGCACCCTAGCGGCGCCATAGCCAGCGCGGTTGTCGAAGGCCTGCGCGCTGCCCAACACGGTCGAACTGTTGTTGGAGGGGGGCGTGGAGGCTGCACTGATCGTCAGGCCGACATCGTTTGCGCCATAGGTGGCGGCAAAGTCGAACAGCAGGCTGTTGTCGGTGACGCTGGTGAAGCTGCCGGGGTTGATGCCCGCGTCGGCATGGATCACCGAGGCGAGCGAGCCGCTGGTGAGGCCGACGGCGGAAGCGGCGTCGATGTGGAGCGTTCCGCTCAGGCTGGCGGAGCCGGTCACGTCGATCTGGGCGTAGCTGCTCATGCTGGCGACTTCCAGCGTGAGGTTGCCGGTCGAGCTGAAGTTGCCGCCCACGGCCAGCGTCTTGCCGGCGGCCACGGCAACGCTGCCGCTATTGGTGAGGTTGCCCGCCACGCTGCTGTTCTGGGCGCTGAAGGTGGCGCCGTTGGACACGGTGACCGTGGTGCTGGCCAGGCTGGCGCCATCGGTCAGCTTCAGCGCGGCGCCGCTATCGACGGTGGTGGCACCGGTGTAGAGGTTGGCGGCGGTGAGGGTCAGCGTGCCGGCGGCCACCGTCAGGCTGCCGTTGCCGGAGATCTGGTTGGCGACGGTGTAGGCATTGCTGCGGTTGAACACCAGGCTGCCGCTGTTGCTTACGTTGCCCGTCCCCAGGCTGCCGGTGGTGCCGCCATCGCCGATCTGCAGGGTGCTGCCGGACTGGATGTGGGTGCCGCCCTGGTAGCTGTTGTCGGCGGTGAATAGCGTGGTGCCGCTGCTCAGCACAACAGCGCCCAGGCCGGATATCTGGTTGGCAACGGTATGGTTGTCTGAGCGGTAGAAGAGCAAGTCGCCACTGTTGATGACGGCACCGCTGCCCAGGCTGCCGCTGGTGCCGCCATCGCCGACCTGCAGGCTGCTGCCGCTGGCGATGGTGGTGGTGCCGGTGTAGCTGTTGTCAGCGGTGAGGATGGTGGCACCGCTGCCGCTGATCGTGAGACTGCCGCTGCCGGAGATCTGGTTGGCGACGGTCTGGTTATCGGAGCGGTTGAAGCTCAGGCTGCCGTTATTGGTGACTGCGCCGGTGCCCAGGCGGCCGGTGGTGCCGCCGTTGCCGATCTGCAGGCTGCTGCCGCTGGCGATGGTGGTGGTGCCGGTGTAGGTGTTGGCGGCGGTAAACACGGTGGCGGCACTGCCGCTGACCGTCAGGTTGCCACTGCCGCTGATGACCCCGGAGAACGTGCTGGTGGCGGCATCGCTGCTCAGCGTGCCGCCGCTGCTGCCCAGTGCAATGGCATGGGCGTTGGTGAAGCTGCTGGTGCTCAGCAGCGTGCCGCCATTGAGCGTCAGCACGCTGCTGGCGGAGCCCAGGGCGGCATCCGAGGCAATGCTCAGCGTGCCCTGCTTGATGGTCCAGTTGGTGACTTCGGTGGTGGTGCCGGTGAGCGTCCAGGTGCTGTCGCCGGCCTTGCTGTAGTTGGCAAAGCCCTGGAACTGGGCGCCGCTGCCGATGTTGGAGAGGGCGAAGCTGCCATCGGTGCTGCCGCCCAGGGTCAGGGTGTCGCCGCCATTGGTATTGCCGCTGGTGCTGACCACATTGCCGATGAAGACGGCGCCGTCATGGATGATCAGCTCGTTTGCGCCGCCGGACAGGGAAACCGCATTGGCGCGGATCGTGCCGCTGCCGTCGAGCCCGCCGGAGATGGTGCCGGCGTTGGTGATGGTGCTGGATCCGGTGGAGACGACGCCGGCGGCGCCGACGCCGCTGGCGCCGGGCGAGCCCGGGTAGTACTGGTTGGTGCCGCCGGCGCCTCCGGAACCGCCAGTTCCTCCGGTGATGGTGCCGGTATTGTTCAGGATGAAGCTCGATCCGGTAACGCCTGCACCGCCAGCGCCACCCGCGCCACCATTCCCTGCGGAGTACTTGCCGGAAGTAGAGGAAGAGTCGCCACCGCTGCCACCGTTGCCACCGCTGCCGCCCGTCACGGAGCCGCTATTGGTCAGCGTAAACCCTGTGCCGTTGACGCCCGCGCCACCCGAGCCCCCTACGCCACCCGTGTAACCGTTGCTGTAGGAGGAGCCGCTGTTGCCGCCGTTGCCGCCAGCGCCGCCGCTCAAGGAGCCGCCATTGCTCAGCACGAAGCCTGTGCCGCTAACCCCCGTGCCACCCGCGCCGCCGGCACCACCGCGCCCACCCAAGCCCCATCCGGAAGCAATACCGCCGTTGCCGCCGTTGCCACCGCTGCCACCGCTTAGCGTGATGCCGTTGGTGAGGGAAAAACCTGTTCCGCTCACGCCGGAGCTGGCGTTGCCGCCCGAAGTACCGTGCCCGGCATGGCCATTCGAGTTGTCGGCGCCGTTGTTGCCGGCGGTGCCGTTGCCGATGCTGAGACTGCCGGCGCCGGTGGTGGTGAGGCTGCTGCTGCCCAGGTCCAGACTGCCGCCGGAAATGCTGACGGCGGCACCCACACCCAGGGTGGTCGTCGCAGTGAAGGTGGGCAGGCCGGAGAGCAGGTCCAGGTCGGTCGGCGCGATGAACGCAATCGTGCTGCCGTCGTCCGCATTGGCGTTGTCGATGGCCTCACGCAGGGTGCCGGCGCCGCTGTCGTTGTTGCTGGTGACGACGTAGGTACCGGCCAGGGCGCTGTGGGCGCCGAGGGCGAGCAGGCCGGCGGACAAGGCCGTCGCCAGGGGTTTGAGGGCGGTGCGCAGGCGGGCCGGAAGGGCGCTTGGCGTGGGCGAAGCAGCGCCCGGCATACCGCGCAGGCGGGCGGTTTCGGGCACGGCCTGGAGCTGGCCGTGGCGGTTGCGGATGAGGGCGAAGGCGAGTTTGTTCATAAGGGCATCCCGGTGGTTTTGACTGTTATTGCGGAGCTGCTGTTTGTGTGCGCGTAAGCGGGTGGATTGATCTCATGGCGAAGCGTCTGCGAAGAGTCGGCGCCACACCCGGAGACCTCGGGGGTTGGTTCCGAGCAGGCGCAGGCCGATGCGGTGGTAGATCCGGTTGCCGGCGGGGGTGTCGAGCTTGGGGTTTTCCGTCACGGCTGCGATGCCTACGGGCGCGCCTGGTTCGCCGGCGTAGTCCAGGGCGAGCCGGGCGAAGGTGCCCTGGAACATGGCGGGCATCATGCCGATGACACGGCTGCGGGGGCGTACGAAGGTGCGGAAGAACCAGTACGGCTGGCCATCGAAGGCCAGGTGATCGATGTACACCGAGGTGACGCCCACGATCTGGCCGCGGGGGTCGAGGGCGACAACGCCGACTTCGAAGGTCCGCCGCCACGCGCTGGCCGCATCGGCGATGGCTCCGTGGCTGGACCAGAAGGCCATGAGGGCCTCGCGCACGGCGGGCGACTTGTGCTGGTCCAGGAGCCACACCAGGGTGTGGCCACGGAACTCACCGATGCGGGGCAGGGTGTCGAAGGGAGGCTGCAGGTCTTGGGGTGGAGGGGCTGCTTCTGTCTGGATAAGGGCTTGGTCTGCTGCCTCGCTCATATCACCCGCACCCGGTGCTTGTTGATCTCCGGATTGCGCCAGAATGCGTCCTGGGTGAAGCGCTGGAACACGTCTGGCGGCAGCACGGTGTCGCGGGGCTGGTGGGTGACCTTGCGGCGTACCGCGTGCAGGCCGGGAGTACCGGCGCGGCGGTCGAATTCGTCCGCCTCGAACTCGACATTGTCGAAGTCGTGGGCGTAGGCGGGCTCGGCGATGAAGTCGTATACAGCAGCCAGCGCGCGCTGGGGGTCGCTGACCAGGGTTTCGTACTGCAGCAGCATGAGCTGCGCGGCGTGCGGGCCGAAGAAGGCTTCTTTCAACGCGTTGTAGGCATAGCCGACCAGGCCGTCGCCGTTGGCGATGGCATCGGCCCGGGAGTACACCGTGCTGCCGGCCTGGTAGTTGAAAATCGAGGAAGGCGATAGCGCGTTGCGCTGGATCAGGCGTTCCACGCTGTCGATGACCCAGGGCATGTCGCGCACGCAGGCAATGACCTTGGCCCGCGGCAGCAGGGTCTGCAGCAGCGACAGGCGGGCGCACCAGCTGCGGTTGGTGTCGAAGATCACCTCCGCCGGATGGTCCGGCCCGTAGAACTGCTCGAACACGCCACGCAGTACGCGTTGGCGCTGGGTGTCGTCGATGAACATGGAGTATTCGTTACGCGCGCTCATCTCCTGCAGCAGGCAGGAGATGAGGTCGGCCACCGGGCCGCTCATGCTGGCGTGGAAGCGGGGATTCTGGCGCAGCAGCGCCGAGAGCAGGGTGGAACCGGAGCGGGGCAGGCCGGAGATGAAGTGGAAGGCGGGCACGAGGTGATCCCTGCAGATATCCGAGAAAACATTCTGATACGGAATATCTCTTGGGTTGCGCCGGAAGTAAAGGGCCCGGAGGCTGGAATGGCCTGTATTTGCTGGGTTTCAGGCCGTTCACCGCTGCACGGCGAGTAGCGCTTCCAACTCGGCCGGACTGGCAGGCCGCAGCACCCGCCCCGCCTCCTGTCCGTCCACCAGCAAGACCAGCGTGGGCCACAGCTTGACCCGGTAGCTGCGGCCCAGGCGGCGGCCAGGGCCGTCTTCGACCTTGATGTGGCGGACCTCGGGATGATGGGCGAGGGCGCTGGCGATCAGGGGCTGGGCGGCCCGGCAGAAGCCGCACCAGGCGGCGCCGAACTCGAGCAGCGTGGTGCCGGCCTGGGCATCGAGTTCTTCACGGGTCGGTTCGGGGGAGGTGGCCTGGGTTTCCATGTGGGGCTCCTGTGGAGATCAAAGCAATGCGCCTGCGGTGGCGGCCTCGTTTCCTTTTTGCGGCTTGCAAGCGGCGCGCCCGCGTGGGGCTTGCCCGCCGGCGGAACAGCCGGGCAGCCATCAGGCGATGGCGGCATGCAGGCGCTCGGCCAGCATCTGCGCCTGCGCGGCACCGGCAATGTTGGTGAAGCCCATCAGCAGGCCACGGCCGGTCGGGCCCGCGCCCAGGTACCAGGGGCTCAGCGGCAATACCGCCAGGCCCTGGGCGTTGGCGCGGGCGGCGAGGGCGACGTCGTCCTCATCCATGCCGGATCCGTTCCTCAGGCGGGCGAGGATGTGGATGCCGCCGGCCTGCAGGTCGATATGCAGGCGGGGGCCGAGACGGCCCTGCAGCGCTTGCTGCAGCGCGCCGCGGCGTTCGGCGTAGAGCTTGCGCATCTTCTTCAGGTGGCGGGCGAAGTGGCCCTGGGCGAGGAAGTCGCTGACGGTGGCCTGCAGCAGCTCCGGGCTGCCCTGGGCGAAGGCGTCGGCGGTGCGGCGGAAGCGTGCGATTTCGCTGGCCGGTACCACCAGGTAGGCCAGGCGCAGGCCAGGGAAAAGCACCTTGCTGAAGGTGCCGGTGTAGAGCACGCGGCCGTGGCGGTCCAGCCCCTTGAGTGCCGGCAGCGGGCGGCCGTGGTAGCGGTATTCGCTGTCGTAATCGTCCTCGATGATCCAGGCGCCGCTGGCCTTGGCCCAGTCGAGCAGGGCAAGCCGCCGCGCCAGCGACAGCGAGACGCCCAGCGGGCTCTGGTGCGAGGGGGTGACCACCGCGAAGCGGGCGTCCGCCGCCTGCCGCAGGCCGTCCTCCACCCGCAGCCCTTCCTCGTCCACCGCCACCGGCACCAACTCGGCGCCGGCGGCGCGCAGGGCGTCGCGGGCGTGGAAGTAGCCGGGGTCCTCGAACCAGCAGCGGTCGCCGGGCTGCATCAGGCTGCGGGCGATGAGGTTGAGCGCGCTGCGGTAGCCGGCGGTGATGAAGATCTGCTCCGGCGAGCAGGCGATGCCGCGGGAGATGCCCAGGTAAGCGGCCAGCGCCTGGCGCAGCGGCAGGTGGCCCTGGTTGTCCGGATAGTTCATGCCGGTGGGATTGAGACCTCGCAGGCGCTGGGCGGCGAGCCGCGTCCATAGCTTGCGCGGGAAGACATCCAGCGCCGGCAGGCCGAGCTGGAAAGGCAGCGGCTCGGCGGCGGTGAGCAGCGGCGAGGGAGCGGCCGCCGGTGCTGGCGAGGGCGGCCCGCTGGCGACCGCTGAATAGGCGTGGGTGGCAAGCTGCGGCGACACCACCGTGCCGGCCGGCCCGCGGGCCTGCAGGTAGCCCTCGCCGATCAGCATCTGGTAGGCGGACTCCACCGTGCCACGGGCAAGGTTGAGTTCGCTCGCCAGCGCGCGCACCGCCGGCACGCGGTCGCCGGGGCGCAGCCGGCCCTGGGCGATGGCGTCGCGGAAGCGGCGGTAGAGCTGGAGGTAGACCGGGGTGCTCTGCTGGCGGTCGGGCTCCAGGTGGAAGTCGCGGGCGTCCATGTCCTAGTTCTTTTTTCGGTTCTTGGCTCTGTCGACTATGGCATGGCTTGGCCATCATGCGCTCATCGGCCTTGAGCCCCCGATTTGTCCTGAACCGGAGATTCGAAGATGAAGCTGATGCATGTGGATGCCAGCCCTAAGCTGGAGTGGTCCAACTCGCGCGCGCTGTCGCGCGATTTCGTCGCGCTGCTGCGGACCCGCCTGCCCGGCCTGGAGGTGGATTACCTGGACCTGAGCCTGAGGCCGCCGGCGCATGTGAGCCGCGAGTTCGCCATCGCCACCTACACGCCGGCGGCCGAGCGCAGCGAGGCGATGAAGGCGGTGCTGGCGGAGTCGGACGGCTTGTGCCAGCGCCTGCTGGCGGCGGACCTGCTGGTGTTCGCCATGCCGATGTACAACTGGTGCATGCCTTCCAGCTTCAAGGCCTTCATCGACGCCATCGTGCGTGCTGGCGTGACCTACGTGATCGATGCCCAGGGCAACTACGTCGGCCAGCTGGCGGGGAAGAAGACGCTGTTCATCACCAGCCGCGGCGCCGATCTGCGGCCCGGCACGCCGTTCGCCCACCTGGACGCGCTGACGCCGGCGCTGCGCCATGCCTTCGGCTTCATCGGCGTGGCCGAGCCGCGCTTCGTCGATGCCCAGCCCATGCAGTTCTCCGACCCGGAAGCACGCGCCGCCGGGCTGGAGCGGGCGCAGCAGGAATTGGCGGCGGTGGCGGAGGAATGGACCGCCGCGCTGCGGGCGGCGGCCTGAACGCCATAGCAAGCACAAGCCCAGAACGAGGAGATGAACCATGGACGCCCAGCGCCTGGAATACGACACGCTGTCCCCTGAAGCCTACCGCGGCCTGCTCGCGGTGCATGAGGCACTGAACAAGAGCCCGCTGGGCAAGACCCTGGTGGAACTGGTCTATCTGCGGGTGTCGCAGATCAACGGCTGCGCCTTCTGCCTGGAGATGCATGCTGCCGCGCTGCGGGCGGCCGGCGTGCCGGCGGCCAAGCTGGACGCGATGGCCGGCTGGCGCGTAAGCGCCCGTTTCGACCAGCGGGAACGCGCCGCGCTGGCCTGGGCGGAGGCGCTGACCGATGTCGCCGCCACCCATGCGCCGGACGAGGCCTACGAGCCGCTGAAGGCGCATTTCAGCGAGGGGGAGATTTCCGACCTGGGCTATGCCATCGCGCTGATGAACGCCTTCAACCGGCTGGCGATAGGGGCGCGGCGTTGAGCGCTTGATGTCCTTGCGGGGCATTGCCGACGTTGGAAACAAGGAAGCCCGCCGGCGGTCACGAGTAAGCACCTCGTGCCACGAGCGGGCTTCTTCCTGACGGGTTCAGCTTCAACCCGTCGCAGCGGCTGCGCCGCTTACGCCAGCGCCGGATAGTCGGTGTAGCCCTTCTCGCCGCCGCCGTAGAAGGTGGCGGTGTCGAAGGGGTTCAGCGGCGCTTTCTCGCGCAGGCGGCGCACCAGGTCCGGGTTGGAGATGAAGGCCTTGCCGAAGGCAACCAGGTCGGCGCGGCCTTCCGCCACGGCGGCTTCGGCCAGTTCGCGGTCGTAGCCGTTGTTCACCATCCAGGCGCCCTTGCCGCCGGCCTGCTGGTAGGTGGCGCGCAGCGCGGCGTAGTCGAAGGGCGTGTCGCCCTGCTGGTGGTCACGGGCACCGCCGGTGGCGCCTTCGATCACGTGCACATAGGCCAGCGGCCAGCGTGCCAGCTGCTTGGCGACATAGCCGAACAGCGGTTGCGGTTCCGGATCGGAGGCATCGTTGGCCGGCGTCACCGGCGAGATGCGGATGCCGACGCGGCCGGCGCCGATCTCGGCGGTCACCGCCTCCATCACCTCCACCAGCAGGCGGGCGCGGTTCTCGATGCTGCCGCCGTAGGCGTCGGTGCGCTGGTTGGAGCCGGCGCGCAGAAACTGGTCGATGAGGTAGCCGTTGGCGGCGTGGATCTCGACGCCGTCGAAGCCGGCCTCGATGGCGGCGCGGGCGGCGCGGCGGTAGTCGGCGACGATGCCGGGCAGCTCCTCCAGCGCCAGCGCGCGCGGTTCGGAGGTGGGCACGAACTCGCCGCTGCCGTCTTCCTTCACCAGATAGGTCTTGGATTTCGCACGGATGGCCGAGGGCGCCACCGGCGCGCCGCCAGCGGGCTGCAGGCTGGTATGGGAGATGCGGCCGACGTGCCACATCTGCACCACGATCTTGCCGCCGGCGGCATGTACCGCGTCGGTCACCCTGCGCCAGCCTTCCAGCTGCTCGGGCGCGTACAGGCCGGGCACGTCGGCATAGCCCTGGCCCTGCTGGCTGATGGCGGTGGCTTCGGTGATGAGCAGGCCGGCGCTGGCGCGCTGGGCGTAGTAGGTGGCGGTGATGGGCTTGGGCACGGCGTTGGGCGAGCGGTTGCGCGTCAGCGGCGCCATGACGATGCGGTTGGCGAGCCGGATGTCGCCCACGGTGACGGCTTCGTAGAGATTGGCCATGTCTGCGGTCTCCTGTTTCTTGGTTGGGAGAAAACGTGCTTGTTCGCTTGCTTCAGTTGCAACCCGCGACGGCGGGCTTGCTGCCGACGCTGAAGGTGAGCCCGGTGGTGATAAGGCCGACCAGCGCCAGCGCGGCGGCGGCCAGCGGCACCTCGGTGAGGCCGTAGCCGTGGGTGAGCACGCTGCCGCCCACCCAGGCGCCCAGCGCGTTGCCGACGTTGAAGGCGCCGATGTTCAGCGTGGACACCAGGTTGGGCGCACCCTGGCCGAAGGTCACCACGTTCACCTGCAGCGCCGGCACCAGGGCGAAGGAGGCCACCGCCCACAGGAACAGGGTGATCTCCGCCGGAATCAGTGCGCGGCTGGTCCAGCCGAAGGCCAGCGAGGTGAGCGCCATGGCGACGAAGGCGCCGGCCAGCGTGGCGGGCAGCTTCCAGTCCGCCAGCTTGCCGCCGACGACGTTGCCGACGGTGAGGCCGAGGCCGATCAGCAGCAGCGTCCAGGTCACGCCCTGGGGCGACACGCCGGTCACTTCGCCCAGCAGCGGGGCGATGTAGGTGAACAGCGCGAACATGGCGGCGGCGAACGTCACCGTGGTGGACAGCGCCAGCCACAGCCCGGCGCCGCGCAGCGCGGCGAACTCGCGCCGCATGGAGACGGCTTCCTGGCCGTGGTCGCGCGGCAGGGCGCGGACCAGGCCGATGAGGGCGAACACGCCGATCAGCGTCACGCCCCAGAAGGTGGCGCGCCAGCCGGCGGCCTGGCCGAGGGCGGTGCCCAGCGGCACGCCGAGCACATTGGCGAGCGTCAGGCCGGTGAACATCATCGCCACCGCGGACGCGCGCCGCGCCGGCGGCACCAGGCTGGCGGCCACCACCGAGCCGATGCCGAAGAAGGCGCCGTGGCACAGCGCGGTGACCACCCGGGCGACCATCAGCAGGTCGTAGCCGGGGGCGAGCGCGCACATCAGGTTGCCGACGATGAAGATGCCCATCAGCAGGATGAGGGCGCGCCGGCGCGGTAGCCGGGCGGTGGCCAGCGCCATGAAGGGCGCGCCGATGGCGACGCCCAGGGCGTAGCCGGTGACCAGCCAGCCGGCGCCTGGAATGCTCACGCCGAGGTCGGCCGCCACCTCGGGCAGCAGGCCCATGATGACGAATTCGGTGGTGCCGATGGCGAAGGCGGAGAGGGCGAGTACGAGCAGGGGGAAGGGCATGGGGAGCGATCTTGTCGTCGGGGGAGGAATCCGCTGCCGGCTTGTGGCCCGCGGCGGGAGGGGGGCGGCGAGGGGCGGCTTTGTGTCTCTACCCCTCAGAGCTCCTGGCCGATGCGGCGCAGGAACTCGGCGATGGTGTCTTCGTTGCGCTTGTAGAACACCCACTGGCCGATGCGGCGGGTGGTGACCAGTTCCGCCCGCTGCAGCGTCGCCAGGTGGGCGGAAACGGTGGATTGGGAGAGGCCGCAGCGTTCGAACATACCGGCGCACACGCCCACTTCCAGCGGGTGCTCCTGCTCGGCGAAGTGCTTCTCCGGCTCCTTCAGCCACTGCAACAGTTCGCGCCGCACCGGGTGGGCGAGCGCCTTGATGATTTCGTCGATGTCCATGCTTGCTGATGTGGGTTTGCGCGTAGGAGGCCGGGCCGCAGCGGCTCTGGCTCATTCACGGGCGCAGATCATATCGGATTGGGGCGAAGTATATATCGGTTTTTTTAGATATGTATTGCGGTGCAAAAACGATGGAGGGGGAATGGGGGGGCGACCGATGGAGGAGGAGGTAGGGCGCGAAGCGCTGTACGGCGATGCTCTGCAGCGGTTGGGCGGCTGAGGTGGAGGGGCTGATGGTGTGCCGGGGGCGAGTCGCGGCGAGTGGCGTTCGGCAGTCTCAGGGTGAATGGCCGGGGCCGGGTATCGCCGCGGCGTTGCGCGTGGCGCTGGAGTGCTGCTGCATCGATCTCCGCCCGCCGTGTGTTGTGGCGGGGGGCGCCCTGCGGCGCTCAGCGCGGCCGGTAGAGATGGAACAGCGTGTCCTCGCTGATCTCGAAATAGTCCGCCGGACCGCCGCCGCGCAGCACCGGCCGGGCCTTGGCGGTGCGATAGACGCCGTCTTCCAGCAGGCTGCGGTCGATATGCACGCCGACCACCTGGCCCAGCACCAGCCAGCTCTCCAGTTCCGCGCCGGCGGTGTCCTGCAGGCGAACGATCTGCGTCAGCCGGCATTCGAAGGACACCGGGCTTTCCGCCACCCGCGGCACCGCGATTTCCCGCGAGGGCGCGGGCGTGAGGCCGGCGAGGGCGAATTCGTCCACCTCCGGCGCCACCGCGGCGCAGGTTTCGTTCATCGCCGGCGCCAGCGGCCGTGTCACCAGGTTCCAGCCGAACTGGCCGGTGCGTTCGATGTTGCGCAGGCTGTCCTTGCGGCCGAGGCTGGCGAAACCGACGATGGGCGGGATGTAGTTGAAGGCGTTGAAGAAGCTGTAGGGCGCGAGGTTGAGGCGGCCTTCTTCGTCCTGCGAGGAGATCCAGCCTATGGGGCGCGGGCCGACGATGGCATTGAAGGGATCGTGGGCGAGGCCGTGGCCATCGGCGGGGCGGTAGAAGTGGAAGTCCAATGGATTGTTCATGGCGTGGGGGAGGGCGCTGGGGTGGATGGGAAGATGGTTGGCGTGGTTGGGTTTGGCGGTGGGCTCTGGCTTCCGCCGATGTGCCTGCGGGTGTCCCCGGTGGTGGAGCAGACCGGGGCCAGGCCGCGATTTGCCTACAATGCTACCCCCGGCCGCCGGCCGGCGTGGTCTGGCGCAGTGCTTCCCACGCCCCGACGCGCCGGCTCGAAGGCGTAAATGAGACGCCAGCGCCCCCTGGCTGTCGGCCTCTCCAAACAACAACAAGCGGATCCCCCATGACTTCTCCTTCCGACTCCCCCGCCACGCCGTCTACGCCGGCGTGGGTCACCGTGCTGCTGGCTTTCGCCTGCGGCGCCATCGTCGCCAACCTCTACTACAGCCAGCCGCTGATCAAGCTGATCGCGGCGGATACGCAAATGCCGTTGTCCGCCGCCGGCGTGCTGGTCACCCTGAGCCAGATCGGCTACGGCCTTGGCCTGTTGCTGCTGGTGCCGCTGGGCGACCTGGTAGAAGCGCGCAAACTGGTTGCTGCGCTGATGGGGCTGGCGACCTTGGCGCTGGTGAATGCCGCGTTGGCGGAGAACGCCACCGTGTTTCTCGCCTCTGCCTTCGCCATCGGCCTCGGCAGCGTCGCCGCCCAGGTGCTGGTGCCTTTCGCCGCCCAACTGGCGGCGCCGGCACAGCGCGGCAAGGCGGTGGGGCAGGTGATGAGCGGGCTGCTGTTCGGCATCCTGCTCGCCCGTCCGCTGGCCAGCCTGCTGTCCACCACCGGCCACTGGCAGACGGTGTTCTGGCTGTCGGCGGTGCTGATGGGCGGGCTGGCGCTGGTGCTGCTGAAGTACCTGCCGGCACGGCGGGCGGCGCTGAGCACACAGGGCGGCCAGGCGGATGCCTCGCCGGCGGTCCGCTATGCGCGCTTGCTAGCTTCCCTGTGGCCCTTGCTGCGCAACACGCCGCTGCTGCAGCGGCGGGCTGCTTACCAGGCCGGCATGTTCGGCGCCTTCTCGCTGTTCTGGACGGCCGCACCGCTGCTGCTCGCCAGCCCGGCTTACGGCTTCGGCCAGCAGGGCATCGCGCTGTTCGCGCTGGTGGGCGCGGCCGGTGCCTTCGCCGCGCCGGTGGTGGGCCGGCTGGCGGATCGCGGTTATACGCGCGGATTGACCGCCGCCGGGTTGACGCTGGGCGCGTTGTCCTTCGCCGTCGGGCTGCTGGCGGAGCCGGGCGGCGCGCTGGGCCTGATCGCGCTGGTGGTGGCGGCGCTGGTGCTGGACGCGATGGTGGCGGTCACCCTGATCACCGGCCAGCGCGGAATCTACAGCTTGGGCGACGCCATCCGCAGCCGCCTCAACGGCCTCTTCATGTCCCTGTTCTTCATGGGCGGCGCGTTGGGTTCGGCGCTGGGCGGCTGGGCCTGGGCGCATGGCGGGTGGATGCGGGTGTGCTGGGTGGGCGGCCTGTTTCCCTGCGTGGCGTTGCTGGTGTTCCTGCTGTTCGACCGCCCGGGCGCGCGGGCGCAGACCCAGGCCACGCGCTGAGCCAGGCCGGCGATGGCGGCTCACTGCGCCCGCATCTGCCCGGCGACGAAATCCAGGAAGCAGGCGATGCGGGCCGCCAGCTGGGTGTTGCGGTAGTACACCGCGTTGATGGGCTGGCGCATGTCCAGCGTTTCGGCGGCAAGCAGCTCCACCAGCCGGCCCTCGGCGCGGTCGGCGGCGGTCATGAAGTCCGCCAGGCAAACGATGCCTTCGCCGGCCAGCGCGAGTTGGCGCAGGGTTTCGCCGCTGGAGGCGGAAACGGCGGGGCGGACCTGCAGTTCCTCGCCGCCGACATCGCGCAGCGGCCAGCGGTTCAGCGTTTCCGGCTGGCTGAAGCCGAGCAGGCTGTGGCCGCGCAGCCCGGCGACGCTCACCGGGGTGCCATGCCGCGCCAGATAGCTGGGGCTGGCCAGTATCCGCAGGCGGCTGGCGCCCAGCGGGCGGGCGTGCAGGGTGGAGTCGCGCAGCGGGCCGATGCGGATGGCGAGGTCGGTGCGCTGCTCGAGCAGGTCGATGATCTGGTCGTTGCTGTTCAGCTCCAGCTCGATCTCCGGGTACTGGCGGCGGAACTCTCCGACCAGGGGCGCGATCACGTGCAGCATGAAGGGCGCCGCCGCATTCACCCGCAGCCGTCCGGCGGGGCGCTGGCGGCGCAGCGCCATCTGGTCTTCGGCGGCATCAACCGCGGCGAGGATGCCGCGGGCGTGGGTGAGGAAGGCCAGCCCTTCCTCGGTGAGTTCCAGCCGCCGGGTGGTCCGCCGCAGCAGGGTGGTGTCCAGCTTCTCCTCCAGCCGCGACAGCGCCCGGCTGGTGCCGGACACCGTCTGCCCAAGCTGCTCGGCGGCGGCGGTGATGGAGCCGCTATCCACCACGGTGACGAAGGCGAGCAGTTCTTCCAGCGTGGTTTTCATCGTTTCGAGGCGGCATTGTTGCGGCAATCGCAAAGGTCTTGTGAGTGTGGCCCGGTTTTTCCGCAAAGGTAAAGCGGCCACACTCTGCGTTCTCCAACAACGTTTCTGACACAGGAGCCCCCACATGCAGATTCCCGCCTTCGGCCTCGGCACCTTCCGCCTCAAGGGCCAGCAAGTCCTGGATGCCGTCAGCAACGGCCTCGCCCTCGGCTATCGCCATGTGGATACCGCGCAGATCTACGGCAACGAAGCCGAGGTCGGCCAGGCCATCGCCGACAGCGGCGTGCCGCGCGGCGAACTCTTCGTCACCACCAAGATCTGGACCGATTCCTTCGCCGGCGACAAGCTCATCCCCAGCCTCAAGGAAAGCCTGCGCAAGCTGCGCCTGGAGCAGGTGGATCTCACCCTGATCCACTGGCCCTCGCCGGGCGACGCGCTGCCGGTGGCGGAATACCTCGGCGCGCTGGCCGAAGCCAGGGCGCAGGGCCTCACCGCTGCGCTCGGCGTGTCCAACTTCACCATCGCCCACCTGCAGCAGGCCATCGCCGCCGTGGGCGCAGCCGAGATCGCCACCAACCAGATCGAGATCCACCCCTTCCTGCAGAACCGCAAGGTGGCGGCCTTCTGCCGCGAGCACGGCATTCACCTCACCGCCTATATGCCGCTCGCCTACGGCAAGGTGATGCAGGAGCCGGTGATCCAGCGCATTGCCGACGCCCACGGCGCCAGCCCGGCACAGGTCGCGCTGGCCTGGGGCCTGCAGCAGGGCTACGCGGTGATCCCGTCCTCCACCAAGCGCGAGAACCTCGCCGCCAACCTCAAGGCGCAGGCCTTGAAGCTGAGCGAGGCGGAAATGGCGGAGATCGCCAAGCTGGATCGCAACGAGCGCATTGCAAGCCCGGATTTCGCGCCGAAGTGGGATTGAGGGTAGAGCCGGACTGCGACTGAAAAGTGCAGGCATGGCAGCCGGGATGAGTCGAGGCAGTCATGCCTGGGCAAGGACTGCGTTCAGAACAGGCTCCACCACGGTTCTGGTCCCAGCTCATTCAGGAATTCCTCAATGGCTTTCAACTCAATAGCGATTTCCTGCTGACGCTGGTGGATAGCGCCTCTTTCGTTGAATTCGGGGAAGTAGGCCGACCGCGCCCTGGGTGGCCTTGCGGATGTGGGCGAGGATATTGCACGAGCGCAGGCTGCGGTCGCGGGCCAGCTCGGCGGCGGGAGAGCGGGCGGAAGGGCGGTGGTCGCGGAACACCCGCGCACCGCCGTCGCAGAAATAGCCCAGGCCCCAGCCGTCGGCGTGCTCGTCGGTCTCGCCGCCGCGGCGCACGAAGCCTTCGAGCGAGAAGTGCAGGCTGGCGGGTTTATTGCAATTCATGCCGAGGAGCTGGCACATAGCGTTGTTCACGGGAGCCGGGACGTCGCCATGGTGGCGCGCCGCCTGCCGGTGGCAAACCAAGAAATCGTGGATTGGATATCGCTGGGAGTAATACCGGGTTGGGGGCTGGAGGGCGCTGCGGGGCTCGGGGCGAAAGGCGCGCCGCCGGCCTGCACATGGCGGCGCGCCGCCGCCGTCGCCATGCTGCTCTGGTCCGGCTTCACCTCCGGGCTCTTTCGCCGGCTCATTCCTTCTCCTCCTTGTTCTCTTCCGGCCGCGGCAGGCGCCCGGCCTTGCGCAGGGCGTCGCGCAGCACGTATTCGATCTGGGCGTTGAGCGAGCGCAGTTCGTCGTCCGACCACTGCTGCATCGCTTCCAGGATGCGGGCGTTGATGCGCAGGGGATAGGCCTTCTTCTCGCTCATCGGCATGTTTCCGGCAGACGACGGGGCGGGCAACAGGGCGGGCGGCCGCGCCGGCCGGCGCGGTCGGTCCGCATATCAGTACAGGCTGCCGGCGTTCACCACCGGCTGGGTGCCGCGGTCGCCGCACAGCACCACCAGCAGATTGCTCACCATGTGGGCCTTGCGCTCCTCGTCCAGCACCACCGTACCGCTCTTCTGCAGCTCGGCCAGGGCCATTTCCACCATGCCGACGGCACCGGCGACAATGTGGCTGCGCGCAGCCACCACCGCCGCCGCCTGCTGACGCTGCAGCATGGCCTGGGCGATCTCCGGCGCATAGGCGAGGTGGCTGATGCGGGCCTCGATCACCTCCACGCCGGCGCGGCCGAGGCGCTCGGCGATCTGCTCCTGCAGGTTCTGCGAGACTTCCTGCGGATGGCTGCGCAGCGAGACCTTGCCGTCTTCATGCTGGTCGTAGGGGTGGGCGGAGGCCATCGCCCGCAGCGCGGACTCCGACTGGATCTGCACGAAGCTCTCGTAGTTGTCCACGTTGTACACCGCCTCCGCCGAGTCGGCGACCTGCCAGACGATGACGGCGGCGATCTCGATCGGGTTGCCGTCGAGGTCGTTCACCTTGAGCTTGCCGCTTTCGAAGTTGCGTACCCGCAGGCTCACCTTCTTCTTGGCGAACAACGGATTGCTCCAGTTCAGGCCCTCATTCCGCACGCTGCCCACATAGCGCCCGAACAGGCTGAGCACCGCAGCCTGGTTGGGTTCGACCTTGTACAGGCCGGTAAGGCCGAAAATGCTGAGGGGAACCAGGCCCAGCGCGGGCAGGACCAGCACCCCGCGGTGGCCGGCCGCCGCTTGCGCGATGAGCCAGAGGCCCGTCAGCAACAGCACGATGAGCACCAGCAGAACGGGAATGCCGGACAGGGAGCGAGCGTCGGTTTCTTTCATGGCCTTTCCTTGAAGTGTAGTGTGAACGATATCAAATTGATATCGTCCGTCAAGGAAGGGATGGCGTCGGGCGAGAAGGAAAGAGGCGTGGGACTGCAGCGTTGCCGCCCGCAGGGGGAGCTGTGGGGGCCGCCTCGCGGAACGCTGCCCATTCCTGAAGCACTGGCTCTGTGGCCTGCCGCTGCGCGTTGCGGTGGGCGAGCAGGACCCGGTGCCATCCGTGCCCCGTCAAGGATGCGGGGTGGGCACTTTGCCGTTCCTGGTTGGACGAAGCCTTGCAGCGCTCCGCGGCCCGCGATCCGGAACCCGGCTGCAGAACCACCAGGCTCAAGGTGCCAGCGCGGCCCCGAAGCTGCGGTCCACCACCTTGTCGATATCGAGCGGGGTCGCGATGGCGCCGGACTTGTGCAGGAAGTCGGCGGTGTCGCGCAGGTCGGCCACCGCGGAGTCGTTCACCGGCTCGATCACCATGCGCGCGGTGGCGAACCAGTGCTGCACCGTTTCCGGTTCCAGCTTGGCGGTGCGGGCCCAGCGCGTGGCGTAGTCTTCCTGGTGGGTGTTCACCCACTCCCGCGCGCGTTTCACCCGCAGCAGGAAGTCGGCGATGGCCTCGCGCTTGGTCTTGGCCGAGTCGGCGTTGGCGGCGATGGTGCTGATGGCCGGCATCAGCCCCTTGGCGGTGAGCAGCGGGCGCGCCTGGCCGCTGACGACCAACTGGGAGATGTAAGGCTCCCACACCGGGAAGGCGTCGATCTTGCCGCCCTGCAGCGCGGCGCTGGCGTCTATCGGCATCACCTTCACCAACTCCACGTACTCCTGCGGCAGGCCCTGTTTTTCCAGCGCGCGGTAGACCAGCTGCTGGCTCCATGCGCCCGGCCAGATCGCCACCTTGCGGCCCTTGAGGTCGACCAGGGTCTTGTAGGGCGAGTCCTTGGCCACCAGCAGGGCTACGCCGTCCTGGTTCTGGCGCGACACGCCTACCACCTTCACCGGCGCGCCCTTGGCGGCGAGGAAGAGCAGGCCGGAGTCGCCGAGGAAACCGAGGTCCAGCGCGGCGGAGTCCAGCGCCTCGGCGATGGGCGCGGCGGCCTGGAAATGCTTCCACTCGACGCGGTAGCCGGCGCCCTCCAGCGCATTGGCGGCCTCTACCGAGGCGCGGATGTTGTAGTAGTTCTGGTCGCCCACCCGCAGCACCACCTGCCCGGCGGCGAAGGCCGGCGCGGCGGAAAGCGCGGGCAGCAGGGCGAGGGCGGACAGCAGCAGGCGGGTGGCGCGGCGGCGCAGGGCATTGATCGTCTTCATCGTCTCGTTGTCTGGCTTTGTTCTGGATTGGGGGAAGCGCTGCAGGCGTCCATGCAGGATGCGTGGCGGCCGGTGCAGGCCCGGCTGCGGGTGGAGAGCCTCTCCATTCCTGCTCCGGCGCGCCATCCTAGACAGAAAGCCCGCACCGCCTTCTGGCAAATCCTGCTAAGCAAATCAGCTGCTTGCGCATTCAGCATCCGTTCAGTCCGGCTTCAGCGCATGTGATTTCGATATCTGATTTCCTTGGTTCCGCTCGGCTGTCCGCCTTGGGCAAAGTGCGGCTTCCGAAAATATCGAGTGGAGTCTGGGAGATGAGAAGCGTGAGGAAGTTGCTGGCCGCGGGTGCGCTGGTGCTGGCCGGTCTGCAGGCTGTCCTGGCGGCGCCGGCGGATGTGCTGGTCTCCACCGAATGGCTGGAGAAGAACCTGAACGATCCCAAGCTCAGGATCATCGAGGTCAGCGTGAACCCCGGCGTGTACGAGCGCGGCCATGTGCCGGGCGCGGTGAATTTCAGCTGGCATACCGATCTGGTCGATCCGGTGCGCCGCGACATCGTCGGCAAGGAAAACTTCGAGAAGCTGCTGCGCACCGCCGGTGTGTCCACCGATTCCACCGTGATCCTCTACGGCGATACCAACAACTGGTTCGCCGCCTGGGGCGTGTGGGTGTTCGATGTGTATGGCATCAAGAACGTGAAGCTGCTGGATGGCGGCCGCAAGAAGTGGGAAGCGGAAAACCGCCCGCTGGCGGCGGTGGCCAAGGCGCCGGTGCCGGGCAATGTGCGGGTGGTGGAGGTGAACGACAAGCTGCGCGCCCGCTTGCCGGACGTGCTGGCCGCCGCCGAGAAGCGCAGCGACGTGGCGCTGGTGGACATCCGCTCCGCCGACGAATACCAGGGCAAGATCTTCGCCCCGGCCGGGGTGCAGGAACTGGCGATCCGCGCCGGCCACGTGCCCGGCGCGGTGAACGTGCCCTGGGGCGAGGCGGTGGCCGCCGACGGCACCTTCAAGCCGGTGGAAGAGCTGCGCAAGGTCTACGCCGCCAAGGGCATAGATGGCAGCAAGCCCATCATCACCTACTGCCGCATCGGCGAGCGCTCCAGCCACACCTGGTTCGCGCTGACCAAGCTGCTGGGCTATGAGGTGCGCAACTACGATGGTTCCTGGACCGAGTACGGCAATGCTGTTGGCGTGCCGGTGACCAATCTGGCGGGGACGGTCTGGGGCGGGAAGTAAGCCCTCGGGGAGCGGAGCGGGGCGCAAGCCTTTTGCAGCTTCGGATGACTTCGAGGCCTGCAGAAGTGCTAGCCCGGCAAGCCCGCACCGCCGTGCTCCTCCCCTCGCTCCGCGCCCCGGCCCTGTGGCCTGCCAGTCACAGGGCGTTCCGGCGGGCGCGCTTTTTCCGCCTACACCCTGCGAGGGGAGAGAGGAGAAGGACGCTGCCATTTGAACTGTCTTGACGTTAGCCCCTGCTCCCGGATTCCCCCGGTTCAGTCTCCACGTCCCGTACGTGAATCCGTGCGTGCATTCGGCGGTGCTCCGGCACCGCCATTTTTTTGCGCCGCTCCATGGCGCTGGGCAGGCGAAACGCGGTTGCATGCCGTGTCGCCCATAGGCCTATGCCGCACCGGGCGGCGGCCTGCGGTTCTCGGCTGGAGCTGGCGCGGGGGCCCCCTTTTCACCTTTGCCACTGCTGAAACGCCGAGTGTGGCAGGGAAAGCACGGCGCGGACCGGCGGCAGCCGCGCAATGCGCCTGCTGTCGTTGCCCAGCCGAACACCCCAGCCGCATTTCATTTCCTCTTTCCAAGACATGACGACTCTTCCCCTTTTCACCCTCCCGCCGTGGCGCGCGGTTCTGCCTGCGGTGCTTGTCGTAGCTGTGGCGCTGTTGCTTGCAGGCCAGTTGTCCGAGGTGCCGGGCGAGGGCCGCGAGCTGGCGCTGTCGGTGCTGCTGGGCGCGGCCTTCGGTGTCGTGCTGCAGCGCTCGCGTTTCTGCTTCTACTGCGTCAGCCGGGATTTCTTCGAGCAGCGGGACGCCCGCGGCCTGCTCGGCATCCTGGCCGCGCTGGCGGTGGGCACGCTGGGCTATCACCTGCTGTTCGGCGCCTTCCTGCCGGTGCCGGCGCCGGGGCGGCTGCCGCCCGGGGCGCACATCGGCCCGGTGAGCTGGGTGCTGGTGGCCGGCGCGGCCAGCTTCGGCCTGGGCATGGCGCTGTCCGGCTCCTGCATCAGCGCGCATCTGTACCGGCTGGGCGAGGGTTCGCTGGCCTCGCCGGTGGCGCTGCTGGGGGCGGGCGCGGGTTTCGTGCTCGGCTTCCTCAGTTGGAATTTCCTCTACCTCTCCAGCCTGCAGGAGGCGCCGGTGCTGTGGCTGCCTCACGCGCTGGGCTATGCCGGCTCGGCGGCCTTGCAGGTGGCGGTGCTGGGCGGGCTCGCTTTCTGGCTGGCGCGGCGGCATCGAGCTGGTGAAACAGGAGGCGCTGCCGGTCGGCGGCCGCGCTGGGCGGCGCATGTGGGCGGGCTGATGGTCGGCTTCATCGCGGTGCTGGCCTATTTCCGCGTCGGCCCGCTGGGGGTGACGGCGGAGCTGGGCAGCCTGGCGCGGACTGCGGCCAGCGGCGCCAGCTGGTTTCCGGCGCGACTGGAAGGGCTGGACAGCTTCGCCGGCTGCGCCACCACGGTGAAGGAAACGTTGTGGTCGGCCAACGGTGCCTTCGTCGTCGCCCTAGTGCTGGGCGCGCTGGCGGCGGCGCTGTATGCCGGCGATTTCCGCCCGCGCCTGCCCGGCGTGGGCGAGCTGGCGCGGGCGCTGTGCGGTGGCGTGCTGATGGGCTGGGGCGCGATGGTGGCGCTGGGCTGCACCGTGGGCACGCTGCTCTCCGGGGTGATGGCGGCGGCATTGTCCGGCTGGGTGTTCGGCGCGGTGGTGTTCGCCTTCACCTGGCTGGGTTGGCGCCTGCGCCGGCGGGCAGGGTGGTAGTGCACCGTCATTGTCTGCCGCCCCCGGGATTCCATTGCAGCGGCGGATTGCGATTGCCGGGCGATGATTTTTCCGTTCTCACGGATATTCCTCTCGAATGGAAGAAAAATCGATATGAAACAAACAGCTAAGCAATTCTCTTTTGATGGAATAAGCATAGCCTGAGGGCGTACAGCGCTTTTCCAATCCGAGTTCAAACCGAGCAAATCGAAGGGAGCAAGCAGAGATGGCCCAGGAGTCCTACGTACATACCGCGCTTGGCGATGTCGCCGCGCGCCAGCTGGCGAATGCGACCAAGACGGTGCCGCAGATGTCCAGCATCACCCCACGCTGGCTCACGCATCTGCTGAGCTGGCTGCCGGTGGAAGCCGGCATCTACCGCCTGAACAAGGTGAAGGACGCCAACCAGGTGACGGTGGACTGCTCCGGCCGTGACGAGCGCGAGCTGCCGCAGACCTTCGTGGACTACGAGGAGAATCCGCGCGAATACATGCTGTCGGCGGTGAATACCGTGCTCGACGTGCATACCCGCGTCTCCGATCTCTACAGCAGCCCGCACAACCAGATCGGCGAACAGCTGCGGCTGACCATAGAGACGATCAAGGAGCGCCAGGAAAGCGAGCTGATCAACAACAAGGAATACGGCCTGCTCGCCAATGTGCATCCGGACCAGCGCATCGCGCCGCTGACCGGCGCGCCGACGCCGGACGACCTGGACGAACTGCTGACCAAGGTGTGGAAGGAGCCGGGCTTCTTCCTCGCCCACCCGCGCACCATCGCCGCCTTCGGCCGCGAATGCACCCGCCGTGGCGTGCCGCCGCCGACGGTGTCGCTGTTCGGTTCCCAGTTCATCACCTGGCGCGGCGTGCCGCTGATCCCGTCGGACAAGGTGACGATAGAGGATGGCAAGTCCAGCATCCTGCTGCTGCGCACCGGCGAGAGCCGCCAGGGCGTGGTCGGCCTCTACCAGCCCAACCTGCCGGGTGAGCAGAGCCCTGGCCTGTCGGTGCGCTTCATGGGCATCAACGACCGCGCCATCGCCTCCTACCTGGTGTCGCTTTACTGCTCGCTGGCGGTACTGACCGACGACGCGCTGGCGGTGCTGGAGGGGGTGGAAGTGGACAAGTACCACGAGTACAAGAATGAGTACCGCTGAGCGGCCGTCTCCGGGCCTGACGGGCTTGCCCGACGCCGCCGAGCTGACCCGGCTGGCGAACGCCTTCTTCGCCGCGCTGCCGGGCGGCGCTTCGCCGCAGGCGGCGGTCGGCGGGTTGCCCGCGGGCTTGCCGTTCGGCGCTCCGACGTCCGCCGCGGCGCTGACGCCGGACGCCCCCGGACCGCTGCCGGCGGTGCCGGGAGCGCTGGGCCTGGCGCAAGGGCAGGGCGCCCGCGCGGCGGCGGCGCCTGCGGCGGTTCCGTCGGGCGGCGTTCCGTCGGGCGGTGTTCCGTCGGGCGGTGTTCCGTCGGGTGGCGCTTCGCTGGGCGGCATACCGCCTAGCGTTTCCCCGCAGATCCCGGCGATTCCTCAGGTTCCGTCCAGCCTGGACACCGCCCGCGGCTACCCCGGCGTGGCCGACCCCACCGCCTTCGGCCTGCCCGGCGAGCACGAACTGGCCGGCTTGCTCGCGCCTCGCCACGGCCCGGCCCAGCTCGCGCCCAGTGCGGCCGCGCCGGCCTATTACTTCCTCGATGAGCGTCGCCCCGGCGGCGGCGGCATCCGCGTGCCCGGCCATCAGCACGACGCGCTGCAGGCGGTGCCGCTGAGCGCGCGGCCGGCGCTGGATGTGAACCTCGTGCGGCGGGATTTCCCCATCCTCGCCGAGCGGGTGAACGGCCGTCAGCTCATCTGGCTGGACAACGCCGCCACCACCCAGAAGCCGCAGGCGGTGATGGACCGCATCGCCCGCTTCTACCGGCACGAGAACTCCAACATCCACCGCGCCGCGCACGAACTGGCGGCGCGCGCCACCGATGCCTACGAGGCCGCGCGGGAAAAGGTGCGCGCCTTCCTCGGCGCCCGCTCCACCAACGAGGTGGTGTTCGTGCGCGGCGCCACCGAGGCCATCAACCTGGTGGCGCAGAGCTGGGGCCGGGCGAATATCGGCAAGGATGACGAGATCATCGTCAGCCACCTGGAGCACCACGCCAACATCGTTCCCTGGCAGCGGCTGTGCGCGGAGAAGGGTGCCAAACTGCGGGTGATCCCGGTGGATGACTGCGGCCAGGTGCTGCTGGAGGAATACGGCAAGCTGCTCGGGCCCCGGACCAGGCTGGTGAGCTTCACCCAGGTGTCCAACGCGCTGGGCACCGTCACCCCGGCCCGGCGCATCGTCGAAATGGCCCATGCGGCCGGCGCCACCGTGCTGGTGGATGGCGCCCAGTCGGTGTCGCACATGGCGGTGGACGTGCAGGCGCTGGATGCGGACTTCTTCGTCTTCTCCGGCCACAAGGTGTTCGGCCCCACCGGCATCGGCGTGGTCTATGGCAAGGAGGCGCTGCTCAACGACATGCCGCCGTGGCAGGGCGGCGGCAACATGATCCGCGACGTCACCTTCGAGCGCATCGACTACCACCCGGCACCCAACCGCTTCGAAGCCGGCACCGGCAACATCGCCGACGCCGTCGGCCTGGGCGCGGCCATCGACTACGTGAGCGCGCTGGGCATGGACAACATCGCCCGCTACGAGCACGAGCTGCTGGCCTATGCCACCCGCCTGCTGCAGGAGGTGCCCGGCTTGCGCCTGGTGGGCACCGCCGCCGACAAGGCCAGCGTGCTGTCCTTCACCCTGGACGGCTACCAGACCGAGGAGGTGGGCGCGGCGCTGAACCAGGAAGGCATCGCGGTGCGCTCCGGCCACCACTGCGCCCAGCCCATCCTGCGCCGCTTCGGCCTGGAAGCCACGGTGCGGCCCTCGCTGGCCTTCTACAACACCTGCGCCGAGGTGGACGTGCTGGCCGCCGCGCTGTGGCGGCTGGCGGGCAGCCGGCGCATCTACTGAGCGCCGCCGCGCGGCTTGCGGCTGCCGGGCTGCCGGCGCCGGGTGCAGCTCGCCCTGCGCCGGCTTTTTACTTCCCCTGCACTCCAAGCCCGGTGTTTTGCCAGGCTGCGCAGAGAAAATGATGTTTATCAGGGTCTTAAGTCGTCAGGGCAGATGCTGGCGTTTTCCGAAACCTGACTCGGCTTTCCTTCTGCGGGCCCCTGGAAGGCGCCTCGGAATCGGGTTTTGGCCTGGGGCTGGATCACGCGCATCCTGCGCTGGCGATCTGGCCGCAACTCGTTCTGGCCGGCCGCCGCGGGGGGCGCCTTACGCTGGCGGGGATTGGCGGGCTGGAGGACCGGCGCGCGGTCCGGCCCGGCGGCAAGCGCGATGGCGTGGTCCAGCCCGGGAGCGAGGAAGCCCGCCGGCTGCCGTCCACCGCGTCGGGCCAGGGCGTTTGCCCCGGCCCGCATCATTGCCGCATGGCGGGCCGGAATGCTCAGAGCGCCACGTCTTTCCAGATGAGCCGAGTCGCCTTTTCCGGGTCGATGGCGATGCTGGAGCTGGCATCGAAGCGCCTGGTGGCTCGCTCGGCGAGGTCGTAAGCCGGCCAGCCGGGATCGCCCGTCTTGGCGAACTCGGCCCAGGAGCTGTGCATGGCCTCGGCCAGCGAGATGGGCGGGTTGTCGCCAATGAAGGTTCTGGCCTGGGCGGAGCCCAGCGCGTCGAAGGCGAACGGCACGTCGACAAAGTGCGCGGCACCCAGCTCACCCCCGAAACCCGGCGACCTCCAGGAGAAGTTGTAGTGCCACGCCATGCGGTTGCCGCCTCTCATCTCCGTGATGCGTAGCGCGGGCATGCGGAAGGTGTAGTCGGACTGCAGGGCGGTGTAGACCTCGCCGGGCGACTGATCCCTGGCCACGCTCTTGTAAACGTCCAGCGTTCGGGCAGGAAGGTTCAAATCGCCGATGAACAGATCGACGTCCGTGGGCGTGATGCGGCGGATCGCTCCGCCGGGCACCATGTAAATGCGGGCCTCTTCGTCGGTGCTGCCGACGATCACCGGCACGTTGGGCTTGGGGCCGCGCGCCAGCATATCGATCGGCGAGGCGTCGAGCAGGTCGCCATCGATCACCGGCAGGAAAGCCGTGCCGCCGAGGGACAGGCGCCCCCATACGGCGCGGTCCTTGAGCACCCCCACTAGTGCAACGCTGGCGTCAATGAGCTTGTCCAGGGGAACGGCGGCCAGACCGGCGACGGTCGGCTCGACGCCAAGCCCCTTGGCGAACGCGGCCGTCAGCCGTTGGGCATCGGCGGGCTGCATGGATTGCATGGGCGGGCTTTGCAGGATGGCGCGTTTGAACAGCCCCTCCGTCCTTGGCGACGCCAGCAGGATCGCAACACTCTCCGCACCGGCGGACTGGCCGAAGAGGGTGACGTTCTCCGGATTGCCGCCGAAGGCCGCGATGTTGTCGCGCACCCATTGCAGCGCCGCGATCTGGTCGAGGAGGCCGCGGTTGGCCGGTGCGCCGTCGATGGCCATGAAACCATCGACGCCGACGCGGTAGTTGACCGTGACCAAGACGATGCCGTCCGCGGCGAAGCGGCTGCCGTCATAAGCGGCTTCGCTGGCATCGGCGCGGATGAAGGCGCCGCCGGGAATCCACACCATCACCGGCAGGTCCTTGGCCTGGGGGTCCGGCGTCCAGATGTTGAGCGTCAGGTCATCGGCGCCGCCGAACAGCCCGGCCTTCGGGTCGCGGCTGGGCTGTGGCGGCGGCGGGCCGAACGCGCTCGCGTCGCGAACGCCCTGCCACGGCGCCACCGGTTGGGGTGCCTGAAAGCGTGTTTCCGGCTTGAAAGGATTGGCGGCGTAGGGAATGCGCTTGAACACGGCCACGCCATTCGAGCGGACTCCGCGCAAGCGCCCGGAGCGCAGCGTGACCACCGGCTGCTTGGCTGCGGCCATGGAGGGAGCTGAATGCAGCGTCATGGCCAGCACCGAAGCAATGCCGGCTTTGAACACCGTGCGACGTGATGGAAGAAAGGGCATTTGGGTATTCCTGTCATTGAACACATGGGGAAAAACTCCCTGCCGGCCTGCGAGAGCGGGCGGGGAGCATCGCTCGTTTCTACGGCACGGCCTTCGGCCACGCCCCGGAGCCCCCTGCAGGATTGGAAGGTCGATCGTTCTTGATCATAGAAGCTGCGGACGGCAAGGGCTTCACGGTGCGCCACCCCGGAGGAATGCAAGGGGCACGCACGCTGTGGACCAGGACAGCGTCTTGGCGACCCTCGCCGTACCGATGCGCTGCGTCATGCTCGTGGTCTTTTCCGTCCTGGCTTGCATGCCGATGGGCAAGGGAGGAATCGATCCACTCTCCAGCCAGACGCCAGAACACGCCCGCCATCAGCGCGTCGGTACCCGCGCAGCTGCCGGCGGGAGGAAAGCCTTCTGCCGCCTTTCCCTCGAGCCGCCGCTGAAGAACGGCCCTGAAGCTGCGGCCGTCCTTCCCGGACGATCCCTCCCGGCTGCGGCGGATCCGTTCCGGATTGCCGTTCATCTCAACTCCAATCCATTCTGAGTGGATCACCGGGTGGCCAGGAGAAATCCCAAGAACCGGGGTACGGCACCTCGGTTCAAATGGACTTCTTCAGCAGCCGATCGACCGACCAGATACCGCCACCGAAGGCGGCGAAGAACAGGCAGCCGAATGCCCAGATGCTGGACAGCTGGACTGCCTTGTCCTGCAGGAGATTGGTGAACACGACGCCACCGTCCATCAGCCGCTTCACGCCGTTGAGGGTGAGGAACTCCGGGTGCGCCTTGATCGCCTCCAGGCCCGCGCTGCTCAGCAGCGGTTCGGCGTTGTAGGGAAAGTGAAAGTGGAACCACACGGTCACGAACAGCATTACCGCGTTGGCCAAGGCCAGGGGACGTGTGAGGAAACCCACGATCAGCGCGGCACCGCCGACGACCTGCATGATGGCCAGCATGGGCGAGAACAACCAGCCCGGGTGAAAGCCGATCATCTCGACGAACTGCACCTGGCCCATGGGGTTAAGAATCTTCGGCCAGCCTTCGTGCAGCAGCCAGCCGCCGACGACCAGTCGAAGCAGCAGCCATCCAAGCGGCTGGGCGAATTTCTCATAGACGCCGGCCATTGCCGGGATGACCAGGCTTTCTTTGGGAACACTGAAATCAAACGGGTTGCGCATAAGCTTGCCTCGCAAGAGTGGGGGAAGGGAGGGGGAGGGACGCCGGGCACCGGAGCCGCATTCGTGCAACTCGCGGGCACGGCGACGGGGTCAATCAGTCCTTCGGCGGCGAGATGCCTTGAACGGGCCGACCAGACGTTCGAACAGGCTCTCGAAGTGCGCCCCACGGGCACGGTCCCGCATGCACGCCACGAAATCCTCGGGACGGGTGTTGTAGTGGTCGCCAGGCCAGCGTCGGGGCAGCGCGTTCATGGCCGTGGTCAGGACATCGACATTGGCCGGAAAGCGCTTCCATTGCAGTGGCACGGCAGTCGCCGCAGTGGCGTCGCAAGCCGCCAGGGCAGTGGCTGTGCCGCCTGCTGCTGCGGTTTGGACGGAGTCTCTGCCAATCATCATGATGATCCTTGGCGACGGAGCAAAAGAGATGAGGGGGCAAGGGGCGGGAGGTTCAGGCGGCGGCCAGCTGCTCGGCGAAGGCCTGCGGGTTGGAGAACACCGCGCTTGAGGGCAGCAGCTGGCGCTGCCCGTTCTGCTCCAGGATGAAGGTGGGGACACCGTGTGCGCCGAACTGCTGCAGCAGCGCCTGCGCCTCGGCGACGCGGACACGGTTGGCAGCGAGCAGTTCGGCATCCGGTTGGGCCAGACGCCGGGCGGCCTCGTCCAGACCCAGCGTCTTCAACACGGCCATCAGCGTTTCCAGCGACGTGATGTCGCGCCCATCGACGTAGCGGGCGAGCTGGATGGCCTTGAGCGCGTCCAGCTCGCGCTGGGGCGCGGTCAGCGCGATGGCCGTCAGTGCGACGGTGGCGGGTCCGCTGTCGAACATTTGCTTATGGTCGGCCAGTACGTTGCCGCGGTACTGCTCGGTGAACCGCTGGCTGGTGAGGCGTTCAATGCGCTGGTCATTGCTCCACGCATAGGTGGCGAAGTCGTCGCTCATCGGGCGCGCGCCCTCGCCGGAGAACAGACCGCTGGGCAACAGCCGCAGCGCGACGCCGGGCAGGGCCGAGACTTCCGCCACCGTGCCGCTGGCGCCGTAGCACCAGCCGCAGAGCGGGTCGAAGAGATAGAGCAGTGTCTTGGTCATGGCGGAGGCGAAGGCTTGGAGAGGCCCGGTTTTCAGTTCATTGCACGGATGGTATGCAGCTGCTATTGACAGATAAATTACGTTAAAGCATATAGTTCGTATGTTAAAAGCAAACAATATGGAAGAGTCCGGCGCCAACCATCTCGCCAATCTCAAGCGTCTGGCGTACTTCGCCGCGGTGGTCGAGACAGGCAGTTTCACGGCGGCGGCCGAGCGGCTGGGCATCACCAAGGCGGTGGTCAGCCAACAAGTGTCGCGGCTGGAGCGGGAGTTCCGCACGACGCTGCTCACGCGCACCACGCGCAGGGTGACGGCGACGGAGGCGGGCAAGGCGTTTCACGAGCGCTGCGCCCTGATCCTGAAGGAAGCGCACGACGCCTTCGATGAACTGGGCGCAGGGGTGACGGAGCCTTCCGGCACGCTACGGCTGACGGCTCCGCTGGATTACGGCATCACCAGCATCGTGCCGGCCGTCACTGAGTTCACACGCCGTTATCCGCGGTGCAAGGTGGACGCGATCTTGAGCGATCAGTCGCTCGACGTGATGTCTGGCCAGGTGGAACTGGCGATCCGCGTGGGGTGGTTGACAGACCTGAATGTGCAGGCCCGGCAGATTGGCGCGTTTCGGCAACTGCTGGTCGCAGCGCCGGTGTGGCAAGGTCAAGTGAGCGCTCTGCAAGACCCCCAGGGCGTGGCCGGGCTTCCGTTCGTGGCCAATACCTTGCTACGTGAGCCCACGCGCTGGAGCTTCTCCCGCGGCGAACTGGAACGCCAGAACGTCTCCGTGCATGCCGCGATGTCGATGGACGCTACCTTGGCGGTGCGCGAGGCCGTGCGTTACGGCGCAGGGCTATCCGTGCTGCCGGACTTTGCGGTGGCTGAAGACCTGGCTGCCGGGCGGTTGATCCAGGTGCTGCCGCAATGGGCACTGCCCGCAGGCGGCATCCATGCGGTGTATCCCACGGCGCGTTTCAGGCCCGCGAAGGTGCGGGCCTTCGTGGATCTGCTGCAGGAGATCGCCGCGGCTGCGCGTCTTGGCGGGTGAATTCGCGGTCCTGGTCATGGCAACCGGACTGCGCCCCCGCTCAGGCCTGGTCACGGACATTCTCCATCGGCACGGCGACTGGGCGTTCCGCCGGCTTAGCGGCGGCGGTGGAAAGCTTGTGAAGATTGCTCGTTTTCTCCCCGCCCGCCGGCTTGCTAGCCTCGCCGCACAAGAACCCAGGCCGGCAATGCAGCGCATTGCGCCGCTGGAGGCCGCGGATGAAAGGAGACGGAACATGGGCGCACGCATAGAGGCGCTGCTGGGGCGCGCGCAGGCGCGGGCCCGGGAAGGCGCCTACGGCTACAACGGCAGCCTGCTACCAGCCGAAGCCTGGGCGGTGCTGGAGGCGAGGGCGCACGCCCGCCTGGTGGACATCCGCTCGCGCGAGGAATGGGCGCTGGTTGGCCGCGTGCCCGGCGCCTTCGAGATCGAGTTCCGCCGCTTTCCCGACTGGGCGCCGGTGCCGGATTTCCTCGCCCAGGTCGAAGCCCGCCTGCGCCACGACGAACTCGTGCTGCTGCTGGGCCGTGGCACCGGGGACGCGGCGGAGGCCGCCCGCCTGCTCTCGGCCCGCGGCTACCGCCACGTCTATACCGTGCTGGAGGGCTTCGAGGGCGAAGCCAACGCCGCCGGCCAGCGGGTGGTCAATGGCTGGCGGGCGGCCGGGCTGCCCTGGTATCAGGTGTAACCCCCGCGGTCTCCGCCGACTCGATCAAGGACATGGTGATACGCGCCGCGGCAGGCCTTTCCATCCATGGGTTCACAGGGGCGGCGTATCGGGTTCTAATGCCGCCTCCGAAATTTCTGGTTTCAGACTGCTGTGCGCTCCCGATCCCGCCCAACCGCCCGTATCGAGACTGAGGGCGCCGGCTTCCGCCGTGCTCTTTCCCCCCTTCCTCAGCCTGTCTGGCGTCCGCTGGCCTTGGCGCTGGCCCTGATCGCCCCGGCCGCCTGGGCCCAGGTGCCGGAGGCAGCTCGGGCGCCTGCCGCCGAGGATGCCGAACTGCAGCTGGAGACGGTGACGGTGAATGCCCGCCGCCGCGCCGAGAGCGCCCAGTCGGTGCCGGTGTCGTTGAGCACGCTGGACGGCGCCGAGTTGGAGCGGCAGGGCGTGTATCAGGTGCAGAACCTGCCGCTGCTGCTGCCCGGCCTGAACGCCAGCTACGCCAATGGCCGCCAGCTCAGCCTGGCGGTGCGCGGCATCGGCAACAACCCGGCCAACGAGGGGTTGGAGGGCAGCGTCGGCATCTACCTGGACAACGTCTATCTCGGCCGTCCGGGCATGGCGGTGCTGGATCTGGTGGACCTGGAGCGGGTGGAACTGCTGCGCGGGCCGCAGGGCACGCTGTTCGGCAAGAACACTACCGCCGGCGTGCTCAATCTCAGCACCCGGGCACCGGATTTCTCGCCGGACAACAGCGTGGAGCTGTCCGCCGGCGAGCGCGGCTACTACCAGGGCAAGGCGGTGATCTCCGGCCCGCTGAGCGATACGGTGGCGGCGCGCATCGCGGTGGTGGGCACCCACGACGACGGCTGGCTGAAGAACGACAACGACAACCGTCGCCTCAACAGCGTGACCCGTGAAGGCGTGCGCGGCCAGCTGCTGATCCGCCCGGACAGCGATTTCAGCCTGCGCCTGATCGCCGACTACCAGCACGAGAACGGCAGCCAGGGCACGACCATGCTCTACGGCGTGGGGCCGTCGCCGGCGGGTTACTACAACCTGTTGCACGCCGCCCAACTGGCCGGCGCCACCGGTATCCGTATCGATCCGGACCGCTACCACGTCAACATCGACGGCCCGCAGAAGATGAAGGTGGAGCAGGGCGGCTTGTCCGCCGAGGCCAACTGGGAGCTGGGCGGCGGCTATCGCCTGACCTCCATCACCGCCTGGCGCTCCTGGGAATTCGGCTCGCACAACGATATCGACGGCACCAACGCCGACATCTTCCGCGACTCCCAATTCCGGGTGAAGGACAGCCAGATCTCGCAGGAAGTCCGCCTCGCTTCGCCCATCGGCGACACGATGGACTATGTGGTCGGCGCCTACTACTTCCACCAGGACATCACCAGCAGCAACTGGCTGACCTACGGGAGTGGCGCCGATACGGTGGCTCTGCCCGAGCTTTATCAGACTCTTTTCCCGGGAAGTAATGTTTTGAACGGCATCACTTCCGCCACCCACGGCAAGATGAAGACCGACAGCTTCGCGTTGTTCGGCCAGGCCGACTGGCACCTCACCGAGCGCCTGGACCTCACCACCGGCGTGCGCGCCACCTACGAGCGCAAGGTGGCACGCAGCCGCCGCGACGCGCCGCTCAACGCCGCGCCGCTGTTCGTGCCCCTGCTGCTGGTTGGCCGCAACAGCCAGGTCGGCGCCTGGCGGTCGGACGACATCACCGTGCAGGATGTCAGCCCCTCCGGCCTGCTCGGCCTCTCCTACGAGCTGGCGCCGGACGTGCTGGCCTTCGCCAACCTCTCCTACGGCGAGAAGTCCGGCGGGGTGAACATCAACGGCGTCGGTGCCGCGCCGACCATGGGCGAGGATTCGCTCAAGGTCGATCCGGAACGCGCCCGCAGCCTGGAGGTCGGCTTCAAGAGCCTGTTGTGGGACAAGCGCCTGCGGGTGAACGCCAGCCTGTTCTACGCCCGGGTGCAGGACTACCAGGCCACCGGCATGCGCGCCGGACCCAGTTCCCTCGTCGTTTACCAAGTGCTGACCAACGTCGGTGAAGTGGAGAGCAAGGGCGTGGAATGGGAGATCGAAGCCCGGCCCACCCGTCGCCTCACGCTGTCCTTCAACGGCATGTACAACGACGCCAGCTACCGCTCCTTCGACAACGCCCCCTGTCCAGCCGAGCGTAACAACCCGGTTGCGCCGGCCAGCTGCGACCTCGGCGGCAAGCAGGTGCAGGGTGCGCCGCTGTGGACCGCCAACGTCGGCGGCAGCTACCGCTGGCCGTGGGCCGACCATGTGGAGCAGTACGTAAGCGCCAACTACGCCTGGCGCTCGGAAGCCCCCGGTTCGCTGGACAATTCCCGCTACAACCGCCTGCCCGCCTACGGCGTGCTCAACCTCGCCACCGGCTGGCAGTACAGCCGCGGCAGCGATGTGTGGGAACTGTCGCTGTGGGCGCGCAACGCCCTGGACAAGCGCTACTACTACACCGGCAGCAACACCGTCAGCGCCTACACCGTGTCCGCCGCCGCCCCGCGCACCGTGGGCGTCACCCTGCGCTACAACTTCATGTGAGCCCGCGCCGGCTGCGGCCGGCGGGCATTGCCACGGCCAAAGGAGGCTGCGTTTCCCATGCTCAAGGTCGGCGGACCCCCGGCCGGGCGCGGGTAATCCCGCCGCTGCGCTGCGCAGAAGCCCGCCCGGCGCGGCTGTCCGGCTGGACCTTGCCCTGCCGTCATCGCGATAATCCCGCTTGTCCTGCGCCGTCCTGTCCCGGATGGCGTCTTTCATCACGGCGGGGAAATCCGATGGCGACTCTTGCGCTCCGCACACGCAAGCCATACCGGGGCCGGGTACCGGGGGCCGGCTTTTTCACCGCATCGGCGCTGCGGCGGGCGCTGGCGCTGCTCGCGGTGATGCTGCTGGCGCTGGCCAGCAGCGGCTGCATGATGTTCTCGCTGCGCGGCCAGCTGGCGCAGATGTCCACCGCCTGCTCCATCGCCGGCACGCTGGCCGACGATGGCGGGGCTGCCGGCCCGTATGTGGTGGCGCTGCTGCATGACGACGCGGCGGCCTCAGACGCGGCGCAGCCCGCCTGGCGCCAGGTCGATTACTTCGTCATGGAGCGGGAAGGCGCCTGGGGCTTCATCGTCGGCCCCGGCAACTATGGCCTGGCCGCCTTCCGCGACAGCAATGGCAACTTCCGCCACGATGCCGGCGAACCCCTGCTGACCTTCGATCCCGGGAGCAGCATGAGCTGCAGCGCCGGCAAGGTCTTCGCCGACATTGCCCTGCGGGTGCCGGCGGAGGCGACGCCGGGCGCGGCGACGGCGATCGGCCTGCCCACCCTCGGCCAGCTGCGGCCGCGGCCGGCGGTGGACCGGCCCGCCGTCAGCGGCGGCCAGTTGCTCTCCTTCGGCGACGTCACCACGCTGGAGGACGCCCGCTTCGACCCGGAAATCGCCGCCGCCAGCAGCTGGCGTCCGCTGGATTTCATCCTCGCCGGCCGCAGCGGCCTCTACCTGCTGGAACCTTACGACCCGGACAAGATCCCGGTGGTGTTCGTGCATGGCATCAACGGCTCGCCGCGCGATTTCTCCGCCCTGGTCGGCCAGCTGGACCGCAAGCGCTTCCAGCCCTGGGTGTTCTCCTACGCCTCCGGGCTCGGCCTGGATACCACGGTGGATATCCTCACCAGCACCATGCTGGAGCTGGAGCTGCACTACCAGGTGAAGCGCTTCCACCTCGTCGCCCACAGCATGGGCGGGCTGGTGGCGCGCGGCTTCCTGCTGCGCCGTGCCGAGCGCAACGCGCCGGCCGAAGTACCGTTGTTCATCAGCCTGTCCACCCCCTGGGGTGGGCACGAGGCGGCCCTGCGCGGCATTACCTCCTCGCCGGTGGTGGTGCCGGTGTGGCGCGACATCGTGCCCGGCAGCAGCTACCTGCGGGAGCTCTTCTACACCGGCCAGGAGGCGGGCGCCCAGGTGCAGTTCCTGCCCGCCGGCACCCGCCACCACCTGCTGTTCACCTACGGTGGCGGCAACACCCTCGGCCGCGCCAACGATGGCGTGGTCACCGTCGCCAGCGAACTCGCCGCCGAAGCCCAGACCCAGGCCGAGCGCATCTACGGCTTCGACGACAGCCACGCCGGCATCCTCAGCAACCTGGAGGCGATGAAGACGGTGAACCTGCTGCTGGCGGGGGATGGCGCGCCGCTGCGCTGAGGCGGTGGGTCAGGCCGCGTGGCGGGGCTGGATCTTCCGCAGGGGGCGTTGATACGGATGCTGCGCCGGCCGGTCCGCTTTCCGCGCAAGGCTTCCAGCCTGTTGTCGGGCGGAGTGCGCAGCTCGTTTGAATCGTCTGCCGCATCCAGGTATTCCAGCTTGCGCCGCGCCGCCGGCTCGATGCCGGCGAGCTGCGCCACCGGCTCGCGGGCTGGCGCTCAGTCCGCCAGCGCTTCCTTCAGGTCGTCTATCAGGTCGTCCACCGCCTCGATGCCGACCGACAGCCGGATCAGGTCTGGCGGGCAGGGGCTGCCGGGGCCTTCCACGCTGGCGCGGTGCTCGGCCAGGCTCTCGACCGAACCCAGCGAAGTAGCGCGCTTGAATATCTGCAGGCGGGCGGTGACTTCGCGCGAACGCGCTTCGCCGCCGGTGGTGCGGATGGAGAGCATGCCGCCGAAGCCGCCCTGCATCTGGCGTGCGGCGATGGCGTGCTGCGGGTGGCCGGGCAGGCCGGGGTAGAGCACTTCCACCAGGCCGGGGTGGCCGTCCAGCGCCTGGGCGATGGCGAGCGCGTTGGCGGCGGATTGCTGCACCCGCAGCTGCAGGGTGCGCATGCCGCGCAGCAGCAGCCAGGCCTCGAAGGGGCCGAGCACCGCGCCGCCGAGGTTGCGGTTGCGGCGGATGCGCTGCCACAGCGGACCATCCTCGCGGCACACCAGGGCGCCGGCGATGACGTCGGAGTGGCCGTTGAGGTACTTGGTGGCGGAGTGCATGACGATGTCCGCGCCCAGCTTCAGCGGCTGGCTGAACACCGGGGTGGCGACGGTGGAATCCACCAGCACCGTGGTGCCGCCGGCGCGGGCGGCGCCGACGGCGGCGGCGATGTCTATCACCTCCCAGGTCGGGTTGGCCGGCGTCTCCAGCCACAGCAAGGTGGTCGGCGCCTCGCGCAGCAGGGCGACCATGCCGTCCAGGTCGGCATTGTCGTAGAAGGCGAGGTCCAGCTTCCACTGTTGGGCGAAGGCCACCAGCCAGTTGCGCAGCGCCCAGTACATGGAGCGGCAGGCGACGATGCGCTGGCCAGGCTCCAGCGCCTGCAGCACCGCGGTGGCGGCGGCCATGCCGGAGGCGAACAGCAGGGATTGATGGCCGCCCTCCAGCGTGGTGAGCAGTTCCTCGGCCTGGTCGTAGGCGGGGCTGAAGTCGCGGGAGTACAGGCGGCCGCCGGGGTAGCTGCCGTCGCCGGCGCGTTCGAAGGTGGTGGAAGGGTGCAGCGGCGGCACCAGGTCGCGGTAGGGCTCGGCGATGCGGCCCAGGGCCTGGGCGGTGAGGGTGCGCGGCGACAGGGCGCGGGCGGCAAGCGGAGCGGGGGTGCGGTCGCGGGACTGGCTCATGTTGTTCTCCTTCGCCATGGAGGGCAGGGCAAGCACGGGATTATCCCCCGGAGGGGGTATGCGGCGTGGCCGCGGCGTTTGTTGCCGCCCGCCGGCCGCCCAAGACGGCAGCTTTTGCCGGCGAGCGGCGGAGTCTGCCGCTTCCCGCGCCCGGGGCGCGAGGCGAAATCCCCGTGTCTGCATGCATGTATCCGGATTGGTACGCAGCTTGCGTAGCGGCCGGGGCCAATGCGAGTGGAGACGTTCGCCATGAAGATCGATACCAGCTACGACAGCACCACGTTCAAGACCTATTCCTCCGCCGCCGCCGGCGGCGACAGCCAGGCCAGCTTCCAGGCCGCGCTGGCCAAGGCGCGCCAGGTGGGCGGCGGCAGCGACAGCGCCAGCACCGAGACGCCGGCCAAGACGGTGATGACTGCCCAGGACAAGGCGGAGATGCAGCGCCTGCGCGAAGAGAAGGTGCTGGCGGATTTCCGCGACTACATGGAAAAGACGCCGGCCGAGCGCATGCGCGACGCCATCCTCCGGGACATGGGCCTGACCGAAGAGGATCTGGCCGCCATGCCGGCCGAGGAGCGCGCCGCCGTCGAGGACGAGATCGCCGAGCGCATCAAGGACAAGCTGCTGGCGCAAGGCGTGGAGGCCGATGGCAGTGCCGCACCGCCGACGGCGGAGCTGCGCTACGTGCTGCCGACGCAATCGGCATCGGCCGCCGGCGACAACAGCCGCAGCCTCCCGGGTAGCTGAGCTTCGCCCTCTCCGGCGCGGGATTGGCCGGCGCTTGAGCACTGGGCTTGAGCCGGCCGCCGAGGCCGGAGGACGCTGCCCGCGGGGCCATCCCTGGCGGCGGCGCCTCCTTCCTGTTTTCCTTCCCGCCGCCACGACTTTCCCCTGTTCCGCCTCCAGGGAATGGCGCTTGCACGCCTGCCAGCTTCCGGGCGGGTGTGATCCGCATCCTTGATCCGCCCGGGCGGCGCGGGGCGGCTTTCCTCCGCCGCATCCATCCACACCGGCGATGCGGGGAGGAAGCGCCATGAACATCGATCTCTCCGGCAAGCGTGCAATCGTTACCGGTTCCACCGACGGCATAGGCTTCGCGGTGGCCGAGGGCCTGGGCAAGGCCGGCGCCCATGTGATCGTCACCGGCCGCGAGGAGGCCAAGACCGCCGCCGCTTGCGAGGACCTGCGCAGGCGCAGCCCGCAGGGCAGCTACAGCGCGGTAGTGGCGGACCTGGGCGGCGCGGAGGGCTGCGCCGCGCTGATCGTCGCCCAGCCGGAGACCGACATCCTGGTGAATGTGCTCGGCATCTACGAGACGCGGGAGTTCTTCGCCCTGGACGACGCCGACTGGGAGCATCTGTTCCAGGTCAACGTCATGAGCGGCGTGCGCCTGTCGCGCCACTACGCCCAGGGCATGCGGGCCCGGCACTGGGGGCGCATCCAGTTCATCTCCAGTGAGTCGGCAATCAACATTCCGCCGGACATGCTGCATTACGGCGTTACCAAGGCCGCCCTGCTGGGCTTGTCGCGCGGGTTGGCGAAGGCGCTGGCCGGCAGCGGCGTCACCGTGAATGCCATCCTGCCGGGCCCGACCTACACCGCTGGCACCCGCGCCATGGTGGAGGAAATGGCCGCGGAGAGAGGCCTGAGCCATGAGGAGATGAAGGCCCGCTTCGTCCCCGAGAATCGCCCCAGCTCGCTGATCGGCCGCTTCGCCGAGCCGGACGAGGTCGCCCACCTTTGTGTCTACGCCGCCTCGCCCCAGGCCAGTTGCACCACCGGCGCTGCGCTGCGGGTGGAGGGCGGAATTGTCGACAGCATCGTCTGACGGCAGGGCAATCTCCCCGCCCCGCATGACAGGCTGCGCCACCGGCGCGCTTCCATTTTGTTGCAGAGTGCATACAATCCCGCCCCGTCGCGCCCCGGGGCGGTATCACCGCTTCGCCCGCGCGGGCACCAACAGGGAGGGCCGCGCTCAACCCCCGGAACAGGAAGGGAGCGTGTGCCGGCGGGCTTGCGGACAACGGCCGTGGTGGCCGGTCCGCGGGGCCCGACGTGTGCCGGCGTTTGTGCGCCTGCTTTCTCAGCGTTTCATTTCAAATCAAAGGGTGAGTGCCGAAAATGGGATTCAAGGGTTGGGTTGCCATGCTTTGCGCGGCAGCGGTGCTGTCGGGCTGCGCCTCTTTCAGGAACAACGAAATTGCCGACGCCGGCGCGCTGCCGGACGTTTCCGGCTATCAAAACAAGCCTTCGGTTTTCGTCGAAACGCATTTCTTCCGCGGTGAGCCGGGCGCGCCGGTGACGGAGATCCTGGTAATCCGGGACAAGATCCACGAACTGGTGGGCAAGAGCCTGGGCGACTCCGGCATGTTCTCCCGCCACAGCTTCGATGAAGCCGACAAGGCGGCTGCGGACTACACCCTGCGGCTGGACATCTATAACCACAGCAACACCGGTCTGGCGATGGCGGCCGGTTTCATCTCCGGCTTCACCTTCGGCGTGATTCCGGCGGCGGCCACCGACAATTACACGCTGGAAGCGAAGCTGGCCGATACCAGCGGCGCCGTGGTGAGCAAGGCCACCAACAAGGATTCGATCACCACCTGGATAGGCCTGGTGTTCATTCCGGCAATGGCGGCGACGCCGGAGAAGGCGCTGACCGGCACGCTGGACAACCAGTTGAAGACGGTGCTGAAGGAACTGGTGGCAGGCGGCAAGCTGAAGTACTCCGACGTGATGCGGCGCCGCGCCGCGCCGATGTTCGCCGGCGCTTGATTCCAGCTGCCTGACCCAGGCAGCTTTCCCGGCCCTCTTGCTGGCCACGGGGGCCGGGCCAGGCGGGCGGCAACCCTACCCCCGCCATCCCGCCGGGCTTGCCATCACCAGCGGCGCGGCTGGCCTCTCTCCCTTCTGCCCGGCGATCTTCCCGTGCCCCGCTGCCAGTTCAGCGGCGGGGCTCTTTTCCTGGCGGCATCGGCCGTTCATTTCGCGCTGGCCAGATTGCCCACTACCCGTTCCAGCGCCTTCATCAACTGCGCCAGCTCCCGTTTGCTGAATCCCCGCAGCGCCCGGGCCTCGTGGCGGGCGATCAGGGCGGTGGCCTGGCGGTGGGCGGCGACGCCGTCGGCGGTGAGCAGCAACGGGCCGCGGCGGCCGGCGGGGCCGGCGCGCTGCAGCAGGCCCAGGGCCAGCAATCTGTCGACCACCGGCGCCAGGGCGGCAGGCTCGACCTGGATGAGCATGGCCAGGCGGGCGGCGGACAGGCCGGGGTTGCAACTGAGCAGCTCCAGCATGCTGAAGGCGCTGGGGGTGAGGTTGAGCGCGCCTATTTCATGCTCGAAATCCTTGAACAGGGCGAGCTGGGTCTCGCGGATGCGGTAGCCGACCAGGCCGGGCAGGGCGCCGAGCGAGACCGGCCGGCTGCGTTGCCGGCTGGCGCTGGCGGCGAGGGCAGGGAAGACGATGCCCGGCGCCTCCGCGGCGGGGCGAGGGGAGGGCGGGTTGGTCGCCCAGGCCGCTGCGGGTTGGGTTGCAGGGCCCGCAGCGATGACTTCCAGCGGCGAGCGCCCGCCCAGCAGGCGCGGGCGGAAGCCCTGGTTGTAGCGCTCCAGCACCTGCAGCAGCGCCGGCGGCAGGCTGGGCGAGGGCGCGTCGCCTATCAAGCGCGGCAGCAGCGGTGCCAGCACGCCGCGGGCCTCGTTGGAGAACAGGGCTGCCAGCCGCTTGGCGGAGGCGCGTATGGTGCTGCGGAACAGGATGTAGCGCTCTTCTTCCGCCAGCCAGCGCAGGGCAGGGTCGAAACTCTCTTCGGCGACCAGCCAGTTGCGTACCGGGAAAGGCGCAGCGGCGGCGAGGGCGAGCAGGGCGGCGCGGCAGTTGGCCGGGCGGGTGGTGTGCAGCGGTGCGCAGCCCGCCCAGCGACTGTGGCGATCCACGCCGAGCAGCAGGCCGGTGGGCAAGGTGCGCAGCCGCAGCCAGTGCAGTTCCACTATGCCGGGCGAGGCTTCGCGCCCGGCCTTGCCCGCCGGCAGGCGGGCGAAATGGTGGCGCCGCAGGCAGCGGTCCAGCCCGGAGCGGGAGGCGGCACAGCCGGTGCTTTCCCGCAGCAGCGTCAGCAGGTCATCCAGCGGCAGCGCGAGTACATGGCGCAGCAGCAGGGCCAAGGTTTCCTCGCCGGGGCGCAGTGCGGTGCGCAGCTGCAGCGGCGTGTGCGGCCTGTCTTCCACCGAGGCCCGCTCCCGCCATTTGCGCACGGTGTTGCGGCTGATGCCCAGCTCCGCGGCCAGTGCGCTCACGGTCTTGTCCGAGTCGCGGATGTAGCCGCGGATCTCCGGCGTGGTGCTGGCTCGGCGGTGCAGACGGGAGGGTTTCATGAGTGGCTTGGCGGGACAGGCGAGACGATGAAGATGGGAATGATCATTCGAGACTAATTATCGTCAGGCGACGCTTGCCGGTCACCTCGTTTTCACTGCGCTGTACCGGGGCGCTGCCCGCCGTCCGGCAGCAAAGCTGCGCCTGCCCGGATTGCCGCTGTCGAAGCCGCGCACCTGGCTCCGCCAACCGTCGGGCGCTCGAGGCGGGCCGGCAAGGCTGAAGGCGGAGGCTGCGGCGTCCGGCTGTTTCCGGCGGACGGCGGTGGACGACCATGATCATACGGGACTAGGACGGCTAAGTTTGTCCTCCGCCGCCGCCAAAAAATAGACTCCGCCCCAGATGCTGTCGCGCCCGTCGGGCAGAGACGGCCGGACAAGGGAATGGAGGACGACATGGGCATAGCGCAGGGACAGGTGCTGTGGACGCCGGATGCCGGGATGCTGGCGCAGGCGCCGTTGAGCGATTTCGGCCGCCGTATCGGCAGCCGCCACGGTGTGGATGGCGCGGATTACCGCGCCTTGTGGCAATGGTCGGTGGATAAGCTGGACAGCTTCTGGCGCGAGGTGTGGGACTACTTCGACATCCAGGCCGATGGCAGCCCGGAGCCGGTCCTGGCCTCGCAGGAGATGCCGGGGGCGCAGTGGTTTCCCAATGCCCGCCTGAACTACGCGGAGCACATCTTCCGCCGCGCTTCCTCTGAACGGCCGGCGCTCATCGTGCGCAACGAGGCCGGCGAGCAGTACGAGGTGAGCTGGGCCGAGCTGGCCGCCACCACCGGCGCCCTCGCCGCCACGCTGCGCGAACTGGGCGTGGGCCCGGGCGACCGCGTCGTCTCCTACATGCCCAACCTGCCGCAGACGGTGGCCGCCTTCCTCGCCACCGCCAGCCTGGGCGCCATCTGGTCCAGCTGCGCGCAGGACATGGGCGCCAGCGTGGTGCTGGACCGCTTCCGCCAGATCGAGCCCAAGGTCATCTTCGCCATCGACAGCTACCGCTACAACGGCAAGCTGTTCGACCGCAGCGGCCTGGTCGCCGAGCTGCTGGAGCAATTGCCCACGGTGCGCCACGTCATCCATGTGCGCGGCCCCGGCGCCGGCACCACGCCGCCGCCCTGGCGCAACCGCCTCACCTGGGCGGACGCGGTGGAGAAGCCGGCGCCGCTCCGCTTCAACCGCCTCCCCTTCGACCACCCGCTGTGGATCGTCTACTCCTCCGGCACCACCGGCCTGCCCAAGGCCATGGTGCACGGCCACGGCGGCATCGTGCTCACCCACCTCAAGACCATGGTGCTGCAGCACGACCTGCGCGAGGGCGACCGCATGCTCTTCCTCGCCGGCACCGGCTGGGTGGTATGGAACCTGATGGTGGGCGGCCTGCTCACCGGGGCCACCATGGTGCTGTACGACGGCAACCCGGCCGCGCCGGATGGCGACGCGCTGTGGCGCTTCATCGACGAGGCGCGGCTCACCCACTTCGGCTGCGGCGCCGCCTACCTCATCAACTGCATGAAGGACGGCCTGGCACCGCGGGAGTACGCCGGCTTCACCGCCCTGCGCTCGATCAATGCCACCGGCTCGCCCTTGCCACTCGAGGCTTACGAGTGGGTGCACACCCGGGTGAAACAGGACATCTGGCTGGCCTCCATCAGCGGCGGCACCGACATCGCCTCCGGCTTCGTCGCCTGCGCGCCCACGCTGCCGGTGCATGCCGGCGAAATCCAGTGCCCCGAACTGGGCGTGGCTGCCTATGCCTTCAACGAAGCGGGCGAGGCGGTGGTGGATGAAGTGGGCGAACTGGTCATCACCAAGCCCATGCCCTCCATGCCGCTGTTCTTCTGGAACGACGAGGGCAACCGCCGCTACCTGGACAGCTACTTCGACGTCTATCCCGGCCTGTGGCGCCATGGCGACTGGATACGCTTCACCCCCTACGGCAGCTCGGTGATCTACGGCCGTTCGGATTCCACCATCAACCGCCACGGCATCCGCATGGGCACCGCCGAAATCTACCGGGTGGTGGAAGAACTGCCGGAGATACGCGACTGCATGGTGGTGGACCTGGAATACCTGGGCCGCGAATCCTTCATGCCGCTGTTCGTGGTGCTGCGCCCCGGCTTCGTGCTGGACGAGGCGCTGAAGGACCGCATCCGCGGCCAGATCCGCAGCAAGGCCTCGCCGCGCCATGTGCCCAACGAGATCTACGCGGTGGCGGAGATTCCGCACACCCTCACCGGCAAGAAGATGGAAGTGCCGGTGCGCAAGCTGCTGCTGGGCGGCGACCCGGCCAAGGTCGCCAACCCGGACACCATGGCCAACCCCGCCAGCCTCGGCTTCTACCTCGAGCTGGCGCGGCAGCTCAACGCCCCCGCCGGCGCCTGACCGGCCGCAAGGAGAACCGCATCATGAAGCTGGAAGAACTGGTCGCCATCGACATCCACACCCACGCCGAAGTCTCCTGCTGCCAGCCGCCGGACCCCTACGGCGAGGAATACGACCGCGCGGCCGACCGCTACTTCGGTTCCGACCGCCGGCCCACCATCGCCGAGACCATCGCCTACTACCGCGAGCGCAAGCTCGGGCTGGTGATGTTCACCGTGGATTGCGAAGCCCACGTCGGCCGCCGCCGCATCCCCAACGAGGAAATCGCCGAAGCGGCCATGGCCAACAGCGACATGATGATCGCCTTCGCCAGCATCGATCCGCACAAGGGCAAGATGGGCGCGCGCGAAGCCCGCCGGCTGATCGAGGACCACGGCGTGCGCGGCTTCAAGTTCCACCCCACCATGATGGGATTCCACCCCTACGACCGCATGGCCTGGCCCCTGTACGAGGTGATCGCCGAATACAAGCTGCCGGCCATCTTCCACAGCGGCCATTCCGGCATGGGCACCGGCATGCGCGGCGGCGGCGGGCTGAAGCTGGAGTATTCCAACCCGATGCACCTGGAAGACGCCGCCATCGACTTCCCCGACATGCAGTTCGTCATCGCCCACCCCTCCTGGCCGTGGCAGGACGAGGCGCTGTCGCTGTGCCTGCACAAGCCCAATGTGTGGATAGACCTCTCCGGCTGGTCGCCCAAGTACTTCCCCAAACCGCTGGTGCAGTACGCCAACACCCTGCTGAAGGACAGGGTGCTGTTCGGCACCGACTTCCCGCTGATCACCCCGGAACGCTGGCTGGCGGACTTCAAGGAGGCCGGCTTCAAGCCGGAGCTGCATCAACGCATCCTCAAGGACAACGCCGCCCGGCTGCTCGGGCTGGCGGCCTGAAGGCCTGGAGGCCCTGAGGCTGCCCGCCCCGGCTGATGCCGGCTGCGGTGCGTCATTCCCGCCCGCGTGCGGAAGCCCCGGCCGCAGCGCCCCGGGGCCGCGCGCCCACTTTGCCACGCAAGGCCCGCGGTGACGGGCCGCTTTCCCATCTCAGAACAAGGAGACACCGCATGAAGCTCAAGCTCATCCTCGCCGCCGTCCTGGCCGCAACCGCCGTGGCGGCCCAGGCGCAGACCGCGCCGGTGAAGATCAAGGTCGCCCACTTCCTGCCCTCGATTTCCAACCTGCAGCGCGATGTGCTGGAGCCCTGGTGCGAAACCCTGCGCGAGGAATCCAGTGGCGGCCTGCAATGCGAGCTGTATCCGGCGATGGCCATAGGCGGCACGCCGCCCAACCTGATCAGCCATGTGCGCGACGGCATCGCCGACGTGGTGTGGACCTCTCCCAGCTACACCCCCAACCTGTTCCCGGCGATGGAGGCCATCGAGCTGCCCTTCGTGGTGCCGGCGGACGGCCTGGGCGGCAGCCGGGCGATGTGGGCCTACTACGAGCAGCACGCACGCAAGGATTTCGAGCGCTACAAGGTGCTGGCCCTGCACAGCGGCAGCGGCCAGAACCTGAACGCGGTGAAGGCGCCGGTGCAGACGCTGGCGGACATGAAGGGGATGAAGCTGCGCTCGCCTTCGCGCGTATCTTCCAGGCTGCTCTCCGCTCTTGGCGCCGCGCCGGTGAACATGCCCGCCAGTGCCATCACCGAGAGCGTCTCCCGCGGGGTGGCCGACGGCGCGCTGGCGCCGTGGGAACTGGTCACCGCGATCAAGCTCGACGAGATCGCCCGTTTCCATACCGAACCGCCCGCCGGCAAGCCGGCCTATTTCGCCGTCTCCATGGCGCTGCTGATGAACAAGAAGAAATACGAGGGGCTGCCGGCCGAGCTGAAGGCGGTCATAGACCGCAACAGCGGCCTGCCGTTGGTCGAGAAGTTCGGCGCCTCCTGGGACCGCGCCACCGAAGCCTCGCGCAAGCGCGCCGCCGCGCTGGGCAACACGCTGGTGGTACAGAAGCTGGAAGACTATGAGGCGATGCGCAAGGCGGCGGAAAGCGTGGAAGCCGAGTGGATCGAGGAGGTGAAGGCCAAGGGGCTGGACGGCGCCGCGTTGATTGCGGCCGCGCGGGAGATCAGCAACAAGCATCTTACCCGGGCGAACTGAGGTGCCTGCCTGACATGCCGGGGCGCCGCTAACGGCACATCCGGTAGCCGCCCCAGTCCAGGTGGAAGTGGTCCTGGTGGGCCTGGTTGTAGTCCGGGCTCAGGGTGCCGTTGAAGAAGCGGCAGGCGCCGTCGCGGGCGTCGCGCAGGAAGGCCGCTTCGGCGCCGCTGCCGTGCCAGTGGCCGAGGATGCGGATGCGGCGGCCGTTTTCGAGGCGGAAGGCGGCGGCATCGAAGGCATTGGCAGTGGCATGCTGGCTGCGGCGGCTTCCTTCGCCGGCGCCGCCGCGCACATTGCGGCAGGCGTAGCTGCCCAGATGTTCGACCCGCGTGAGCGGCTGGCCGAAGTGGGCCTGGGCGGCGGGTTGCAGCGTGTGGCGCTCCCACATCGCCAGCGACACCGCCGCGGTGCAGGTAAGTGTGAAAGCGGGCGCAAAGCGCTCGTCGCTGACGCGCACCGCGTTCTTCCAGCCACAGCCATTGCCCATGTCCCGATCCGGCACCGCCGTTTGCCGCAGCCCGGCCTGTTCCAGCACCGCCCGGCAGCGCACCGGGTCGCCGTTCAGGCGCTGCAGCTTGTAGCGGGTGAGCCAGTTGGGTGCGGCAGCCACCTCCAGCGGCGCCCAGGGGTTCCACTGCGGCGGAATGGCGATGCGGCCGCTGTGCAACTGCCAGGCGAGGACGAGCAGGGCGAGGAGAAAGGCGAGGGCGAAGTAGCGCATCGACGGCCGGAGTCAGGAGACGGTGCGCTGATACAGCAAACGGCGTTCCCCCGGGGGCCCGGGCGTCGAGAAGCCGTCATTCGATCGTGGATGGTGACCCGGAGATCGTTGCTGCACCCCGGTCCGCAGGCCGATCAGTCCCATCAGGCCGTTCAGGCTCGGGGCGAGGGCCGAGGGTTCGGGCACGCCGAGGATTTCCGGCGTCCAGTAGCCGGGGTTGTCGCGGCTGGCGCCTACCGGGCTCCAGCCGGCGGGCCAGGCACCGGCGACATGCAGATCCTGCGGCTCGACCGCGCCGGAGGGCCCCAGTTCTCGGTGAGCATGTATCTCCCGCGGAATACGTCGGGGTCATCGTCCGCGCTGTACTCGTAATCCAGCACCACGCTCCACAGCGTCGGCGCGCCGAGGACATCCAACTCGTAGAGGAAAATGCTGGAGACATAAATGCAGCCCGCTGTCACCAGCCGCTAGGGAAAGCAGGGTAGAAGGTGCTGCACCACTCGGGGTCGATCTCGAACCTGTCCACGGTGGACTGGGGATTCGACAGGGGCTTCGTGATGGCACGACTGCGGGGCGGCGCGTTCGTCACGGCGTGTTCCTCCTAGGGCTGGGCGGCCCGGAGGTTCGGGCCTGGTGCTGCGATGTCCGCGGGTTTGCCGTGGAAAAGACATGGAGCGTGACCGGTTGGGGAGAGGGAAAAACGCAGATTGATTAGAATCCGCCGCCGCCTGCCCCTGCGGACGGCGGTGTTTGCCTTCAATCTCGCCTTCATCCCCTATGGAGATTTCATGGGCCGAAAACTGCGGATTCGATCGAAAGCGGTGCTGCGCCTGCAACACCGGCTGGAACAGAATGGCTGGCCCCGGCTGCAGATGGCCTTGATCGTGCTGCTCACCGGCCTGGCCGGCCTGCTGTGCTCCTTCCTGATGCTGCTGGCCGGGATCGACTCCATGGCGGTGCGTTATCCGCTGGCGCTGGGCCTGGCCTACGGTTTCTTCCTCTTCATGCTGTGGCTGTGGCTGCGCAACCGCGGCGACGATCCCGGCTTCGGCGACCTGGTGAGCGGCGATTTCAACTGGAATCCGGGGAGCGGCGGCCGGCTGGCGGCGCCGCGCAGCGGAGGTGGCGGTGATTTCGCCGGCGGCGGCGCCAGCGCTTCCTTCGAGGCTCCGGCGGCCGTGCCCTTGCCGGCGGAGGCGGACAGCGGCTGGTCCCTGGGCAAGGGCGCGGCCTCGGTGGCGGACGCGGACGAACTGGCGATTCCGCTGGCGGTAGTGGTTTTCTGCCTCGGCCTGATGCTGGCGTCCTTCTACCTGATCTACCTCGCGCCGGCCTTGTTCGCCGAACTGCTGTTCGACGGCGTGCTCTCCTACTCGCTCTACCGCCGCCTGCGGCGCACCGGGGACGACGCGGACCACTGGCTGGTGACCGCCTGCCGCCGCACGGCGCTGCCTTTCCTGCTGACGGCGGTCTTCCTGGTGCTGACGGGCCTGGCGATGGAGGCCTGGGCGCCGGGTGCGCGCTCCATCGGCGAGGTTCTGGCTTATCAGGGCTGAGCGGCGCGGCGGCGCTTGCGCAGCAGGGCGAGGGCGCCCAGGCCGCCGAGCAGCAGGGCTGAGGAGGCCGGTTCCGGCAGCGCCTGCACATTCAGGACGGTGAGCTGCCAACTGCCGGGGTTGTTGAAGGAGGCGCCGAAGGTATCGGCGCCGCCCCTGCCGCCGGCCGAGTTGGTATCCGCCTGGGGTTCAAGCCAGGCGCCGGCCCAGTTGCTGCTGTAGAGCCCGTGGGTGTATGGGTCGAGGCGATCCGGGTCGTAAGTGATGAGCTGCAGGCTCAGTTCCCACGAGATGGGCACGCCGGCAGCATCCAGCTCGGCAAAGATGATGCTGGCCTCGAAGTGGTAGGGCGTCACCGTCTTCTGGTAGGTGAAATCGCTATTGTCGTCCCACATGCGGAAGCTCAGGCCCGGCGTGTTGATCAGATTGCCCAGCCCGGCGGCGAGCGGGATGCGCGAGGTGATCTCGGCGGACAGGAAGCTCTCCGCGGTGTTGCCGCCGCCATAGGTGTTGCCGTCGCCCTGGCTGTAGGGCAGCCCGGTGTAGGTGTAGCGGTAGAGCGGCGCCGCGTGCGCGAGGGAGGCAAGGCCGGGCAGCAGGGCGAGCAGCGCGGCGGCCAGCGCGCGCCGCAAGCCTGTGCCGGAGTTGCAGGATGGCTGGAGGAGGACGGCGGAATACGGCATGACATCTCCTAGTCATTGAAGCGGGCGCGCCCGGCGCCCGGCAGGAATACGGCAGGAATATCCGCATTCAATGTAGCCCAGCCGGCAAGCCCAGGCGTGGGGCGGATGTACCCGTAGTGGGTTCCGGCGAAGGTGTTTCCGGGCATTTCCCTGCCGGGCGACGGGAACCTGCGCGCCGGCCCGCGCTGTCGAAGAGGCACGGCCGCGTCCGGTGCGTGCGCGGCCGCCCGTCCGGAACCCGCTGCTGCCTTGGCATTCCGGGCCTCTGCGCGGTCACTCCGCGCCATCGTCGAGGGAGACACGACATGGATAGAAAGACAATACTGATGCTGCCGGGCCTGCTCAACGACGCCACCCTGTACGAGAACCAGGTGAGCGCACTCGCGGATGTCGCCAAATGCACCGTGGGCGATCTCACCCGCTCCAGCACCATCGCCGACATGGCGGACGACGTGCTGGCGGCGGCGCCGGAGACGCCCTTCGTGCTGGTCGGCATGTCCATGGGCGGATACGTGGCGCTGGAGATCATGCGCCGCGCGCCGAAACGGGTGAGCGCGCTGGCGCTGCTGGATACCAGCGCCCGGCCGGACACCGAGGAGGCCACCGCCGGGCGGGAGGCGCTGATAGCGCGGGGCAGGACGGAATTTCCCAAGGTGGTCGAGACCCTGCTGGCCAAGCTGGCGCTGCCCGAGCACGCGGACACGCCGGAGGTGGGCAGCGCCTTCCAGTCGATGGCGATCAGCGTGGGCTACGAGGTCTTCGTGCAGCAGCAGCGCGCCATCATCGGCCGGCCAGACAGCCGCCCCTCGCTCGCCGCCATCCGCTGCCCGACGCTGATCCTCTGCGGTGCCGACGACAGCCTGACGCCGCCCGAGGTGCACAAGGAGATGGCCGAGGCCATTCCCGGCGCGCGGCTGGAGATCATTCCGGAGTGCGGCCACCTCTCGCCGCTGGAGCAGCCGGACAAGGTCACCGCCATCCTGCGCGACTGGCTGCAATCGCTGCCGCCGGAGAAGGGCGGGGAGCGCGTACAGGGCGCGGGCGACGGCGTGGATGGTGGCGAGCCGCGCTAGGCCGGCGAAGGCGCTGCGCCGCGACGAGCGGCGTCCTTGAATGAATCGCGGCGCCCGGAATCTTGCGGGCGGGAGCCGTAAAAGGAAGAGCGGGGCCGGGAGTGCATCCCGGCCCCGCTCTTCCAGTATCTGCCCGCGCGCTTCAGGGCAGGCGGCGCCTTAGAACTCGGGGCCGCCGAAGCCGCCGGGGCCGCCGGCGGGCAGGCCACCAGCCGGCTTGTCGTCCGCCTGTTCGGCGACCAGCGCGTCGGTAGTCAGGATCAGCGCGGCCACCGAGGCGGCGTTCTGCAGCGCGGAGCGGGTGACCTTGGCTGGGTCCAGCACGCCTTGTTCGACCAGGTCGCCGTACTCGCCGTTGGCGGCGTTGTAGCCGAAGTTGCCGCTGCCCTCGAGCACCTTGGCGACGACCACCGAAGCCTCGTCGCCCGCATTGGCGACGATCTGGCGCAGCGGCTCTTCCACCGCGCGCAGCACGATCTTGATGCCGGCGTCCTGCTCGTGGTTGTCGCCCTTCAGGTCCTTGATCGCGGCGCGGGCGCGCAGCAGGGCGACGCCGCCGCCGGGCACCACCCCTTCCTCGACCGCGGCGCGGGTGGCATGCAGCGCATCCTCGACGCGCGCCTTCTTCTCCTTCAGCTCCACTTCGGTGGCCGCGCCCACCTTGATGACGGCCACGCCGCCGGCCAGCTTGGCCTTGCGCTCCTGCAGCTTCTCGCGGTCGTAGTCGGAGGTGGCGGCGCCGATGAGGGCGTCGATGGAGGCGACGCGGGCCTTGATCGCATCGACGCTGCCGGCGCCGTCGATCAGCGTGGTGTTCTCCTTCTGCACCTCGACGCGCTTGGCCTGGCCGAGGTCGGCCAGCGTGGCCTTCTCCAGGCTGAGGCCGACCTCCTCGGCGATCACCTGGCCGCCGGTGAGGATGGCGATGTCCTCCAGGATGGCCTTGCGGCGGTCGCCGAAGCCGGGCGCCTTCACCGCCACCACCTTGAGGATGCCGCGGATGGTGTTCACCACCAGGGTGGCGAGCGCTTCGCCCTCCACGTCCTCGGCGATGATCAGCAGCGGGCGGCCGGCCTTGGCCACTTGCTCCAGCACCGGCAGCAGGTCGCGGATGTTGGAGATCTTCTTGTCGAACAGCAGGATGAAGGGGTTGTCCAGCTCGGCAACCTGCTTGTCCGGGTTGTTGATGAAGTAGGGCGACAGGTAGCCGCGGTCGAACTGCAGGCCTTCTACCACCTCCAGCTCGTTGGCCAGGCTCTTGCCGTCTTCCACGGTGATCACGCCTTCCTTGCCGACCTTGTCGATGGCCTGGGCGATGATGTCGCCGATGTCGGCGTCCGAGTTGGCGGAAATGGCGCCCACCTGGGCGATTTCCTTGCTGGTGGTGGTCGGCTTGGCGATCTGCTGCAGCTCGGCGACGACGGCGGCCACCGCCTTGTCGATGCCGCGCTTGAGGTCGGCCGGGTTGAAGCCGGCGGCGACGAACTTGAAGCCCTCGCGCACGATGGCCTGGGCCAGCACGGTGGCGGTGGTGGTGCCGTCGCCGGCGTTGTCGGAGGTCTTGGAGGCGACTTCCTTCACCAGCTGGGCGCCGATGTTCTCGAACTTGTCCTTCAGCTCGATTTCCTTGGCCACGGACACGCCGTCCTTGGTCACGGTGGGGGCGCCGAAGGCGCGCTCCAGCACCACGTTGCGGCCCTTGGGACCGAGGGTGACCTTGACGGCATTGGCGAGCACATTGACGCCTTGCACGACCTTGGCGCGGGCGTCGTCGCCGAACAGCACTTGCTTTGCGGGCATGGAGAACTCCGTTTCTTTGTCTGGTTGAGATTGGAGAGGGGCGGGAGAGGGCGCTTACTCGATCACCGCGAAGATGTCCTCTTCGCGCACGACCAGCACTTCCTCGCCTTCCAGCTTCACCGCCTGGCCGGCGTACTTGCCGAACAGCACGCGGTCGCCGACCTTCAGTTGCAGCGGGCGGATCTCGCCGTTGTCCAGCGCCTTGCCGCGGCCGACGGCGATGACTTCGCCCTGGTCCGGCTTCTCGCCGGCGGAATCGGGAATGACGATGCCGCTGGCGGTGGTGCGTTCGGGCTCGGTGCGCTTGACGATGACACGGTCGTGGAGAGGGCGAATGGCCATGTAGGGGCTCCTGTTAGCGATGCGGCGCCGATGCGCCGCCGGCCGCGCGCAGCCACCGGTGGCTGCGCGCCATCTGTTAGCACTCGGCACCGGGGAGTGCCAAGCGGGCCTCATCATGCATCGCCAGCCGCCGCTGCGTTCCGATTTATTCCGATTTGGATTGGCGTTTCCGCAGATATGCGAATGGCTTGAGGCGCCGATGGGGAGGTCTCGCCGCGAACATGGCCTGTCAGGTGGCCAGTGCGTCTGGTAGTATATGAACCATATACAAACCATACATCGGGTGAGCCATGGGCATCGTCAAGATTTCGGAGCAGATGCATGAAGCGCTGCGCCACACCAGCGGCGCGTTCAGCCGCTCCATCAATGCGCAGGCGGAGCATTGGCTGCGCGTCGGCATGCTGGCCGAACTGAACCCCGGCCTGAACTACGGCGAGATCTGCCGCCTGCTGCTGACGCCGGACGGCGAGGCCGCCTCCGCGCTGGCCGGCACCGGGCTCGCGGCCGACACCCTGGGCAGGGCCGCATGATGGCCGCCAAGGAAGACATCCCGCTGCGTACCCCGGAAGAACTTGCCAAGCTGCGCCAGGCCGGCGCGCTGGCGGCCGATGTGCTGCGCATGATAGGCGAGCACGTGAAGCCGGGCGTCACCACCGACGAGCTGGACCGCCTGTGCCACGACTACATCGTCAAGGTCCAGGGCGCCATCCCCGCCAACATCGGCTACCACGGCTACCCGAAGACCGTCTGCGCTTCGGTCAACCATGTGGTCTGCCACGGCATCCCCTCGGCCAAGCGGCTGGCGGCGGGCGATATCGTCAACATCGACGTCGCCGTCATCAAGGACGGCTGGTACGGCGACAGCAGCCGCATGTACTTCGTCGGCAAGCCCGGCATCCTCGCCCGCCGGCTGGTGCATACCACCTACGAGGCGATGCGCGCCGGTATTCGCGCGGTGCGCCCCGGCGCCAGCCTGGGCGACGTCGGCCACGCCATCCAGACGGTGGCGCACCGCGAAGGCTTCACGGTGGTGCGGGAGTACTGCGGCCACGGCATCGGGCAGGTCTACCACGGCGAGCCGCAAGTGCTGCACTTCGGCCGCGCCGGTACCGGCCTGAAGCTGGAGCCGGGCATGGTGTTCACCATCGAACCGATGATCAACGCCGGCCGCGCCGACACCAAGCAACTGCCCGACGGCTGGACGGTGGTGACCAAGGACCGCTCCCTGTCCGCCCAGTGGGAGCACATGGTGGCCGTCACCGAAACCGGCTTCGAAATCCTCACCCCCTGGCCGGATGGCTACGGCGAGTACGCGCCGATAGAGATGGACGCCAGGCCCGCGGTCGCGGTGGTCTGATCGCCCTGGCGGGATAGGCGCGCGGCCGCTTGCAGGGCTGCAGGACCAAACGCCGTTCGCATGCCGAACGGCGTTTTTGCGTTGTCCCGGGCCCTCAGGCCCGGTTCGGGCGGGCGAGAGAGCCTGCCGGGCGTATTTTCCCGGAAGCGCCGCGCACTGTTCGAGAACACCGGACTCCATACGCCTCAGGCCCCCGGCTTCGTTCAAAGCAGTCGCGCCGGAAGGCGCAACGGCCCCGAAAAAACAACGGGCTGGAACGGCACAACTGCGGCAAAAGGTGCAAGCCGCGACCAGGAGCGCAACCCTTCCGAAAGGCCTAGGTCCCCGGAAGAGTTGCCTCCTTGAGAAGAGTCGCCCCCGAAACCCGTGCAGCCGCAGCTTTTCTCCCCTCGCGGGAGAGGGGCGGGGGGAGAGGGGAACGCCGCGCGAGCCCGACTCGCAGCCGCCCCTGCCGAGCGGCGCATCTCCCGGCCCCGCGCCGGGTGCTGGCGGGGAGAGCGAAGCTCCGCTTTGCTCGTGCGAGCGCAAGGGCGGCGGCAGGGCCGCGGCGCGCAGCGGGAGAGGGCGCACACCGAACTCCGCCGAACAGAAAGCCGGTCCGAGCCGTCCAGCCCTCGCCCCTCGATCCACCCCGCCCAGCGCCGCCGCCGCTGGTGCCTGCTATCTTCCCGCCTGCGTCCCATATTTCCCCCAACATTTCCCCCAGGAGACCCCATGAGCACCGTCTACGACATCCCCCTCAAGCGCATCGATGGCAGCGCGGACTCCCTCGCCAGCTTCCGCGGCCAGGTGCTGCTGGTGGTCAACGTCGCCAGCAAGTGTGGCCTCACGGCGCAGTACGAGGGGCTGGAGAAGCTGTACCGGTCGCGCAAGGCCCAGGGGCTGGCGGTGCTGGGTTTCCCGGCGAACAACTTCAAGGGCCAGGAGCCGGGCAGCGATGCCGAGATCCAGCAGTTCTGCACGCTCAGCTACGACGTGCACTTCCCGCTGTTCTCCAAGATCTCGGTGAGCGGCCCTGACCGCCATCCGCTCTACACCGCGCTGGTGCAGGCGCAGCCGGCGGCCACCGGCGAGGGACCGTTCCGCGAGCGGCTGGCGGGTGCCGGCCTGGCCCCGGTGGATCGCACCGCGGTGCTGTGGAACTTCGAGAAATTCCTGGTCGGCCGCAACGGCGAGGTGGTGGGGCGCTTCTCGCCGGACGTCACTGCCGACGATCCCCGCCTGCTGCAGGCGATAGATGCCGAACTGGCCAAGGCCTGATCGCCGATTCCCCCTACCGAGGACGAAAGATGAACGGAAACACTGCACGCATCCTGCTGATGATCGCCCGCCTGAGCTGGTTGCTGGCGCTGGGCACCGGGGTGGCGTTCTGGCTGGGCTGGGGCGTGCCGCTGCATGCCCACATGGGCCTGGGTGGCCTGATGGTGCTGTCGCTGCTGGGCATCGCCCTGCTGGGCCTGAGCCGGCGTCCCGGCCTGGCGCTGGCCCTCGCGGCGGTGGCGGTGCTGGTGCCGGTGGTCGGCATGATGCAGCTGATGGCGCCGCTGTTCGACAGCCGGGCGCTGACCCAGGTGGTGCATGTGGCGCTGGGCTTCTGTGCCATTGGCCTGGGCGAGGTACTGGTGAAACGGATGAAGCAGGGCGCAGCCCCCCTCGTCTGACGTTCGCACGGCCGCGGCGCAGCGGGCGCGGCCGTGCCCCGCGCCGGCGGCCGTGGCGGGATCGACAAGAACCGCGGGCGCGCGACCGGCCTGCGGTTTTTCTTCTTGCGGCGCCGGGGCAGACGATGGACGATCCGCGCTGAGCCGGTAGAAACCGGTCTTATCCTCCAAAAAATACCTTCCCATCTCCCCATTCGTAGCCGATGTCCGCAACCGCCCACCGTTTTCCCGCCAGCCGTGCCGAGTGGCACCGCCATGTGCTCTTCCTCGCCTTTCCCATCGTCCTCGCCAACCTGACGCAGCCCATCCTGGCGGCGGTGGATACCGCGGTGGCCGGCCATCTGCCGGACCCGGCGGCGCTCGGCGGCGTGGCGCTGGGCGGGGTGCTGTTCAGCTTCCTGTTCTGGGGCTTCGGCTTCCTGCGCATGGGCACCACCGGCCTGGTGGCGCAGGCCCACGGCGCGCGTGACGCCGCCGGGCTGCGGGACGCGCTGTTGCGTGCGCTGCTGCTGGCCTTCGCCATCGGCGCCGTCGTGCTGCTGCTGCACGGGCCGCTGATCGGCGGCGGGCTGTCGCTGCTGGGCGGCAGCGAGGCGGTGCAGGCGCATGCGCTGGCTTACTCCTCGGCGCGCATCTGGTCGGCGCCGCTGGCGCTGGGCAACTACGTGATCCTGGGCTACCTGCTGGGCCGCCAGCGGGTGCGGGTGGGCCTGCTGCTGCAGGTGTGGATCAACCTGGTGAACATCCTGGTGGTGCTGCTGCTGGTGTATCGCTTCGACCTCGGCGTCGGCGGCATAGGCGCGGCGACCGCGGTGGCGGATGGCGCCGGCTTCGCGCTCGGCATCGCGCTGCTGTGGCTGACGCGGGAGCGTGCACCGGAGCGCAGCGCCGGGCCGCCGTCCTGGGCCGGGCTGCTGGCGCCGGCGGCGCTGAGCCGGATGATGCTGATCAACCGCGACATTTTCCTGCGCACCGTCTGCCTGCTCGGTAGCTTCGCCTGGTTCGCCCGCGCCGGCGCCGACCAGGGCGACCTGGTGCTGGCGGCGAATGCGGTGCTGCTGAACTTCCAGAGCTTCATGGCCTGCGGGCTGGATGGCTTCGCCCACGCTTCGGAGGCGCTGGTGGGCGCGGCGGTGGGCGCGCGCGACCGTGCTGCGCTGCGGGCGTCCATCCGCGTCTCCATGCTGTGGGCGGCGATAGGCGCGGCGTGCTTCTCGCTGGTGTATGCGCTGGCGGGCGAGGGCATCATCGGCCTGTTGACCGACCAGGCCGAACTGCGCGCCGCCGCCGTCAGCTATCTGCCCTGGGCGGCGCTGCTGCCGCTGGCCTCGGTGGCCGGCTTCCTGCTCGATGGCGTGTTCATCGGCGCCACCCGCACCCGCGAGCTGATGCAGGCCATGGTGCTGTGCTCCATCAGCTTCGTCGTCCTGGCTTTCGGCCTCAAGGCGCTGTGGGGCAACCACGGCCTGTGGCTGGCGCTGCTGCTGTTCATGGTGTTGCGCGGGCTGGTGCTGGGGCTGATGCTGCCGCGCATAGCGCGGGATCTGGCGCTGCCGGCTTCGGCCGGCACCTGAGCGCGGATTCCGCGGGGGAATCCGCTCCGCTCCGGCGGGCCGGCCTGAGCCGGATTCAAGGCTGGCGACCTGGCGTGGGAAACGCTGCCGGCTGAGGGCCGGAGCTCAGTCGTCGTGGCTCTCATGCGTGGCGGCGGCGCCGCGTTTCCAGTAGCCGGCGGCCTTCACCCGGTTCTTGGGCAGGCCGCGCTCCTCCACCAGCAGATGGCGCAGCTGGCGGGCGGTGTCGGATTCGCACGCCACCCAGGCATAGCCTTCGCCCGGCGGCAGCTGCAGCGCCGCCACCGCCTCGTGCAGGCTGGCGCCGGCGCGGCGGTGTACCCAGTGCAGCGCCAGCGTGGCGGCGCTGTGGAGGTCCAGTTCCTCGGCGGCCTTGTCCACCTCGGCGACGACGAGGGCGCGCGCGCCGGCGGGCAGTTCTTCCAGCCGCCGGGCGATGGCGGGCAGGGCGGTTTCGTCGCCCGCCAGCAGGTACCAGTCGAAGGTCTTTTCCAGCACGAAGGAGCCGCGCGGGCCGCCGACGCCCAGCCAGTCGCCCGGCTTGGCCTGCAGCGCCCAGGCGGTGGCGGGGCCGGCCTCGTGCAGGGCGAAGTCGATGTCCAGCTCGCCGGCGGCTGCATCGTAGCGGCGCGGGGTGTAGTCGCGCGCCTGCGGGCGGCCGTCCGGGAAGCTCATGCCCTCCGGTGTGGCGACCGGCAGCGGTGGCTTGAGCTGGCCGGGCTCCGGGAAAAAGAGCTTTACATGGTCGTCATGGGCGGCGCTGGCAAAGCCCTCCAGCTCGTCGCCGGCCAGGGTGATGCGCAGCATGCTGGGGCGCAGTTGCTGAACCTGCTTCACCTGCAGCAGGCGGAAGCGCAGTTCGTGGCGGACGCGGCGGCTGATGCGTTCTGTATCTGTCATGTCTTTTCGTTCCTGTCGGGGTGGGCCGGCGTTCAGGCCGGCTGGTCGGGTTGGCGCAGGGCGAGGATCTCGTCCGCGGCGTGGCGCAGGATGGCGGCGATGCGCGCAGCCTGTTCGCCGCTACAGGCGGGCAGGGTGCCGTACAGCGCCTGCTTGAGCGCATGGCGGGCGGCGTGCAGTTCGCCGGCGACGGCATCGTCTTCATCGTCCCCGGCTTCCGCGCCTGTCTCCGCACCCGCCCCGGCGCCGGCTTCTTCGCCATCGAAGGCGCGGCGGGCGCGCTCCATGCGCGCGCCGACGCGGGCCAGCTCGGCGAGCACGCTGTCGGCCACCTCGCGGTGGGCGGCGAGGCGGCCGCGGCCGATGTCGGTGAGGCTGTAGCGCTTCTTGTTGCCTTCGGTTTCCACCACCGCCTGGCCGAGTTCCTCCAGGTAGGTGAGGGCGGGGTAGATCACGCCGGGGCTGGGCGTGTAGAAGCCGGCGGAGTGTTCCTCCAGCTTGCGTATGAGTTCGTAGCCATGGGCGGGGGCTTCGGCCAGCAGGGCGAGGATGACCACCTGCAGGTCCTTGCCGCCCAGCTTGCGACCGCTGCGCAACCCGCGGCCTCCCATGCCGCCGCCGAATCCGCCCGCGAAGCGGCGGCCGCGGCCTTCGTGATGTCCGTGCATGAAGTGCTCCTGAGTGATGATGCTTTTTATCGTAAGATGTATCGTACGATAATTCAAGGCGGTATTCTGCGGGAAGATCGAGGGCCGGCTGAGTTGCGGGACGCGTCCCGCCGCGAGCGCTGGGGCGCTCTGGTAGGGTGCCCCGGCTTGTTTCCGGCGGGGCCGCGCGCGCAGGCGCCCGGCTTGGGAACGCGGCCTGCATTGCTTGGCGGGAAAACTGCGCTGATGTCGGGCGTGCTGCCCGTATCGTAGCGGCCCTTGCGCCGGCTGCTGGCGATGCGACAGGAGCCGGTGCGGCGGCCCGCACAGAGGCGGGCCGCTTTTTTGTCTCATGGAGAAGGAATTTGAAGCTGCATGCGGGCGTGTGCCCTGTTGATCGTGGTGGAGCCGGGCGATGAGCGCCGGATCGCGTCTGGAAGTCCTCAAGGAGAGGGCTTTCCTGCACTTCCTGGCGGCCAAGCTGCTGGCCACGCTGGCGGCGCAGATGGTGGGCGTGGCGGTGGGCTGGCAGGTCTATCAGCTCACCGGCGATGTGCTGGCGCTGGGCTTCGTCGGCCTGGCGCAGTTCGCGCCCTTCATCGTGCTCATCCTGCCCGCCGGCCAGGTGGCGGACCGCGCCGCGCGCAGCCGCATCATCGGCTGGTGCTACGTGGTGCAGTGCCTGGCGGCGATGCTGCTATTGGCGATCACGCTGGCGGATGTGGGCCGGGTCGGGCTGATCTACGCGGTGCTGGTGCTGCTGGGCTGCGCCCGCGCCTTCATGATGCCGGCCAGCCAGGCGGTGCTGATCAACCTGGTGTCGCCGGCGCGCTTCGCCCAGGCGGTGGCGGTGCATTCCTCCTCCTTTCATGTGGCGGTGATCGTCGGGCCGTTGTTGGGCGGCGTGATCTATCTCGGCGGCGCGCATGCGGTGTACTTGTCGGCGGCGGCGCTGTTCGGCTGCTCGGTGTGGTTGATGAGCCGGGTGCGCACCCGGCCGGCGGAGCAGTCGCCCGGCGCGGCGCGCGGCGCCGGCGCGGTGTTCGAGGGCCTGCGCTTCGTGTTCTCGCGCCCGGTGGTGCTGGGAGCGATCTCGCTGGACTTGTTCGCGGTGCTGTTCGGCGGCGCGGTGGCGCTGCTGCCGGCGATGGCGCACGACGTGCTGCAGGTCGATTCCGCCGGCATGGGCCTGCTGCGGGCGGCGCCGGCGGTGGGTGCCGGGCTGGCGGCGGCGGTGCTGGTGTGGCGGCCGCTGCGGCGGCATGTGGGCGCTTGGATGCTGGGCGGCGTGGCGGCCTTCGGCGTCGCCATGGTGGTGTTCGGCCTGTCCACCAGCCTGCCGCTGTCGGTGGCGGCACTGGCCTTGAGCGGCGCCGGCGACATGGTGAGCGTGTATGTGCGCCACATCCTGGTGCAGCACGAGACGCCGGACGAGATCCGCGGTCGCGTCAGCGCGGTCAATTCGGTGTTCATCGGCGCTTCCAACGAACTGGGCGAGTTCGAGTCCGGTGTCACCGCGCGCTGGATGGGCCTGGTGCCGGCGGTGATCTTCGGCGGCGCGGCCACGCTGGCGGTGGCCGGCAGCTGGGTAAAGCTGTTCCCGACGCTGGCGCGGATGGACGGCTTCCCGCATCTGGCGGCCGGGGCGGCGAAGCGGGAGCCCCCGGCGCGGCAGGAAAAGGTGGCGGCCGGGGGCTCTTCCGAGGTGGAGGGCCGGCAGGGCTGAAGCGCCCGGCGGCGGAGTCCGCGACGCGCGACGGCGCGAGGATGGCGCCGGGCGTGGTCTGGCTTCCGCCCGCTGGTGTAAGGTTCAGCGGATGAGGCACGCCCACGGGCGCGGACAGGGAGAGCGAGTGAAGTTCGAGGCAGTGATTTTCGACATGGATGGCCTGCTGCTGGATTCCGAGCGGCCGATACGCGACGCCTGGGTGGAAGTGGGCCGCGAGCTGGGCGTGGTGCTGGAAGTGGCCACCTACCAGCGCGTCATCGGCCGCACGATGAAGGAAGTGCACGCGATCCTGGGCGAGGTGTTCGGCGTCGAGGCCTACCAGCGCGCGGCAAGCCGCGTCGCCGACATGCTGGAGGCGCGCCACGCCGCCCGGGGTTACGCCGCCAAGGCCGGCGCCCACGATCTGCTGCGCTGGCTGGGCGGCATCGAGGTGGCCTGCGGGCTGGCGTCTTCCAGCCACCGCGACAAGGTGGAGCGCCGGCTGGCGCAGGCGCAGCTGCTGGACTTCTTCGATGCGCTGGCTGCCGGCGACGAGGTTACCCACGGCAAACCGGCGCCGGACGTGTATCTGCTCGCCGCCGAGCGCCTCGGCGTGGACCCGCGCGCCTGCCTCGCCTTCGAGGACAGCGAGAACGGCGCCCGCGCGGCGCTGGCGGCCGGCATGCAGGTCATCCTGGTGCCGGACCTGGTGCAGCCGGGCGAGGAGGTGGCGGCGCAATGCATGCTGCTGAGTTCGCTGGAAGGCGCGCCGGAGCTGTGCGGCGAGTGGTTCGGTCGCCGGAGGACGGTTTGAGCCCGGGCGACCTGCCGGCGGGATGACAGGCACTGCGGCGTTCCAGCAAGGGTTTCGCTATTGCGGTGGCCGGGCGCTGGCGAACAAGGGGATGCGCTGCTGCGGCCGCTGGAGCGCTCCCGTGGCAGGCAGGCCACGGAGCGGGGGCGAGAGAGGGGGCGTAGCCTCTGGATGAGCGCTGACGCCCTCACGGACGCCTCTTCTCCCCGGGCTCCTCCCGCGAGGGGAGAGGGAGTGCGGTGGCGGGGCTCCCCGGGCATCGGCTACCGGGAGCCGATCGCGCGACCTGCATGATGCGACCAGATCGCCGGCCCCCGTCGCCCTTACAGAAACTGCTCGGCCCCCACCAGCCCGATCTTGGTCAGGTGATTGCGCTGTATCGCCGCCATCACCGCCGCCACCGTCTCATAAGCCACCGCCCGGTCCGGGCGCACATGCAGCTCCGGCTGCACCGCCTGCGCGGCCGCGGCGGCCAGTCTCGCTTCCAGCGCCGCCCCCCCGGCCACCGGCTCCGCATTCCACAGGATGTCGCCATTGGCCTCGATGTTGATCCGCACCACCTCCGGCTCCACCACCTGCGGCGGCGGATTGCCCTGCGGCAGGTTCAGCTCCACCGAATGCAGCTGGATCGGGATGGTCACGATCAACATGATCAGCAGCACCAGCATCACATCGATCAGCGGCGTGGTGTTGATGTCCAGCATCACCTCGGGTTCGGCCGAGGTGGACGGCGTACCCACGTTCATGCCCATGGTGTTCCCCTCCTTGTTCAGCCGCGCGGCGGCGGCTCGGTGATGAAGCCGATCTTGAGTATTCCGGCGCGCTGGCAGGCCAGCACCACCCGGCCCACATGCTCATAGGGCGCCGCGCCATCGCCGCGGATCTGCACCTCCGGCTGGGGCTGGGCCACCGCCACCGTCTTCAGGCGCTCGACCAGCGCCGCGTTCGACAGCCGCTCCTGGTTCCAGAACACCCCGCCGTCGCGGGTCACCGACAGATTCACGTTCTCCGGCTTGGTCAGCCGCGGCTGGTTCACCTCCTTGGGCAGACTCACCGGCACCGTATGCGTCGCCACCGGGATGGTGATCAGGAAGATGATCAGCAGCACCAGCATCACATCCACCAGCGGCGTGGTGTTGATGGTGGAGATGACGCCATCCTCCTCCTCGGCCTGGCCCACGTTCATGCCCATGATCAGCCCCGCGCCACCGCGACCACCTTGGCTGCCGCCGTGCGGGCATTGCCCCCGCCCAGCAGCACCGCGTGCAGATCCACGCCGAAGGCGCGCACCTCGTCCAGCGATGCCTTGTTGCGGCGGACCAGCCAGTTGTAGCCCAGCACCGCCGGCACCGCGACGGCGAGGCCGATGGCGGTCATGATCAGCGCCTCGCCCACCGGGCCGGCCACCTTGTCGATGGAGGCCTGGCCGGCGATGCCGATGGCGGTGAGGGCGTGGTAGATCCCCCACACCGTGCCGAACAGACCGATGAAGGGCGCGGTGGAACCGACGGTGGCCAGCAGCGCCAGGCCGTCCTGCAGGCGGGCCTGCACATTGTCGATGGCGCGCTGGATGGACTGGCCCACCCAGGTGTTCAGGTCGATGTGCTCCAGCAGACCGGTATGGTGCTCCTTCGCCTCCAGGCCGGACTGGGCGATGAAGTGGAAGGCGCCATCGGGGTTGAGCGCCTGGGTGGCCTGCTGCACGCCGCCGGCGGTCCAGAACTTGGCCTTGGCCTCGCGCGCATGGCGGCGCAGCTTCTGCTGCTCGTAGAGCTTGGTGACGATCACATACCAGCTGGCGGCGGACATGATCACCAGGATCACCAGCGTGCCCTTGGCCACCGCATCGCCCTGCGCCCACAGCGCATCCAGGCCGTAGGGGTTGGTGACGGTCTCGCCGGCGGGCGTGGGCGCGAGCGGTGCCGGCGCGGCGGCCTCGGCAGGAGCGGACGCTGCCGCCTGGGCGTACACCGCCGGCGCGGAAGAGAACGAGAAGGTCGCCAGCGCCAGGGCGGCGGCGAGGAAGCGGCGCAGGCGCCGCAGGGTGGGGGAAGCAGACATGGGGGTTCTCCGGGGAAGCAGGAAGCGGGGGAAAGGACAAAAAAGGAAGGCGAAGGAATCGGGGAAAGGAAGCCGGCTCGCGCCGGCCGCCATTCAGTTGTCCAGGGCGAACTGGAAGGGCACGGTCACCCGCACCGGCCGCCCCTGGCCGACGCACTGGAAGCGGCCGACCGCATCGGTGACGACCTTGTTGAACACCGGATCGGAAGACTTCGCGATGCGCACGCCGGTGATGGCCCCGGAGGTCTCAACCACAAACTCCACCAGTACCTCGCCGCTTTTGTTCAGGCGCAGGGCCTGGGGCGGGTAGGGCACCGAGCTGCGGATGCCGAGGTGGTTGGGGCAGGTGACGCCGATGGCGGCGGCCACCGGCTCGGGCGGGGCGACTGGCGCCGGCGGCGCGGGCGGAGCCGGCGGGGGCGGCTCGGCCTGCACCACCGCGATGGTGGGCGCGGGCTGGGGCTGCACCGGCACTTCCGGCGGCGGCACATAGGCGGGCGGGGGCGGCACCGGGCTGGGCTGGGCGAGGATCTTCTTCACCGGCTCGGGCGGCGGCGGAGGGGGCGGAGGCGGTGGCTTGATCTCCTCGATCAGGCGCACGTCCAGCGGGTCCTTGAACACCTTGACGACTTCGCGGGCGAGGCCGTTGAGCAGGGCATAGGCGAGGACGAGGTGGAAGAGGACGACGAAGGCGATGCCGGTGAGGTGGCGGCGCGGGTCGCGCTGGCGGAGGGCGTAACTCATGGGGTTTCCTGCGTGTTCTGCGATGGCGGTGGAAATGCCACCGGTGGGCATCTGCGCCCACCTGTCTTTCAGCAGGCTTCGTGCCAGTCGGGCGCCGGCGCGGGGCGGGAGGTGCAAGCGCTTGTCGGAAAAGGGTTTTGCGCTGGTTGGGGCGGAAGGCTGGACGTGCCTGGGTGATGGTGGGGAGTCAGGCGGGGGAGCAGGGCTGCTGCGCTAGCAACAGCCCTGCCGGGGGCGCGTTGGCGCCTCAGTGGCGGAGTTCGCTCAGCACCGCGTCCTTCACCGCGGCGAAGGCAGCGCTGCCGCGGGCGCGCGGGCGCGGCAGATCCACGTCGATCACCGTGCGGATGCGGCCCGGCCGCGGGTCCAGCACCACCACCCGGTCGGAGAGGTAGACCGCCTCTTCCACGTCGTGCGTCACCATGATGGTGGTGATGCGGTTCTGCTCCCAGATGCGCAGCAGCTCTTCCTGCAGGTAGGTGCGGGTGAGGGCATCCAGCGCGCCCAGCGGCTCGTCCAGCAGCAATATCTGCGGCCGCGCCACCAGCCCGCGGGCGATGGCCGCGCGCTGCGACATGCCGCCGGAGAGCTGGCTGGGGAAAGCCTTCTCGAAGCCGCTCAGCCCCACCAGGCGGATGTGCTCCGCCACCGCGCGCTTCTTTTCCGCCTCCGGCAGGGCGATGGCATCCAGCCCCAGCAGCACGTTCTGCTCCACCGTCAGCCAGGGGAAGAGGCGGTGCTCCTGGAACACGATGCCGCGGTCCCGCCCCGGCCCATCCACCGGCTTGCCGGCCACCGCCAACCGGCCGGCCGAGGGCGAGTCCAGGCCGACGATGAGCCGCAGGATGGTGGATTTGCCGCAGCCGGAAGCGCCCACCAGGCAGACGAACTCCGCCGGCTTCACCTGCAGGTCGATGCCGCGCAGCACCTCCAGCGGCTGGCCATCCACCTGGAAGGTCTTGCCGACGCCATCGAGCTCGAGGATGAAGCTGCCTTGCCCCTCGGCCCGGGCGCTGGCGGAGCCGGGCCGCTGGCCGCGCTCGCCCTCCGCGACAAGGCCGGCGGCCTGCAGGTTGAAGTGAGGGCGCAGCGGAATGGGCTGGGCGGCGGGCGGTGGGGGCTGGGTGAGGCTGCTCATCGAGTGTCCTTGCTGGGTGTGCCGCGGCTTTGAAGGGAGTACGCCTTGAGGGGAGGACGGCCTTGAGGGGGCGGTCTTGGAGTGGCATGGCCTTGGGCGCGATCGTATTGCCCGATGCGACGGCGTCTCGCAGGCCGTCGCATCCTTGCACTGCGCTCAGCCGGTGGTGCCGACCAGCGTGCCCGCGGCGGCGGCGGTCTGGCCGCGGCTGGCGCCGACGGGCGTGCCGGGGGCGGCATCGTTGGGGAAGAAGAAGCGGCCTTCGGCCACCAGGTCGGCCAGCGGCCGGCGCGGGGTGAGGGTTTCGCGCTCGCGCAGCTGCGGCGGCAATTCGGCCTCGTCGCCTAGCTGGCCGACAGCGATCAGGATCTCCAGCTTGTAGTCCTCCGGCACCTCGAACAGGGAGCGCGCGGCTTCCTTGTCGAAGCCGGCGATGGCGCGGGTATGCCAGCCGGCCAGGTTGGCCTGCAGCGCGAAGTGGGCCCAGGCGGCGCCGGCATCGAAGCTGTGGTTGCGCGCCGGGCTGGGATCGCTCTCGCCCGGCCGGACGAAGGTGGTGCGGGAGAGCAGCAGCACCAGCGCCGACACCTTGGGCGCCCACAGGCGGTTGCTGTCGGAGAGCAGCGTCGAGAGCTCGGCCCATTGCGGCGAACCGTTCTTCACATAGATGAAGCGCCAGGGCTGGGAATTGCTGGCCGAGGGCGCCCAGCGCGCGGCTTCCAGCAGGCGGAACAGGGTGGCGTCGTCTATCGCCTCGCCACTGAGGGCGCGCGGCGACCAGCGGTTCACGAACAGCGGATCGGCGTCGCCATGGGCCAGCCGCGCCGCGCCCGGCGTGCGCCGCGGCACGCTGGCCAGCCAGCGCTGCAGCGCCGGATCGCTGTAGGCGGCATCCGAGATGAAGTGATCCGCATCCGGGTAGAAGGTGACGCGCACCGGCAGCCCTAGCGCCTGCAGGCGGGCGAGATCGGCGCGGAACTGGCTCTCCGGCACCCGCTCATCCCGGCCGCCGTGGAAGACCCACACCGGCGTGCGCTTCAGCGCAGCCAGGCCATCGTCGATCACCGTCTCCGGCAGCCGGCCCGCCACCACCACCAGCGCCGCGAAGCGCTCCGGATGACGGCTGGCGAAGTGCCACACCGCCGCCGACCCGGCACTGAAGCCGGCCAGCACGATGCGCTGCTTGTCCACATTGGCCTCGGCGATCACCGCATCCAGCCGCGCCAGCAATTCGTCCTCCCAGTCCGCCCAGGCGGTCTCCTCCGGAATCTGCAAGGCAAGAAAGTGGTAAGGCCGCTCCGCCGCCTGGGAAACATGCCGCCCCAGACCATGGGCAAGCAGCTTCTCCGGATCACGGCCACGGTCGCGCGCGCCGTGCAGCAGTACCACCAGCGGGCTTGAAGGCGGATTGCCGCTGGCGACGGCACGCAGATAAGGCAGCTCGCCGCGCGGCGAGGAATGCAGATGGCGTTGGAGGCTCATGGTTGTCCTGTGGGGAGATGAGGGTGTTGGAATGGGGGAGGCGGGCAGGTGGAGCGGGGATGCCGGTGCCGGGTGAGTCGCGTCCGTGCCCGGCCAGCAGGCTGACCGGCACGCGCTTCTGCCGAGCGCAGGGGCAAGTCCTGTGCCTGCGGTAAGTGATTGTTTTTGTGAAGCAGGAGAAGGATGGGTGCTGCGTGGCGGGCAGCAGAGGCAACGTGGCTGCTGCTGTTGCAGCAGCAGATGCAGTCAGAGGTTGGCGGAAGGGGGTAGTGCTTAATCAGTTCAAGCGTGCTGTCCGCTTCGACGCTTTCGGTTTTGGAGGCGCCTGTCGGGGAAATAGATGAATGGAGATGGGGTTATTGATATTGGATATATATAAAACATATAGTCCACCCCCGCAGATGATTGAAATAGTGCTTGAGCCGGGTTCGCAGACGTGCCTCATCAAGGTTTTAGCTATCTTCTCAGGGAATTATGCTGAATCTATATACCTATAACGACCTTGCTGGCCTCAGCCGTGAAGAGTTATTCCTCTGGATTGCCGTAGATCAGACATTAGAACAACTGGGCGGTGAGGATGTGGTTGCAGCGATTGCTGTTCTTTCCGGGCAGCCATTCCTTCCGACACGAGGGAAGTTTGCTGGAGCAACAAAGGGAACCTCAGTCGCGTCGGTCGTTTCCCGGCGTCTCATCAAACAGAGACTTCCGTTTGCCTTGCCTACGCTTACGGGGGCGACGCTGACCACGCTGAGAATCACCTTCACCAGAAGCCTGGGTGCATTTGTCGGTCGTCTGGTTCCCGGTGTTGGATGGGCTGTTCTGGCTTACGATGTGCTGCAGATAATGCGGAAATCCATATCCCTGTACAACGCACGAGTCCGTCAGGAAGACAGGTTGTGGTGAATACAGAAGACGCCATTTGGCCCCGATTACTAACGCTGATTGAGGAAATTCCCACAGTGGGAGTTTCATCTCTTACTGGCTCGAAGTCGCTTGAGAGGACTACTGATCTCGTCTCCGACCTCGGCCTTACCGGAGACGATGCGTTCGCCTTCATGGAGAGATATGCAGAGGAGTTCGGCGTAGATAGGGGGGACTATGATTCATCGAATTACTTCGAGCCGGAGAGTCTCTGGATTCTTCCCCGATGGAAAAAGAGAAAGCCGAAGCTGCTCATCACCCTTGGGATGCTTGAGTCTGCCGCCCGCGATGGCGTCTGGAACACTGAGAGGCTCAGATTTCTTTCGTCGGTTCACTCCGCAGATTAGCTTTCAGGCAGCCTGACGGCCTCCAATTGCTGTCGGGCTGTCTGTAGCCAAGCTCAGCGCATGAATTTTGAAGAGGAAACGTAATGAAAAATCGTCCATTGGGAGTGTGGCTAATCTGTGCGTATATCGCGTGGACGGCGGTCGGCTCACTCATAGGTATTGCATACGCCTTCCTTTCGGGCGATCCCGATGCTCAATGGGGGCGTGACTACTACAGGTCACTCAGCCTTTGGCAAATCATCTATTTCTCTTTTAGTTCCCTGCTGGCTCTCTCTGCGGCAGTTTCTCTTTTTATGATGCGAAAAATAGCCGCTCCACTTTTTATAGGGGTGCTTGTGCTTGGAATCCTGAATGCAGCCGTTCAGGTAACAAGTGGATGGATTGCTGGGTACGCGGTAGAGGCGCTGGGTTGGAAAGGAGTGATCATGTCAATTCTTGTTGGCATGATTGTCATGTGTACAGTCGTTTTCTATGTGCTGAGGTTGAAAAGTAGAGGGCTTCTTGTATGACTTTGAGGTGTCTTCTTAATTTATTGAAATGGATCTAATATTATCGGATTTGATTTTTTTGAGTGGCTATGATTTTTCTTTTAAAGAAATGAAAATGAAAATGAAATCGAGGTTGTTTGCAGGCCTTGTTTTCTGTACGTGTTCTTTGCGGCGCTGCTTCTGCTGGTGTTGTCGAATCAGTTTCTGAAGACGAGATGCCTGAGAGTGTGGCTGGCTTCGCATGGTTTTTGTCTTTGCTAGTTTTGGCCCTCCGCTACTTCAGGATGAGAAAGGTATGGGGAGAAATAAGGGGGCGATGTGGGTAGCGTCAGGGTGTTTGGCTCTAAATTGAGTTCTTCAAACCCGGTGGTGGTCATGATTTTGAAAGTAGAGAAGGTGGAGTAAAGGGAATGTATAAAAGGCCGTTTCTTGGCTTGACTCTATTGCTGAGGTCTTGGCTATGAATGTGGAGAGGCTTGCCCGGACTTACAAGTTTTCTGTGTGCACGGTGCTTCTCGGCTTTGTTGGGCTGTGTTCGAGCTATTACCTTCTCCTGGCCGCGGTGCCTTTCCATTTGTACTTTTTTTCCGAATGGGGCGGCTCCTGGGAATGAACCGATTTGCCCTGATTGGACTGCTTTTGTTGATGCTTTGCCCTTTCATCAACACGCTCGGTCTGTTGCTGCTCAACAGAAAGGCTGCAAAGGTCCTGGTTGCTGCGGGATGGGTGGTTGGTGTGATGGGGTTTAGGATCGAGCCTGCTAAAAGGCTTAGTGAGGGGGCTCGGAATCCGGAAGCGCGGTGATAGCGCTTGTGACGGGCATTGCCAAAGATGAGAACGGCTCTGCGAGCGAAGCTCGCGGGGCCGTTATTACGTGAACATCCCGATCAGAAACTGACCCTGAAAGTCGCTCCCACCTGGCGTCTGTCGCCCCAGCGCTTGGTCACCGCCGAGTTGCCGGAGAAGGTGCTGGCGTCCACCGCGTATTCCACGTCGAACACGTTCTTGGCGTACAGGCCGAGGTGCCAGGCGCCGGAGGCGGCGCCTATGCCGAGGCCGACGTCGGTGAGGTGGCGGGCGTCTTCCTCGCCGTAGTCGGACAGGTTGAGGGCGACGTTGTGGCGGGAGGCGTAGTTGTCGTGGATGTGGGCGTCGAAGACCAGGCCGTTGCCCAGCGGTTTGCGGTAGTCGGCGCCGAGGTTGAAGGAGTACTTGGGCGCGCCGGGCAGGGTGCGGCCGGAGTAGTCGCACTGGGCCGGCGGGCTGGCGGTAAGGTCGCCGGGGCAAGGGGCGTCCTTGTAGCTGTCGTAGCGGGCGTGGTTGATGGCACCGCCGAAGCGGATGGTGAGGGTGTTGGTGGCGGACCAGGCGCCATCCACCTCCAGCCCGCGCAGGGTCACCTTCTTGGCGTTGCCGATGATGTTGCGGGTGCCGGTGGTGGTGTTGGCATCGGGCACGATCTGCTCGGTCTGGAAGTCCCTGATGTCGGTGGCGTAGAGGTTCACGTTCAGGATGAGCTTGCGGTTGAGCAGCGCGAGCTTGGCGCCCAGTTCCAGGTCCAGCGCGGTTTCCGGTTCGGTGACGTTGGGGCTGCCGTCGGAGGTGTTCCAGCTCACCGCGCCGGATTTCACGCCACGGGCGAAGGAGGCGTAGAGCAGGGTGTCCTCGTTCAGCTTGTAGCTGGGGCTGAGCAGCAGCGAGGTGGCGGTGCTGCGGTCGTCGATGGAGCGCTCGGCGCCGTACTTGGCGCTGGCGCCGGTCTGCGCGGCGCGTATGGCCTTGGCGGCGGCGATCTGCGCGGCGGTGGCGCTGTTGGAGGCGCCCAGGGCGTCCAGGTCGGCGCCTTGGCCGAGTTCGACGAATTCCCAGGTGTTCTTCTTGTATTCCCAGGTCTGGCGCAGGCCGGCGGTGAGCGTCGCCTTTTCGGTGAAGTGCCAGTTGAGCTGGCCGAAGGCGGCGAGGCTGGTGGTTTCCGGTTTCTTCTTCTGGATGGTGTAGACGTTGTTGAGCGAGGCGCCCAGCAGTTCGCGGCCGGCGGCGCTGGTGTTCAGTGTGCTGTACTGGGCGTTGCTGGCGTAGAAGGCGCCGGCGTCCGAGCCATAGGGGGTGTGGGAGGAGAGGTCGAAGGCGTTGTACAGGGCGTAGAGGCCGACCTGGTAGTCGATGACTTCGCCGGGGTGGGAGCTCAGCCGCACTTCCTGGGAGAACTGCTGCTGGTCGGTGCGGGCGCCGCCGCCGCGGCGGATGTCGAAGCGGGTGGTGTCGAAGTCGTTGTCGGCGACGAACTCGTTGTCCTTGTAGGCGGTGATGGAGGTGAGGGTGTGCCTGGCCAGCTCCCAGTTCACCTCGGCGGAGATGCCGTTCTGGTCGTCCTTGGATGGCGTCACGTAGTTGGCATCCACCTTGAATTTATCCAGCAGCGGGCTGTAGTTGCCGAACCAGTCGCGGCCCAGGCGGGAGCTGAAGCTGATGGCGCGGGCGCTGCCGTCCAGGTAGGTGGCGGGGTCTTCCACTGGCGGGCTCATGTTGATGTTCTCCCGCGCCTGGCTGTGGTGAAGGATGATGCGCGCCGAGACGTCGGCGCTGGGCAGCAGCAGGAACTGCAGCCGCGCGCCGGAGCGGTCGCGGTCGTACCAGGTGGAGTCGTTCTGGTTGCTGTTCTTGATGCTGCCTTCGCCCTTTTCGTCGAAGAAGGAGAAGCGGTAGGCGAGCACCTCATCCACGATGGGGCCGGTGAGCGTGCCCTGGATGCGGCGGAGGTCGCGCTCGCCGACGGTGAGTTCCACCGTGTTGCTGGGGGTGAAGCTGGGTTTGCGGGTGCTGATGTTGAGTACGCCCAGGGTGGTGTTCTTGCCCAGCAGGGTGCCTTGCGGGCCGCGGGCGACTTCGATGTTTTCCAGGTCGGCGAAGTTGGTCCATGAGGCGCCGACATAGGGCTGGAAGACGTTGTCGATGATGACGCCGACCGCCGCCTCGTATTCCTCGCCATTGACGTTCTTGCCCACGCCGCGGATGGAGACGCTGGAGCGGCGGGAGTTGAGCTCCGCCGCCTGGACGTTGGTGGTGCGGCGGGCGAAGTCGGTGATGTTCACCGCATGGTCGCGCTCCAACTCGCGGCCGGTGACGACCGAGACCGGGATCGGCACATCTTGCAGGCGTTCTTCGCGGTTGCGGGCGCGGATGACGACGGTATCGAGCGCCTGCTCGCTGTCGGCGTCGCTGGCCGCCGGCGGGTTGGTGGATGAGGTGGTGGGTGCAGCCTGGACCACCGTGGTGGCTTCGCCGCCGGCGGCGGCCGAGGGCGCCTGGGCGCCTTGCTGCGCCAGCGCGGCGCCGGCCACCGTGCCGCCGAGCAGGGCGGCGGCGACGTGGCGGGTGAGTTCCTTCAGCAGGGGGTGGGGGAGGCCGGGGGGCTGTCGGTCTGCCATGGTGGTGAAAATCCTTGTCGGGGGTGGGGAGCGGGTTTTATGCGTGCGGGCTTTTGTGTTTTGGGAAGAACATGCGGAAACACGGGCAGCAGAGGTCCTGGGCCTGCCGCCGAGGGCAGGCCCGGACGTGCCGTCTGGGGTTTTGGGAGAGCGCCGGCCGCAGCCGGCGCGGAGGCTCAGGGCATCGCCGCCCGTGCCGCCGGGCGCTGCCTCACGGAACGATCTCGTTCGTGATCGGCGGGCGCTGGTGCACCTCGATCAGGCCGCGTTCGCGGGCGATGGCGAGGCTGGCGTAGATGGCCGCATCCGGACTGTTGGGGTTCTGCTGCGTCCGGCTGCCCTCGGGGGCGTAGCGGCTGTCCTCGTTGCCGGCGTAACAGTAGCTGCCGGGTTCATGGCGATCGAAGCCCAGCGCGCGGCGGAAGTTGCCGAGCACGTCCAGCGCCAGGATTTCCTCCCGGCTGGTGGGCTGCGGCGTGCGCAGCGGGCCGACGTAGAGCGCGTCGGCGGGGCAGTGGGCCTCGCACAGGTAGCAGGTGTGGCATTCCGCCTGGCGGGCGATCACCGGCACGCCGTCGGCGCGCAGGTCGAAGGTGCCGGTGGGGCAGAGCTCCTCGCATTTGCCGCAGCCGGTGCAGCGGTCCTCGAACACGTACTCGATCATGAGGCCCTCGCATGCAGGTGGGCGTTGCTGGAGACGGGCTTGCGCTTTACCCACACCTGGTCCAGCCCGCCGGCGATGACGTGGCTGTACTGCTTCTCGTCGATCACCGGGTAGTCGGCGCGGCGCTGCAGGCCGCGGCTCTCCTTGCGCTCCAGCGCGCTGGCGAAGATCCAGCGCGCGGCGGCGATCAGCGCGGCCGCCTCGCGGGCGCGCACCACCGAGCGGGCGTAGTCGGCGCCCCGCAGGCCGCCGTTGCCGGCCAGGCTGCCGCGGGCATCCCGCCACAGGCCGTCCAGCTTCTCCAGCGCGGCGCTCATCACCTTGCCGTCACGGCGGTAGAACTTGGCCACCGGCAGCACTTCCTCCTGCACGCCGGCGATCAGCGCGTTCACATCCAGATCGGCGCGGGCCTGCTCGCTCGGCCGCAGCCCGGCGGTGCCGGCGTAGCTCACCTTGCGGGTGGCGGCGTCGGCGCCGTACTTGCGCGCGAACAGCGTGGCCGAATGGCCGGCCCAGGAGCCGGAAGCCAGCGCCCAGGCGGTGGCCGGGCCGGCGCCGGACTGGTTGGCGCCCACCAGCTTTTCCCGCGAGGTGGTGTCGCCGGCGGCGAACAGGCCGGGCACGGTGGTGGTGGCGCCGTCGCCCACTTCGATGCCGCCGGAGGCGCGTATGGTGCCTTCCAGGATGTGCTCCACCTCGTATTCCTGGGTGAAGGGGTCGATGTGCAGGTGGCGCTTGAAGTACTGGAAGGTCATCGGCTGGCCGGCCTGGATGCGCTGGCGGCCGATGTCGTCGTACTTGTCCAGCTTGCAGTAGAGGTGGCCGGTCTGGATCTCGGCGATGGTGGTGCCCTTGCCGCGGCTCACCACCTGGCCGTGGGCGTCGGTGAGGGTGGCCGAGCCATATACCGCTGTCTTGGAGCAGGCGCTGCCCTTGGGCACGATGCCGTACTGGCCGCTGAACTCCATGCCGGAGAGCTGGGCGCCGGCCTCCACCGCCAGCAGGTAGCCGTCGCCGGTGTTGTTGTTGCCGCCGGCGATGCCGGAGCGGAAGGCGGTGCCGCCGGTGGCCAGCACCACCGCGCCGGCGCGCACCTGCCAGCGCTTGCCGGTGCGGCGGTTCCAGCCGGTGGCGCCGGCGGCGGCGCCGTCGGCCAGCAGCAGTTCCAGCGCCGGGCTGTGGTCGAGGATGGTCACCCCGTGCTGCTCCAGCTGCTTGCGCAGGAACAGCACCGCGTCGCCGGCGCGCAGGCCGCCCCAGCGCTCCTGCTTGCCGTCCTGGGTGCGGGGGAAGGCATAGCCCCAGCGCGACATCAGATCCTGGTTGATGAAGCTCTGGTCATACACCTTGGCGATCCACTCGGTTTCGGCGAAGCCGAAGGCGATGGGCAGGCGGGAATTGACCATGCCTTCGCGGTGCTGCGGATCGTCCGGCTTGATGTAGTAGGCGCCGGTGCCGGCCGCCGCCTGCGCGCCCGAGGTGCCGAGGTAGCCCTTTTCGGCCACGACCACGCGGGCGCCGGCGCGGGCGGCGGCAAGGCCGGCCCAGGCACCGGCCGGACCGCCGCCGATGATGAGTACGTCGGCCACCAGGTTGATGTCGAAACTCTCCTGCGCGGAGGGCGCGGGGAAATCCACGATGTTGCTGTTTGCCATCTACTTGCTCCCATCGTTCTTGCGAACAGTTCGGTTGGAGGGGCGGGGCCTTGTCGTCTCTCCGCTGCGGGCGGAAAGTCCGGGACAAAACGCATAAAGCCTGCCAGGGCGTGTTTCTGCAGCAGATGGCGCTTGAATTGCTTATTTGAATCAGTGGCTTGTGTTCTGTGCTCCACCCCGGATGTGGCGCACACCGGTTCGCTGCGGCATGCGGTGCTGCTGCTTCGGCAGCAGTTCCAAGCATGGAAGTGTTGCTTATGGAGTAGCCGGTGAAAGGGCGGGGAAAGCGCGCTGCAAGGGCGGGTGCCGTGGCCCTGTCGGCCAGCTGCTGAATCCGGAGCAGCCGCGGCGCGAAACTGCTGCGTACTCATCACCTCGGTAGCTGGGATGAGGCCAACTCCTTGATTCTGCGGGATGGCATGGTTCTGGCTGACCGCTCGGGAAACCGCGTCTGTCGAAGGGCCATCCCGGCGGCTTCCAGCGCGGCGCCGTTCTCTCCCGCCGATGATCGAACTGATACTTGATGATCGCTGCATCCGCTGCGACAAGTGCGTGCAGGTCTGCCCGAACGAAGTTTTCGAGGCCGTGCCCGGCGACCTGCCGGCGATAGGCCGCCAGGCCGACTGCCATACCTGTTTCCTGTGCGAGGTGTATTGCCCCACCGAGGCGCTCTACGTGTCGCCTTATTCCACGCCGGAATCCGGCCTCTCCGCCGACGAGCTGGAAGCGCGCGGCTTCATCGGCAGCTATGTGCGCACCATCGGCTGGGCGCCGGGCGCGCGCCGCGCCTGAACAGGGAAAACCACAGCATGAGCTTCTATCCGCAACAGCAGGAGGTGGGCGGCGACAGCCACAACCTCCACCTCAGCACTGATGTACTCGTCATCGGCGGCAGTCTCACCGGCTGTTGGGCGGCGCTGGCCGCGCGCCGCGCCGGCGCCAGCGTGGTCCTGGCCGAGAAGGGCTATGTCGGCACCGCCGGCGTGGTCGCCGCCGCCACCGCCGGTGGCGCGCATACCGTGCCGGGCAAGGAGGAGCACAACCACAAGGTGCTCCATGGCCGCCGCGAGGCCGCCGCCGGGCTGGACGATCTCGGCCTCGCCCGCATGGTGTATGACGAAACCTACCGCATCGGCCTGCGGCTGAAGGAGATGGGCTTCGAGCCCAACCCCGGCCGTCCGGGCGGCAACCCCTTCGGCGGTGAGCCCCGCCTCACCAGCTTCAACGGCCCGTACTCGCTGCACTTCCTGCGCACCGCGCTGCTCAAGGCCGGCGTGCGCATCCTGGATCACAGCCCGGCGCTGGAGCTGCTCGCCAGCGACGGCATCGTCACCGGCGCTGCCGGGGTGAACCGCCAGAGCGAGGAGAGCTGGGCGGTGCGCGCCGGCGCGGTGATCCTCGCCACCGGCGGCAACGCTTTCCGTTCCGGCGCCATGGGCACCAACGGCGTCACCGGCGACGGCCACCTGTTCGGCGTCGAGGCCGGCGCCCGGCTGGTGGCGGTGGAGTTCAGCGGCCACTACGGCATCACCCCGGCCGGCAGCCAGACCACCAAGGGCTTCTGGTACGGCAGCGCCACCTTCTACGACGGCGCCGGCCGCGAACTGCCGGAGAACGGCTGGGGCGCGGTGCCGGACGTGGCCCGCGCGGTGATGGAGACCGGCGCCGCCTACGCCACCATCAACCGCGGCAACGCGGAGATGCCGCGCTTCGCCCGCCGCACCGCCAACCTGTTCCAGTTCTTCGAGCGCGCCGGCATCGACCCCTTCAAGGACAAGTTCCCGCTGGGCCTGCTCTACGAAGGCCATGTGCGCGGCGTCGGCGGCCTGGTGGTGGATGGCGAGGGCGCCACCGACGTGCCCGGCCTCTATGCCGCCGGCGACGTCACCGACCGCACTCACATGACTGGCGCGCAGATGAGCGGCGCCGGCCCGGCGGTGGCCTGGTGCCTGGCCTCCGGCGAGTGGGCGGGCGCCGCCGCCGCCGCCTTCGCCGCCGGACCGGGCGCCGCGGTGCGCCAGCGGCCGGCGGTCGGCCTCGGTGGCCTGGGCCTGCGCGCGCCGGGCGCTGCGAACGGAATAGCGCAGGTGCGTGAGCTGCGCGCCGCGGTGCAGGCGGAAATCCTGCCCATCGAGAAGAACGTGTTCCGCAGCCTGGGCGGCATGCAGGCCTCGCTGCAGCGCCTCGACGGCCTGTGGGGCCAGCACCGCCACAGCCTGCTCGGCGGCAGCGTGCGCGAGGTGGTGGAAGCGCGCGAAACCGCAGCGCTGCTCGCCGGCGCCCGCTGGATCTACCGCGCCGCCCGCCAGCGCACCGAGACACGCGGCCTGCACCGGCTGCAGGAGCATCCGCAAGCCGATCCAGCGCAGCGGGACCGCATCCTGGTCGAAGGGCTGGACGAAATCCGGGTGTCGCGGGAGCCCTTGCGGGCGGTGGCGGAGGAGGCGGTGCCGGCTTGAGTACCGCTTCCACACCCTGATGATGCAGCAGTGCCTGATGGACAAGGGTTTTCAAGCCGGACACGGATTGCATCGGGCCTTCATCATCTGGAGTGGACTGGCATGAACGAACAGCCGCCGGGCAGCAGTGTCGCTTGCTGCCCGGCGGCTTTCCTCCTGTTCAGGTGGGCGTGTCCTCCGGCGGGATAGGCAGGTGCTGCCGGCGCCAGGGCACTGCTTTCCGAGCTAGAGGTGCCTTGTCAGGCTCATGCGCTGATGAAGGATGCGCACCAGCGCGATCGACGAATCCTGAGCGCGATAAACGATGACGTGCGAACCGGCGAAATACAGCCTGTGGGTTTCGGGCAGTTCGGGGGCGCGGTTTCCTATCGAGGGATTGCGGGCGATCCGCTGAAGGGCGCCGTCGAGCTTGTTCCGGTAGGCATGCAGCTGTTCCTGTCCCCAGGTTTCGCCGGTGTAGCGCAGGATGTCGATGAAGTCCTGTTTCGCCCGCGGTGAAAGGGCGATCCTGCGCGGTGCTTCAGGGGAGGACATCCGGGTCCATCCGCTTGCCGCTGCGTAGGCTCTTGATGGCTGTCGCGGTGATGTCGTCCAAGGTATCCGCGGTGTAGGGGATGCCCTCGCCACGGTCCAGTTCGGCATCGCCTTGCTGGATCGCGGCGTGCCAGGCCTGCACCCGGGATTCCTCGGCCTGCATGCGCCGGATCGCGTCGCGGATGACCTCGGTGGCGCTGCCATAGAAACCGCTGGCGACCTTGCCCTTGATGAAATTCTCCATCTCCGGCGAGAGATTGATGTGCATGGTCATGGCGGAGCTCCTTGGCGCTTCAGATCCGGGAAGTATCCATAGTATGGATATGAGCGTCCAGTTGGTGGGTCTGGACGGTCGGCAACAAAAAAGCCACCGGCTGGCGCCGATGGCTTCCGTCGCTGCCGCCCAGGGGGAGCGGCTTGCCTTTCCTCACTCCGCCGTCCAGTACCCCTCCAGCTTCAGCTCCTTCACCGCCGCCTGTTGATACTCCGGCTTGAACCAGCTGCGTATGGTCTGCTCGTCGGCGCCCTTGCGGATCAGCTTGTGCTTCACCGCGAACTTCACCAGCTCGTCGTAGGCGGCCACCGAGGTTTCGTCCACCAGCGGGTTGAAGCGCGCCTTCAGCGAGCCTTCGTAGTCTTCCTTGACGTACTGGTAGCCCACGCTGCGTTCGGCGACGAAGCGCAGCAGGGTTTCGCGGTTCTGTTCTTCCGAGGCCCAGTGGGCGGTGCGCAGCAGCACCTTCACCACCCGGCGGACGGTGTCCGGGTGGGCCTTCTCGAACTTGCTGGAAACCAGCATGCCGCTCTGGCTGTTGTCGTTGGCGAAGTCGCGGGTGCCGTCGAGCACGCGCAGCTTGCCCTGGTCGCGCAGGATCAGCAGGTTCACCCCGCCGAACACCGCGTCCACCGCGCCGGCGTTGAAGGCCACCAGCGCTTCGGCGCCCTGCAGGTTCACCAGCGTCACATCCTTCTCCTGCAGGCCCTTGGATTCCAGCAGCTGGATCAGCGAGCGATAGGGGTTGGTGCCCTTCTGCACGGTGATGCGCTTGCCTTTCAGATCGGCGACCGTCTTGTAGGACGAGCCGGACTGCACCGCCAGATAGTAGGTGCCGGAGCCGGTGGCGCGGCGGGTGAGGACGATGTGCGCCGGAATGCCGCCGGCGAGGCCGATGACGTTGGGCACGCCGCCGTAGGTGCCGAAGTCGATGGAGCCCTGGGCCAGCGCCTCGTTCTGCGCCGGGCCGGTGCCGGCGAAGAAGATCTGCTCGATCTTCGGCCCGTTCTTGCCGAATTCCTGCTCGAAGTAGCCCAGGTGCTCACTCAGCGCGACCAGGCCGACGCTGACCGGCTTGCCACCGGTGGTGGTGACGTTGGTGCCGCCGACCTCGCCGAACACGATCTTGTCCGGCACATCGCTGGTGTTGGCTGCGGCGCTGGCGGCAGCGGGGAGCAGGGCGGCGAGCAGGAGCAGCAGGCCGCGGCGGTAGAGGGAGCTGACGCGTTTCATCGGGAGTTTCCGTGGCTGGGGGAAGGGGAGGTCCGTCGGGGGACGGCAGTGGGAAGGGAAAGCGGGAAGGGAAAACGGGAAGGGAAAACGGGAAGGGAAAACGGGAAGTCAGGCCGGTGGCGGCGTGGTGATCGGATCGAAGCGCCGCCAGCCGGCGCCGCGCGCGTGCCGGAGAAGGCAAGGCCCGTGTGCCGTTCCGCCCGGCATGTTCAAGCGCGCGTGCGCCAGCGGAACAGGTAGTCCGGCAGGCCGCGCAGGCCTTTGTTCATGGCCACGCCGGTGGCGGCGATCAGGGTCACGCCCAGCAGCACGACGTCGGTGCGGAAGTGTTCCTGTGCGCCCATGACCACCGAGCCGATGCCGCCGGACATCACGCCAATGACGTACTCCGCGCCGATGGCGGCGAACCAGGAATAGATCAGCGACAGTTGCAGCGCGGTGACGATGGCCGGCGCGGACGAGGGCAGGATCACCCAGCGCAGCATCTTCAGCCGGGAAAAGCCCAGCACCCGGCCCACCTCCAGCAGCTGCGCCGGGGTGCTGCGCACGCCCTCGAAGGCGCCCATGACCACCGGCTTGGCGGCGGCGATGGCGACGAACACGATCTTGCACAGGTCGCCGGTGCCGAACCAGGCGGTGAGCAGCGGGATCCAGGCCAGGATGGCGACCTGCCGTACCGCGTGGAAGCTGGGCCCCATGATGCGGTCGAAGGCTTTGGACAGGCCCATGCCCACGCCCAGCGCCAGACCGATGCCAATGCCGATGCCGTAGCCCTGCAGCAGGCGGCCGAAAGTGGAGGCGATGCCCTCGGCCAGCGAATGGAACACCTGCGGGTCCAGCGCGGCGTCGTAGAGCTGGCCGAAGGGCACCAGCACCAGCGGGCTCACCCATTCATGCGTGGTGGCCAGCCACCACAGCACCAGCAGCAAGGCGGGCGGCACCAGGCCGCGGAAACGGCGGCTGTGCCACAGGCGGTGCAGCGGGGAAAACGCGGCGGACTGGTTCATCGCGCGCCTCCCTGAGCGGGAGCGGGCCGGGCGGCCGGCATCCGTGGCGTGGCGCGGCCGCCATCGGCAACGGGCGTCGGGCCGGTCTCCAGCCGGCCGCTCTCCAGCCGGCCGCTCTCCAGCCGGGCGGCTTCGCTGCCAGCCATCGAGGCAAGCGAGAAGGCGAGCGCGCCATCCGCCCGCAGGCCGGCCAGCAGCATGGGCAGGGCGGCGCCGCTCATTCCCGGCCCCGCCAGCGCAGCAGCCGGCTTTCCGCCCGGCGCAGGCCATAGTCCAGGCTGAAGCCGATCAGGCCGATCAGGGCCACGCATACCAGCACCACGTCCAGCTGGAAGATCTGCCGGCTCCAGGTCATCAGGTAGCCGATGCCTTCTGCAGAGGCCATCACTTCCACCGCCACCAGCGCCACCCACACATGGGCCACGCCCTGGCGCACGCCGGTGGCGATGGCCGGCATCGCGCCCGGCAGCACCACCCGGCGGTACAGCGTCCACCGGCTCAGCTTCATCACCCGCGCCACTTCCAGGTAGGTGGGCGGAATGTTGCGGATGCCGTCGGCCGTCACCAGCGCCAGCGGCACCACGCAGGCCTTGGTCATGATGAAGAGCTTCAGGCTGTCGTCTATGCCCAGCACCATCATCAGCAGCGGAATCAGGGCGATGGAGGGAATCTGCACCAGGATGCGGAAGCTCGGCCCTATCCAGCTCTCGAAGGCCGGCGAGGCGCCCAGCGCGACGCCCAGCGCCAGGCCGAGTACCAGCCCCAGCGCCGCGCCCTGCGCCACCCGCCACAGGCTGATGAAGAGATGCTCCGAGATGTCGCCGCCATGCAGCAGATCGAGGAAGCTGGCGAACACCGCGCCCGGGCTGGGCAGGATGTTGGACGGCAGCAGCTCGGTGCCGCTGGCGTACCACCACACCAGCAGCACCGAGAGCGGGAACAGTGCGTACTGGGCGGCCAGAGGCGCGCCATGCCGCAGTCGCGCCAGCATCGGCTCCCAGACGAAAGGCGCCTGGCCGGCGGCGGCGGGCAGTTGCAGCGCCGCCTCGCTGCCGCTGGCCACCAGATGCATCGCCGGTGCCTCGTGGGCCTGCGCCCCCGCGCCGCCGGTGGCGTCCGGCGCCACCTTCCTGCCCAGCGCCGAGCTCATCGTCCGTGCCCCGCCGGGTTGGCCGCCAGCGGCTGGCTGGCCGGGCGGGAAAGGGCAGCGGCGGGAGGATTCATGATGGCTCCTTGTTGGGGGCTAGGTAGTGGGCAAGCGCTGTGGGCCAGGGCTGCGCGGCGCTCCGGCGCCGGCGTGTTCCGCTACCCCGTCAGCAAGAGCCATACCACTGGGGTGAAAAGCGGGATTTCCCTGTCGCTACAAGTGCTTGGCTGCGTTTCGTACCCACCGCCCCGCCGCGGGCTGCTGCGGATTCAACAGCCCGCGGCGCTGGATTGGTGGTCGCGCAGCAGCACTGCTGCCGGCCGGCCGCCGGGCCGGCTTCAGGCCGCCTGCCGGGCGACCTGGCCGCTCACCTCCGCGCCGGCATCCGGCGCCAGCCGCAGGAAGCGCAGCGCCGCCAGCAGACCGATCAGGCCGACGACGAAGAAGGCGTTGCGGAAGTCCGCCAGCAGCGGCGCGTCGGCGCCATGCAGCGCCTGGGAGAGCTTCATCACCAGCGCCGCCACCGCCACGCCGAGGATCATGGACACCTGCTGCACCATGCTCGAAAGGGTGGAGGCGGAGCTGCGCTGGCGCGGCTCGGTGTCTGCGAAGGTGAGAGTGCTCAGCGCGGTGAGCTGCATGGAGCGCGTCAGCCCGGCGGCCACCAGCAGCGCGGCGGCGATCCAGCCCGGCGTGTCGGCCTGCAGCAGCCCGCAGGCGGCGATGGCGAGCGCGCCCAGCACGCCGTTGCCCACCAGCACCTGGCGGAAGCCGAAGCGGCGCAGCAGCGGCGTGGTCACCGTCTTCATGCCGAGGTTGCCGGCGAAATAGGCCAGGATCATCAGCCCGGACTGCCAGGGATTCAGGCCGAAACCGATCTGGAACAGCAGCGGCAGCAGGAAGGGCGTGGCGCTGATGGCGATGCGGTAGAAAAAGCCGCCGCTCAGCGTGGACAGGGTGAAGGTGGGCGCGGCGAAGGCGGAGAGATCCAGCAGCGGCTCCCTGGCGCGGCGGAAGTGGCGTAGCGCGGCGACGCCGAGCAGGCTGCCGATGGCGCAGCACAGCGCCGCCACGACCAGGTTGGCGCCGGCGCGGCCGACCGATTCCAGGCCGCGGAGCAGCAGCACCAGCGCGCAGGCGGCGAGCACGAAGCCGCGGCCGTCGAAGCGGCGGTGCGCCTCGTCCCGCAGGTTGGGGATGTAGCGCAGCACCAGCCCCAGCCCCACCACGCCCAGCGGCAGGTTGATGAGGAAATTCCAGCGCCAGGAGGCATAGGTGGTGATGAAGCCACCCAGCGCCGGCCCGAACACCGGCGCAATCAAGGCCGGCCAGGTGATCAGCGCGGTGGCCTGCAGCAGCCCGGCCTTGGAGGTGTTGCGCAGCACCACCATGCGCCCCACCGGCGTCATCAAGGCCCCGCCCACGCCCTGCAGCGCCCGGGCGGCGACGAAGGCCGGCAGGCTGTCCGCCATGCCACAGGCCAGCGAGGCCAGGCTGAAGATGAGGATGGCGGCGGCGAACACGTTGCGGCTGCCAAAGCGGTCCGCCAGCCAGCCACTGGCCGGAATGAAGGCCGCCACCGCCAGCATGTAGATGGTCACGCCCAGGCTGAGATCCAGCGCCTGCACGCCGAAGGAGGCCGCCATCTGCGGCAGCGAGGTGTTGATGATGGCGCCGTCCAGCACCTGCATGAAGAAGGCGCCGGCAACGATTAGGGGAATGCGCTTGGGGAGTTCTTGGGGAGCCATCGGGTGGGAGTTTTATGGTTTTGGGAGATGGGAGGCTGAGGTGGGAGCCTGAGGTGGGAGAGGGCAAGACCGCACTCACTCCTCCACCCTCGCCGCCGCATGCAGCCCGGCGCGACGGGTAGCCGGCAGGGTGGCGATCAGCAGGGCGCCGTAGGCCAGGGCGCAGCCGGCCACCAGTGCGCTCAGCGCCGCCCAGTGCGCTGCCTGGGTGATCAGGAAGGCGCCCACCGCCGGGCCGGTGCGGAAGATCAGGCCGTACAGCGCCACCACCCGGCCGCGCAGCGCCGGCGCGCTCTGCAGCTGGCACAGCGACTGCATGGCGATGTTGCAGATGACGTGGAACAGGCCCGCGGCCACCATGGCCGGCAGCGCCACCTGCAGCGAGGGGGTGGCGGTGAAGGCCAGCAGGGAGGCGGCGAGGCCCAGGCCGGTGACGAGCACACTGCGCGCCAGCGCCTGGCTGTCGCGGCCGCGCAGCATCAGCAGGGCGCCGAGCAGGGCGCCCAGGCCCTGGGCGCTCATCAGCATGGAAAGGATCTCCGGCCCGCCGCCGAAGACTTCGCCAGCGAAGGCGGGGAAGAGCTCCGAGAAGGGGCGCGCCAGCAGCGAGAAGGCCAGCGCGAGGAAGATCACCGCGGCGATCTCCGGTGTGCGCAGCACGTAGCGGAAGCCTTCCACCACGTCGCCGGCCAGCGCCGCGCCGCGCGCCAGCGGCGGGCGGTCCAGCCAGCGGCGCAGGTGCACGATCACGCCCAGGATGGCGAGGAAGGACAGGGCGTTGAGGGCGAACACCAGCGCCACCGGGCCGAAGTACATCGCCAGCCCGGCGGCGGCCGGCCCCACGCTGCGCGCCACCGCCACCGCGATGGAGTTGGCGGCGATGGCCTGCGACAGGCGTTCGCGAGGTGCCAGCAGGCCGTTGATGAGCATGCGCACCGGCTGGTTGAAGCCCTGCAGCGTGGATTCCGCCACCGCGAACAGCAGCAGGCCGTGGATGGTGATGGCGCCGGTGGCGGTGGCCGCGCACAGCACCAGCGCCAGCAGCAGCGTCAGCGCCTGGGTAAGGCAGAACAGGCGGTAGGGATTGCTGCGGTCGGCCACCGCGCCGGCCAGCGGCGCCACCCACAGCGCGGCGATCAGGTCCGCCATGGCGATGGTGCCCACCCAGGCCACCGAGTGGGTCAGCTCCCAGGTGAGCCAGCCGACGCCGGTCTTCTGCGCCCAGGAGCCGATGGAGGAGAGGCCGTGGCCGACGCTGAAGAGGATGAAGTTGCGCGCGGGCGGATCGGTTTGCACGGCGGGATGGACAGACTCCGCCATCTCAGGGCGCCGCGCCCGGCCGCAGGGAAGCGCCGTGATCCGGGCGCGGCGCCTCGGCCTCCGGGTCGCCGCCGGGGTCGGCGGGCAGCGCGTCCTGCGGATCGCTGGGCGGCGCATCGGCGAGCGGGGAGGTGGCAGCCGGCGCGGGCGTTGGCTTGCCGGCGCCGGCCGGCGCCTCGTCCGACAGAAAACCACCCGCCTGGCCGGACCACAGCCGGTGATAGGTGCCGCCGCGGGCGAGCAGCTCCGCATGGCTGCCGTCCTCGACGATGCGGCCGTTGTCGAACACCAGGATGCGGTCCAGGTGGGCGATGGTGGACAGGCGGTGGGCGATCACGATCACCGTCTTGCCCTGCATGGCCTCGTCCAGCGTCTCCTGGATGGCCTTCTCGGTCACCGAGTCCAGCGCCGCGGTGGCCTCGTCCAGGATCAGCACCGGCGCGTTCTTCAGGATCACCCGGGCGATGGCGATGCGCTGGCGCTGGCCGCCGGAGAGCTTCACCCCGCGCTCGCCCACCATGGCGTGGTAGCCGTCCTTCATCTGGGCGATGAAGTCGTGCGCATGGGCCTTGCGCGCCGCGTCCTCCACCTCGGCGTCGCTGGCCTCCAGCCGGCCGTAGCGGATGTTGTCCAGCAGGCTGCGGTGGAACAGGCTGGGGTCCTGCGGGATCAGGCCGATCTGGGCGTGCAGGCTGTCCTGCGGCATCAGCCGGATGTCGTGGCCATCCACCAGGATGCGGCCCTGCTGCGGATCGTAGAGGCGCAGCAGCAGGCTGACGAAGCTGGACTTGCCGGAGCCGGAGAAGCCCACCAGGCCGACGCGCTGGCCGGCCGGGATGCGCAGGCCGAGATCATCGAAGATGCGCTGCTCCGGCGTATAGCCGAAGCCGATGCCGCGGAACTCGATCTCGCCGCGGCGGATGACGGCCGCCTGCGCCTGCGGCAGGTCCACCAGCTCGTGCGGCCGGATCAGCGTGCGCACGCCGTTGTTCACATTGCCGATGAACTCGAAGAACTCCAGGAAGCGGCGGCTGAGGTTGCGCGCCTCGTTGATGATGAGCAGCGACAGGCTGGTGGCGAGCACGAACTCGGCCACGCCGATCAGCCCCTGGCTCCACAGGCTGAGCGCATACCACAGCGTGCCGACCTTGAGCACCGCGGCGGCGGCGAACTGGAACCAGCGCACCCGTTCCGAATACCACATCGAGCGCCGCACCGCCTTCAGCTCGGTGGCGAGGTGCTGGTCCAGGTGCTGGCGCTCGAAGCCCAGGCGGGCGAACAGGCGGGCGGAGAACAGGTTGGTCACCGAATCCACCAGCTTGCCGGTGGTTTCGCTGCGCGCGGCGGCGGCCTGCACCGCGTAAGGCTGGCAGCGCGTCGCCAGCCACCAGGACAGGGCGACGAAGGCCACCGCCCAGCCGAGCACGAACACCGCCAGCTGCAGGTGGGCGCCCAGCAGCAGCGCCACCGACACGCCGATGACGATGGCCACCGGCCAGAAGTCGAAGATGATGGCCCACATGATCTGGTTCACCGCCAGCGAGGTTTCGCCGATGCGGTGCGCCAGCGCGCCGGCGAAGTTGTCGCTGAGGTAGCGGTGGGAGTGCTGCTGCAGATAGGCGTAGAGCGCGCGGGTGACCGCCTGGCGCTGCAGCGGGCCGAAATAGAACTGCAGCGTGCCGGCGGCGCGGCTCAGCACTACCTCGCCCAGCGCCAGGGCGACGAAGAGCAGCAGCGGCAGGCGCAGCGCCTCCAGCCAGCCGGTGCCGGCGCCGCCCAGCGCGGTCACGCCGCGGATGATCTCCGAGATGGCGTAGGGCAGCAGGATGCTGCAGGTGGCATGGCCGCCTTCCAGCGCCACCATGCCCAGGTACCACAGCGGCCGTTCGCGGGCGAAATACAGCACGAACTGCAGCGGCGAGGCGGGCAGGGCGGGCGCCTGCGGCGCGCGCTGTTCCCCGGGCGCGGCCTGCGGGCCGTGGCCTTGGGGATGAGCCTGGGCGGGGCCGGCCGGTTCGGGCCGGGTGGCGTGCTCCGACGGCGGATGTGGCATCAGCGCGGGCGAACCGTTGGGGACTGGAATGGAACTGTGAGTCAAGGAACTGAGAGTCGGAAGGGACACGGAAGTGCGACCGGCAAAGTCGAAGCCGGCCTTTCAGCAATTAGCGGTCCACGGCGCCAGGCCCGCAGGCAGCGGGCTGGCGGCGCTGCGGGGGCGGCGCCGATGTTGCAGGCGCAGCATTTCCTGTTGTGACTTGCTGCGCTTGCAGCAGCCGGCGCGGCGAACGGGAAGCGGCCGGAAGCGCGCCTGGCATGGCGCATTCCGCATGGATACGCGGGATGCGGCCCGGCGGAGCGCGCGGGTCGCAACTGGGTGCGCTTCTTGCTGAACACCCCGGAAACAGCGGGCAAGGGCGCCGCCCGCCTGTACCGAAAACGAAACAACAGGGGGCGCGAACTGGCGCGGGGCGGGCATTGCAGCCGCAACACGTTGGTCATATTCGTGAAACGATGGATTACAAGTCACTTAATCTTGGTTGGCCGCGCTCGGGCGGTGGACGATCCTTTTTGCGACGCAAAACGAAGGATCGACGATGAGCCAATCTGTGTATCAACTGCACGACGACGGGAAGCGGGAGGCGGCGCCGCTGCTCACCTTCTCTTCGCCGGAGGCGCATTCCCTCTCCATCCGGGCGCGCGCGCTGGTGTTCCACGATCCGCGCTCGGTCGGCCTGCTGGAAGAGGTGGGCCGGGTTGCGGCCAGCGAAGCCACCGTGCTGATCGTCGGCGAGACCGGCACCGGCAAGGAGCTGATCGCCCGCCACATCCACCAGCAGAGCGGTCGCAACGGCCCCTTCGTGGCGGTGAACTGCGGTGCCTTCAGCGACAACCTGGTCGAGGCCGAGCTGTTCGGCCATGAGGCCGGCGCCTACACCGGCGCCTCCCAGGCCCGCGCCGGCTGGTTCGAGGCCGCCAACGGCGGCACCCTGTTCCTGGACGAGATCGGCGACCTGCCGCTGGCCATGCAGGTGAAGCTGCTGCGGGTGCTGCAGGAGCGCTGCGTGGTGCGCATCGGCGCGCGCAAGCCGATACCGATAGACGTGCGCCTGGTGGCGGCCACCAACGTCGATCTGGCCCGCGCGGTGCGCGCCGGCAACTTCCGCATGGACCTGTATTACCGCCTCAACGTCGCCTCGGTGCAGCTGCCGCCGCTGCGTGAGCGGCCGGGCGACATAATGCCGCTGGTATGGCACTTCGTGGACCGCTACCGGCGCAAGCTGGCGCTGCAGTCGGTAACGCTGAGTTCCGCCGCCGAATGCGCGCTGCTCAACTACGACTGGCCGGGCAACATCCGCGAGCTGGAGAACGTGGTGCATTACGCCCTCATCGTCTCCCGCGAAGGCAAGGTGGACGTGGGCGACCTGCGCCTGCCGCGCGGCGAGGCCAGCCTGCTGGCGGCGACGCCGGGCAGCTGGAACGCCGAGCCGGTGGCCGAGGGGCCGCGCCTGGCCTGCGTGATCCGCCGCATGCTGGAGCAGGGCCATGAGCGGCTCTACGAGGCGGTGGAGGAGGAACTGGTGAAGACCGCCTTCGCCTTCTCCCGCGAGAACCAGGTGCAGACGGCCAAGCGCCTGGGCATCTCCCGCAACGTGCTGCGCGCCCAGCTGAAGCGTTTCGGCCTGCTGGGCGCCGGCTGGCAGGCGCCGGGCGAGGAAGCCGCCGGCGAGGAGGCCGCCGAGTCGTGAATGCACCGGATTTCCTGCGCCTGCCGGATGTGCAGGCGAGTGCGGACGAGCGCGCGCTGGCGATACAGCGCGTCGGCGTCCGCGGCCTGCGCCATCCGCTGGCGCTGCGCGGCGCCGACGGCACGGTGGCGCACACCGTGGCCACGGTGGAGAGCACGGTGGCGCTGCCGGCCGCGGTGAAGGGCGCGCACATGTCGCGCTTCGTCGCCGTGCTGGAGGAGTCGCGCGGCACCGTGTTCGACAGCGCCGCCTTCGCCGCCCTGCATGCCCACATGCTGGCGCGGCTGGAGTCGGAGCGCGGCCGCATCCAGTTCCGCTTTCCCTGCTTCCTGGAGAAGCGCGCGCCGGTGTCCGGCATCGCCAGCCTGCTGGACATCGACGCCACGGTGGAGGTGGACGGCGCCCTCGGCGAGCCGCCCCGGCAGACGCTGAGCCTGGTGGTGCCGGTGACCAGCCTGTGTCCCTGTTCCAAGGAAATCTCTGCCTACGGCGCCCACAACCAGCGCTCCCACATCACCCTGACGGTGGCGCCGCGCGCACCGCTGACGCTGGAGGAACTGGCGCGGGTGGCGGAAGAGGAGGCTTCGTCCGAGCTGTACGGCCTGCTCAAGCGCGCGGATGAAAAGTGGGTGACGGAGCGGGCTTACGAGAACCCCAAGTTCGTCGAGGATCTGGTGCGGGATATCGCGCTGCGTCTGCGTGCTGACAGCAGGCTGTCGGCGTGGCGGGTGGAGTCGGAGAACTTCGAATCCATCCACAACCATTCGGCGTATGCGCTGATCGAGAGCGGGGGGATTTGAGGGGAGCGCTGCCGCGCACACGGGAGCGTTTTCCTCTTTCCCCTTTCCCCTCGCGGGGCCAAGGCGGAAAAAGGCGAAGCATCGCTTCGCCCGCAGCGCTCTGTGGCCGGCAAGCCGCGGGGCTGGCGAGGGGGCAAAGCCCGTCGCTGCGATACTCTCCCCAAGCTTGCCAGCCACGCCGCCTGAAACCCATCCCTCTCAACCCCGCCAGCCTTCCCAAACAACAAGAAAGCATGCTGAAACTCCTTTCCTACCTCAGGCCGTACTGGGTAGCGAGCCTGCTCGCGCCGCTGCTGATGGTCCTGGAAGTGTCCATGGACCTGATGCAGCCGCGGCTGATGGCGAGCATCGTCGACCAGGGCGTGATGCAGGGCGATCTCGCTCATGTCGGCCGGAGCGGCCTGCTGATGCTGCTGTGCGCGCTGCTCGGCCTGGTCGGCGGCGTGGGCTGCACGGTGTATTCGAGCAAGGCGGCGGTGGCCTTCTCCAGCGACCTGCGGCGCGATCTCTTCGCCGCCACCCAGGCCTTCAGCTTCGGCAACCTGGAGCGCATCGGCACCGCCTCGCTGATCACCCGGCTGGGCAGCGACGTCGCCCAGCTGCAGCAGTTCGTCATGATGCTGCTGCGCGTCTTCGTGCGCGCGCCGCTGCTGGTGCTGGGCAGCATGGCGATGGCGGTGGGCATCAGCCCGGCGCTGGCGCTCATCCTGCTCGCGGTGGTGCCGCCGCTGTTCGGCGTGCTCTACCTGCTGATCCGCTGGTCGGTGCCGCTGTTCGCCCAGGTGCAGCAGAAGCTGGACGCGGTGAACCTGGTGCTGCGGGAGAACCTCGCCGGCATACGGGTGGTGAAGGCCTTCGTCGGCGGCGAGCGCGAGCGGCAGCGCTTCGACGCCGCCAATGCCGACTACGCCGGGGCGGCGATACGCGCCTGGCACATCGTCACCCTCAACGTGCCGCTGCTCACCTTCGCGCTCAACTGCGCCATCGTCGCCGTGCTGTGGTTCGGCGGCCTGAGGGTGGAGGCGGGCAGCCTGAGCGCCGGCGAGCTGGTGGCCTTCATCAACTACGCCACCATGATCCTGTCCTCGCTCACCTCCATCGGCATGCTGCTGATGAACTATTCCCGCGCCAGGGTGGCGGCGGAGCGGGTGAACGCGGTGTTCGCCGAGCGGCCGGAGATCGTCGCGCCGGCGCAGCCGCAGCAGCCTGAGCTGCAGGCGGTAGCGGAGCGCGGCTGCGGCCCGGAGATCTGCTTCGACCGCGTCACCTTCCGCTACCCCGGCGCGCTGCGGCCGGCGCTGGACGCGCTGACGCTGACGGTGCCGGCCGGCGCCACCGTCGCCCTCTTCGGCAGCGTCGGCGCCGGCAAGTCGGCGCTGCTGGGGCTGGTGCCGCGCTTCTACGATGCGGACGAGGGCGCGCTGCGGCTGGCCGGCATGGACCTGCGCCGGCTGGACCCGGCCTGGCTGCGTGGGCAGATCGGCTATGTACAGCAGGAGACGGTGCTGTTCTCCGGCAGCGTGCGCGACAACATCCGCTACGCCAGCCCGGCGGCGGACGCAGCCGCGGTGGAGGCCGCCGCCCGCGCCGCCCAGGCCCACGACTTCATCCTGCGCCTGCCGCAGGGCTACGACACCGTGCTCGGCCAGCGCGGTGCCGACCTCTCCGGCGGCCAGCGCCAGCGCCTCGCCATCGCCCGCGCGCTGCTGCCGCGGCCGCCCATCCTCATCCTGGACGACGCCACCAGCGCGGTGGACCTCGCCACCGAGGCGCGCATCCTCGGCGGCATCAAGGCGCTGCTGCCGCAGGCCACCTGCCTGATGGTGGCGCAGCGCGCCGCCGCCGCGCTGGCCGCCGACTTCGTCGTGGTGCTGGAGCAGGGCCGCATCCTCGCCCAGGGCAGCCATGCCGGGCTGATGAGCACCTCCGCCGCCTACCGCGAGATCCACCGCGGCCAAGCCGCGCTGGAGAAGGTGTTCCATGATTAGGCCGCAACCCTTGCAGGGCATCGCCCCCCAGCCCGCCGCCGGCGCCGGAGGCAGCGCCCGCGATACCGGCTCCACCCTGCGCCGGCTGTGGGCCGGCATCGGCGCTCAGCGCGGCGGCCTGGTGCTGGCCTTCGTCCTCACCCTGCTGGGCACCGGCCTCGGCCTGCTCGGCCCCTGGCTGATCGGCCGGGTGGTGGATGCCAACGTGGTGCCGCGCACGCTGGACGGCCTGGCCGGCGCCTGCGCCTGGCTGCTGGCGGTCTACCTCGGCGCCGCCGGCCTCACCTGGGCGCAGTCGCGGCTGATGATCATCGTCTCGCAGCGCACGGTGACCGCGCTGCGCAGCCGCCTGTTCGCAACCCTGCAGGGCCTGCCGCTGGCCTTCTTCGCCCGCCGCAGCCACGGTGAGCTGATGAGCCGCGCCACCAACGACATCGAGCTGATCGCGCTGTTCCTCAACCAGGCGCTGCCGCAGCTGCTCACCAGCGTGGTGATGCTGTTCGGCTCGCTCGCCATCATGCTGTGGCTGGACCCCTGGCTGACCCTGCTGGCGCTGCTGGTGGTGCCGCTGGTGGCGCTGGCCACCCGCGCGGTGGCGCGCCGCACCCGGCGCCATTTCTCCGCCCAGCAGGCGAGCATGGGCGAGCTGAGCGGTTTCATGGAGGAAACCCTGTCCGGCCAGAAAGTGGTGCAGGCCTGCCGCCGCGAGGGCGAGGCGCTGCGTACCTTCGCCGGCCTCAACGCCCAGGTGCGCGAGGCGGCGACGCGGGCGCAGATCATGGCCGGCACCATGGGGCCGGCGATGAATGCGATGAACAACGCCGCCTACGCGCTGATGGCGGCGGTGGGCGGCTGGCTGGCGCTCCGGGGCCACACCTCCCTCGGCGTGGTCATCGCCTTCCTCAACTATTCGCGCCAGATCGAGCGGCCGATCAACGATTTCGCCAACCAGTTCAACCTCGCCCAGTCGGCGCTGGCCGGCGCCGAGCGGGTGCTGGACATCCTGGACGAGGCCGGCGAGCCCGGCGGCGGCGCGCGGCCGCAGGCGGTGCGCGGCGAGGTCGAGTTCCGCGGCGTGTCCTTCGGCTACCAGCCGGACAGGCCGGTGCTGCGCGGCATCGACTTCCATGCTGAGGCCGGCAGCAGCATCGCCCTGGTCGGCCCCACCGGCGCCGGCAAGAGCACCATCGTCAACCTGTTGATGCGCTTCTACGAGCCGGATGCCGGCACCATCCTGGTGGATGGCCGCGACATCCGCGAACTGGACCGCGACGCCCTGCGCGCCCACTGCGGCATGGTGCTGCAGGAGGCGCAGCTGTTCTCCGTCAGCGTGCGCGAGAACATCCGCTTCGGCCGGCCGCAGGCGAGCGACGCCGAGGTGGAGGAGGTGGCCCGCCTGGTGCAGGCGGACGACTTCATCCGCAGCCTGCCGCAGGGCTACGACACCCCGGTGGCCGGCAACGGCGGCAATCTCAGCCAGGGCCAGCGCCAGCTGCTCACCATCGCCCGCGCCCTGCTGGCCGACCCCGCCATCCTCATCCTGGACGAAGCCACCAGCAGCATAGACAGCCGCAGCGAGGCCAGGCTGCAGGCGGCGATGAAGCTGCTGCTGCGCGGCCGCAGCAGCTTCGTCATCGCCCACCGCCTGAGCACCATAGAGACGGCCGACCGCATCCTGGTGATTGCCGGGGGACGCATCGCCGAAGCCGGTACCCATGCGGAATTGCTGCAGCGGCAAGGGGTGTATCACGGGCTGTACCGGAGCCAGTTCGGAGGGGCGGAGAAGGCGGTAGAGGCGGTCTGAGGCTGGTCTGGAGCTGGCCTGAAACTGGGGCCGGCGGGGCTGCTTTTCTACGGCCAGCGCTGCCCGCCGCGCAGCAATTGCTGCCCCGTCTGCAGCAGTGCCGTGCCGCCCTGGCAGGCGCATGAGGCGGCCCTGCTGGGAGAGTGGTCTTTGGCACGCCCCTTGCGGAATCCGCGCTTTTCCACTGCCGGAACCGCGAGAAGTGATCGAACTGATACTCGAGCCGCGCTGCGTGCGCTGCCTTGCCTGCGTGCGTGTCTGTCCCAACGACGTGCTGGAGGCCGACGGCGACGGCCTGCCCTACGTCGCCCGCCAGCAGGATTGCTGCAGCTGCTTCCTGTGCGAGGCCTATTGCGCGCCGGATGCCCTCTACGTGGCGCCGGAAGCCTATCCGCTGCCCGGCCTGGATGCCGCGCAGCTGCTGGCCGACGGCCGCATCGGCGCCTTCCGCCGCGCCCTGGGCTGGGACCAGCGCAAGCCCGGCGAGCTGGACGCCCGCGCAGGGGCGGCGCCGGCGATACAGCGCGGCCACCCCGGCAGCCCGCAGGATCTGCATCGCAGCGAAAGCTACGCCAACGGCATCAACCGTCACTGAGGGGCCGCGATGAGTACCTATACCGAAGTGACGACGGACAGCGGCCGCCGCATCGCCGCCGGCGACTACGAGATCGACCACAAGGCGGACGTGCTGGTCATAGGCGGCAGCCTGGCCGGTGCCTGGGCGGCGCTGGCCGCGGCCCGCGCCGGTGCCCGGGTGGTGCTGGCGGAGAAGGGCTGGATGGGCACCGCCGGCGTTGTCGCCGCCGCCAGCGTCGGCGGCTACTACGCGCTGCCGGACGACCCGGCCCAGCGCGAGGGCGTGATCGGCGTGCGGCACCAGGAATCCCGCGGGCTGGACGACCTCGGCTACGTGGAGCGGGTGTACGACCAGAGCTACCGCAGCTTCACCGAACTGCGCGCGGCCGGCTTCGCCAGCGCCCGCCTGGGCGCCTTCCCCGGGCCGGACAGCATGGCCTTCCTGCGCCGCCAGCTGCTGGCGGCCAAGGTGAAGATCCTGGACCACAGCCCGGCGCTGGAGCTGCTGCAGACCGCCGACGGCGCGGTGGCCGGCGCCGCCGGCATCCAGCGCAAGAGCGGCGAGGCCTGGCGGGTGCGCGCCGGCGCGGTGGTGCTGGCCACCGGCGGCAACGCCTTCCTTTCCGGCGCCCAGGGCACCAACGGCCTCACCGGCGACGGCTACCTGATGGGCGCCGAGGCCGGCGCCCGCCTGCAGGGCATGGAGTTCTCCGGCCACTACGGCCTCACCCCGGCGGAGGGCAGCTGCACCAAGGGCGGCATGTACTTCAGCGGCCACATCTACGACGACGCCGGCGCGCGGCTGGACCCGCTGCCGTCCTGGTTCGCGGTGCCCAACGTCGCCCGCACCCTGCTGTCCGGTGGCAAGGCCTGGGTGGTGCTGGACAAGGCGGCGCCGGAGCAGCACGACACCCACCGCCGCCAGAGCCCCAACTTCTACCAGTACTTCAGCCGCCGCGGCGTCGATCCCTTCCGCCAGCGCTGGCCGGTGAAGCTCACCTACGAAGGCACGGTGCGCGCCGCCGGCGGCCTGCTGGTGGATGAGGGCTGCGCCACCGGCGTGCCCGGCCTGTACGCCGCCGGCGACGTCACCGACCGCTGCCGCCTCACCGGCGCCTTCCTCAGCGGCGCCGGCCCGGCGGTGGCCTGGTGCGTGGCCTCCGGCGAGTGGGCGGGGCAGGGCGCCGCCGCCTTTGCCCGCGCGCTGGGCAAGGGCGCGCATGCGCGGCAGGTGAAGGGCGCGGGCGCCTGCGGGCTGCGGCCGGGCGGCGGCGCCACTGGCGCCGGCAAAGGCCCCGGCGGCCGCGAGACCATCGCCCGGGTGCAGGAGGAGATCCTGCCGCTGGAGAAGAACTTCTTCCGCGACGGCAAGCAGCTGACCGCCTCGCTCGGCCGCCTGGATGCGCTGTGGACCGCGGCCCGCGCGGAGCTGTCCGCCGCCGGCCCGCGCGAACTGCTGAAGGCACGCGAGGCGGCCGCGCTGGCGGCCTCGGCGCGCTGGATCTACCGCGCCGCGCTCGCCCGCACCGAGAGCCGTGGCCTGCACCGGCGCAGCGATTTCCCCGAGGAAGATCCGGCGCAGCGCCATCACCTGGTGCTGAGCGGCGTGGATGAAATCCGCATCGCGCGGCGCGAGGCGCTGCCGGCCTGAGCGGGGGAATAGGGCGGGGCATGGGCCGGGCGGGGAATAGGTCGGGGCATGGGTCGGAGCATGGGTCGGAGCGGGACATCGGCCGGGGCGGCTGACGCGTCAGCGGGGCGGTGCGTACTCAGCGTCGCCGCCCGGCGGGTGCGCCTGTCCGCAAGCCGCCGCTTCCACCCAGCAAGGCGGTGCCCGCCGGCAGCGCCTGACCCATTCCCAGCAGCCCAGTTGCGCAGGCAGCAGCTTTGCTGGCCGCGGCTCAGTATCGTCTCTTCAACATGCTGAAATAAAAGAGATTATTTCCTGGCACGGTTTCCGCTAAGAGCCTCCCCGCGTTCCCGTATCTATGACTATCTGGATAGAGCGGCGCCTCACCCGGCGTGCGGGCGGACTGGAGGTCCGCCGCTTCCGCAGGCAGGAAAACCAATCAGACAAAGGATGTATATGCAAAAGTTTGCGCTGACCGCGATTGCGGCATTTTGCAGCGCCATGATCCCGGCGGCCCATGCGCAGCAGGTGCCGCGGGCGGCCGAGGCCGGTGGCGAGGATTCCGCCCGGCTGGATGCGGTGGTGGTGCTGGGCTCCTCCCGCCAGGACCAGACCACGCTGAAGAGCTCGGCCCCGGTGGAAGTGATCAGCGCCCGCGAGCTGGAAGAAACCGGCGCGGTAACGCTGAACCAGGCCCTGAGCAAGCTGCACCCCTCGTTCAACTTCTCCCAGGGCCAGAACGCGGTGAAGGGCCAGGCCACCCGCTCCGCCTCGCTGCGCGGCGTCAGCCCGGCCTATACGCTGGTGCTGGTGAACGGCAAGCGCCGCCACACCCAGGCGCTGCTGCAGGGCACCGACCCGTGGCCGGCGAACAACGTGGTGGATGTGAACACCATCCCCATCAGCGCCATCGCCCGCGTCGAAGTGCTGCGCGATGGCGCCGCCGCCCAGTACGGCTCCGACGCCATTGCCGGCGTCATCAACATCGTGCTGAACGATGCCGCCGAGGGCGGCGCGGTGAACGTGCGCTACGGCGGCTACACCGACGGCGGCGGCGAAACCCATGCGGTGAATGGCTGGAAGGGCTTCCAGCTCGGCCAGGACGCCGGCTTCGTCAACCTCAGCTTCGACTACCTCAAGAGCGGCCAGGTGGACCGCGCCGAGGACGACTGGCGTCAGCTCTTCCCCACAGGCGATGCCCGCAACCAGACCTATGACAAGGACTACGGCCACTGGGGCCAGGCCTCGCGGGAAAACTTCAGCTTCCTCGCCAACTCCGAGCTGAAGCTGGGCGATGGCACCGCCTACGCCTGGGTGAACTACGCCGACAAGCGCACCGGCAACTATGTGAACCCGGAGCGCCTCGTCATCGGCACCGGGCTGCCCGGCGACCTCATCCGCGACAACACCTCCAACAACCTCGCCATCTACCCCAACGGCTACCAGCCGCGGCGCAACTACTACTCCACCGACTGGGCCGGCGTGCTCGGCTACCGCTTCGGCGAGGAAGCCACCGGCAAGCTGGACATCGGCGTGAGCTGGGGCGAGAACGTCACCTGGATCAAGGGCCTGGACACCACCAACCCGAGCTGGGGCGCGGCCAGCCCGACCACCTTCGACATGGGCGGCTGGCGCTCCACCCAGACCAGCGTGACGGCGGACTACGTGCGCAGCATCAGCCCCAGCTGGGCGCCGGCGCCCATCCTGATCAACGCCGGCCTGCTGACGCGGCGCGAAACCTGGGGCATAGACTCCTTCGGCGACGAAGCCTCCTACACCAACGGCGGCCTCTCCAACTCCAGCAACGGCATCCCGGTGACCGCCTCCAGCTCCGCCGGCCTGATGCCGATCGACGGCGGCACGGTGGACCGCAACGTCAAGGGCGCCTACCTCGGCTTCGAAACCGACATCACCGAGAAACTCCAGATCGGCGTCACCGGCCGCTACGAGGACTATTCCGACTTCGGCGATACGGTGAACGGCAAGGTTTCCGGCCGCTACGAGGTGAACAAGGCGCTGGCCTTCCGCGGCACCGTCAGCACCGGCTTCCACGCCCCCAGCCTGGGCCAGCTCGGCACCCAGACCACCGCCTTCACCAGCAACTGGACCAACACCGGCCTGGGCCTCGCCGAACCCGGCCGCACCCGCCAGTTCCGGCCGGACGATCCGCTGGCGGCGGTGTTCGGCGCCAAGTCGCTGGACCCGGAAAAGTCCGACAGCGTCTCCCTCGGCTTCGTGTTCACGCCGGATTCCACCACCTCGCTGACGGTGGATGCCTACTACCTGAAGATCAAGGACCAGGTGATCATCACCGACGCCCTGCGCGGCGCCGGCGTCACCAGCGCCTTCAACGGCATCGGCCTGAACGGCTACACCCAGGCCAGCTACTACTTCAACGGCTGGGACACCACCACCAAAGGCATCGACTTCGTCGGCCGCAAGAAGCTGCGCTTCGATGGCGCCGGCGTGCTGGACCTCAGCCTCGGCCTCAGCTTCCTGCGCACCAAGGCCAGCAACGTGAAGGACACGGTGACGGTGAACGGCACCACGGTGACGGTGGTGAACGACTACCGCGTGCGCGACATCGAGGACGGCGTGCCCAAGAACAAGCTGGTGCTGGGCGGCCGCTACACCTACCGCGACTGGACGGTGGACACCACGGTGACGCGCTACGGCGAATACACCTACAACGCCGCCGCCGGCGCGGTGAACGGCAACCACGACCAGACCTTCTCGCCGGAATGGTATGTGGACCTCAACCTCGGCTACCGCATCACCAGCAACCTGCGGCTGGAGCTGGGCGCGCAGAACCTGTTCAACAAGTACCCGGACAAGTACGACACCACCAACCGCGCCAGCGGCATCAACCCGTACTCCTTCATCGCACCGAACGGGGCGTCCGGCCGCTTCGTGTATGCGGGGGCCAACTTCATCTTCTGATGCGGGCGGCATCGCCCGCGCTGCGGCCCCGGCCCGCCGCTCTCCCGCGCGGGGGAGGGCGGGCCGTAATGGCCGTAATGGCCGTAATGGCGGCAATGGCGGCAAGGGCCGCACATGCAATTCATCCGAACAGCATCAAGGCTGGAACCCATGTCAGTAGATACCCCGGCCGGCGCGCTGCGCCTGCCGCCTTCCAACTTCCGCCCGCGGCGGCGCTGGCCGCTGGCCCGGCTGGCGCTGTATGCGGCGCTGTTCTTCATCCTGGTGTGGCCGGTGCTGATGCTGGTGGCCGGTTCCTTCCGTTCCGCCGCGCCCGGCTTCGACGGGGCGTGGACGCTGGCCGCGTGGACCGGCACCTTCGACAGCCCGGGTACCGGCCGGGCGATGGGCAACTCGCTGGTGCTGTCGCTGGTGAGCACCCTGGCCGCCACCCTGATCGCCGCGGGCCTGGCCTTTCTCTCCGAGCGCACCGACCTGCCGCTGCGGCGCGGCGTCACCCCCTGCCTGATGCTGATGTTCGCCACCCCGGCGCTGTTCTATGCCCTGGGCTACGCCATGCTGGGCAACGCCTACACCGGCTCGGCCAACAAGCTGCTGCAGACCCTGTTCGGCGCCGGCGCCGCCTGGTTCGACGTCGAGACCTGGACCGGCCTGATCACCGTGATGGTGCTGAAGAAGGCCTCGGTGATCTATCTCTTCCTCATCGGCCCCTTCCGCGCGCTGGATCCCAGCCACAACGACGCCTCGCTGGTCTCCGGCGTCGGCCAGTTCGGCACCTTCCTCCGCATCGACCTGCCGACGCTGACGCCGGCCATCACCGGCGCCATCCTGCTCGGCGTGGTGGCCGGCCTGCAGGCCTTCGACATGGTGCTGATCCTGGGCTGGCCGCAGGACATCGACGTCGTCGCCACCCGCATCATGAGCTTCATCAACGGCGCCGCACCGCCGGACTACGCCCGCGCCAGCGTGCTTTCCATCGCCCTGCTGGCGGTGGTGGCGCTGCTGTGCATCCTGCAGTCGCGCCTGCTGGGGCGCCGCAGCTTCGTCACCGTGGCCGGCAAGAGCGGCGGCCGCCGCCGCATCCGCCTGGGCCGCGCGCGCTGGCCGCTGGCGGCGCTGGTGGGGCTCTACCTCCTGCTGGCGGCCATCCTGCCGACAGGCTCGGTGGTGTTCTCCTCCTTCCAGCCTTTCCCTGGCATCTACGAAGGCTATTCGCTGCAGCACTACCGCAACATCCTGGCGCTGCCGCGGGTGGTGGACGCCATCCAGACCACCTTCGCGGTGGCGCTGCTGTCCGGCTTCGCGGCGATGGCGCTGGCGGTGTCGGTGGCGCTGCTGGCGCGGGCGCTGCCGCCGCGGCGGGCGGCGCTGCTGCGCTTCGTCAGCCTGATTCCGCTGGCCATGCCGGGCGTGGTGACCGCGCTGGCGGTGTCCTGGGCGGTGGTGAGCGTGCCGGGGCTGAAGCAGCTCTACGGCAGCTTCTGGCTGGTCACCCTGGCGCTGGTGGTGGTGGTCACCCCCTTCGCCATCCAGGTGGCCAACGCCTCGGTGGCGCAGCTGTCGCCGGAACTGCAGGAGGCCGCCCGCATCGCCGGCGCCTCGCCGTTCCGCGCCGCCATCGACGTGGTGCTGCGGCTGATCGCGCCCAGCTTCCTCGCTGGCTGGTTCATGGCCGCCATCATCGTCTCCGGCAACCTGGAGGTGCCGCTGCTGCTGCGCGCGCCGGGGCTGAACCCGATCTCCTCGGTGGTGTACAGCCTGTATTCCTCCGGCGACTTTTCCGCCGCCTCGGCGCTGCTGGTGATCCTGCTGCTGGCCAAGGCGGCCATCTGGGGCATCGCTTGGGCCGGCTACCGCGCCTGGGTGGTGGTGCGCAGCCAGCGCCGTCGCCGCCTGCTGGGCGTGCTTGCCGGCGGCAGCGGCGCGCCGCTTTCCCGCCCGGCGGCGGCTTCCGCCTGAGGCCATGCCGATGAACACCCCGATTCCCCGATTTCCCACAGGAGCATCCGAGAAGTGACAGCAAGCAATGGCAGTGGCGTGAGCCTGCAGGGCCTGCGCAAGTATTTCGCCGCCGGCAAGCGGGTCACCACCGCGCCCAAGCGCGGCGCCATCGACGGCCTGGACCTGGAGATACGCGACGGCGAATTCTTCGTCCTGCTCGGCCCCAGCGGCTGCGGCAAGACGACCACGCTGCGCTGCATCGCCGGGCTGGAGGAACCCTCCGCCGGCCGCATCGCGCTGGGCGGCGGCGTGGTCGCCGATCCGGCGGCGGGCTTGTTCGTGCCGCCGGAGAAGCGCGCCATCGGCATGGTGTTCCAGAGCTATGCGCTGTGGCCGCACATGAGTGTGTTCGACAACGTCGCCTATCCGCTGCGCCACCGGCGCAAGGGCCTGTCGCGCGAGCAGCTGGCGCGCGAGGTGGGCGCGGCGCTGGAGCTGGTCGGCCTGGACGGGCTGGAGGGCCGCGGCCCGGCCGAGCTTTCCGGCGGCCAGCAGCAGCGGGTGGCGCTGGCGCGGGCGGTGGTGGCGCGGCCCAGCCTGCTGCTGTTCGACGAGCCGCTGTCCAACCTGGATGCCCAGCTGCGCCAGCGCCTGCGGCAGGACCTGCGGCGGGTGCACGAGGAGGCCGGCGGCACCTCCATCTACGTTACCCACGACCAGGCGGAGGCGCTGGCGCTGGCCGACCGGGTGGCGGTGATGCGCCTGGGCCGGCTGGAGCAGCTGGGCACGCCCACCGAGATCTTCCTGTCGCCGGCCACCCGCTTCGTCGCCGAGTTCGTCGGCTTCGACAACCTGCTGCCCGGCCGCTTGACCCGCCGCGACGGCGAGCGCGCCTCCTTCCTCCCCGATGGATGGCGCCGCGAGGTGGTTGGCCGCGCGCCGGCCGCCCTGGCGGTGGGCCAGCGCGGCCTGCTCGCCTTCCGCAGCGCCAACCTGCGGCTGGAAGCCGGCGTGGCGGCGCAGGGCGCGGCCAATGCCTTCGCCGCCCGCGCCGGCGCCATCGCCTACCTGGGCGAGCGCTTCCAGGCGGAGGTGACGGTGGAAGGCCAGCGCTTGCTCGCCAGCCTGCCGCTGGCCGCCTGGGATGGCCGTGGCGACCTGCATCACCCGCCAGGCTGGCACGAAGCCCATGTGACGCTGGCGCCGGGCGACGCGGTGATCCTGCCGGAAGCGGCCGCGGCGCTGGACGCGGTGGCGGAGGCGGCATGAAGCGCTTCTTCATCCCCGGCCTTGCCCATGCGGATGCCGGCCGCCGCCGCCTGCTGCGCGCCGGCCTCGCCGGTGCCGCCGGCTGGGCGCTGGCCGGCTGCGGCGCGGAGGGTGGGGGCGGCGGAGCAGGGCAGGGCGCTAAGACTTCCGAAGCAGCCGAAGCCACCCTGTTCGGCAACGCCGCTACCCGCGACGAACTCGCCGGCCTGTACCGCGAGGCGCTGCAGGGCGGGCAGCGCACCGTGGTGGTCTACGGCGCCGCGGTGGATGCCGAATGGGAGCCGCTGTGGCTGGCCTTCCAGGCGGACTTCCCCGGCCTGCGGGTGATCTACATGCACGTCTCGCCCACCCAGGTGATGTCGCGCATAGACGCCGAGCGCCAGGCCGGCAACCGCATGGGCGACCTGCTGATGCAGCCGGTGAACGTGCTGCCGCTGATCGCCCGCCGCGGCTACTTCGAACCCTGGCGCCCGGCCAGCGCCGAAGGGCTGGCGGATGAATACCGAGACGAGGCGGACCGCGCCCACTACCCCTTCTCCAAGGTCTTCGGCCTCGCCTACAACAGCCAGCAGGTGGAAGCGGATGCGCTGCCGCAGCGCTTCGACGAGCTGCTGGCGCCGGCCTGGCAGGGCCGCTTCTCCTACATCAAGCCGGTGACCGCCGTCGGCACCACCGACGTCGCCTTCGCCACCCTGCTGCGCGATGGCGTGGTGGATCGGCCGCGCTTGCAGGCGCTGCACCGCGCCGGCCTGTTCACCGGGCCGGATGCCGGCGTGACCTACGTCAGCCAGGGCCGGCTGGCGCTCAACCCCTGGGGCTACCTGGCGGTGGTGGTGCGGCAGCGGGCGCTGGGCGCGCCGGTGGCCATCCGTTTCGTGCCCGACTTCTCGGTGAACGTGCCCTTCGGCTTCGGCGTGGTCGGCGGCGCGCCGCACCCGGCGAGCGCCCGGCTGCTGAAGAGCTGGCTGTTTTCGCCGCGCGGCCAGGCGGCGGTGGCGCAGCAGGCCTACCAGCTCGGCACCATGCCGGACGCGCCGCCGCCGCCCTTCTACCCCGGCAGCGCCGCCGAGCGCGGGCGCCTGCACCGCAGCCCGCCGCCGGATGCCCTGGTGGCCGATCTCGAAGCCCAGCGGGGCATGCTGCGCGACATCTTCTTCCGCCCCAAGCCGACCTGACCCCCCGCCCAGAGGACTGTGCCCATGAGCACGATTTCAGACGCATCGCCGCCCGCCGCCCCGCGCGGCCTCATCGACCTCCACAGCCATTGGTTCTCGCCGCGCGCGGTGGAACTGCTGAGCGCCCGTGGCGTGGCGCCGCGCTTCGTCGGCGGCGAAGATGGCCGCCGCCACCTGCACCGCGCCGGCCCCGGCACGCCGCACGGCCGCTCCGAGGCCTTCCCGGTGGGGCCGCAGTGGTTCGACATCGACGCCCGGCTGGACCACCTGGACACCCACGGCATCGCGCACCAGCTGCTGTCCTGGCCGACCACGCTGGGCGTGGACGCCGCGCTGCCGGCGGCGGAAACCCTGCCGCTGTGGGCCGCCTACAACGATGACCTCGCCGCGCTGGTGCGGCGCCACCCGCGGCGCTTCAGCGCGGTGGCGGCGCTGTCCAGCTCGGACGTGGCCTGGTCGGCGCGCGAGCTGGCGCGGGCGCATGCCGAGCTGGGGTTGATAGGCGGCGTGCTGCCGGTCAATGGCTTCACCAGCCTGGCCGGCGCCGAGCGCTTCCGGCCGCTGTTCGAGGTCGCCCAGCGCAACCGCAGCCACCTCTACCTGCACACCGGCTACGCCCACCCCTCGGTGCCCGGCCAGCCGCCGCTGCACCTGCACAGCGACAACGCCGAGATCCGCGCGCTGCTGGACACCGGCTGGAGCTTCGCCGCCGCCGCCATCACCCTGGCTTTCAGCGATTTCCTCGACGCCTACCCTGACGTCACCGTGCAGATCGCCATGCTGGGCGGCGCCGGCACCATCGCCCTGGTAGCCGAGCAGGTGGCGCTCAACGCCGAGCGCCTGGGCGTGGGCGCCGGTGCGGACGAGGTGCGCGCCCGCTTCCACCGGCTGTGGTTCGACACCGGCGCCGCCGGCCGCGGCGCCGAGGCCATCGCGCTGGCGGCGCGGGTGCTGGGCGAGGACCGCATCGTCCTCGGCACCGACTACGCGCCGGCGCCCAGTGTGCGGCCGGTGATAGACCAGATCCTGCGGGCGCCGCTGCAGCCCGCCCAGCGCGAGCGCATCTTCAGCGCCAACGCCCGCGCGCTGCTGGCTTCCCGCGGCGTGGCGCTGGCCGTGGCCTGAACGCCTTCCCGACTTTCCAACCCGGCCGGCGAGGCCGGATCTTCCCCCGCGTTTCCATACCCATCCAACAGGAGAAACCATGGGCACTCCCCTCCACCAGGCCGCACTCGACCAGCTCTTCGTGCAGGCCCGCACCTACGGCAAATTCGAAGCCACCGCCGTGGGCGACGAAACCCTGCAGCAGCTCTACGAACTGCTGAAATGGGGCCCGACCGCCTTCAACGCCCAGCCTGGCCGCTACGTCTTCGTGCGCAGCGCCGAGGCCAAGGCCAGGCTGGAGCCAGCCCTGTCCGCCGGCAACAAGGAGAAGACCCTGGCCGCGCCGGTGACGGTCATCGTCGCCCAGGACAGCCGCTTCTTCGAACATGTGGCCAACCCCAAGATCCGCGAGCTGTTCGAGGCCAATCCTGCGCTCGTCGACCCCACCGCCTTCCGCAACAGCTCGCTGCAGGCCGCCTACCTCATCGTCGCCGCCCGCGCTCTCGGCCTGGACGTCGGCCCCATGAGCGGCTTCAACGCGGACTTGCTGAACCAGACCTTCTTCCCGGACGGCCGCTACAGGGTCAACCTCATCGCCAACCTCGGCTACGGCCTTGCCGGCTCGCCCGCCCCGCGCGCGGAGCGCTTGGGTTTCGAGCAGGTTGTCGAAGTGCTGTGAGCCGATAGGCCCTGCCGCCCCTGGCGGGGCAACACGCTCTCCCCGGCCCTTGCGCGGGGAGGGCGTGTTGCGCCCCTCGCCGAGCGGTATTGGTGCTCCGCGAAGAAAGGCCGCCGGGGGAAGCCGGCCCCGGCGCTGGGCTGGGTGCGCCGCAAAAGTCCCCTGGCTGGCGCCAGCAGCGCGAAGCGAATCATCGTCCTGCCGTCCGGCTGCGGGCAGCGGGGCACTTCAAGCCTCTGCCGGCTCCTTGGCCGGCGCAGCCAGGATGAAGGCGATTTCCTCCGCCGGCAGCGCCGGCTGCGAGGGCAGGATGCGGTCGATGAAAGGCGTGGTGTCCAGCGCCGCCAGGGTGACGCGCTTGCGCCCCCAGCCTATGGCGGCGCGCCAGCTGCCCAGGGTGCCGTCGGCGGCCAGGGCATCCTCGTCCACCGTCACCGCCTGATCGCCGTAGGGGGCGACGTAGAGCGCATCCACCGGGCAATACACCTCGCAGATGTAGCAGGTCTGGCAGTCGTGCTGGCGGGCGATCACCGGCAGGCCGTCGTGGTCGTCGAAGACGTTGGTGGGGCAGACGCGGACGCACAGTCCGCATTCGGTGCAGCGGGAGGTGCTGACGAGTTCGATCATCGGGCGTTTCCTGGGAAGGTGGGCCGGGCCTGGGGTGAAGCCTGGCGCAGGCGATGGGGGACGAGGGCGGACAGGCGCGGTACCGGTGCGGATCGGCCGGCCGTACGGCCTTGGCCACCGGCGCGGGTGGATCGCCAGCTCATGCCGGCACCGGCTCGGTACGCAGCGCGATGCGCTCCAGCCCGGAGACGATCAGCCGGTGGCGCTGCGCCGGGTCCAGTTCGGGGTACTCGGCCAGGGTGTGGGAGGCGCGTGTTTCCTTGCGCCCCAGCGCGGCGTTGAAGATCCAGCGCGAGGCGGCGACCATCGCCGCTGCCTCGCGGGCGCGCAGCGCTGCCTGCGGTGTGCGGGTGTCCGGCAGTCCGCCGGCTTCCGGCCACAGCGCGTCCACCGCGCCCAGCGCCTGGCGCAGGCCGGCTTCGCTGCGGAAGTAGTTGATCTCCAGCGGCAGCACCTGGGATTGCACCGCGGCGACCAGGGCGGCGCTGTCTATCGGTGCGCTGCCCTGCACTGGCCGCAGACCGGCGCCGCCAGCCGGGCGCAGCCTGCGTTCCCGCGGTGCGTCCAGCGCATGCAGCGCCGCGCCGTGGCCGGCCCAGCTGCCGGAGCAGATCGCCCAGGAGGCGTTGTAGGCGCCGCCGCCGGAGAGGCCGCCGCATACCCGCTCGCGGGTGGCCGCGTCGCCGGCGGCGTACAGGCCGGGTACGCTGGTGGCGCAGTCGTCGCTGGTCAGGCGCAGGCCGCCGGTGCCGCGCAGCGTGCCTTCGTAGCGCAGCGTCAGCGGGAAGGGCTGGGTGAAGGGGTCGATGCCGGCGCGCTCCAGCGGCAGGAAGAAGATGGCGTGCGCCCGCCGCAGGATGGCGCGCTTCTCCGGCGTGTCGGCCTTGTCCAGCACCGCGTACACCGGCCCCTGCAGCAGTGCCTTGGCGAGGAAGTCGCGCGAGCGCGGGCCGCCTGCATGCAGCACCTTGCCGTGCTGATCGTAGTAGCTCGCCCAGCCCAGCGTGCGGCCGCGGGTGTTGGTGCCGAAGGCGGCGCTGGGGGCGTAGGCACGGCTGAACTCCATGCCGGAGAGCTCGGCGCCGGTCTCCGCCGCCATCAGCAGGCCCTCGCCGGTGAGCACGTTGCAGCCCAGGCCCTTGCTGAGGAAGGCGCAGCCGCCGGTGGCGATCACCACCGCGCCGGCGCGTACTTCCCAGCGGCGGCCGTCCAGTCGGCTGAGGCCACGGGCGCCGCCCACGCCGTGCTCGTCCACCAGCAGCTCCAGCGCCGGCGACTGGTCGAGGATGCGCACGCCCGCCCTGTGCACCGCCTTGCGCATCAGCTTCAGGTACTCCGGCCCCTGCAGGTGGTCGCGCAGCGGCACGCCGTGCTCGTCGCGGCGGAAGGGGTAGCCCCAGGCTTCCACCAGCTGCAGGCTTTCGTAGACCTGGTCCAGCACCCGGTGTATCCAGCGCGCCTCGGAGAGCTGGCCGCCGCCCTCCATGCGCTGCTGCACCGCCGCTTCACGCAATGCCGCATCCGGCGGCAGGTAGAGCAGGTTGGTGCCGCCCGGCGCGGTGGCGCCGCTGGAGCCGAGGTAGCCCTTTTCCGCCAGCACCACCCTGGCCCCGGCCCTGGCCGCATTCCATGCCGCCCACGCTCCGGCCGGCCCGCCGCCTATCACCAGCACGTCCGCCTGCAGGCGCAATTCCGCTTCGTCTCGCATCTCGCTTCTCTCTGTCGTTTTCCGGCACGCGGACAGCGGCGCGCCGTATGGGGAAGCGGGGTGTCAGGCAAAGGTTGTGCCGGTATGCCGGGCGTTTGCGGGTGGGCGGCAGTGCCAGCGCTGGCGGGGAAATCGTCGGCGCCGGGGGAATCGCTCCCGCAGCGGCGGGGCGGGCGGAGTGACCGGATCGGAGCAGCGCTGCTGCGATGCGGCCACCCGGGCGCCGGCGCGCAGCGGCGGCTTGCTCAGCCCGCGGCGGGCGCGGCGAACACTTCCCTGGCCGCGGAGAGGCCGTTGAGGGCGGCCGGGAAGCCGGCGTAGACCGCCATCTGCATGATGGTTTCCACCACTTCGTCCCGTGACACGCCGACGTTCAGCGCCGCCTGTATGTGGACCTTGAGCTGGGGCGCCGCATTGCCCAGCGCGGTGAGCGCGGCCACGGTGGCGATCTCGCGCTCGCGCAGGCCGAGGGCGGGGCGGGAGTAGATGTCGCCGAAGGGAAATTCGATCAGATAGCGGGCGAAGTCCGGGGCGATGGCGGAGAGGCTGTCCACCACCCGTTCGCCGGCGTCGCCGTCGATTTCGCGCAGGCGGGCGAGGCCGCGGGCGTAGCGGTCGGCTTCGGGGGCGGCGGCCGGGGTGGGCTCGGGCAGGGGGAGGGGGCTCATTCTTTTCTCCGGGAGGTTGGTTGGGGGGCGGCGCCGGTGTCTTCCAGCCGTCGGTAGTGGGCGATCTTGTCGGCCAGCGCGGCCGCCGATTGCTGCAGGGTGGCGATCTCGGCTACTACCGTCGCCAGGTGCTTCTCCAGCATCTGCCGGCGCTCGCCGGCGGTCTGGTCGCCGGCGACGCGCAGGCGGGCGAAGGCCTGCATGCTGGCGACCGGCATGCGGGTGCCGCGCAGGCGCAGCAGGAAGCCGATCCAGGCCAGATCGGCGGCGCTGTAGCGGCGGCGGCCGTCGCTGCCGCGCGCCACAGGCCCGATCAGGCCGATGCGTTCGTAGTAGCGCAGGGTGTGCGCGCTGAGCCCGGTGCGGCGGGCGACTTCGTCGATGCTGAGGAAGGTGTCCATGGAAGGCATGCTAGGCGTTCGAGCACGCTCTAAGTCAAGCCGTTTTCACGGACGCATCCGCCGGGGGGACCGCACGCTCCTGCCGGGTGGAAGGCGCCGCCGCGCCGGCGGGCGGCGGAGGCGCGGGGAGGCGGGGGAGGTGGAGGTTCAGGTGTCCGGCTGCAGCTTCACTTTCATCCAGCCGGGTTTGCGCTTGTCGAAGGCGGCGTAGGCCTCGGTGGCCGAGGTCAGCGGTTCGCGGCGGGTAAGGATGGCTTCGGGGTCGATCACGCCGGCGCGCACCAGCTCCAGCAGTTCGGGGATGTACTTGCGGTGGTTGCAGTTGCCCATGCGCACCGTGAGGTTCTTGTTCATCGCCGCGCCGATGGGGAAGACCTTGTCGGTGGGCGGGTAGACGCCAATGATGGACAGCGTGCCGGCCTTCGCCAGCGCCCGCACTGCCCAGTCCAGCGCCTGCGCCGGGGCGTCGCCCGGCTGCCAGTTGCCGTCGTCGGGACGGGCGTGGGGGGCGAGCCGGGGGGCCAGCGCTTCCTGCTCCGGAATGGCGGGGTCGGCGGCGGCGGGGCCGTGGTGGGCATGCACCGCGTCCACACCCACCGCGTCGATGGCGCAATCCACCCCGATGCCGCCGGTGAGCGCCAGCAGGGTGGCCACCGGGTCTTCGGCGTCGAAATCCACGACCTCGGCGCCCTGGGCGCGGGCCATTTCCAGGCGGTCCGGCACCGCGTCCACCGCGAAGATGCGGCCGGCATGCATCAGCCGGGCGGAGGCGATGACGAACTGGCCCACCGGTCCGCAACCGAACACCGCCACCGTGTGGCCGGGCTTGATGCCGGCCATGTCGGCGCCGAAGTAGCCGGTGGGGAAGATGTCCGACAGCATCAGGGCCTGCTCGTCGCTCACCGCGTCCGGGATTTTCACCAGGTTCACGCTGGCGTAGGGAATGCGGGCCTTTTCCGCTTGCAGGCCCTGGAAGGGGCCGGTCTGCTGCGGTCCGCCGTAGAAGGAGGTGCCGGCCTGCTTGCCGTTGGGGTTGGCGTTGTCGCACTGGGCGTAGTAGCCGGCGCGGCAGTAGGCGCAGAAGCCGCAGGCGATGGTGGAGGGAATGACGACCCGGTCGCCGGCCTTGAGGTTGCGCACGCCGGGGCCGATCTCCTCGACCACGCCGGTGCCCTCGTGGCCGAGGATGGTGCCCGGCTGCAGGCCTTCCATGGTGCCGCGGATGAAATGCAGATCGGTGCCGCAGATGGCGCTGGTGGTGAGGCGGACGATGGCATCGGTGTCCTGCTCGATCACCGGGTCCGCGACGTCTTCCAGGCGGATGTCGCCGACGGCGTGGAATACGACAGCCTTCATGATCTTCGGTCTCCAGTTGGAATGGTCCGGGGCGCTCGCGTAGGGAAAAAAGGGAGGGGAAGCGCAGCGCTTCCGGCGCCGGGCAGCAGGAGCAGGGGGAGGAGGGGGAGCGGCCTTGCCCGGTCTCGGCAGAAGTGCAGCAAGCGACGTGCCGTTGGCGGCTTGTGCGCCGCCGGCAGCGCCGGCGCATCCGGCACGGGGGGGAGGGCCGGGCACTGGCCGTATTTACATCTGGCGGAAAGAACTACAGCGGGTGGTGAGGGACCGTGGCGACGCGGCGCCTTGGCGTGACCGTGCATTGACCGTCTCTGGCCATCAAAGCAATAATAAGAAGCATTCCTAATTAGCCAGCGAGACCGACGCAGTTCGTGGGCTCAGCCAGCCAGGACCTCCCGGAGAATCCGCTTGAGCCACGCCACTGCTTCCCCCGACTCCGTCGCCCGCCTGTATGCCGGGCACCATGGCTGGCTGGTCGGCTGGCTGCGCCTCAAGCTGGGCTGCCAGCAGCAGGCGGCCGATCTCGCCCACGACACCTTCCTGCGCATCCTCGGCGCCCGCCAGGCGGCGCTCGCCGAGTTGCGCGAGCCGCGCGCCTACCTGACCGCGGTCGCCCGCGGGCTGGTGGTGGACCAGTACCGCCGGCGGGACCTGGAGCGCGCCTACCTGGAAGCGCTGGCGGCCGAGCCGGAGCAGTTCGCGCCCTCGCCCGAACAGCGTCAGCTGGTGCTGGAGGCCTTGATGGAAATGGACCGGTTGCTGCAGGGCCTCTCCGCCAGGGCCCGCGCCGCCTGGCTGTACAGCCGCCTCGACGGCTTGCCGCATGCCGAGATCGCGGCGCTGCTCGGCGTTTCGGTGCCGCGGGTGCGGCAATACCTCGCCAAGGTGGCGCGGCAGTGCTACGAGTTGCGCTTCGGCAAGGTGGAATGAGCCGATGCAGGACAGGAAGGACGACGAGCGGCCGGTATCCGGCCGGGTGCTGGACGAGGCCATCGCCTGGCAGCTGAGGCTGGACGACGGTAACCCGGCGGACGAGGCGGCGCTGCGCGACTGGCTGGCGGCGGACCCCGACCACGCCCGTGCCTGGCGCCAGCTGGCGATGATAGACGCCGGCGCCGTCGCGCTGCGCCCCCATGCGCCGCTGCGCGGCATCATCGGCCGGCCCCGCCGGGCCTCCGGCTGGAAGCGCGGCGCCGCCGCGATGGCGCTGGCGGCGGCTGTCGGGCTGGGGCTGGCGATGGCGGACCGCTACCAGCCGCTGGACGGCCTGCTGGCCGACTACCGCACCGGCACCGGCGAACGGCTGACGGTGACGCTGCCGGACCAGAGCGTCATCGTGCTCAACGCCCGTTCGGCGGTGGACCTGGCTTTCGACGCCCACACCCGGGCGATCCGCCTGCGCAGCGGCGAGATCCACATCAAGACGGCCAGCCGCAATCCGGCCGAAACGCGGCCCTTCGTCGTCATCACCGGGCAGGGCAGCCTGCGCGCGCTGGGTACCCGTTTCCTGGTCCGCCAGGAGGAGGGGACGAGCTGGCTCACCGTCACCCGTTCCGCGGTGCTGGCGCGGCCGGCGGGATGCGCGCTGGAGAGCACCGCGGCCTGTGCCGGGGAGCGGCGGGTGGAGGCGGGCCAGAGCCTGCAGATGGGCGCAGGCGCACCGGGCGCGGCGGTGCCCGCGAAGGCCGACAGCGACGCCTGGAAGGACGGCATGCTGGTGGTGGACGGCGAGCCGCTGGCGGCGGTCGTCGCCGAGCTGGCGCGTTACCGCCCCGGCTTCCTGCAGGTGGCGCCGGAAGTGGCCGCCCTGCGCGTCACCGGCACCCTGCCGCTGGACGACGGCGAGCGGGCGCTGACGGCGCTGGCGGCCTCGCTGCCCGTCCGCATCGTCCGCCGGGGAGACTGGTGGGTGCGCATCGAGGCGCCGGAGCAATGATTTTTTTCGCGGCCCTCTATCACTTTTGCCAGCTGCTTCGGCAAACAGGGAAAGCACCCTCACTCCTTTCCCTTCCGGAGCCCGCCCGATGCATCGCCAGCCCCCTCATTGCCGCGCCACCCTGCGCCCCGCCGCCCTGGCGCTGATCCTCGCCCTGAGCGCGGCGGCACCCGCCACCGTGCTGGCGCAGGCCGGCGCCGCCAGCAGCCGTGACTACGACCTGCCCGCCGCGCCCCTTGCCACCACCCTGAACACCATCAGCCGGGGGGCAGGCCTGGCGCTGACGGTGGACAGCGCCCTGGTGGGCAAGCGCCAGGCCGCCGCCGTGCGCGGCCGCCTGAGCCCGCAGCAGGCCTTGCGCGCGGCGCTTGCCGGCAGCGGGCTGGAACTGGTGGAGGGCGCCGCCGGCGTCTATACGCTGCGCGCACTGCCGGCGCCGGTGCCGGCGCCCGCGGCCAGCCGGGAGACGACGCTGGCGCCGGTCACCGTCAGCGCCGAGCGCGCGGGGGACGGCAGCGCCGAACTGGGCTATGTGGCGAAGACCCTCTCCGCCGTCGGTCCGTGGGAAGGCCGCGAGCTGCAGGACACGCCCTATGCCATCAGCGTGGTGCCGGCCGAGCTGATCGAGAACATCCAGGCCATCTCGCCCGACCAGATCTTCAAGATGAACCCGACCACCCAGCTGAGCTGGCCGACGCTGCAGAACGACAACCCCTACGTCTATCTGCGCGGCTTCCAGAGCTCCACCACCGCCCGCAACGGCCTGCCGCGCGACGTCTACGGCCACGGCACCTCCACCGAGGACGTGGAGCGGGTCGAGATCCTCACCGGCCTGTCCGGTTTCCTCTACGGCGCGGGCAATGTCGGCGGCCTCATCAACTACGTCTCCAAGCGGCCGACGAAGGAGCGCTACAACTCGGTCACGCTCGGCTACACCGGCGGCGAGAACTTCTACCTGCACGGCGATTTTGGTGGCCCCATCGACGCCGACGGCCGCTTTGGCTATCGCATCAACGCGGTGACCCAGGATGGCGAGACCGGGGTGGACCACTACAAGGTGCACAAGGATTTCCTCAGCGCAGCCTTCGACTGGCATCTGACCGACGACCTGCTGCTGCAGGTGGATGCCTCGCGGCGGGAATTCCACAGCAGCCGGCAGCCCTACTGGTATATGGCCAGCGGCGTCGCCCGCCCCTCCGCCCGCTCGCTGGACCCGACCGAGCTGTGGTCCCAGCCCTGGGCCTATTCCGATGTGGACAGCAACCGCTTCGGCGCGAACCTGAGCTGGAAGCTCAGCAAGCGCCTGGCCCTGCGCGCCGGCTACCTGAACCAGTACGACGTGCGCGAATACGCCGCCGCGGACAATACCGTGCAGGCGAACGGCACCTACAACCAGAGCTCCACGCTGATCGCGCCGCAGGAGCAGAAGACCAAGGCCTACAACGCTTTCGTCGACTTCAGCTTCGCCACCGGCCCGGTGCAGCACAAGCTCACCGCCGGCTACATCAGCACCAGCTGGCGGCGCTACGACTACGTCCTCAATGGCGCCACCGCGACCACCTTGAACGGCGCCAGCCTGGACTCGCCCACCCATGTTCCGGAGCCGGCCTGGGGCGTGGTCGGCAAAGGGCAGAAGTGGGAGCGCCTGGCCTATCGCAAGACCAGCGTGATGGTGGGCGACGACATCGCCTTCAACGACCAGTGGTCCCTGCTCGCCGGCGTCAACCGGGCGACGGTGGATAACGACATGACCTGGGCCAGCCCCAGCGCCACGCCCACCCACTACCGCAAGAGCGCGACCACGCCGACGCTGTCGCTGATCTACAAGCCGCTGGACTCCCTGACCACCTACGTCAGCTACATGGAGTCGCTGGAGCCTGGCGGCGCCGCCAGCGACACCTACGGCGGCTACGCGGTCACCAACGCTGGCGCGGTGCTCGACCCGCTGGTGAGCGAGCAGGTGGTGCTGGGCGCCAAAGCCACGCTGGGCGGCATGCTGCTCACCGGCGCGCTGTTCCAGATCGACAAGAGTCTGCAGTACTACGACGTGTCCGACCCCACCCGCCCCGCCTACGTGCAGAGCGGCCGGCAAGTGCATACCGGGCTGGAGCTCACCGCCACCGGCAACCTCACCCGCAACCTGACCCTGATCGGCGGCCTCACCCTGATGGAGGCCCGCGTGCGCAAGAACAAGCAGAGCCCGGCGCTCGAGGGCAAGCGCCCGGTCGGCGTGTCCGAGCAGATGGCCAAGATCTATGCCGAATACCGTATCCCCGGTTTCGAGGCCATCACGGTGAATGGCGGCATCAGCTACACCGGCAAGTTCTACGGCGACAACGCCAACACCGATAAAATGCCCGCCTACACCCTGCTGGATGCCGGTGTGCGCTACCTCACCGCCATGGGTGGCTACCCGCTGACGCTGCGGCTGAATGTCAACAACCTCACCGACAGGCGCTACTGGGTGAACCAGTACTACCTGGGCGACCCGCGCACCGTGTCGCTGTCGGCCAACCTCAAGTTCTGATACCGCTCATGCCTTCCTCCGCCAAGTCCGGCACGGCCCGGTCCAGCACGGCCCGGGCCAGCGCGGCCCGGTTGGACGTTCTCTCGCGTCTGCTGGCGGCCGTTGCCGGCGGCTACCTGGCGGCCACCGCCGTGGCGATGGCCGTCGCCGCGCTGTGGCCGGGTCCGCGGGCGGAGGGGGTGATGGCGGCCACGCTGCTCAGCTTCGCCCTGTACGCCGGCGCAGTGATGTGGGCCTTTGCCGCCCGCCGCGCCCGCAGCGCCTGGTTCGGCCTGCTCGCGGTGGCCGCGGCCGGCGCCCTGCTGGCGCGCCTCTTACCCTGAACCCCGATGAGGTTCCCGCAATGAGATCCCCGCGATGAGATCCCATTTCCGCGCCTGCATGGCCTGGCTGCACACCTGGACCGGGGTGGTGTTCGGCTGGCTGCTCTACCTGGTGTTCCTCACCGGCACCGCCGGCTACTTCGATACCGAGATCGACCAGTGGATGAACCCCGGGCTGACGATAGCCCGGCCCGGCCAGGCCCAGGCGGAGTATGCCGAGCTGGCGCTGGCCCAGCTGCAGCAGCGCTCGCCGGAGGCGGAACGCTGGTTCATCGTGCTGCCGGTGGACCGCAACGACCCGCTGCCGCGCATCATCTGGCGGCCGCAAGCGCCCGCGGCCGGCGGCTCCGCCTTCCTGGACCCCGCCACCGGCCAGCCGCTCACCCTGTCGCACAGCTACGGCGGGCAGCTCCTCTACCGCATGCACTACGAGCTGCACTACATGCCCAGCGCGGTCGGCGTCTGGATCGTCGGCGTCGCCGCCATGGGCATGCTGGTCGCCCTGATCACCGGGGTGGTGGTGCACAAGAAGATCTTCACCGACTTCTTCACCTTCCGCCCCGGCAAGGGGCCGCGCTCCTGGCTGGATGCGCACAACGTGCTGTCGGTGACCTGCCTGCCTTTCTTCCTGATGATCACCTACTCGGGCCTGATCTTCTTCGCCTTCACCTACATGCCGCTGATCGCCGCGGCCAGCTACGGCGACACCCCCGCCGGCAGGCAGGCCTTCAGGGCGGAAGTGTTCGAGGGCGGCGACACCTATCCCCGCGCCGGCCGGCCGGCGCCGCTGGCCGCGCTCGGCCCCATGCTGGCGCAGGCTGCCGCGCGCTGGGGCGACGGCATGGTCAACGGCATAGACATCCGCCAGCCCGGCGATGCCGGTGCCCGGGTGATGCTGTGGCAGGGCGAGCGGACGCCGCTGCGGCGCGGCGAGATCATGGTTTTCGACGGCGTCAGCGGCGAACTGCTGGAAACCCGCCCGGCAGCGCCCGCCGGCGCCAAGGCGGCGCACGACCTACTGCTCGGCCTGCACGAAGGCCTCTTTGCCAGCCTGCCGTTGCGGCTGCTGTACTTCGCTTCCGGCCTCGCTGGCGCCGCCATGATCGCCACCGGCCTGGTGCTGTGGACCACCAAGCGCCGGCAGCGCGCCGAGCGCGGCGGCGAGAGCCCGCATTTCGGCCTGCGCCTGGTGGAGCGGCTCAACGTCGGCACGGTGATCGGCTTGCCCATCGGCATCGCCTGCTACTTCTGGGCCAACCGCCTGCTGCCGGAAACCCTCGCCGGCCGCCCGGCCTGGGAGGCGCACATGCTCTTCCTCGGCTGGGGAGGCATGCTGCTCCATGCCGCCTTGCGCCCGCGCCAGCGCCTGTGGGCTGAGCAGGCGGCGGTGGCGGCGCTTGCCTACCTGCTGCTGCCGGCGCTGAACGCGATGACCTCCGGACGGCACCTGTTCGCCAGCCTGGCGCAGGGCGACGCCGTGTTCGCCGGCTTCGATCTCGCCATGCTGTTCATCGGCGCGGCCTGGGCAGCGGCCGCCTTCAAGTTCCGCCGCGCTGCCAGCGGGGCGCAGGCCGGCGCGGAGAGAAGGGCCGGGAGCCGGCGGACGGCGCCGGCCAGCAACTGACACCGCACCCGCGCTTCCCGCCTGCGGTGGCGGAGGGGTGCGACACATCCCGGTTCGTTGATCAGGGAGCAGGGGCACGCTGGGCCGCGGCGCGAGGCTCAGCGTCCGCGCGGTTCCAGATGCCGGCTGGCGCGCGACAGCGCGTAGCAGCCCAGCCACCATGGTGCTGGTGGCTGTGTCGGCTTACCTCGCCGCGCATGGGATTCCGGGTGAGCCGGCCGATATGGCCCGCCACCGGCTGATCAGCCGGCGCTTTCTCGGCGGCCGGGCGTCGCTTTGGTACTTCCGCGCGGCGGACGGCAGCGTCACCAGGTTGGGCATCGATAGCGTGGTAATCACCTTGTCGTCACCGGAATCGCTTGCGCAGGCGTCGGTGTGGCGGAGGTGGGAGTGCACCACGGCTGGAGCCATCTGCAGGCGGGGCGGCTCAAGATGCTGCTGGCGGATTTCCACCACCCGGTCAGCTATGAGATGGCCTTGCAGTATCCCCACAGGGCGCTGATCGCGCCGCGGGTACGGGTGACGCTGGAATACCTGCTGGAGGCCTTCGCCGCCCGGGAGGAATCGCATGTGCCGCTGCAGGCGCTGGGGCGCTACGGGGCTTGACGGCAGGCCGGTGCAGTGAGGCCGGGGTTCTGCGTTCGCCATCACCTCTACTTGAGGGTTTTCCGCTCCATTGCATCTGGCGCAAGACGGCATTGCTCCATGTGCGGACATTGCTGTCAGCCATGGGTGATGACGTATGACTTTCCTTGCGGGCTTTCATCCGAGTTTCGATATATGCTTTTGTGTTATTCCGGAGTGTCTCTTCCGCCAGCCCATATGAAAGGAAATCAATGGAATCGAACAGCTCAACCTCTGCGGTCACGACGCTTGACACTTCAGTGAGCACGACAGAAGGCGGTCCAGTGGGCAAGGTTTCCTTGGCCGAGCTTGCGCAGTTTGCGAGAAACAAAGTCTACCTAAAGGAGTGGACGAAGCTTCACGAGGGGAAGTCCGTCTTTGCTGGTTTCAACCCCTGGGCCTTCCTGTTTGGCATCCACTGGTTTTTCTTTCGCAGGATGTATGTCGAAGGAATGGCTGTGGTGGCATTCGAATTTGTTGTGCTGCTGATGTTTTTTGTCGTTGCTATGACGGCATCTATGCATGGGGCAGGGTGGATAATGAGCACCTGGACACTGCTGGGTGCTCTATTACTTCCTCGTATCTGCGTCGGCATCTGGGCGAATATCGCGCTTTACAAAAGGGCCTCGAAGGTCATACGTGAGGTGGCCGGGATGAAGCTGGACGATGAGGCTCACCTCCGGGAGGTTGCCAACCGTGGCCGAGGAAGCATCGCCGCGCTCTTGCTCGCACATCTGATATTCATTGCAATCTTGTCGCTGCTGATGCTGACGCTGCTGGGGTTGGGCTTTTTGTTGTCTTTGTAGCCTGTGAGCCCGGTCTCCAACTGCGCTGCGCCGGGCAGGCGCTGAATGCAAGTGCAGCACGCCCTGGGCAGGTTCAAATCTGCGAATAAGCATGGGGTGGTTGAAAGATAATGGCGGCCAATTTGTTGAACGCCATTTCAGGTTTCCCCCATGGAAATCAAGGTCAATTTCCTCGACAAGCTGCGCCTCGAGGCCAAATCTGATGACTTCACGGTAATCGCCGACCAGCCCGTCCGCTACAAGGGCGATGGTTCGGCGCCGGGGCGTTCGATTGCTTTCTGGCTTCGTCGGCCCTGTGCGCGGCCTATTTCGTGAAGCTGTATTGCGTCACCCGCAATATCCCGACCGAGAACATCCGCCTGTCGCAGAACAACATCGTCGATCCGGAGGATCGCTACAAGCAGATCTTCAAGATCCAGGTCGAGCTGCCCGAGGATATTTCCGCCAAGGATCGCCAGGGCATCCTGCGTTCCATAGATCGTTGCACGGTGAAAAGAGTGGTGCAGACAGGCCCGGATTTCGTCATCGAGGAGGTCGAAAACCTGGATGCCGACGCCCAGGCCTTGCTCACGCTGAATCCGGATAGCGAAGCGAAGACCTGTATCGCGGGCAAGGATCTGCCGCTGGAGCAGACCATCGCCAATATGTCGGGAATCCTCGCAGGGTTGGGGATCAAGATCGAAATCGCCTCCTGGCGCAATCTGGTTCCCAATGTGTGGTCGCTGCATATCCGCGACGCGCATTCGCCGATGTGTTTCACCAACGGCAAGGGCGCGACCAGGGAAAGCGCGCTGGCCTCGGCGCTGGGTGAATTCATCGAGCGGATGAATTGCCATCATTTTTACAACGACCAGTTCTGAGGCAAGCATATTGCCAATGCGGCCTTCGTCCACTATCCGGACAAGCGCTGGTTCAAGCCGGGCCGCAAGGATGCATTGCCGGCTGGAATCCTGGATGAATACTGCCTGCGGATTTATAACCCGGATGGCGAATTGCGCGGCTTGCATCTGTACGACACCAATTCCGGCAATATCGAGCGCGGAATCTGTTCGCTGCCCGACGTGCCGCAGGCGGTGCTGATGAAATACCCCGGCATCCTGGCGGGCATCCGGGGGCTGGAGGAACAGGGTTTCCCCGTGCTGGTGAAAGACGCTTCGCTGGGTGGGGCATTCCCGGTGATGTGCGTCACCCTGATGAATCCGCGAACCGGCGGCGTGTTCGCCTCCTTCGGCGCGCACCCCAGCCTCGAGGTGGCGCTGGAGCGCAGCCTTACCGAATTGCTGCAGGGCCGCAGCTTCGAGGGCCTGAACGATCTACCCCGGCCCACCTTTGAAAGCAATGCGCTGACCGAACCGAACAATTTCGTCGAGCATTTCATCGACTCCAGCGGCGTGGTGTCCTGGCGTTTCTTCAGCGCAAAGGCGGATTACGACTTCGTCGAGTGGGATTTCTCTGGCGCCGGCGAGAACTCCACCGCCGAGGAAGCGGCGGCGCTGCTCGGCATCCTCGAAGGCATGGGCAAGGAAGGGTACATGGCGGTGTATGACCAACTCGGCGCAACCGCCTGCCGCATCCTGGTGCCGGGCTATTCGGAGTTCTATCCGGTGGAGGACCTGATCTGGGACAACACCAACAAGGCGCTGTCCTTCCGTGCCGACATCCTGAACCTGCACCGCCTGGACGACGATGCCCTGCAAGCCCTGCTCGAACGCCTGGCAGAGAGCGAGCTGGATGACTACATGGACATCATCACCCTGATCGGCATCGAGTTCGAAGAAAACACCGATTGGGACCAGCTCACCATCCTGGAACTCAAGCTGCTGATCCAGCTTGCCCTCAAGCAGTTCGACGCGGCGCACGACCTGATCGGCGCCTACCTGCAGTACAACGAGAACACCGTGGAGCGCGGCTTGTTCTACCAGGCGCTGAACGTGGTGCTGGAAGTGCTGCTGGACGATGAACTGGAACTGGCAGACTACGAGGCCAACTTCCGCCGCATGTTCGGCGACGCCCGGATGGACGCGGCGATGGGCTCGGTAGACGGCAGCGTGCGCTTCTTCGGCCTGACGCCGACGAGCATGAAGCTCGAGGGCCTGGACAGACACCAGCGCCTGATCGACAGCTACAAGAAGCTGCACAAGGCCCGGGCCAGGACGGAGGCCGTGCCGGGATAGAGGCGGCTCAAGTCTTGCGCATCGGCTGCAGAAGCCGGCGTTTGCGGATATGTGGCTGGCCGTTCAGAAGAGAGATGGATTCATGCGGAGAGTGAAGTCCGTTTCGTCTTGCGATGCGGAAGGCGTATTGGGGGCGCCGTGAGAATTGCCCTTGAATGTTCATCATGCTCATGGCCTTATCCGTCCGGACTTATTTCAATGTCCTGATTGGTCAAGCCCCGCTGCCGTTTTCCTTTATCGGCAGCAGTGGGCTGGCGCAGACCCTGCAATGGATGGACACGCCATGAACTCGAGTGATTACGCCGCTTCTACCTTGCTCTCCCCGCAGAGCACCAAGCCAGACGAGTCGGGGAAGGACGAGCCCGACCAAGTGTCCTTTATCGAACTTGCCCGGTTCGCCGGAGATGACAAATACCCCGAGAGGTGGCGGCGGCTTCATGAAGGCACGTCCGCCTACGCGGGTTTCAACCCCTGGGCATGCATCTACGGCATTCAGTGGTTCTTTTTCCGCAAGCTCTATGGTGCCGGTGTCTTCTCGTTTGTAGTCGAGATCTTTGCGCCGGTTTCGTTCTATTTCCTGGTGAGCCCCTTGCTGCCGTCTGCGTCGATAAGCTGGGGGGTGATCATCGTGTATGCGATCATCACCCGCATCCTGATCGGCTTGTGGGCAAATGTCGCGCTGTACAAACGCGCCCTTCGTGTCATCCGCGAGGTGGACGAGATGAACTTGGACAACGACTTGCACCTGCGGTTGATCGCCGCCCGCGGTGGCGTCAGCTTTGGCGGCCTTTTCCTGGCCTACCTGCTGCCGGTGTCACTCAAGCTGTTGCGGCCCTAGGCGCGCGGGGAGAACTCAAGCCGTCGGCTGGCGCGCGACAGCGCGTAGCAGCCCAGCCAGTAGATGGCGCCGATGAAGAGATAGCCTTCCAGGTGGTAGCTGCGCCACTGTGGATCGCCGGACAGCGCCAGCTCCAGCGAACCGGTGAGTTCGTAGAGGCCGACCACCACCACCAGCGAGGTGTCCTTGAACAGGTTCACGAAGCTGTTGGCGATGGAGGGCGCGGCGGCGCGCAGCGCCTGCGGCAGCAGGATGTGGCGCTGGGTGCCCCACCAGCCCAGGCCCAGGGCGGCGGCCGCCTGGCGCTGGCCGTCCGGCACCGAGGCCAGGGCGCCGCGTATGGCTTCGGCGAGGTAGGCGGCGGCGAACAGGGTGATGGCCACCTGCACCCGCAGCAGCACGTCGGCGGACAGGCGCGGTGGCACCAGCAACGGGATCAGGAAGGAGGCGAGGAAGAGCGCCGGCACCAGCGGAATGCTGCGCACCGTCTCCACATACACCGCGCACAGCGCCCGTACGGCCGGGAGCGGTCCGCTGCGGCCCAGCGCTACCAGCAATGCCAATGGGAACGCGGTGGCGATGCCGGCGGTGGCCAGCAGCAGCGTCAGCGGCAGCCCGCCCCACAGCTCGGTGGGTACCGCCGCCAGGCCGAAGGCGCCGCCGCCCATCAGCAGCAGGAAGCCGGCGGGCGCCAGCACCCAGGCGGCGCCCAGCCACGGCCACAGCCGCAGGCCGGGCTTGCGCCGGGTGAGTGCCGGCGCCAGCAGGCTGAAGACGATGGCGGCCAGCAGCAGCGCGGTGGCGCACAGCGGCCGCCATTGCGCCTCGTAGGGATAGCGGCCGAACAGGATGGGCCGGTACTTCTCGGCGACCATGCCCCAGCAGGCGCCTGCCGCCTGGCGGCAGGCTTCGGCGTCGGCGCTCCACACCGCGCCGCTCACCGCCCAGCGCAGGGCGCCCGGCAGCAGCCAGGCGGCGGCGAGCAGGATCAGCACGGTGGCCAGGGACGAGGCCGGGCCGTCGAACAAGCGGCTGCGCAGCCAGGGCAGCAGGCCGATGGGGGCGGGTGGCGGCAGGCGCTTCATCCTAGGGCCTTCGCCCTGCTGGCTCGCTTCCGGCCGGGCGCGTTTGCCCTTTTGCCGCGAGCCGGGGCCGGGCGGCGCTCAGCCGCAGGCAGCCTGCCATTGCTGCCGCGCCGGCCCTCACGCCCGCTCCCAATGCCGCAGCCGGCTTTCCAGCGCATGGGCGATGGCGATGCCCACCGCGCACAGCAGCAGGTACACCGCCAGCACCACCGCGATGCATTCCACCGCGCGGCCGGTCTGGTTCAGCGTGGTGTTGGCGATGGACACCAGCTCCGGGTAGCCGATGGCTACCGCCAGCGAGCTGTTCTTCAGCAGGTTGAGGCTCTGGTTGGCCAGCGGCGGTACCAGCATGGGCAGCGCTTGCGGCAGGGTGACCAGGCGCAGCGTCTGCCGCGGCGTGAGGCCGAGCGCCGCGGCAGCCTGGCGCTGGCCGGCGGAGACGGACTGCAGCCCGCCGCGCACCGATTCGGCGATGTAGGCGGCGGTGTAACCGGTGAGGCCGATGAAGAGGGCGAGATACTCCGGCGACAGGTGGGCGCCGCCGGTGATGGCGAAGCCGCCGCGCTGCGGCAGGCTGAGGCCGCCGTCGGCAACCCAGGGCAGGGCCAGGCCGCCGCTGCCGAGGAAGACGTGGGGCAGCAGCTCGATGGCTTCCGCCGCCGGCGGCAGCATGGCCGTCAGCAGGTAATACCAGGTGAACAGCTGCAGCAGCAGCGGGATGTTGCGCAGGGTTTCCACATAGGCGGTGCACAGCCCGCGCAGCAGCGGATTGCGCGCCAGCCGGCCGATGCCGACCAGGGTGCCGAGCAGCAGCGCGGCGGCGATGGCCGGCAGCGCCACCCGCAGGGTGTTGGCGAGGCCGGCGGCGAAGGCCTTGAGGTAGGACTCGGCCGGATCGAACTCGAACACGCCCTCCGAGATCCAGAAGCCGGCCGGCTGGGCGAAGAAGTCGAAGCCGCTGCGGATGCCGCGGGCGCGCATCTCTTCGGCGGCGGTCCCGGCCAGCCACCAGGCGCCGGCGGCGAGGGCGGCGAACAGCGCGATCTGCAGCAGCCAGGCGGCGCGGCCGGTGCGGGCAGCGCTCACCGCAGCGGCGGGGCGTACATCAGGCCGCCCTTGTTCCACAGCGCGTTGGCGCCGCGCTCCAGCTTCAGCGGCGAGCCGGCGCCCAGGTTGCGGTCGAAGATTTCGCCGTAGTTGCCCACCGCGCGAACGGCGCGATAGGCCCACTGCGCGTCCAGGCCCAGCGCCTTGCCCAGGTCTTCACCCTGGCCGAGCAGGCGGCCGGCGGCCGGGTCCTTGCCCTTGAGCCGGGCTTCGGCGTTGTCGCGGGTCACGCCCAGTTCTTCGGCTTCGATCAGGGCGAACACCACCCATTTGACGATGGCCAGCCAGTCCTCGTCGCCACGGCGCACCGCCGGCCCCAGCGGCTCCTTGGAGATCAGCTCCGGCAGGATGGCGTAGTCGTCCGGGTTGGGCGCCTCGCCGGCGCGGATGCCGGCCAGGCTGGAGGCGTCGGTGGTGTAGGCCACGCAGCGGCCGTTGAAGAAGGCCTTCAGCGAGGCGTCGAACTTCTCGAACACCACCGGCTTCACCCGTATGCCCTGGGCGCGGAAGTAGTCGGCCAGGTTCTTCTCGGTGGTGGTGCCGGACTGCACGCAGATGTCGGCGTCCTTCAACTGGAGGGCGCTCGCCACCTTGAAGCGCTTGGGCACCAGGAAGCCCTGGCCGTCGTAGTAGGTGACGGCGGCGAAGGAGATGCCCAGCGAGGCATCGCGGGTCAGCGTCCAGGTGGTGTTGCGCGACAGGATGTCCACCTCGCCCGCCTGCAGCGCGGAGAAGCGCTGCTGCGAGCCCAGCGGCACCCACTTCACCTTGGTGGCGTCGCCCAGCACCGCGGCGGCGATGGCGCGGCAGACATCCACATCCAGCCCGCGCCACTGGCCCTTGTCGTCCGCCGCCGAAAAGCCCGGCACGCCGCTGCTGACGCCACAGGCGATCTCGCCGCGCTTCTTGATCGCATCCAGCGTGGCGCCGGCCTGGGCCGGCAGGGCATGGAGGCAGAGGGCGGCGGCGAGGGCGGCGAGCGGCGCGAGCGGATGAGGGAAGCGGCGGGGCGGGGAGGGGGTCATTGGGGTTCTTGCCGGGTGTCCGGGGTAGAGGCTGGGTTGGCTGGAGCCGGCTGCGGTGTGCGCTGGAGATTTGCCGGCCCATCAGCGATGGAAGGCCTGAATTCTTGCAGAAGCGGGTCCAGGATGAAACCGCGCTGGCGCCGTGGGTCGGGGAGCATGTGGCACCCGGGGCGGTATTCTGCGTCGCCTTGTGCGGCAGGGCCGGGGCGAGGGGGCGCGCCCGAAGGGCGCTGCCTGGCGTCAGCCTCCTTCCCCCGGTCCCGCTCCGTGCCCTGGCCTTGTGGCCTTCAGGCCACGGCATGCTCCGGCGGATGCCGCAGCGCTCCGCTTTTCCGCGTGCGCCCCGCGAGGGCGCAGTCCGGGCTGACGGCAGAGGAAGGCTTGCCGGGTCCTGCTGCCGCTGGCCCGTCAGACCGCTGTCCGCGTCATCACCAGGTAAAGCGTTGCCTCGGTATCTGCCAGGTTGCGGTAGGCATGCGGCACGTCGGCCTCGAAGTAGAGCGCGTCGCCGGTGGCCAGGGTGTAGCGGCGTTCGTCGACTTCCACCTGCACCGAGCCGCGCGCCACCACCAGGTTTTCCCGGGTGCCGGCGGCGTGGGCCGGCGAGCGTTCTTCCGCCAGCCGGCCCAGCCGCAGTTCGTAGAACTCGGCGCGCGGCGCTTCCTCCAGCGGGAACAGGGCGCGGGCGGAGAACTGGCTGCGGTTGGAGAGCAGGCTGCGGGAGTCGGCCACCCGCACCAGCACCGCGCCGGGATCGGCCCGCCGCGACAGGAAGGCGGACACGGTGAGGTCCAGCGCGCGGGCGATCTTCCACAGGATGGCGATGGAGGGCACGCTGCGGCCCAGCTCCACCTGGCTCAGCATCGCGCGGCTGACGCCGGAGCGCTGGGCGAGGGCGTCCAGCGACAGGTGCAGGCCGCTGCGGATGCGGCGCAGGTTGATGCCGACGAGGTGGGCGATCTCGTCGTCCTGCGGTGCGCCGGCCGTGGGCGAGGTGGGCGCGTTCTCGGCGCTGGCGCTCAGCATCAGGGCCTCCCGGAGGCTTCGTGGGCGGTGTGCTGCAGGTGCGCCTGGGTGACGTTGCTGCCGGCCTCCACGCTGCGGGTGAGCCAGACGTTGCCGCCTATGCTGGCGCCACGGCCTATGGTGATGCGGCCGAGCAGGGTGGCGCCGGCGTAGATCACCACGTCGTCCTCTATCACCGGGTGGCGGGCGAGGCCCTTCTGCAGGCCGCCGTCCTCGTCCACCGGGAAGCGCTTGGCGCCCAGGGTGACCGCCTGGTAGAGCCGCACCCGGTCGCCGATCACCGTGGTTTCGCCGATGACGACGCCAGTGCCGTGGTCGATGAAGAAGCTGGCACCTATGCGGGCACCGGGGTGGATGTCGATGCCGGTGGCGGAGTGGGCGATCTCGGCGATGATGCGCGCCACCAGCGGCACGCCCAGGCGGTAGAGCTGGTGGGCGATGCGGTGGTGGATCACGGCGAGCAGGCCGGGGTAGCACAGCACCACTTCGTCCACCGTGCGGGCGGCGGGATCGCCACGGAAGGCGGCTTCCACGTCGGTGTCCAGCAGCGCGCGGATTTCCGGCAGCGCGGCGGCGAAGGCGGCGGCGATGCGGTCGGCCTCCTGCTTTGCGGCGAGCGGGCTGGCGGCGGCCGTTTCATGGCGATGGGCGTAGCGCAGTTCCAGCGCGATCTGGTGGCGCAGGCTGTAGAGCGCCGCGTCCAGGGTGTGGCCGACGTAGAAGTCCTCGCTCTCCTGGCGCAGGTCGGCCGGCCCCAGGCGCATCGGGAACAGGGCGCCGGCGAGGCCCTCCATCACCGTCTGCAGCGCGGCCAGGGAGGGGAACTCGCGGCCGCCGCGCTCGCGGTCGCGGTGCTGGGCTTCGCGCCAGCGCTGGCGCACTGCGCGCAGGCGGGCAACGATGTCTTCCAGGTCCCAGGCCGGCGCTTCGGTTTCGCCGTTGCGTGGTTCGCCCACAGCCAGCGGCGGCGGCGCGGCGGGGTTGAGGGCGGCTTCGCTCATTCCTGCGTCCACGGCAGTTGGCGGAAGCGCCAACCGTTGCTGCCGCCGCGGTGGCGGGTGGCGTCCAGGTCGCCCTCGAAACCTTCAAGGATGCTGAAGACGCGCGGGTAGCCGGCGCGGGTGGCGGTCTGCGCGGCGGCCACCGAGCGCTTGCCGCTGCGGCACAGCAGCAGCACCGTGTCGTCGCGGCTGGCATGCTCGCCGAGCTGGCGCAGGAAGTCGGGGTTGGGCGCCATCGGCAGGCCCTGCACCCAAGGGGCGTGGCCGCTGCCGGGCACCTGGCCGACGTACTTCAGCTCCTCGGCGGTACGCACGTCCACCAGTTTGGCGCGGCCGCTGCTCACCAGCTTCCAGGCAGTGACCGGGTCGATGTCGCCGCCATAGCCCAGGCGCTGCGCCTGCGCGCGGCGGAAGGCGGCTTCCAGGTTTTCTTCTTCGGGGCTGAGCGCGGCGGGCGCGGCTTGCAGGGTAGGCATGGCTTGGTCCTCGGGCTGAGAGCCGGCGGCGCGCCGGCGCGATTCACCCGGCCACATTAGCCGGCGGAATGTGGCAGCCGAACCAAGAAAAAATCAGAACCTATCCACGTTTTCCGCGCAGGCGGAGGAGGTACCGCCGGCAGCGGAAAGCCGGGAGCGAGCGGGGAAGGCGGCGAGCGGCCGCAGGCAGGGCAGAGGCCGGTCCGGGGCGGGCGCAAGGCCATGCGTCCTGCGGGATCGGGAAATGGTGCCTGGCGTGGCATCAGCGGCTGGCGAGGGCTGTTTCCCTGGCGGGAGACGGGTTCGCCGGCTGCTCTGGCGGCGTGTCCGCGATGCCCTGGAGAAAGGGTGCGTTCGCCTCGCGCCTACTTCGACAGCTGGCTGGCGAACTTGCCTACCGCGTCGACGACGCGCTGCGCCCCATCCTGGATCTCCACGATCACCGAGCCGGCCTCGCCGGCAAGTACCAGCCCGGTTTCGGCGTGGCGCTTGCCATTGTCGATGATGTGCACCGCCTCCTCGGCCAGCTTCTGGTTCTGATGCACCACGTCGACGATCTCCCGCGTCGCGGTAGTGGTGCGGAAAGCCAGCTGGCGGACCTCGTCGGCGACCACCGCGAAGCCGCGGCCATGCTCGCCCGCGCGGGCTGCTTCGATGGCGGCGTTGAGCGCCAGCAGATTGGTCTGGTCGGCGATGCTGCCGATGTTGTTGATGATGGCGACGATGTTCTGGGACTGCTTGTTGAGCGCGCCTATGCCCTCGGAAGCGTCATCCATGGCACCGGCGAGCTCTTGCATCACGTTGACGGTCTGCTTGATGACCTCGGCGCCCTGCTGGGCGCAGTTGTCGGTCTGCTGCGAGGTGTCGAAGGCGATGGTGGCGGCTTCCGATACCGCGATCTCGCGGTTTACCTGATCGGTGATGATGGTGGCGAACTTGGCCACCTTGTAGAGCTTGCCGTCGGAGTCGATGACGGGGTTGTAGGACGCCTCCAGCCACACCACGCGGCCCTGGCTGTCGATGCGCTTGAAGCGGTCCGTGATGAAATCGCCGCGGCGCAGCCGGTCCCAGAAGGCGGCGTAGGCGGGCGAATTGACCTCGGCCTGCTCGCAGAAGATGCGGTGGTGCTTGCCCTGGATCTGCGGCAGCGTGTAGCCCATCGCCTTAAGGAAGAGTTCGTTGGCGGTGATCACCTCGCCGGCGAGGTTGAACTCGATGACCGCCGTGGAGCGCTGCAGCGCCTTTACCAGGTTCTCGTACTCGCGCGAGGTCTCTATGGTGCGGGTGAGGTCGCTGGCATAGACGGAGAACTGCTTGAGATCGCCCTGGGTGCCGAAGACGGGCTGCACGATGGCGCGCAGCCAGGCCTCGCGGCCATTGCCCCGCAGCAGCCGGATGACGCCGCTCAGGTGTTCCTGGCGGGTAATGGCGTTCTTGAGCCGGCTGTAGAAGTCCAGCGCCTTCACATGCTCCGGCACCAGATCGTCGATGGCGCGTCCGGCGAGCTCGGCAGCGCGGTATTGCATCTCGTGTTCGAAGTTCGGGTTGACCGACTGGATGCGCCCCTGGGGATCGAGAGACATCGCCAGCATCTCGTTGTCCAGACTGCGCTTCACCTGCTCGATGGATGAAATGCTTTCCTGAAGGGACTGCAGATCCTGCTTCAAGCGAGAGTTGAACATGAGGCACCTGTGCGGGGTTGGGCTGAGGAAGGGGTGGTGCGATGTCTGCAGAGCGTCGGCGTCACGGCTTGGAATTCTTCGAGCATAGTCGAACGGATTGGTTTTTCAGGGCTGACGGATTCTGCGGGGGCGCCATCGCTTTCATGCGCATAAGTGCGTGGCCTGGTCGCGCAGCGTGCCGTGTCAGTCGCCAAGAGGGTCCGAATTCACTTTTACGGCAACCCGGCCGCGAAAGTTGAGCCCAACTCGCTTTCGCCCTGGTCCCATCCGGTCGCCCCTGCGCCGAGACAGCCCTGCAAAAGAAAACAGGCCGCACCGGCGAACCGGGCGGCCTGTTCTGGCGTTTGCCGCTGCGGCGCTTACTGCAGATAGGCCGGGCGGGCGTAGCCCTGGAAGTGCTGGTCGATGATGGCCTTGTATTCCGGCGAGTGGAAGGCGGCGACGATTTCGCGGGTGATGGAGCTGTCCTTTTCGGCAGCGCGCACCGCCACCACGTTCAGGTAGTGCTCCGGCGTCTTCTCCAGCGCCAGCGCGGAGCTCAGCTTGAGGCCGGAGGCGATGGCGAAGTTGCCATTCACCACCGCGTAGGCAGCGTCGTCCAGGGTGCGCGGCACCTGGGCGGCTTCGATCGGCGTCAGCTTCAGCTTGTGGGGGTTCTCCGCCACGTCCTTCTCGGTGGCCTTCAGCGGGTCGATGTCGGCCTTCACCTTGATCAGGCCGTTCTGCTGCAGGAAGAACAGGGCGCGGGCGAGGTTGCTCGGGTCGTTCGCCATGGTGATGCGGTCGCCCTCGCGCACGTCGGCCAGGCTCTTGCGCTGCTTGGTGTAGAGGCCCATGGGGGCGACCGGAACCTGGGCGACGTCCACCAGGTCCAGGCCCTTGTCGGCGGCGAACTTGCGCAGGTACACCAGGTGCTGGAACACGTTGGCGTCCAGCGAGCCCTGCGCCAGCGCGATGTTGGGCTGCACGTAGTCGTTGAACTCCACCAGCTTCACCGTGTAGCCCTTCTTCTCCAGCACCGGCTTGATGCCGAGTTTCACCTGGTCGTAGTTGGGGCCGGCGGTGGCGCCGATGGTGATGGTCTTCTTCTCCTGCGCCACGGCGGGCTGCAGGGCGGCGAGGCCGAGGGCGAGGCCGGCGAAGGCGAGGGTACGCAGCAATTTCATCTGGAAGGCTCCTGAGGGAACGGGTTGTTCTGGAAATGCGGTAACAGGGGCGGTCAGCGCTTGTCCAGCCGGCGGGCCAGCCACTGGCCCAGGAACTGGATGCTCTGCACCATGACCACCAGCAGCACGATGGTGGCCACCATGATGTCCGTCTCGAAGCGGTAGTAGCCGTAGCGGATGGCAAGGTCGCCGATGCCGCCGCCGCCGACCACGCCGGCCACCGCCGAGTAGGACAGGAAGCTCACCGTCAGCACGGTGAAGGCGAGGATGAGGCCGGAGCGCGCTTCCACCAGCAGTACATGGAAGACGATCTGCAGCGGGCTGGCGCCCATCGCCTCGGCGGCCTCGATGACGCCGCGCGGTACGTCGCGCAGGGTCTGCTCTATCAGCCGGGCGAAGTAGAAGATCGCCGCCAGCGACAAGGGCACGCTGGCCGCCAGCGGGCCGATGGAGGTGCCGACGATGTGGCGGCTGAAGGGCGACACCGCCACCAGCAGGATGATGAAGGGGAAGGAGCGGACGACGTTGATGACCGCGTTCGCCAGCAGGTTGAAGCGGCGGTAGCGCGCCAGCGCCTGGCCCCGGCTGGTGAGGAAGACGGCGATGCCCAGGCTGCCGCCGATGAGCACCGCGGCGGTGAGGCAGATCGCCATCATCAGCAGGGTTTCGCCAGTGGCTTTGCCGATTTCCGGCAGCAGCTCGATGACGCCGTCGAAGATCGAGAGATCAAACACTGGCGCTCTCCTTCTCCAGCGCACCCGCCGCCTGCGCGGGGGTGGGGCTGGCGCCGCCGAACTCGGTCAGCCACTGCGCCAGCCGGGAGTCCGGCGGCACCTGGCCGTTGGCGAGTTCGACGCGCTCTATCACCTCGCCGGCCTCCATCACCGACACCCGGTGACACAGGCGGCGGATGACCGCCATTTCGTGGCTCACCAGCAGGATGGTGACGCCCAGCCGGCGGTTTACATCGTCCAGCACTTCCAGCAGCGACAGCGTGGTGCGCGGGTCCAGCGCCGAGGTGGGCTCGTCCGCCAGCAGCAGGTGCGGCTCGGGCGCCAGCGCGCGGGCGATGGCCACCCGCTGCTTCTGGCCGCCGGAGAGCTGCGACGGCCAGGCCTCCGCCTTGTCGGACAGGCCGACGAAGGAGAGGCAGGCCTGCACCCGCTCGCGGATGCGCTCCGGCGAGGCGCCGGCGATGCGCAGCGGGAAGGCGACGTTGTCCGCCACCGTGCGGTTATGCAGCAGGTTGAAGTGCTGGAAGATCATGCCGATGCGCTGGCGCGCGGCGCGCAGCTGCGGCGGCGACATGCGGGTGAGGTTCTCACCGTGGACGATCACCTCGCCGCTGTCCGGCCGCTCCAGCAGGTTGACCAGGCGGAGCAGGGTGGATTTGCCGGCACCGGAGAAACCGATGATGCCGTGGATTTCGCCGGCGGCCACGTCGAGATCGGTGGGGGCTACGCCCACGGCTTCACCGTCGCTGCCGGTAAAACGCTTGCCGACGCCGCGCAACTGAATGGCGGCGGGAGGGGAATGGGGAACTGCGGTCATCGAAAAGGGGGATTGGAACGGCTGGCCCGAGTGTAAGGGCTGGGTGGCGAGTGCCAAGGAACTAATCGTGCTTACCTTAGGCGTTTTTCGCGCAATGGTAGTGGAAAGCGCTGATTTTGTGGAAATCCGTCACGTTCGCGGCCATACCCATGAACCCTGGCGGGGCTATCATGTTTGCCGTGCTGCGGGGTGTGCCCCGCTATTTTTACTGATGCTCCCAGGTGACTCCCCAGACCATGGAAACCTCCCTCGCTCCCCGCTGGCTCAAGCCGGATGGCTCGCCGATTTCCTGCCACGAAAAGATCAAGGTGCTGAACGAGAACTACGGCGAGCTGCGCCAGCTTGCCCAGGACGCACTGGAAGACGCGGTGCTGATGGGCTGCAGCGAAGCCCAGGTGCGTGCCGCGTTGCGCGAGATGATCGACGAGCTGGTGAATCCCTATCGCGAAGCGGAGTAAGCCGGCCCGGAGCAGGGCGGTGGCGCTCTGCCGCCGCTGCCGGCCGCTTCATTAAAGATCTTTAATCTCCCGCGAATCCCGCCTTAATCCGGGCCGGCGCAGACTCTCCTTCACGACGACAGCAGCGTCGTTTTCCACCGAAAGGAGAGTTTCCATGAATTCCAAGCACCTCAAGGCCGTTCTGGCCGGCGCCGCCACCGTGTTTGCCCTGTCTGCGGTTGCCGCCCCGGCCGAGGATGGCGCCACGACCTCCGCCACCAGCGCCACCCAGGTGAAGAAGCACACCAAGCACTCCACCGCCAAGAAGGGCACCCACAAGAAGACCGCGGCCAAGAAGGCCAGCGCCGAGTAAGTTCGCCTTGCGGCGGCACATCGGCCTGGCCGTAGCCGCCATGCGGTGCAGACGCTTCCCGCCCGTCGTCGATCCCGCCCCCCCGGATCGATGGCTGGCGGGTGTTTTCGTTTACCGGCTGCTGGGCTGCCTGGGCGTTGCCGCCGCGTTATGCGGGTTGGCGCAGGCCGGCGGGGCGGCTGCCGCCGGGCCGGCAGTGGCCACCGCCCCCGCACCGGCGGCGCAGCGCCCGCCTTATGCCAGACTCGCCCTCGCCGGGCCGCCGCCCAAGGCGCTGCGCGTTTTCCGGGTGTATGGTTGGCATTCGCTGGATGCGCGCACCGGCCTGTTGTGGCTGGGCGTGGATGAGCCGTATCTCATCGGCCTGCGCGCCGGCTGCCGGCGCCCGCCCGCCCAGCCGCCTTCCGCCTTGCTGCTGCACGGCCGCCACCTGCAGGCCGGGCGCGACCGCCTGCAGTTCGGCGCTGCGGCGTGCGTGGTCGATAGCGTGCAGGCGGCGGACAGGAATAAACTGCGCGACCTCGCCCTGCTGCCCGACGTGATACCCGCGATCCGGCTGGTGCAGGAAACGCCGCCGCGTGGCCCCACCGGTCGCGGCGGCAAGAGCTGAACCGTCTTTCGCCGCACTCCGCCGTGCCGAGGCCGCCGCGCCCATGAAGATCCTCCTCGTCGAAGACGACGCCGAACAGGCGCGTTTCATCCGCAAGGGCCTGCAGGAAGCCGGCCATGTGGTGGATCACGCCGCCGACGGCCGCGACGGCCTCTTCCTCGCCACCACCGCGAACTTCGACGCCATCGTGCTGGACCGCATGCTGCCGCGGGTGGATGGCCTCACCGTGCTGCGCACCCTGCGCGCGTCCGCCATCGCCACGCCGGTGGTGGTGCTGAGCGCGCTGGGCGAGGTGGATGACCGCGTTGCCGGGCTGCGTGCCGGCGGCGACGACTACCTGGTCAAGCCCTTCGCCCTGGCCGAACTGCTGGCACGGCTGGAGGTGCTGCAGCGCCGCGCCGGCGCGCCGGGCACCGGCAGCGCCGACAGCACCCGGTTGCAGCTGGCCGACCTGGAGATGGATCTGCTGCGCCGCACCGCCAGCCGTGGCGGCCAGCGCCTGGAGCTGAAGCCCAAGGAGTTCCAGCTGCTGGAATTCCTGATGCGCCACCCGGAGCAGGTGGTGACCCGCAGCATGCTGCTGGAAGCGGTGTGGGACTATCACTTCGACCCGCGCACCAACGTCATCGACGTACACATCTCCAACCTGCGCAACCGGGTGGACCTGCCCGGCCACGAGCCGCTGATCCACACCGTGCGCGGCGCTGGCTACCGGCTGGGGCGCCATGCCGCCTGAACCCGCCGCCGGCCACTGGCGGCGCAGCCCGTTCTACCGTTTCGCCCTGGTGCTGCCGGCGGTCATCGCACTCATCGTCGGCGCGCTGTTCTATCCGCTGTTCATCGAAGCCCAGGGCCACATCCGCGACGAGGTGCAGGCCGCCATCGAGCTGGAGATCGAGGGCCTGGAAACCCACTTCCACGAACGCGGTCTCGCCGGCCTGCGCGAGGTGTTGCAACGGCGCATGGAGACCGCGGATGGCGCCGCGCTCTACCTGCTCACCGACGCCGCCGGCACGCCGCTGGTGGGCAACCTCGCCGCCTGGCCGGCGGGCGTGGCGGTGCGCGACGAGAGTTGGTTCCGCGTCGCCGCCGCCGACGGCGGCACCCTGGAAGGGCGCGTCTTCCTGCTGTTCGGCGGCGACCGCCTGCTGGTCGGCCGCCGCTCGCCGCTGGCCGACTTCCAGCGCAGCATGAGCCTGCGGCTGTGGGGTTCGGCGGCGCTCATCACCCTGGTGGCGGCGGTGCTGGGCTGGCACTTCATGCGGCAGATGCACCGCCGGCTGGAACGCATGGCGCAGGAGGCTGGCCGCATCCAGGGCGGTCTGCTCGGCCAGCGCCTGTCGGTGAGCACGCGCGGTGACGAGCTGGACCTGCTGGCGCAGCGCTTCAACAGCGCCTTCGACGAGATCGAGCGGCTGGTGGATGCCGCCAAGCATGTTTCCAGCGCCATCGCCCACGACATGCGGCGGCCGCTGATTGCGCTGCGCAACGCGCTGGACGAAGCCCGCCGCGACCGCGCCAGCGATCCGGCACTGGCTGCCCGGCTGGAGAAGCTGCGCGGCCAGACCGACGAACTGCTGCGCACCTTCGCTGCGCTGCTCAGCCTCGCCCGCATCGAGGCCGGCGCGGCCATGCCGGCGCGCGAGATGCTGGACCTGGCCGCCATCGCCGGCGATGCCATCGAGCTCTACGAGGCGGTGGCCGAGGCCGAGGGCCGCAGCCTGTGCGGCGAACTGAGGCCGGCGAGGGTGCGCGGGGACCGCGACCTGCTGTTCCAGGTCTGCCAGAACCTGATCGAGAACGCGCTGGCGCATGGCGCCGGCGACATCCTCGTCACCGTGGCGCTGGAGGCAGACGAAGTTGCGCTGCAGGTGCGCGACCAGGGTAGGGGCGTGAGCGACGAAGCGCTGCCGCGGCTGTTCGAGCGCTTCTTCCGCGGCGACGCCGCGCGCAGTGCGCAAGGCGCCGGCATCGGCCTGGCGCTGGTCAAGGGCATCGCCGAGGCGCATGGCGGCCGGGTGAGCGTCCGGCGGCGGGCGGAGGGCTTCGAAGTCGGCGTGATCCTGCCGTGGGTGACGGAAAGCCCTTCCTGAACAAAGGCTGAGTACCGGCCATCGTCCGCACGGGCTCCTGCCCTTGCCGGAGCGCCCGACGGGCGTGCGCTGAGCTGCGGCCAGCGCTGCGGCCGTTTCCCTTGAAGGCTGAAAATTCCCTGAGCGGCTACCATGCGGCATGCCATGCGGGCGGCTCGCCCGCGGCGGTGGCCCGCCCCCGGCGGGAATTACCCGCCCGTCCGGCTGTCTGGAGACATGCGCAGCGACTGAAGTGCCGCATTTCGTTTCCCCTTCGCCCGCCGCCGCGGGCGCTGCAAACGGAGGTAAGGCCTAGATGGAATCCCCTTCCAGCCTGTCCCTGTGGCCGGCTTTTCTGCCGCTGCCGGCATTCGATCCCTTTCTCGGCTTTGCTCTGGCGCTGGTGTTCACCGCGCTGGTGGGCGAGGTGTTGGCGCGGCGGGCGACCCTGCCGCGGGTGAGCGGCTATGCATTGGCCGGGCTGGTGCTGGGGCCGCTGGTGACCGGCTGGTTCTCCGCAGTGGAACTGGAGCGCTACCGCGGCCTGGTGGATCTGGCGCTGGCGCTGTTGCTGTTCGAGCTGGGAGTGCGGCTGGATCTGCGCTGGTTCCGCGCCAATCCCTGGCTGCTGGCCGCCAGCGCGGCGGAGGCGGCGCTGGCCTTCCTGCTGTCGCTGGGCGCCTTGCTGGCCTTCGGCATGGACTGGTCGCCGGCGCTGCTGCTGGCGGCCATCGCGCTCGGTACCTCGCCGGCGGTGGTAATGCGGGTGACCGCCGAGCTGCGCGCCGAAGGCCAGGTCACCTCCCGGCTGCTGGCGCTGTGCGCGCTCAATGTCGCTTACTCGGTCATCCTCTTCACCCTGCTGCTTCACCTGGCGCGCGGCGTGGCCGGCGCCGGCTGGCTGCAGGCGCTGTGGCAGCCTTTCTACCTGGTGGCCGGCTCGCTGCTGGTGGCGGTGCTGGTAGCCGGCGCCTTCGCGCTGCTGCGGCGCTTGTTCAACCCGGCTTCGGAGCAGGGGGTGGTGGTGATCTTCGGCCTGCTGCTGGGGGCGCTGGCGATTCTGTCCATGCTCAAGCTGCCGCCCATCCTGGCGCCGCTGCTGGCCGGTGTGCTGGTGAAGCTGCGCGACCCGCGGCCGCAGTTGTGGGCGCAGCATTTCGGCAGCCTGGGTGGCGTACTGGTGGTGGCGCTGTTCATGTTCTCCGGCGCGGCGCTGTACATCGGCCACTTCGGCACCGCCTTGCTGCTGGCCCTGGCGGTGGCGGTGGCACGCAGCCTGGGCAAGCTTGGTGGCGTGCTCGTCTGCGGCCGTGCCAGCGGGCTGTCCACCGCCAAGAGCGTGGCGCTGGGGCTGGCGCTGCTGCCGCTGTCCGGCGTGGCGCTGCTGCTGGCCTACGAGGCGCAACTGGCGGATCCTGCGCTGGGGGCACAGGTGCTGCCGGTGGTGGCCTGCCTGGTGGCGGTGTTCGGCGTGCTGGGGCCGGTGGTGAGCCAGCGCGCGCTGATCCACGTGCAGGAAAACCGCAAGGGAGAAGAGGCATGAATGTCCGCATCCGACTTTCTACCGCGAGGAAAGCACGATGAGCCTGCAGGCGTTTTCCGCGTCGCGCGCGCTCTCCATCGGGGTGGAGCTGGAACTGCAACTGGTGAATACCCACGACTACGACCTGGTGGGCGCGGCGGAGGATCTGCTGCGGCTGGTGGCGCTGGGCGACAAGCCGGGCGAGATCAAGCCGGAGATGACCGACTCCATGATCGAGGTCTCCACCGGCGTCTGCGACAACTACGGCATGCTGCTGGAGCAACTGGTGGACCTGCGCGACACGGTGGCGGACGCGGCGCGCAGGCTCAACATCGGCATCTGCGGCGGCGGTACCCATCCCTTCCAGGACTGGGGCGAACGCCGCATCGTGGACCGGCCGCGCTTCCACCACCTGTCCGATCTCTACGGCTACCTGGCCAAGCAGTTCACCGTGTTCGGCCAGCATGTGCACGTCGGCTGCCCGGGGGCGGACGTGGCGCTATACCTGATCCACGGCCTGTCGCGTTACATCCCGCACCTGATTGCGCTGTCGGCGGCCTCGCCCTTCGTGCAGGGCCACGACACCGGCTTCCAGTCGGCACGGCTGAACTCGGTGTTCGCCTTCCCGCTGTCCGGCCGCGCGCCCTTCGTCGAGACCTGGACCGACTTCGGCGCCTACTTCGAGAAGATGACCGGCACCGGCGTGGTCGCCAGCATGAAGGACTTCTACTGGGATATCCGGCCCAAGCCGGAATTCGGCACGGTGGAAGTGCGGGTGATGGATACGCCGCTGTCGCTGGAGCGGGCGGCCGCCATCACCGCCTACATCCAGGCGCTGGCACGCTACCTGGTGGTGGAGCGGCCGATACAGCCGGCGGAGGACGATTACCTCGTCTACACCTTCAACCGCTTCCAGGCCTGCCGCTTCGGTTATGCCGGCACCTATGTGGACCCGGAAACGCATTGGCACTGCCCCATCGCCGACGAGATCGACGCCAGCCTGACGCGCATCGAGCAGCATGCGATCGAGCTGGGTGTGGACCACGTGCTGGGCCGTCTGCGCCAGGCAGTGCGTGAGGGCCGCAATGGCGCCGCCTGGCTGCGCGAGCGCCATGCCGCCGAAGGCAATCTGCCGGAGGTGGTGATGGCCCAGTGCACCCGCTGGATGGAGGGGGAGGTGGTGTGACTGGCGGGGGCGGGAGGTGAGCAGCGGGCCCTTGCGCATCGGCCTGTCGGCGCGGCTGCTGCACGAGCCGCCGCCGGTGCTCGGCTTCCGCGGCAAGACGCTGCAGTACCTGGAGCAGTCGATGGCGCACTGGATCATGTCCCATGGGGCGCTGGCCTTCATGGTGCCCACCATAGGCGAGCACCTGGGACTGCGGCGGGCGCAGATCTCGGTGCGCGACTACGTGGGCGCGCTGGACGGTCTGGTCTTGCAGGGCGGTGCCGACGTGGCGCCGGAAACCTACCGCGAGCAGCCGCTGCGGCCGGAATGGGGCGGCGACCGCATCCGCGACCTGTACGAGATCGAGCTGCTGTGGGAGTTCCTGATCCAGGGCAAGCCGGTACTGGGCGTATGCCGTGGCGCCCAGCTGATCAACGTCGCCTGCGGCGGCACGCTGTGGCAGGACATTTCCGAGTACGTGCCGGGCGCCGCCGCCCACCGCCATGACGACCTCTACGACGCCCATTACCACGAGATCGATCTGCTGCCGGACAGCCGCCTGGCTTCCCTCTATCCGCCGGACGCGCCGCGGCGGGTGAACAGCATCCACCACCAGGCGGTGCGCAACCTCGGCTCGGACCTGCGGGTGGAAGCGCTGTCGGTGGGCGACGGCGTGGTCGAGGCCATACGCGGCACCGGTGCCGCCTACCTGTTCGGCTGCCAGTGGCACCCGGAATTCCACGCCAAGGAGGCTGGCCTGCTGGATGGCAGCCCCATCCTGCAGGATTTCCTGGAGGCGGCGCGACTGGCGCGGGCGGGCTGAGGTGGGCTTGGCCCAACGCCTGCCGCCCGCGACGTCCGCGCACGGACCCGGCTCGTGCTGCGCGGCTGCCTGGAGCCGTCGCATCCACATCGGTTCCACCCGCTGGACAGGCGCTCAGGCCGCCCGCCGGCTCCCGCGCTCCAGTTGGGCCAGTTCCTTGTGCAACTGCTTCAGCGCCGGCGTGACGATGGCGAAGAAGCCGGCTTCCCGCAGCCGGCGCTGGGCCGGATGGCGCAACTGGTAGCCGCGCGAGCCGGCATGTAGCAGCGCGGCGGTGGCGGCGCGCAGGGCGAGCTCGGCGCTGCGGGCGCGCAGCCGCAGCACGTCGGCGTAGGCGGCGGGGTCGTCGAACTGGGCGGCCAGCCTGCGGGTGCGCTCGCGGGCGCTGTGCAGGGCGGCGGCCAGGGTGTCTTCCTGTTCCGGCAGGTGGCGGTTGAGTTCGGCCTGGGTGTGGCCGGCCTCGCGGATGTCGTGCAGACAGCCATCGACGATGCCCAGGCCCAGGCCGGTCTGGCTCAGCGCCAGCCAGCCGCGCAGACGCAGCAACAGCGCGGTGCTGGTTTCCGGCCCGGCGACCACGTCTGCCGCCGGCACATAGACCTCGGCCAGCCGGCAGGTGTGGGTGAGGCTGCCATTGAGGCCGGCCAGCGGTGGGCAGGGCTCCAGCGCCAGGCCATTGGCATTGCCGCGCGCCAGGAACAGCAGGAGGCCGCCGTCTTCCAGCGCGGCGGCGCTGATGAAGACGTGGCCGGGGGCGATATTGGAGATCCACGGCAGCACGCCGGAGATCAGGTAGCCCTCGCCGCTGTGCCGCGCGCCCAGCCGCAGGGATTCCAGGCCGGCGAGATGGCGCAGGGCGTTGGACAGGCCGCTGCCGGCGCCGAGACGGCCGTCGGCGAGCTCCGGCAGCAGGGCTTGCTGCAGCGCCGGGTTGTCGCCGAAGGCCACGGTGGCAGCGGCGGCGGCCTGCGACCAGGCGAGGAAGCCGCTGCAGCCGCAGACGGCGGAGATGGCGTCGATGACCGCGGCCTGGGCGGCGAGGTCCAGGTCCTGTCCGCCCTGGCTGGCGGGTAGCGCGGCGGCGAAGGCGCCGGCTGCACCCAGGGCGCGCAGCGCGGCAGCCGGGTAGCGGGCTTCGGTGTCTATCGCGCCGGCGTGCGGGGCGAGGTGCTGCTCGGCGAGGGCGCGGACGTCGGCAAGCAGCCCGGCCTTGCGGTCGGGAGTACGGGCCATGGGCGCTCCTTACGGCGAGAGAGGAACCGGCGCTGACCGGTCCGGGTGGAGGAGGAGGGGCGGCCGGAACGGGGGATGGCGCACCGGCGCTGACTGGCGATGGCTGGCTGCGGGTCGGCCGCCGGCCATCGCGGCTGGAGCGGGCGGGGGGGCGGCCGGCGGGGTGGTGCCCGCTGCCGCTTCCGTCAGAGGGGCGGCAGGCGGGGTCAGGCCTTGTCAGGCTGCGGGGTCAGCCGCAAGTAGGGGCGCACGGCGCGAAAGCCTTTGGGAAAGCGGCGCTTGATCTCTTCCGGGTCTTGCAGCGAGGGCACGATGACCACATCGTCGCCGTGCTTCCAGTTGCCCGGGGTGGCGACCAGGTGCTTGTCGGTGAGCTGCAGCGAGTCGATCACGCGCAGGATCTCATCGAAGTTGCGGCCGGTGCTCGCCGGGTAGGTGATGATGAGGCGCACCTTCTTCTGCGGATCGATGATGAACAGCGAGCGCACGGTGGCGGTAGCGCTGGCGTTCGGATGGATCAGGTCGTACAGCAGCGAGACCTTGCGGTCGGCGTCGGCGATGATGGGGAAGTTCACCCGGGTGTTCTGGGTTTCGTTGATGTCGTCTATCCACTTGAGGTGGGAGTCGGCCGGATCGACCGACAGCGCGATCACCTTCACACCGCGCTTGGCGAATTCATCCTTGAGCTTGGCTGTAAGGCCCAGTTCGGTGGTGCACACCGGGGTGAAGTCGGCCGGATGCGAGAACAGCACGCCCCAGCTGTCGCCCAGCCACTCGTGGAAGCGGATGCGGCCTTCGGAGGAATCCTGTTCGAAATCGGGGGCGATGTCGCCGAGTCTGAGGGACATGAAGATCTCCTGTCTGTGAGGTGCCGGGAAAGCCCGGATGGCTTAGTAGTAAAGCGGGATGTAGGTGGGCACCGCCGCGGGAAGCTCCGGCGGCGGATCGTCGGCGGAGGGGGCGGCGGACCGCTGGCGCGGGCCTGGCCGGCGATCCGCCGCCGCCAGCAGTTCGTAGAGTTCATAGCCCTCCGGCCAGGGGCCGAAGCCGGATTCGATGTTGATGTGGCCCTTGGCACCCACATCGACGAAGCGGCAACCCCAGCGCCCGGCCCAGTAGCGCGCGGTGCTGCTGGAAACCCAGGGGTCGTTGCTGCTGCTGACGAGGATGCCGGGATAGCCCAGCGGGGCGGCCGGCAGGACCGCGCTGACGCCGAACTTGCGCGGATCGGCCGGCGCCACCAGCAAGGCGCCGGCGATGCGGTCCGGCCGCGCGGCGGCGGCGGTCACGGCGGCCAGGCAGCCGAAGCTGTGGGCGACGAGGAGGATGCGGCCGCGGGCGGCGTCGATCTCCGCCAGCACGCGTTCGGCCCACACCGACAGATCCGGCACGCTCCAGTCCACCTGTTCGACGCGGCGGGCGTCCGGCTCCACCTGCTGGAACCAGCTCTGCCAATGGGTCGGGCCGCTGCCGTGCAGTCCGGGAACGATGAGCGTGGTGTGCATGGTCTGGCCTCCAGGGGCAGCGGAAACGGGCTGCAGTATGTCCACCCGGCAGCGGGCCGATGAACCAACTATTTGTGCATAGCATTTCGCGCCCCGGTGAATAGCCGGGTGACCGGCGGAGGGGCATGAAGGGGCCGGCGGGGCGGGCGCCACATGGAAAGCTAAGCATGCTTTCTTCGTTCCCCCGTAGGTTTGACGCCCCTAGACTGCCGCGGTTTCGGGACAAGCGGGGGACCAGGAAATGGGCAGACGAGGCGATGCATTCGAGTGGCTGCCGCTCGACTGGCAGCCGGGCCTGAGCCTGCGGCGCGACGCGGGCGGCAGAGTCGTCGGCCGCTTCTTCGCCGCCGAGCTCGCCAGCGTTTATCAGCCGGTGGTGGCGCTGGCAGGGGAGGCCGGTGTACGTCGGATGGGGCGTGAAGCCCTGGTACGCAGCCACGCCGGCGGCGGCGCCGGCCTGTCGCCGTGGGGCTTGTTCTCCATGGTGGCCGATGACGATGCCCTGGTCGGCCTGGACCGCTTGTGCCGTACGCTGCATACGCTGAATGATCCCCTGGCCGAAGTCCGCGACGAATACCTCTTCCTCAACGTCCACGGCCGCCTGCTGGCGGCGGTGACCGAGGATCACGGCCGCGCCTTCCGCCGCATCCTCGACCTGCTGGGGCGGCCGTCGATCAATGTGGTTATCGAGACGCCGGAATCCGCCTGCGCCGATCCGCAACTGCTCGCCTTCGTGCTTTCCAATTACCGCCTCAACGGCTTCAAGGTGGCGGTCAATGTGAACTCGGTGGGCGAGCTGGAAAAGCTGTTCGGTGAACTGCGACCTAACTTCGTCAAGATAGACAGCCGCAGGCTCAGACGCGAGGAATTTGCCGCCTTCGCCGAACTGGCGGCGACGCATGGCGCGCGGCCGGTGTTCACCCGGGTGGAGCGGGCGGAACAGCGCGCCGAGGTGGCGGCGCTGGATGGCGCCTGGGCGCAGGGTTATGCGCTGGATGGTGATCCGCGGGTGGCGATCCGGGGCGGAGGCGTATTGGCGGCTTGAGGCGGCGGAGTACGGCCCTGGTCGGGCCGGTTTCCGCGATTGCCCTGCCTGGAAACGAAAAACGCGGGGCCGTGGCGCCGCGTTTTCTGTGGGGCCGGGGTCAGGCCGCAGTCCTCACAGCAGCGCCGCGCCGTCCTTCTCTCCGCGCTCGTACACCACGTTGGCGCGGCCGACCAGCAGCGGGTCCAGCGGGCCGATGCGGTCTATGTTCTTGTTGGCGTAGGGCAGCTTGTGCAGGACGTAGCGCAGTGCGTTCAGGCGCGCGCGCTTCTTGCAGTCAGACTTCACCACCGTCCACGGCGCATCCGCGGTGTCGGTGTAGAAGAACATCGCTTCCTTGGCCTTGGTGTAGTCGTCCCACTTGTCCAGCGAGGCGAGGTCGATGGGCGACAGCTTCCACTGCTTCAGCGGGTGGCGCTCGCGCTCCTTGAAGCGGCGGCGTTGCTCCTCGCGGCTTACCGAGAACCAGAACTTGATCAGGTGGATGCCGCTGCGTGCCAGATTGCGTTCGAACTCCGGCACCTGGCGCATGAACTCGTTGTACTCGTCGTTGTTGCAGAAGCCCATCACCCGCTCGACGCCGGCGCGGTTGTACCAGGAGCGGTCGAACAGCACGATCTCGCCAGCGGTGGGCAGGTGCTGGATGTAGCGCTGGAAGTACCACTGGCCGCGTTCCACCTCGGAGGGTTTCTCCAGCGCCACGACGTGGGCGCCGCGCGGGTTCAGGTGCTCCATGAAGCGCTTGATGGTGCCGCCCTTGCCGGCCGCGTCCCGGCCCTCGAACACGATCACCACCTTCTGGCCGGTCTCCTTCACCCAGGCCTGGAGTTTCAGCAGCTCCACCTGCAGGCGGTACTTCTGTTTCTCGTAGGCCTTGCGCGACATCAGGTTCTTGTAGGGATAGCCGCCCTGGCGCCAGTCGTTCGCCAGTTCGTCGTCCGGATTCACCGTCGGGGTGGGCCTGGCCGGCCTGGCGGGCTGGGTGAGTGCCTGCCGCAGCGCCTGGGCGTCGTCCGGCGAGGCGCCGGCCAGCAGCACTTCCAGCGTCCTGGCCACCGCTGGCACGTCACCCTTGGAGGCGGCTTCCAGGATGTCGTCCACCGCTGCCTTCTTCGACTGCCGGGCCGCATCCACAGCCTGCTTGACCTCGAAGCGCTCCAGGCCGTCGGCGCTCAGGTCCGGCGAGATGTCGCCGGCGCTGGCTGGCCGGCTGCGGGCCGACTGGCGCGGCGCGCGGCTGCCATTGCCGCGGCGAGCGGTGGTGGCGGGGGCGGCGGCAGAGGGCGCGGTTTCGGGGCTGGCCTTGGGCTTGCGATCAGCGTTGGACATCGGACGTTCCGGATGAGGATGGAATCCCCGATTCTACGAGCCAGGCCCTCCAGGAGCCAGGCCTGGCGGTGGCGAGCGTTGCACCAGGCCGGGACGACGGCGCCAGGTGGATCTGCGCATGTGCGCGCCTGGCCCCCGAGGGCATTGAGCGTGCTCGAGGTGCGCTGCGGAAGCAGGTCCTGGGGCGCGGGCCCGGGGTGGTTTCGCCTGGGCGCCGCTTTCTCCGTGATAGCAGCGGCGGCGATATCGTTCGCAGGATTTGTTGTTTTGAGTTCTAAGTACCCCTGTATTTAATTGCTTCCTGTCATTTAGCAAACACCAACAGGAGACCTTCATGGCTTTCCCCTTCCGGCTGAAGTCAGTGCTGGCCGCCGCAGTCGTCGCCGGCGCCGCTTTCAGCAGCGCGGCCTACGCCCAGACCACCTTGCTCAACGTCTCCTATGATCCGACGCGCGAGCTCTACAAGGACTTCAATGCCGCCTTCGCCAAGCACTGGGAAGCGCAGACCGGCGAGAAGGTCACCATCAAGCAATCCCATGGCGGTTCCGGCAAGCAGGCGCGCACCGTGATTGACGGAATCGACGCCGACGTGGTCACCCTGGCGCTGGCCTACGACATCGACGCCATCGCCGAGAAGGCCAAGGTGCTGCCGGCCGATTGGCAGAAGCGCCTGCCGCACAACAGCACGCCCTATACCTCCACCATCGTCTTCCTGGTGCGCAAGGGCAACCCGAAGGGCATCAAGGACTGGGACGACCTGGTCAAGTCCGGCGTCAGCGTGATCACGCCCAACCCCAAGACCTCCGGCGGCGCCCAGTGGAACTACCTGGCGGCCTGGGAGTTCGCCAAGCGCAAGTACGGCGGTGACGACAAGGCCAAGGAATTCGTCGGCAAGCTGTACAAGAACGTGCCGGTGCTGGATTCCGGTGCCCGCGGCTCCACCGTGACCTTCGTCGAGCGCGGCCTGGGCGACGTGCTGCTGGCCTGGGAGAACGAGGCCATCATGTCCATCAAGGAACTGGGCCCGGACAAGTTCGACATCGTGGTGCCGCCGTTGTCCATCCTCGCCGAACCGCCGGTCGCGGTGGTGGACAAGAACGTGGACAAGAAGGGCACCCGCAAGGTGGCGCAGGCCTACCTGGAATACCTCTACACCGAGGAAGGCCAGGAGATTGCCGCGCGCAACTACTACCGGCCGATCAATCCGAAGATCGCCGAGAAGTACGCCTCCCAGTTCCCGAAGGCGACCTTGTTCACCATCGACGAAGCCTTCGGCGGCTGGCAGAAGGCCTCCAAGACCCACTTCGGCGACGGCGCGAATTTCGACCAGATCTACAGCGGCGGCCGCTGAGCGATCCTGGGCTCAAGGCCTGGAGCGCGACAGCCCAAGGCCCTGGAGGCATTTGCCTCCAGGGCCTTTCCATGTTGACGATGCAGTGCACCACGGCGCAGTAGGCGCTGGTTAGAATCGCGGCTCGATAAGACAGATAGGGCCGCTGCCTCAGCGCGCGGCGGTCGATACCCCCAATGCCCCTCACGCCTCAAGCGCAGTCCCTGCTGGCCATGGCCTACCGTACCGGAGCGCCGCGTTTCTACGAACTTTCGGTGGAACAGGCGCGCCACTCCTTCCAGAAGCTGCAGTACGCCTTCCGGCCGGAGCCGCCGGCGGTGGCTTCCACCATGGAAGTGCCCATGGGGCGCGGCGACGGCTCGGTGCTGCTGGGCCGGCTGTACCGGCCGCTGAGCAGTGCGCCGGAGGAAGTGCTGCCCTTGCTGCTGTGGTTCCATGGCGGCGGCTGGTGCGTGGGCGACGTGGAGAGCTACGACGTGCTCTGCCGCGAGATCGCCAATGCTTCCGGTTGTGCGGTGCTGTCGGTGGATTACCGGCTGGCGCCGGAGCATCCCTTCCCGGCCGCGGTGAACGACGCCGCCTTCGCCTACGCGTGGGTGCAGGAACATGCCGGGCTGCTGGCCATCGACCCCTCGAGGGTTGCGCTGGGCGGCGACAGTGCGGGCGGCAATCTCTCCATCGTCACCGCACTGGCCTTGCGCGATGCCGGCGGCGTGCAGCCGGCTGACCTCATCCTCGTCTATCCCAGCACCGAGATGGCCAGCGGCCGGCCCTCGCGCCAGCGCTACGCCGAAGGCTTCCTGCTCGACCAGGGCACGCTGGAGTGGTTCTTCACCCGCTACCTGCCGCAGGGCGGCACCGAGGACTGGCGTGCTTCGCCGATGCGCGCGGCCTCGCTTGCCAGCCTGCCGCCGATGCTGCTGGTGAGTGCCGAGTTCGATCCCTTGGCGGACGATTGCGCCGCCTTCGCCGCCCGGGTGGCGGAGGAGGACGGCGAGATCGAGCTGCTTCCGGTGCCTGGCGTGATCCACGGCTTCCTGACGCTGGGCAAGTACTTTCCCGAATCGGCGCAGATCGTCGCCGCTATCGGCGAGCGGCTGAAGCAGCGCCTGTCGCTCGCCGCGGCCTGATTGCACGACAGACGCGCGAGCATGTATGCCGCTTGTCGCGGCCGCGCATTTATCCTCCGCCGCAGCCTCAGGCTTGCGGTATGACCTAGACAACAAGGGCGAAAAATGGCCGAGCAGGACAGGCAGACCGTGGAGCAGGGAGAAGCAGTGGCCGAGGGGATGCCGCATGGAGCGCATCGCAAGAGCAGCCTGGTCGCGACCGCGGTGGCTGCAGTCGGCGTGGTGTATGGCGACATCGGCACCAGCCCGCTCTACACGCTGAAGGAAGTGTTCAACGGCCCGCACGCGGTGGCGGTCACGCCGACCAATGTGTACGGCATCCTCTCGCTGGTGTTCTGGGCGCTGGTGCTGGTGGTGTCGGCCAAGTACGTGATCTTCATCACCCGTGCCGACAACCGTGGCGAGGGCGGCATCATGGCGCTCACTTCGCTGGCCCTGCGGGTACTGCCGGCCGGCCGCCGCGCCTGGGTGCTTTCCACGCTGGGGGTGTTCGGCGCGGCGCTGTTCTACGGCGACGGCATGATCACCCCGGCGATTTCGGTGCTCTCGGCGGTGGAGGGGCTGGAGGTGGCGACCCCGGCGTTACGGCACTGGGTGGTGCCGATCTCACTGGTGGTGCTGATCGGCCTGTTCCTGATGCAGCAGCGCGGCACCGGCAGCGTGGGCGCCATCTTCGGCCCGGTGATGCTGTGCTGGTTCGCGGTGCTGGCCGGGTTGGGCGTCAATGGCATCCTGCTGCACCCGGAGATACTCGGCGCGCTGAATCCGCTGTGGGCGGTGCGCTTCTTCGTCGAGCAGCCCTTGCTGGGCTGGCTGGGGCTGGGGGCGGTGGTGCTGGCCATCACCGGCGGCGAGGCGCTGTATGCCGACATGGGCCACTTCGGCCGGCGGCCGATCAAGTACGCCTGGTTCTCGGTGGTCTTCCCGGCCCTCTACCTCAATTACCTCGGCCAGGGCGCGCTGATCCTGGACCACCCGGACAACGTCCGCAATCCCTTCTACCTGCTGGTGCCGGAGCCCTTGTTGTACCCGATGGTGGCGATGGCGACCCTGGCGACCATCATCGCCAGCCAGGCAGTGATCTCGGGCGCCTTCTCCCTGACCCGCCAAGCCATACAGCTGGGTTACGCGCCGCGCATGCAGACGGTGCATACCTCTGAACGCGAGATCGGCCAGATCTACGTGCCGGGCATCAACTGGATGCTGCTGGGCGCGGTGATCGCGCTGGTGGTCGGCTTCCACTCCTCCAGCGCCCTGGCATCCGCCTACGGCATCGCGGTAACGCTGACGATGATGATAGACACCGTGCTCGCCGGCGTGGTGGTGCTCTACCTGTGGAAGTGGGGCCGGGCGCGGACTTTCCTGTTCCTGCTGGTGTTCCTGACGGTGGACGTCGCCTTCTTCTCCGCCACCACGGTGAAGATCCTTGCCGGCGGCTGGTTCCCGCTGCTGGTGGGTGCCGCCATCTTCATCCTGCTGACGACCTGGAAGCGTGGCCGCGAGCTGCTCAACGACCGCATCCGTGCCGACACCATGCCGCTGGACGGCTTCATCCAGTCCCTGTTCCACAACCCACCGCCGCGGGTGGAGGGCACCGCGGTGTTCATGACGACCTGGCTGGAAGGCGTGCCGCGCGCGCTGCTGCACAACCTGATCCACAACAAGGTGCTGCATGAGCGGGTGGTGCTGCTGACGGTGGAAACGGCCGACGTGCCCTATGTGCCGGAGAACCAGCGAATCACGCTGGACGAGCTGGATTACGGCTTCTACCGGCTGAAGGTGAAGTATGGCTTCAAGGACGATCCGGACATCCCCGCCGCGCTCGCCTCCTGTGCCGAGCAGGGCATGCGCTTCGAGATGATGGCCACCTCCTTCTTCCTCGGCCGCGAGACGCTGGTGTCCCGTATCGGTTCCGGCATGCCGAGCTGGCGGGAGAAGCTTTTCATTCTGATGTTCCGCAACGCCGGCAGCGCGGCCGACTATTTCCGCATTCCGCCCAACCGGGTGGTGGAACTGGGCACGCAGGTGGAACTGTAGCGCTGCCGCAGCCGGCTGGCTGCGGGGTCTCAGGCCTGGTGTCCCTGCCAGGCGGCTTCGATGCGGCTGCGGGCCGACAGCATGGCCGCCACGCATTCCGCGTCCAGCCGGGTGCCGGCGAGAGACTTGATCTCTTCGAAAGCCTGGTCTGGCGTCCACGACGGCTTGTAAGGGCGGGCGCCGGTGAGGGCGTCGAAGATGTCCGCGGTGCTCACCACCCGGGTGGTGAGCGGAATCTGGTCCGCCATGCGACCGTCCGGGTAGCCGCTGCCGTCCAGGTACTCGTGGTGCCAGGAGACGACGTCGTGCAGGGTGCGTATGCCTGGTGTGTCCTGCAGCGCGAAGCCCTCGATCAGGCGGTCTACCAGTTCTCGGCCCTTTACCACGTGTTCCTTCATCTTTTCCCACTCGAAGCGCTCCAGTCGGCCGGGCTTGAGGAGGATTTCGTCGGGGATGCCGACCTTGCCGATGTCGTGCAGCGGCCCGAACAGCGCCAGTTCGTCGGCGAAGCCTTCCGGCAGGCCGTGGGCCAGGGTGAGCTCGTCGGCGATGATGCGTACGTAGTCGCGCAGCCGTAGCTGATGCATGCCGGTTTCCTCATCGCGCATCAGGGTGAGGTCGTGGGCGAAGCGGGTGGTGTCTATCAGCGTGCGTATGGACTCGATGCCGCGCGCCACCAGGCCGGCGGCCAAGGGGCCCCAGGCGCTCAGCTCCCGGATCAGGCGGGCGGGGGCAGCCAGGGTGCGGCTGGACTCGAACACCAGGAAACCGAAGAAGCCCCGCTGATGGCGTATCGGCAGGATCAGCAGCGGACACAGGTTGCCGTCGCCCGCCCACTCCAGGGCTGGATCGGGGCGGACGAAGGTGGTCTGCGCGCGGCCGGTGGCGCCACAGCGTGACAGCGAGGGATTGAGCGGCAGCTCGGAGAAGGGCGCCGGGCAGGGCAGCACCCGGCCGTCGCAGTCGGCCCAGTAGGTGAGGGCGGCGCCGTCATCCGACAACAGGAAGGCGCCGATGCGGCCAATGTCCTGATGCACGCCGGCGACGTGACTGCGCACTTCCTGCAGCACGTCCGGCAGCGAGCCGGCAAGGTAGGCATCCGCGGTGGCGACGTCGAAGGGGTGGGCGAAGCCGGGCGGGAGCGGCGACATGGCAGCCTCCAGGCTGTTTGGGGTCAGGGTGTGACCGGCAGCCGCCGGTCGAATTCCCGTGCTGCTTCCTTCCCGCGCGCACTTCGCGGCACCTTGGCCGCCTTGTCCTCGGTGGTGTCAGCCGCAGACTGCGGCCAGCATCTCCTGTTTGCTGTCGCGGGCGGCGTCCAGCAGGGCGTCGAACTTTTCTTTTTCGATGCCGGCAATGCAGCTGCCCAGCAGTTCCGGCCGGCCTTTGACGCCCAGCAGGTTCTCGAAGGGGTTGGGTGTTTCAGCCGCGAGGCCGGCGACGAAGACCAAGTCACGGAGGTTGGCGGGCGGCCAGGAGCCGCCGTAGGGGTCTTCGTACTGGAAGGTGTCGAGGATGTCTTCCGGCAGCTCGAAGGCTTCCAGCACCGCGCGGCCCACCGGTTCGTTCCAAAGGGCGACGAACTCGGCGAAGCGGTTCATGTTTTCCTCCAGGGCCGGGTAGGCGGAGGCGCGGGAGAGCAGGAAGAACTGGCCGAGGTCCACCATCATGCCGGCCAGCAGCGCGGTGTCCGGGTTCATGGTGCGTAGATGGCGGGCGAAGGCGTAGGACCAGGAGGCCACGTCCACGGAATGCATCCACAGGCCGGAGGCAATGAGGCGCATGTTCTTGGAGCGGTGATCCTGCGCCAGTTGCTCGGCAGCCACGGCGAAGGCGAGGCAGCGCAGGGAGGCGAGGCCGATGCGCTTCACTGCATCGTTCACGCTGGTGATCTGCGCGCTGTAGGGATTGAGCAGCACGGCGTTGGCCATCCGTACCGTCTTCGCGCTGAGCACGGGTTCGGCGCGCACCAGCGCGGCAATGTCGTCCAGGGAGGCGCCGGGGTTGTCGGCAAGGCGCTTGATCCGCAGGGAAACGTCCAGCGAGGTGGGAAAGTTGAGCCGGCCTTCCTGCAGCTCTTCCTCGATCTGGTCCGAGAACGCCTTGGCCTGGGAGTCGAAATCTTGCATCGCCATGCTCTTCGAGTGGTGGGCGGAAGCGAGTGTAGCTCGCTTGGGAAGTATAGGTGTAGCCAGGCCCGGCGTCAGCGCGGGGAAAGCCGCCGCTGGGCCATAGGCCGGGCTCAGGATTTGCGCATGATGGCGCGGCCGTCTTCGAGCCGTTCGACCTGGGCCAGCGTGGCTACCGGTACCGCCAGCGCATCGATCAGCGCGCGGCCCGGCATGAAACACTTCTCGACGATGAAGCCGGCGGCCATCACCTGGGCGCCGGCTTCGCGCGCCATCTCCACCAGTGCCACCGCGGTGCGGCCGTTGGCGAGGAAGTCGTCCACGATGGCGACCCGGGCGCCGGCGGCGATGTAGCGCTGCGACAGCACCAGCTTGATATCGCCGCCCTTCGTAGGCGAGGGGATGATGCGCGACAGGAAGGGCGACTCCACCTGCGGCGAGTATTTCTTCGCGTACACCAGCGGCACGTTCAGGGCCTGGGCCACCACCAGCGCCGGCGCGATGCCACTGGCCTCGGCGGTGAGGATGACGTTCGGCTGGCTGGCCGAGATGCGCCGCGCCATCTCCCGACCGAGCTCGAGGATGAAGGCTGGCTCGATGCGGTGGTTGAGGAAGTGGTCGATGCGCAGGATGCGGTCGCCGATGACGGTGGCCTCGTTCTCGATGCGGCGCACCAGCGGGCCATAGGCGGCAGCAAGTTCGGTGGAGTTCATTCTCGGGTCCTGGAAACGCAACCGCCCCGAAACCGGGGCGGGAAAGGCGCGCATTTTAGCGCAGCGGCGGAGCCTTGGGCGGGCGCTGGCGGCGGCGCCGCCAGGCCCGGATCAGCCAAGCCCGCCAGGCGCCGCGCACGCCGAAATAGCCAATCACAGCCAGGATGGCAGCGAGCAGGACGAGGCCGAGCGCGAGCGGTTTGCCCAGGGCGCTCATCCAGCCGATCAGCGCGCCGGCCCAGTCGATCATGCCCATGCCGTTGGGCTCCGGCGGCGCGGTGAAGCCGCCGCTGTCCGCGCCCAGCACGCGGGCGCCCAGCAGATAGGCGAGCAGGTAGAGCGGCACGATGGTCAGCGGGTTGGTGTAGAGCGTGGTCAGCAGCGCCAGCGGCAGATTCACCCGGAACAGCACGCAGCATACGGCGGCGCTCGGCATCTGCAGCGGACCGGGGATGAGCCCGCAGAACAGCCCCACCGCCACCGCGCCGGCGGCGGAGTGGCGGTTCAGGTGCCACAGCCGGGGGTGCAGCAAGGTGTTGGCGAAGGGCCGCAGCCAGCGGTTGTCGCGGATGCTGCCGTGGTCGGGGAGGAAGCGCTTGAGTGATTTACGCATGGCGGAGTCCGGCGGGAATTCTAATTGAGCTTCCGCCAGGCGTGCTTTTGCAGCACGCCCGGCTTGCCTGGCCGGAGGGGCGGCGTTCATGATGTTGTTCTATGCGAATGGCGATTCTCCTGTTTGCGGCCGGTATCTGCGGCCTGCAGTCCATGGCGGCACTGCCTCCGGCCGAGGTGCTGACGGGCTGTGGTGGGTTTTCGACCGCGGCGGCCCTGGCTGCGTTTCACATGCGTCGGAGTTCGCCTGCCGCCGCGATGCTGTTGCTGGGCATGGTGGCGGTCTGCGGTGGCTTCCTGTGGGCCGCTTGGCGGGCGGAAATCCGGTTGGCGGACGGGCTGCCGGCCGTCTGGGAAGGGCGGGACGTGGTGCTGCGCGGACGGGTGGCAGATCTGCCACAGAGGATGGAGGAAGGCGTGCGCTTCGGCTTCCGGGTGGAGGTGGTGGAGCCCGCGGAGGGGGACTCCGTGCCGCAGGTGCCTGAGAATATCCAGCTCTCCTGGTACCGTCCGCGGCCGCGCACGGCCGAAGCCGCACCGGTTGAAGGGGACGGGGAGGGCGGAGAGGTGGAGGAGGAGGTCATGCCGGCGCGGGCCGGCGAACTCTGGCGCCTGAAAGTGCGGCTCAAACGCCCTCACGGCTTCGTCAATCCGAATGGCTTCGACTACGAGGCCTGGCTGTTGCAGCGGGGCATACGGGCCACCGGCTATGTGCGCACCTCCGCGGACAACCATTTGCTGGCGGCAGATGGCGGCGGCTTCCTGGCCTGGGTGCATGGTCTGCGCGGCGAGGTGCGCGACCGCTTCCTCGCCACCTTGCCGGAGGCGCCCTACGCCGGCGTGCTGGTGGCGCTGGTGGTGGGTGACCAACGTGCGATTCCGAATGCGCAATGGGATGTGTTCCGCAACACCGGCCTCACTCATCTGGTCGCGATCTCGGGCATGCACGTCTCACTCTTCGCGCTGCTGGCCGGTGGTGCGCTTGGCCTGGCCTGGCGGCGCTTGCCCTGGCTGGCGCTGCGGCTGCCTGCGCGCAAGGCGGCCGCGGTGGCTGCACTGGCCGGCGGCGTTGCCTACGGCCTGCTGGCTGGCCTGGGGTTGCCGGTGCAGCGCGCGCTGGTGATGCTCGCCGTGCTGGCGGTCGCGTGGATGCTGGGGCGAGAGGTCGCGCCCAGCCGGGTACTGGCACTGGCCTTGTTCAGCGTGCTGCTGGCGGACCCCTGGGCGGTGCTGGCGCCAGGGTTCTGGCTGTCCTTCGGCGCTGTGGCCACCATCCTGCTGGTGGCCAGCGGACGGCTGGGTGGGAAACGCGGTGGCTGGCGGGAGGCGACGCGGCTGCAATTGGGCATCACGCTGACCTTGCTGCCGGCGCTGCTGGCGCTGTTCCAGTCCTTTTCGGTGGTGGCACCGCTGGCGAATGCGGTTGCGATTCCGGCGATCAGCTTCCTGGTCACGCCGCTGGCCCTGCTGGCCGCCGCGGTGCCGGTGGACGCGCTGCTGCATATGGCGCACTGGCTGATGGCGATCACCATGATTCCGGTCGACTGGCTGGCAGCATCGCCCTGGGCCTTGTGGCAACAGGCTGTGCCGCCGCTGCCGCTGATCGTGGCCGGCACGGCGGCGACGGCCGTGCTGCTTTTGCCTCGCGGCGCCGGCGGCAAGCTGGCGGCGGTCGCGGTGCTGCTCGCGTTGCTGAGCTGGCGGCCGCCACGGCCGCAGGAAGGCGAGTTCTGGCTGACGGTGCTGGATCTGGGCAATGGTCTGTCGGTGCATCTGCAGACGGCGCGGCACGACCTGCTCTACGACGCCGGGCCGCCCTACGGGCCAGCGGCGGATGCCGGCAGCAGGGTAGTGCTGCCCTATCTGACCGGGCTGGGCGTGCAGCGGCTGGACCTGCTGTTGCTTTCCCATGACGACATGGACCACATCGGCGGCGCCGAGGCGGTACTGGCGGGCATGCGGGTGGAGGCGGCGATGGCTTCGGAGACGTTGCCCCTGCTGGCGACGGCCGGGCTTCCGGTGAGCCGCTGCGAGACCGGGACGAACTGGTCCTGGGACGGCGTGGTCTTCGAGGTGCTGCATCCCCAACCCGGTCACGCCCCGGCTCGGCGCAACAACGATGACTCCTGCGTGCTGCGCGTCCGCGGGGCCGGCGGCTCGGCGCTGCTGGTGGGCGATATCGAGGCTCGCGCCGAGGCGGCGCTCGTCGGCCGCCTGGGCGATGCGCTGGCGAGCGAACTGATCGTGGTTGCCCACCACGGCAGCCGCAGTTCCTCCACTGCGCGTTTCGTCGACAGCGTGCTGCCGGAGGCGGCGCTGTTCTCCAGCGGTTACCGTAACCCCTACGGCCATCCGCATCCGGCCGTGTGGGCACGCTGGCAGGAAGCCGGTGCGCGCAACTGGCGGACCGATGAGCAGGGCGGCTTGATCGCCCGCATGGGGCGCGAGGGCCTGGCGGTGGAGGCGGTACGGGCGCTGCGACCGCGTTACTGGCATGGCCGCTGAGCCCTGAGATGCACGGCATGCGGGGCTTGCCCGCCATGTGCAGCCGGCTGCTAGACTCGGCCGTCATCCAGACCACCGCCGAGCTGCCATGAGCCTGATCTCCGCCTTGCGTCGCCTGTTCGATTCTCCCCAGCCCCTGCGCAACCCGCCGCCGGTCTCGCCGCCGCCCGCCGACGAACCGCGGCTGCGCGAGGTGCAGTGCCTGGGGCCGCACGGCCTGCATCGCATGGCCTACGTGGAATGGGGCGATCCGGCCAATCCCCGGGTGCTGGTCTGCGCACACGGCCTGACGCGCAACAGCCGGGATTTCGATCATCTCGCCCGTGCGCTCTCCAGCCACTACCGTGTCGTCTGTCCGGACGTGGTCGGCCGCGGACGCAGCGACTGGCTGGGGGTGAAGGCGGACTACGGCTTCCCGGTCTATGTCGGTGACATGGTGACCCTGCTGGCACGGCTGGACGTGGAGGAGGTGCATTGGGTGGGCACCTCCATGGGCGGCCTCATCGGCATGCTGCTTGCCAGCCAGCCGCATACGCCGGTGAGGCGGCTTGTGCTCAACGATGTCGGCCCGGTGGTGACCGCCGCCTCGCTGCGCCGCATCGGCCAGTACGTGGGCAAGGCGCCGCGCTTCGACTCCATGGCCGCGGCGGAGGCTTACATCCGCGAGGTCAGCGCGCCCTTTGGCGCGCTCAGCGACGAGCAATGGCGCCATCTCACCGTGCACTCGGTGCGTAAGGTGGAGGGCGGTTACACCATGTGCTACGACCCCGGCATCGGCGACGCCTTCCGCAACACGCCGCTGGTTGCCGACGTGGACCTCTGGTCGGTGTACGACCGTATCGCCTGCCCCACGCTGGCGTTGCGCGGCGCCGCCTCCGACCTGCTGGAGCCGGCGACGCTGCAGGCGATGGCTGGCCGTGGCCCTTGCGCCCGCACGGTGGAGTTCGCCGGCGTCGGCCATGCGCCCATGCTGATGAGTGCGGAGCAGATTGCGGTAGTGAGGGATTTCCTGCTCGAAAGCGAGGCGTGAGCCGGATGCTGTAGACGCTGTACGCCCCCCTGCCGGCGGTGGATGCCAGCTGCGCTGGTCTGGTTTCTGATGGTGTGGATGGGCTACGGCTGGTTCTCCGAAGGCAGCCGCTGGGCCATCCATGGGGTGCAAGGGGCGAGCCGCCGCCACCGTCACGCCTGGGCGCAGCAGATGGTGCAGCGGGAAGTGCGGGTGAGCGATGCGGCGCTGGGCGGCGACCTGATGCAGACGGTGTCCTTCTCTGCCAACACCACCATCTACATCATCGCCGGGCTGCTGGCGCTGTTGGGCACGCTGGATCAGGTGATGAGCTTCGCCGCCGGCCTGCCTTTCGCCAGCAAGCCCAGCCGCGCGCTGTGGGAGCTGAAGCTGCTGGGCGCGTTCGTGGTCGCCTACTTCAAGTTCACCTGCTCCATCCGGCAGTTCAACGTGCTGTCCATCCTCATCGGCGGCACGCCCACCGGCGGTGAGGGCGAGCCCCCCGGGAGGCGGCGTACGCCCGCTGGCCACCGTCAATTCGCTGGCGGGCGACGAGTTCAACCGCGCTATCCGCGCCTACTATTTCGGCCTGACCTCGGTGATCATCATGGTGCTCTACCGGGGATTTCGCTTCCGCGGCCCTGCGCGCACTGCAGTCCTGAGCGCGCCCCCGTGTCCCGGCTGCGGCCGGGCCCGGCGCGGCTACAGGCGGAAGCGGCTGACGGTGCTCAGCATGGTGTCGGCGACCTGCGTCAGCGCCTGGGCCGAGCGGGACGCCTCGGCGGTGGCGGCGCCGGTTTCCTCTGCATGGGTGGCGATCTCCTCCACCCGCTTGGCGACCTCGGCAGAGGCGCCGGACTGTTCCCGCAGCGCGACATCCAGTTCGCCGATGATGCTGGCGACTTGCTGGGAGATGCTCTGCAGGGCGGCGATGGTCCGGCCGGTGTGTTCCGCATGGCCAACGCTGTTGCTCACCGCCTCCACCCCATCGCCTATGCCGGCGACCACTTGGCGGGTGGATTCCTGGATGGCGCGGACCATCTCGGTGATCTCGCCGGTGGATTCGGCGGTGCGCTCCGACAGCTTGCGCACCTCGTCGGCCACGACGGCGAAGCCCCGGCCGTGCTCGCCTGCCCGGGCCGCTTCGATGGCGGCATTGAGCGCCAACAGATTGGTCTGCTCGGCGATCTCCTTGATCACCTGCACGATGCTGGAAATGCGCTGGGAGTCGGTTTCCAGCCCGGCGATGCGCTCTGCCGCGGTCTGCACCACATTGGAGACGCGGCCGATTTCCTCCACCAGCTTGTCCACCGTGCCCTGGCCCTCGAGCGCCTGCCTGCCGGCGTCCGCGGCGAGCCGGCTGGCATCGCCGGTGCTGTCGGACACATGGGTGATAGAGACGGTGAGTTGCTCGACGTTGGCGGCGATGGCCGAGGCGGCTTCGCTCTGTACCGCCACGCTCTGCTCCATCTGCGACACGCCGTCTCCGAGCTGGCGGGCGGCGCCGGACACCTCATCCGCCCCCTGCCTGGTGGATACCAGTGTGTCGCGCAGGGCGGCCTGCATGTCGCCGACTGCGCCGATCAGCGCACCGATCTCGTCGCCGCTGCGCGGCGGCAGGTCGGAACCGGAGAGGTCACGCGCGGCGATGCGCTGCGCTGCCGTCACCACGCGGGAAAGGCGGTTGCTGAGCAGGCGAGAGAAGAAGACGGAACTGGCGAGGGCGAGGAGGGTGCCGATGATCAGCGCGGCAATTGCCGTGGTCCGCGCCTGGGCGGCGGCGCTGGAGCCCATGGCGGTGGCAGCGTCGGCGTTCTGGCGGTTGAACACCACCAGGGCTTCTATGGCGTCGCGGACCCGGTTGGCGGTCGGGAGCCAGGTTTCGCGCTGGACCTGCAGCGCTTCGCTGTCGCGGCCGGCCTTCTCGTGTTCGATGGCGGTATTCACCGCCTTGGCATAGTCCCGGGCCGCGCTGCGCACGGCTTCTATCAGCCGCCTGTCTTCTTCGCCGGCGATGAGTGGGGTGTAGGCGTCGATGGCCTCGTGGAGCGACGTGTCCAATTCGCCCAGCGCCTTTTCCACCTTGGGCTTGTCTGCCGGTCCCGCCAGCAGGTACTCCAGGCTGCGCACCCGGTAGCGCAGGCGCAGTTCGCTGAGCTTGGCTGCCTGTTGCACCGAGGGCAGCCAGTTGCGCGCCACTTCGCTGGCGAGGCTGTCCACCCGGCCGATCTGCACGTAACAGATGATGATGGCAACAATGAAGAGGCCACCGGACACGAGGAAATTGAGGAGCAGCTTTCCGCGTATCGACAAATCGTTGAACCAGCTCATGGCTTCTCCCCCATTCTTGTTGTTGTCCCGGCAGCCTGCAGCGAGGCTGGCCGGCGCTAGCCGGATTTCTCCTCTCTCCGGCTATTCAAGCGGATTAACGGGCCGATGGATTGCCGGGTTTAGGGATTGCTGCCCAAAGCGGGCATCGAGAGCCGCTCAGCGCTCTTCGCGCGTCTCCCCGGAGGGATCCTTTTCGCCGTCGGCGTCCAGATGGATGGAAGCGGAGTTGATGCAGTAGCGCAGGCCGGTGGGCTGCGGGCCGTCTTCGAACACATGGCCAAGGTGGGCGCCGCACTGGTGGCAGAGCACCTCGGTGCGGTGCATGAAGTGGCTGTGGTCGTCGGCGGTTTCCACATTCTGGGCTTCGGCGGCGGTCCAGAAACTGGGCCAGCCGCAGCCCGCGTCGTACTTGTGTTCCGAGCGGAACAGCGGTGCACCGCAGCTGGCACAGGTGTAGGTGCCGTCTTCCCAGCGGTTCCAGTATTCGCCACTGAAGGCGCGTTCCGTGCCTTTCTCGCGCATCACGTGGTATTGCATCGGGGTGAGCGCGGCGCGCCATTCGGCGTCGCTCTTCTTGATCTTGCGGCTCATGGTGTCTCCTCTGTGGGGCGCTGGTGGGCGGGGCGCCTGGCAGGCAAGGGCCCCGGCGGGGCCGGATGGCCTCAGTGCAGATGCCGCGGCAGCTGCTCCGCCTGCTCTTCCGGCATCTCGGCATGCACGATCTCGCCTTCCGGCGAAGGGTACATCGGGGCGCCGCAGTCGTCGCAGTATTCGAGCGGGAAGCGGTGCTCCAGGTTCACGATCTCGCTGACCCCGCACTCCCGCAGGACCGCCTCGATCTGGGCGGCGCAGTCGCTGTTCTCGTCCTCCGCGCCCAGCAGCGGCCAGACGACGCCATGCACTACCTCGTCGTGGTCGCGCAGGGTGAGGCCGATGCGGTATTCCTCCAGGTGGCGGTCCCAGAACGGGGCGATCACCGCCCGCAGATTGGCCGCCGGCGCCTCTAGAGCGGTGCCCAGGTAGGCCACCGAGGCGCGCACCGCATAGGGCCGACTGTCCTTGTCGGCGCTGCGACTCGCGGCGAAATAGGCCTCCGGCAGAACCACTTCCAGCGCGCAGCCGGGTAGTAGCGGGGCAAGGCAGGCGCCGCCCTGGGTGCGCCACTGGTTCAGCGCCTGTTCGCGGCTGCCGTCGGCCTCCTGCCAGCGGAACAGTGGCTGGCCCCTGGGGACCGCCACCGCGGCCAGCAGATAGCGGGTGTCGGACAGGAACTGCGCCGTCTCCGGCATGCCTTCGGTGTCGATGTGCAGGTCCTGGCCGTTCATCGCGGCGCCGCCGATGACGTGGGCGAAGGCGGCGGTGCCGCAATAGCCCTGCGGCAACTGGTCCGGGCTGAACAGGAAGTCGGCGAGCGAGAAGCGCACGCCGTCGGCCAGGATGTGGGCCTGCAGATGAACCCGCAGGTTGGCTAGCACCGCCGGCGGAATCGCGGTGGCGGGGATGCGGTAGCGCGACCAGGCCAGCACGGGGGCCGCGACCAGCAGCACGTCGTGCTCGGCGGACAGGCGGGGGGCGGATTCGGCACGCGACTCGATCTGGTCGGCGAGTTCGTCGTAGGCGCTGGCTTCGGTGCTGTAGAGGTGATCCAGCGCGGCGTTCAGGGTTTCTTCGTCGTTGTCTTCCAGCAGCTCGTCGATGGCGGCGGCCAGGTTCTGTTCCCAGTAGCGGTCCTCCACCCGGCAGCCGGATTCGGCGAGACCGGTGGCGAGCCAGGCGAGTCGTTCGGCGTCGCGGCCTAGGCCGCCACGGCGCTTGAGGCGCGTTCTTTTCATCTCGTGTCCTGAGAATGTCCGGTGGAGCCTGGGCTCCGTGCGGACGGGGGCCGACATTCTAGCCCACTGGCCCGTCTCTCCGCCCGCGCGCGCCCTGCTTCAATAGACAGGGCGGACGAGGCGCACGTTCTGCAGGATGGTGGCCGAGATTTCTTCGATGGACTTGGTGGTGGAATCCAGCCAGCGGATGTTTTCCCGCCGCATCAGCTTCTGCGCGGCGTCGATCTCGTAGCGGCAGTTGTCCAGCGAGGCATAGCGGCTGTTGGGACGGCGCTCCTGCCGGATCTGCGACAGGCGCTCGGGCGAGATGCTGAGGCCGAAGAGCTTGTTGCGGTAGATGTGCAGTTCGCCCGGCAGCTTGTTGCGGTCGAAGTCTTCCGGGATCAGCGGGTAGTTGGCAGCCTTCACGCCGAACTGCACCGCCAGGTAGAGGCTGGTCGGCGTCTTGCCGGAGCGGGACACGCCGACCAGGATCACGTCCGCCTCGGCCAGTTCGCCGTCGGAGGAAACGCCGTCGTCGTGGGCCATGGCGAAGTTGATCGCCTCGATGCGGTTCTTGTAGTCCATGCTGTCGGCGATGCCGTGGAAGCGGCCGACGGTATGGGTAGAGCGCTGGCCCAACTCGGTTTCAAGCGGGCCGATGAAGCGCTCGAACAGGTCGAGGAAGAGCGCGTCCGCCTTGCGCAGGGCGGCGACCGTCTCCGGATTCACCAGCGTGCTGAAGACGATGGGGCGGGCGCCGTCACTGGCGTGGGCTTCCCGGATCTGGTTGGCACAGTCGATGGCTTTGTCGAGGTCGTCCACGAAGGGGATGCGGATTTGCCGCATGCGCGATTCGGGAAACTGGGCGAGCAGGCTGTGACCCAGCGTTTCGGCGGTGATGCCGGTGCCGTCGGAGATGAAGAAGACGCTGCGGATCGGGGTGTCGCTCATGGGTTTTCGGGTCTCGGCGGAAGGGAATATCCGGTATTGGGGCAAACCCTGCGATGCGGCAGAGCAGCAAAACTCTTAAAATCGCATTTTGCTTTCTCCACAACAATTCCGGAAGGCCATCCATGACCCAGTACGTCATCCCCTTCACCGAACTTCGTATGTCCGACGTGGACAAGGTCGGCGGCAAGAACGCCTCGCTGGGTGAAATGATCAGCCAGCTACCTTCCAGCGTGCGGGTTCCCGGTGGTTTCGCGACCACCGCGGATGCCTACCGCGAGTTCCTGGCTCATGAAGGGCTGGTGGATAGGATCAATGCCGCGCTCGACGCGCTGGACGTGGATGATGTGAATGCGCTGGCCCGTACCGGCGCCCAGATCCGCCAGTGGATCGTGGATACCCCGTTCCCGGCCAAGCTGGAAACCGAGATCAAGACGGCCTACGAGAAGATCACCTCCGAAGGCGAGGGCAGCTTCGCCGTCCGCTCCTCCGCCACTGCGGAAGATCTGCCGGACGCCTCCTTCGCCGGCCAGCAGGAAACCTTCCTGAACATCCACGGCTACGAGAACATCCTGCACGCGATGAAGGAAGTGTTCGCGTCGCTGTACAACGACCGCGCCATCGCCTACCGGGTGCACAAGAACTTCGCCCACGCCGATGTCGCCCTCTCCGCCGGCGTGCAGCGCATGGTGCGTTCCGACACCGGCGCCTCCGGCGTAATGTTCACCATCGACACCGAATCCGGTTTCAAGGACGTGGTCTTCATCACCGCTTCCTACGGCCTGGGCGAAACCGTGGTGCAGGGCGCGGTGAACCCGGACGAGTTCTACGTCCACAAGCCCACGCTGGCGTTGGACAAGCCGGCGGTGGTCCGCCGCAACCTGGGCTCCAAGCTGATCAAGATGGTCTTCGCCGACAAGGCGGTGGCCGGCAAGTCGGTGCGCACGGTGGACGTGCCGGAAGCCGACCGCAACCGTTTCTCCCTGACCGACGAAGACGTGCTGGAACTGGCGCGCTACGCGGTGATCATCGAGCAGCACTACGGTCGTCCGATGGACATCGAGTGGGGCAAGGACGGCGAGGACGGCAAGCTGTACATCCTGCAGGCCCGCCCGGAAACGGTGAAGAGCCAGGACAGCGGCCTGGTGATGGAGAAGTACCGCCTCAAGCAGTACAGCAAGGCGCTGGCCCATGGCCGCGCAATCGGCCAGAAGATCGGCGCCGGCACCGTCCGCGTCGTTGCCGACGCCTCCGAAATGAATCGCGTGCAGCCGGGCGACATCCTGGTCACCGACATGACCGACCCGAACTGGGAACCGGTGATGAAGCGTGCCGCCGCCATCGTCACCAACCGCGGCGGCCGTACCTGCCACGCGGCCATCATCGCCCGCGAACTGGGCATTCCCGCAATCGTCGGTTGCGGCAACGCCACCGAGGTGCTGGAAGAGGGTGAATCGGTCACCGCCTCCTGCGCCGAAGGCGACACCGGCTATGTCTATCGTGGCAAGCTGGACTTCGAGGTCATCACCACTGACATGGGCAACCTGCCCGACATCCCGGTGAAGATCATGATGAACGTGGGCAATCCGGAACTCGCCTTCGAGTTCGCGCAGATCCCCAACGGCGGCGTTGGCCTGGCGCGCCTGGAGTTCGTCATCAACAACATGATCGGCATCCACCCCAAGGCCATCCTGGAGCTGTCCCAGGTGCCGGCCAGCCTGCGCGACGAGATCAAGCGCCGCTCCCGCGGCTACGCGACGCCCAAGCAGTTCTTCATCGAGAAGCTGGTGGAGGGCGTGGCCACCATTGCCGCCGCCTTCTACCCGAAGCCGGTCATCGTGCGCATGTCGGACTTCAAGTCCAACGAATACCGCAAGCTGCTCGGCGGCGACATCTACGAGCCGGAGGAAGAGAACCCGATGCTGGGCTTCCGCGGCGCCTCGCGCTACATCGCCCACAGCTTCCGCGACTGCTTCGAGCTGGAATGCGCGGCGATGAAGAAGGTGCGCAACGAGCTGGGCCTGACCAACGTGCAGATCATGATCCCCTTCGTGCGCAACCTGGAAGAGGCGGCCGGCGTGGTGGACCTGCTGGCGGAGCACGGCCTGAAGCGCGGCGTGAACGACCTCAAGCTCATCATGATGTGCGAGATCCCGTCCAACGCCCTGCTGGCCGATCAGTTCCTGCAACACTTTGACGGCTTCTCCATCGGCTCCAACGACCTGACCCAGCTTACCCTGGGCCTGGATCGCGACTCCGGCCTGGTGGCGCATGCTTTCGACGAACGCGATCCCGCGGTCAAGCTGCTGTTGTCGATGGCCATCCAGGCCGCCAACAAGCTGGGCAAGTACGTGGGCATCTGCGGCCAGGGCCCTTCCGACCATGCGGATTTCGCCGAGTGGTTGATGGACGAGGGCATCCAGACCATCTCGCTCAATCCGGACACGGTGGTGGACACCTGGTTGAGGCTCGCCAACCACGGCAAGGCCTAACTCACGCCTGACTTTCGCGAGAACGGCGGCCTGTGTGCCGCCGTTTGCCGTTGACGCAGGTGGGCTGTCGACGCGGGCAAAGGTGCTACACTCTCGGGGTTTTTCTGTTTGACCAAATGAACACGATGGCCCGCTTGCCGCCGTGTTCGCGGTCAGACAGCCGAATTCCACCTTCCGCGCTGAACGACTTGTGTCCCGGTCGGGTGCGGAACGAACCGGAGGACGAGGATGGCACTGGTCATTCTTTCCGCTGGAACGCTCGCCCAGTCCAAGGTCCGCACGCTGAGCCTGCGCATGACCGTGGGGATCGTTTCGGTTTGCCTGCTCGCGGTTGGCGCAGGCGCATTCGCCCTTGGCCTGGGTCTGGGCCGTCAGGCGACCCCCGAGCCGCCGCCGGCAATGGGTCTGAAGTTCGACCAGCCCGAAGGCCGCATGCTGATAGACCGCGTCGGCGAACTGTCCGGCCGCCTGCTGCGGCTCGAGAATGAAGCGCTGACCCTGGCCAGGCGCATCGACGTGGTCAAGGAGTTCGAGGAGGCGCAGAACAGCCGTGAGCTGCCTCCGCCCAGCGCCTACGAAGGAGCGAAGCCGGGTACGCCCGCAGGCGGGCCGCTGATCCCATTGACCGGCGGGAGCGTGAGGGATGTGGTCGAGCCCGCGGAAGCTGTGTCCTCCAGCGGTTTCGATGACCAGGGCAGCGGCCTGAGCCTCTTGGAGCAGGATCTGGTCCGCATGAATGCAACGCTCGCTGCCATTTCTCGTGCGGCCGACGAGCGCAATCTGCAACTGATGACTTTCCCCAGCCGTATTCCGGTGCCTGGCGCCCTGAGGAATTCCTCCTTCGGCAGCCGCATGGATCCCTTCAACCGCAGTGCCGCATTCCACAGCGGGCTGGATTTCCCAGCGCCCCCGGGCACGCCCATCGTCGCCAGCGCGGGTGGGCGGGTGATTTATTCCGGCTACCGCAACGACTACGGATATACCGTCGAGATCGACCACGGCAACGACCTGGTCACCCGCTATGCTCACTGCTCCCGGCTGCTGGTCAAGGCGGGGGAGGTGGTAACGCCGGGTCAGCGCATCGCCGCGGTCGGGACGACAGGGCGCTCCACCGGCCCGCACTTGCATTTCGAGGTCTTGAAGGGCGGGCGTTATTCCAACCCCGAGTTGTATCTCGCCAGTTCCTGAGCCGGGAGCGCGATGCTTTTCTCCCGCCGCTCCCGCTCACACACCCGTTCCTTGACCGCGGGGGCGTTCGAACTCTCGGTGCGCCGCCGCTACCGCCGTGTTGCAGCCATTGCCGGCATCGGCGTTCTGCTTTTTGTGCTGCTTGCCGGCGGCGTGCACTATTTTGAGAAGAAGTGGGCGCCTGCGATTCGTCTCGCCGAACTGGAGCAGCGGAACACCGAGCTGAGGGACGAAGTGGAGCGCCTCAAGCTCGAAGTGCAGATGGAGCATGCGACCCGCGGCGAGTTGGAGAAGCAACTGGCCGATCTCAGCAGCGAGGCGGACAAGTTGAAGAGCGAGCTCGGCTTCTATAAATCCCAGGGCGGCCTGCAGCGCCGCTGAATACCGATTACCGATATCCAACTATCGTCGAGAGGCAGCGCATGTTCGGCAGCAAGAAACAGAGCAAGCAAAGCAAGTCCATCGAAGTCACCAAACTGTCCAGCCTGATCGCCGACAATGTGCAGATCGTCGGCGACGTGGTCTTCTCCGGCGGCCTGCGGGTCGATGGCAGCATCGAAGGCAACGTGGTGAACAAGGAAGGCAGCAATGGCCTGCTGGTGCTGAGCGACAAGGGCAGCATCAAGGGTCGGGTCAGCACCTACGACGCGGTGGTGAACGGCACCATCCAGGGGGATCTGGTGGTACATCACTTCCTGGAGTTGCAGGCGAACGCCCGGGTGTCGGGCAACATCAGCTATCGTCAGCTGCAGATGGAGTGCGGTGCCGAGCTGGAGGGCCAGCTTGCCCGGCTGGACGACGACGCGAAGGAGCGCCGCGCCGAGGACAAGAAGGTGGTCGATCTGCCGCATGCGGCGGGAAGCGCCTCCGGCTCCCGCTGAAAAGGCGCTCCCTGTCGGAAAGCGGTCGCCTGGGCCTTGCTCTAGGCGACCGCTTTTTCCTTGTGCCCAGCCTCGGACTGCGCCGGCAGCCAGCCCAGCCGGCGGAACAGCAGCCAGCAGAACCAGGCAGTGAACCAGGTGGCGTAGAAACTGAACACCACGTCGCTGAGAAAGTGCCCGCCCTGGGAAACGCGGGCGAGCCCGAAGATGCCGCCTGCCACCATCCCGATCAACGTCCACCGCCGGCGAGCGACGGCGCCGCCGAGAAAGCCCAGGCTCACCATGTAGAAGCCGGCGGACGCATGGCCGCTGACGAAGGAACAGTTGGTGTCGCACTCACGGCTGGGAACCATTGCCGGGGTGAAGTGGCTCTGGCCACCGAATTCGCTGACCTTGGCCGGCCGCGCCCGGCCCCAGTTGTCTTTCAGCACCACATCGATCAGCAAGCCAGGCCCCAGCGCCAGCGCCACCAGCAGGTAGCCGACCTGGGCGCGCCGCCGGCGCCCTTTTTCGCTACGCACGAAACAGAAAAAGAACAGGGCGAGGAAGAGGCTGATGATGATGGCTTTGGACATCACCGGAATGCCGCCGTAGAGCGCCATCACCAATGCGTTTTTTTCGCCGTTGAAGCTGCCGTCGCTGAAGAAGGCGGCGCTGGTGGCAAGGTCCAACTGCGGCCAGAGGGTGAACAGCAGGGCGAAGAACACCATGCTGACCACCATCGTGAGGGTGAGGCGACTCATTGTGCCGGGGTCTCCGTATTGTTCTCAGCCGGCGGCGGGCTTGCAGGGGGCTGCGCCTCCACCGGAGGGGCTTCAGCTGCGGGCGGTTCCGGCAAGCGTCTTACCAGCGCGACGCCGCCCTGGCGAAAGAGCTGCTCGTAGCCTTCGGCCGGCACGCGATCGAAGCGGGTGATGGCCATCTCGCCGGGCTCGGGTTCGCGCGAGGGCGTCACCGCTTGCCGATAGACGCTGAAGCTGGGGGCGTCGATCTTCCACGCCACCACATCGCCTTCCTGGCCCCGTGCCACCGCTGCCGCGGCCTTCACTGGCCCCTGCAGCACCTGTCCGATCCAGGGGCTGACCACGCTGGCGAGCAGCAGCACCTGCAGCGTGGCCCCCAGCAGCAGCTTGTTCCACAGTGTGATCCGGGTGCGTAGGCAGATCAGCAGCCAGATCGCGAGGGCGCCCACGGTGGCGGCGTAGTAGCCTGGTCCGGCGGCGCTCAATGCCTGGCCGAGCTGGGCCCGGTAGTAGGTATTGCCGGCATCTCCGGTGGACAGCACCTGCAGGATCAGCGGGAGGACGGCGAACAGCGCCAGCGCAGCCAGCGGCGCGATCAGGTGCGGCCATTCGCGCCGCAGGCTGTCGCGGTGGGCGGCGATCAGCAAGAACAGCGGCGTCGAGCCATAGAGCACGTAGTGCGGCAGCTTGGTGCCGGAAAGGGAGAAGAACACCACCACGAAGCCGGCCCACAGCCACAGGAAGCGGCGCACGCCGGTGCCGGCGTCGTTGCGCAGGTGGCGCAGGCTGGCCAGCAGCGGGCCGGTCCAGGGCAGCATCAGCAGCGGCACCGCGAACACGTAGTAGAACAGGCTGCCGGCGTGGCCTTCCAGCGTGCCGGTGAAGCGCTCCACGTTGTGCTTGAGGATGAAGCCGTCGATGAAATTCTGACCGTGGATGATGAGCGCCGCTGCATACCAGGGCACCACCAGCACCGCCAGGATGATCCAGCCCTGCGGGTCGAACACCGAGCGCAGCCAGCGCTTCCACTCCAGCTTGCTGGCGCAGTAGAGGAAGGTGACCGCGCCCGGCACGATGAGGGCGATCGGCCCCTTGGTGAGCACGCCCAGGCCGATCCACACATAGCTGCGCAGCAGCGGCGCACGGCGGCCGCTTTCCAGGTGGCGCCAGGCGTCGAACAGCGACAGCGCGAGCAGCATGTTGAGCAGCGCGTCTGCCGTGGCGGCGCGGCCGATAGCGAAGGGGCCGATGGCGGTGGCCGCCACCGCCAGCGCGGCGATGGCCGCGTCCGGGCCGAAGCGCTCGCGGGCGAAGTGCCAGGCGGCATAGCTCCACACCGCGGCGCACACCGCCGAAGGCAGGCGGAAGGCCCACTCGGAGGCACCGAAGATCAGGTAACCGATGGCCTGCAGCCAGTACACCAGGATGGGCTTGTCGAAGCGGTGCTCGCCGTTCAGGTAGGTGGACAGGAAGTCGCCGCGCTCGAACATCTCCCGGGTGGCCTCGGAGAAAGCGCCTTCATCCACATCGAACAGCGGCGTGCTGCCGAGGAAGAGGAAGTAGCTGACCAGCGGCAGCAGGAAGACGAGCGCGGTGATGAGGCGCTGCTGCGCGCCCTGCGGCACCGGATTCATTGCGCCACCGGCTGGCGCCAGCCCTCGTCGACCGCCAGTTCGGCATTCGGCCGGGCGAGGTAGGCGCGGGTGTTGCCGGATTCGTAGTAGACGCGGGCGAGCAGCTCGGCGAGCACGCCGGAAGTCACCATCTGCACGCCGGCGATGAGCAGGAAGAAGCCGGCGAACAGCAGCGGCCGGGTACCGATGGATTCACCCAGGAAAACCTTCAGCGCGCCGAGGTAGCACAGGATGGCGCTGCCCAGCGCGCCCAGGCCGATGCCGATGCCGCCGAAGAAGTGGCCAGGGCGGGTGCGGTAGCGCATGAAGAAGTAGACGAAGATCAGGTCCAGCACGACCCGGAAGGTGCGCGAGATGCCGTACTTGGACTGGCCGAAGACGCGGGCGTGGTGGGTCACCACTTCCTGCGCGATGCGCCGCGGCGTGGTCACCGTCGCCAGCCAGGCGGGGATGAAGCGGTGCATCTCGCCGTACAGGCGCACGTTCTTGATCGCGCTGCCGCGGAACACCTTCAGGCTGCAGCCGTAGTCCTTCAGATGCACGCCGGTGAGGCGGGCGATCAGGCGGTTGGCGATGCGCGAGGGAATCTTGCGCAGCAGCAGGCCGTCCTGGCGGTCCTTGCGCCAGCCGGCGACCAGGTCAAGGTCCTCGGTCAGCAGGCGGTTCACCATGCGCGGGATGTCGATGGGGTCGTTCTGCAGGTCGCCGTCCATGGTCACGATCACCGTGCCGCGGGCCGCGTCCAGGCCGGCCTGCATGGCCGCTGTCTGCTTGAAGTTGCGCATCAGCTCGATGATGCGCACATGCGGCCCGTAGAGTTCGGCGCAGCGCGCCAGCTCGGCCGGCGTGGAGTCGGAGCTGCCGTCATCCACCAGCACCACTTCCCACGGCCAGGGGTAAGGGCCGAGGGCGAGATGGATGCGTTCCAGCAGCGGCTCGACGTTCTCCGCTTCGTTGTACATCGGCACCACCACGGACAAGGTGTGCTTGGGCAGGCCGGCCGGAATCTGCGGCTCGGCGGCAGGGAGCGGGGATAGGCTCATGGGTTCGAAGCGGTCTCGCAAGAAATGTTCGGGGGGTTCCGCGGCGCGGAATCCGGAGCGTCGTTGTCGTCGGACGGGGCCTGTCGGCCCGGGCCCGCATTGGGGAACAGCCAGGCGATGGCGCCGGCACTGACTGCGCAGGCGATGACGAAAAGGTGCAGGGCAAGCGCTGCGCGCAAGCCGTCTGCGAAGCCGATGCCGGTGCTTGCCAGCGCGGCGGCGGCGCCCGCCTCGTAGGTGCCGAAGCCAGCCACGCCCTGTATCGGCAGGATGGCCGCCAGTTCTGCGCCCAGCGCGCCGGCCACGCCCTGCGCCGGCACGGCCGCCAGCAGTGCGCTCAGCAGCCAGGCCTGGGCGGCAAGCTTCACCGACCAGTTGGCGATGGTCCACAGCCAACCGTAGCGGGCATGACGGGTGGACTCGGCAAAAGCGTCGCGCAGCTTGCCCAGCTTGCTGGCGAAGGCGCCGCCTTCCGCCCACCCATGGGGGCGGCGGGCCCAGCGCGGCAGCGCCCATGCGGATACCAGCAGGCCGGCGCAGGCGAGCAACCGCAGCGCCAATGGCACGCCCGGCCACATCGCCACCGCCACCACGCCTACCACCAACGCATCCTGCAGCCGGAACCAGAACAGCGACGCCATTGCACGCGGCAGCGGCGTGGCGAAGGTACGGCGCAGCAGTACCGGGAAGGCCGCCTCGCCGCCGCGGAAAGGCACCACGTTCACCATGGCGTTGTGAATGAGCACGATGCGCAGACAGGCGCCGAAGCGGCCGCGGGCATCATGGCGGAACTCGTCGTACACCCGCAGTGCCCGCAGCAGGTAGCTGCAAAACATGCCGGCCACCGTCACCGCGATGACGCCGGGCGTGAGGCGGGCAAAGGTCGCGCCCACCTCGCGCCAGCGCGCATCGGCGAGCAGCCAGGCAAGCAGGGCGATGCTGACCGCGAGGGCGAGCAGGCGGCTGGCCTTCACGTCGCCTTGCCCGCCGCGCGCGGATGCAGCCAGGCCCAGCCGGCGCCCAGCAGGCCGCAGGCCACCAGCAGGTATTGCGACCACAGACCTTCCGGATAGCCCAGATCCTCTATCGCCAGCGCGATCGCCAGGATGAACAGCAGCACCGCGGTGAAACGCAGCCCCCGGGCATGCTCCCAGAAGCGCCAGCGGTCCGCCCACCAGGTGCCCAGGGCGGCGCACAGCCAGCCGCCGGCGGCGCCGGCGAAAACGTCCAGCGGCCAGTGGGCGCCGACGGCGAGGCGGGAGAAGCCCACCAGCGCGGCCAGCGCCAGCGCCACCCAGCCCACCCAGCGGCGCTCGTCCGCGGTGGCACAGAAGGTGAAGACGCCTGCGAGGACGAAGGCGGTGGTGGTGTGGCCGGAGGGGAAGGAATTGGTGCGCAGCGGCAGCCCGATCACGGTGATCGCATCCACGCCCAGCACCGCGGCTGGCCGGGGCTCGGCGAAGATCGCCTTCAGGCCTTGCGCATAGAGGATGGCCGCCGGGGCGGCCAGCACCGCCGACGCCACCCAGCGGGGACGCCACAGCAACACCGGCCCCAGCATGGAAAAGGCACCCAGCGTGGCGCCGAAATTGGTGATGCCGGCCCACAGCGCCGCCGGCAGCAGGTACTGCGCCGCCGCGTTGGTGATGACGAACCAGTCCTCATTGCGGCCGCCGAAGAACACGTACAAGGCCAGGGCGCCGGAGAGGATCGACGGAAGGAAGATCCAGGCCGCGGACGGCAGGGTGGACGGGCGGGGAGGGGAATTCGGTACGGTCATCGGCCAGCGGGTCGGTGCAAACGCGTGATTTTATCCGATTGCTCCGCTTTGCCGGTTTTCGGTGGCCGGGCGGAGGTGTTGCCGGCGAACGGTGCCGGGGGCTCGGGTATAATCCGCCGTTTCGATCCGCCGCACGCCCCGGCGTTCCCTTCCCTGTCGGCGGACCTCAATTTCCCCTCCATTTCCCATCGAAATGACCGAAATCCTCAAGCTGCGTGGCGCTCCGGCGCTGTCTTCATCCCGTCTGGAGCGCCTGTCCCGGCGTTTTGCTGCCGCCCTGCCCAGGTTCAAGAGCGTGGCGGCCGAGCACTGGTACTTCGTCGAGTTGTCCGCGCCGCTGACGGCGGAAGAGCTGGACCGCCTGGTCGACCTGCTGGATGCGCGCCCGGCGGGCAGCGCGCCGGAGGGCAGCCTGCTGCTGGTGGTGCCGCGCCTGGGTACCATCTCGCCTTGGTCATCCAAGGCCAGCGACATCGTGCGCCAGTGTGGTTTCGACAAGATTGTGCGGGTGGAGCGGGGCACCGCCTACACCGTGGCCGGCAAGGATCTGGACGAGGCGCGCCGCGCCCTGGCGCTGCCGCTGGTGCATGACCGCATGACCGAATCGGTGCTGGCGGACGTGAATCAGGCCGAGGCGCTATTCCACCATTACGAACCGCAGCCCCTGAGTTCGGTGGACATCCTCGGCGGCGGCCGCGCTGCGCTGGAGCAGGCCAATGGCGAGCTGGGCCTTGCCCTGTCCGAGGACGAAGTGGATTACCTGGTGGAGAACTTCGGCCGCATCGGCCGCAACCCCACCGACGTCGAACTGATGATGTTCGCTCAGGCGAACTCCGAACACTGCCGCCACAAGATCTTCAACGCCGACTGGGTGATCGATGCCCGGCCGATGGAGAAGAGCCTGTTCGGCATGATCAAGGACACCCACAAGGCGCATCCGCAGGGCACCGTGGTGGCCTACTCGGACAATGCCTCGGTGATCGAGGGCGCGGTGGTGCCGCGGCTGTATCCGGATGCCGACGGCGCTTTCCGCTACCACGAGGAAGCAACCCACATCCTCGCCAAGGTGGAAACCCATAACCACCCGACCGCGATCTCGCCCTTCCCGGGCGCTTCCACCGGCGCCGGCGGCGAGATCCGCGACGAAGGCGCCACCGGCCGCGGCTCGCGGCCCAAGGCTGGCCTGGCCGGCTTCTCGGTGTCCAACCTCAATCTGCCGGACGCGGTGCAGCCCTGGGAGCGCGCCTACGGCAAGCCGGAGCGCATCGCCTCCGCGCTGGACATCATGATCGAAGGTCCGCTGGGCGCAGCGGCCTTCAACAATGAGTTCGGCCGCCCCAACCTGGCGGGCTACTTCCGCACCTTCGAGCAGGAAGTGCAGGGCGAGGTACGCGGCTACCACAAGCCCATCATGATCGCCGGCGGCGTCGGCAACATCCAGGCGCAGCAGGCGGACAAGCCCAAGTTCCCACCGGGCACGCTGCTGATCCAGCTCGGTGGCCCGGGCATGCTCATCGGCCTCGGCGGCGGCGCAGCTTCCTCCATGGCCACCGGCACCAATACCGCCGACCTGGATTTCGCCTCGGTGCAGCGCGGCAACCCGGAGATCCAGCGCCGCTGCCAGGAAGTGATCGACGCCTGCTGGCAGCGCGGCAGCGCCAACCCCATCATCGCCATCCATGACGTCGGCGCCGGCGGTCTCTCCAACGCCATGCCGGAGCTAGCCGACCACGCCGGCCTGGGTGCGCACTTCGAGTTGCGCGAGGTGCACATCGAAGAGCCGGGCATGAGCCCGCGCGAAATCTGGAGCAACGAGTCGCAGGAGCGCTACGTGCTGGCGGTGGCGCCGGCCGATCTCGACGTGTTCCGCGCCATCTGCGAACGCGAGCGTTGCCCCTTCGCGGTACTGGGCCAAGCCACCGCGGACGGCCAGCTCACCGTTTCCGACCGCCACTTCGGCAACAAGCCGGTGGACATGGAGATGCAGGTGCTGCTCGGCAAGCCGCCGAAGATGACCCGCAACGTCTCCCGCCGCGCCGTCTACCTGCCGCCCTTCGACGTCGCCGGGCTGGACCTCAAGGACGCCGCGCTGCGCGTGCTGCGCAACCCGACGGTGGCGAGCAAGCGCTTCCTGATCACCATCGGCGACCGCTCGGTGGGCGGCCTCACCGCGCGCGACCAGATGGTCGGCCCGTGGCAGGTGCCGGTGGCCGACGTCGCCGTCACCGCCATGAGTTTCCACGGCTACCGCGGCGAAGCCTTCGCCATGGGCGAACGCACCCCGCTGGCGCTGCTGGACGCGCCGGCTTCCGGCCGCATGGCCATCGGCGAGGCGGTGACCAACATCGCCGCCGCCGACATCGGCGAACTGGGCGAGGTCAAGCTCTCCGCCAACTGGATGGCCGCCGCCGGCCACCGCGGCGAGGATGCCAAGCTGTACGACGCGGTCAAGGCGGTGTCCGAATTCTGCGTCGCCGCCGGCCTTTCCATCCCGGTGGGCAAGGATTCGCTGTCCATGCGTACCGCTTGGAACGAAGGTGGCGAGGACAAGCAGGTGGTGGCGCCGATGTCGCTGATCGCCACCGCCTTCGCGCCGGTCGCCGACATCCGCAACACCCTGACGCCGCAGCTGCAGTTCCCCGAAGGCGTGGCCACCGAGCTGCTGCTGATCGACCTCGGCAAGGGCGCCAACCGCCTCGGCGGCTCGGTGCTGGCCCAGGTGTTCAACTCGGTCGGCGAGCATGCGCCTGACGTGGCGCCGGCCGAACTGGCCGCTTTCTTCGCCGCGGTGCAGCGCCTGCGCCGCGAGGGCCTGATCCTGGCCTACCACGACCGCTCCGACGGCGGCCTGTTCGCCGCGGTGTGCGAGATGGCCTTCGCCTCCAGGTGCGGCCTGTCGCTGGTGCTGGACACCGTCTGCTACGACCCTTACATGAACGATGTGGACGGCCTGGAGAAGAAGCCGGACACGCTCAAGGGCCGCTTCGACGACCGCCTGGTCGGCGGCCTGTTCGCCGAGGAACTGGGCGCGGTGGTGCAGATCCGCCGCGACGACCGCGCCCGCATCACCGCGCTGCTGCGCGAAGCCGGACTGGCCTACCACTTCATCGGCGAGCCCAACGACAAGGACGAGCTGCGCTTCTGGCGCAGCGCCAAGCTGGTGCTGTCCGCTTCGCGCGTCGAGCTGCTGCAGGCCTGGTCGGACACCAGCTACCGCATCGCCGCGCTGCGTGACGACGCCGATTGCGCCCGCGAGGAGTTCGACGCGCTGGCCGACGCCGCCGACCCCGGCCTGTCGGTCAGCCTGAGCTTCGATGTCACCGAAGATGTGGCGGCGCCCTTCATCGCCAGCGGCGTGCGGCCCAAAGTCGCGGTGCTGCGGGAGCAGGGCGTCAATTCCCAGTTCGAGATGGCGGCCGCCTTCGAGCGCGCCGGCTTCGAGCCGGTGGACGTGCATATGTCCGACCTGCAGTCCGGCCGTCGGAGCCTGGCGCAGTTCCACGGCCTGGCGGCCTGCGGCGGCTTCTCCTACGGCGACGTGCTCGGCGCCGGCCAGGGCTGGGCCAAGTCCATCCTCTTCAACCCGGCGCTGCGCGTCCAGTTCGAGGCCTTCTTCGGCCGCAGCGACACCTTCGCGCTGGGCGTCTGCAACGGCTGCCAGATGATGGCCCACCTCGCACCCATCATCCCCGGCGCCCAGGCTTGGCCGACCTTCCACCGCAACCGCAGCGAGCAGTTCGAGGCCCGCTTCGTCATGGCGGAAGTGCTGGAAAGCCCCTCCATCCTGCTCGCCGGCATGGCCGGCAGCCGCATGCCGGTGGTGGTCAGCCACGGCGAGGGCAGGGTGGTGTTCGCGCCCGGCGCCGATCCGGCCCAGGCCATCGCCGCACTGCGCTATGTAGACAATGCCGGCAAGCCGACCGAGCGCTACCCGGCCAACCCCAACGGTTCCGCCGGCGGGCAGACCGGCTTCACCACCCCGGACGGCCGCTTCACCATCATGATGCCGCACCCGGAACGCACCGCCCGCACCCTGCAGATGTCCTGGGCGCCGCAGGAACTGCGCCACGCAAGCCCGGACGCTTCGCCCTGGCTGCGCCTGTTCCGCAACGCCCGCCGCTGGCTGGGCTGATTGCCGGATCCAAGACGGTGTAGTGTGAACGTCGGGGCCGCAAGGCCCCGATTACTTTCGGGGTATGGATGGGCGAGCGCACCGCCGCCGGCTAGAATGACGGACGTTTTCCTCCCGCTCCTACCGTCTTGCCTTCCTTGCTCCGCCTCTCCGCCTGCAGGCAACGCTTCGTAAGCTGGCTCGCCTTCGCCGCGATCCTGCTGGCGGCGCTGGCGCCTGCGGTCAATGCGGCGATGGCGGAGGGCGGCGGCACCATCGACATCTGTACCGCTGCCGGCGTGGTCCATCTGCCCGGCGAGATCCTGCCCGGCGTGCCGACCAAGGCGCTGGCGGGTGGCGAACATTGCCCCTACTGCGTACACAAGGCCGCCTTCGATGCGCTGCCGGCTTCTCCCTGGCTGCCGGCAGTGCCGCCGGCCGATGCCGGCTTCGAGCTGAGCCAGGCGCCAACTCCCCACGTTTCCTCTTCTGCCTGGCCCACCGCCAGGCCGCGCGCGCCGCCCGCCCTGGGCTGAGCGCCGCCCGCCGCACCGCCGCCGGTCCAGGCCCTGGCCGGTGCGCAGCCTGTTTTCCCCTTGCTGTTCCCGCCGGCTGTCCTGCTTCATGTCCGAGAGCGGGGAGGGCTGGCGGCCATGCTGAATCCATCGCCGGCTTTGCCCGGCATCCGTCCTGCGGCGCTGCGCCTTCTGCCGCCCGTGGGCGTTTTCACTGTCGAGGAGTTCCATCATGAAGAAGTTGATGCTTGCCCTGCTGTTTGCCGCTTCCGTGCCTGCCGCTCATGCGCAGGTCCAGATCGAGTCGCCCTGGGTGCGGGCCACGGTGGCCGCGCAGAAGGCTTCCGGGGCTTTCTTCCGCATCACCGCCGCCAGCGATTCCAGGCTGGTGAAGGTGAGCTCGCCGGTGGCCAATGTCACCGAGCTCCACGAGATGAAGACCGAGGACGGCGTGATGAAGATGCGCCAGATCGACGCGCTGGCGCTGCCCGCTGGCCAGGCGGTGGAGCTGAAGCCGGGTGGCTACCATGTGATGCTGATGGGGCTGAAGGACCAGATCAAGGAGGGCGACACGGTGCAGCTGAGCCTGGTGGTGGAAGGCAAGGACGGCAAGCGTGAAACGGTGGAAGTGCAGGCGCCGGCGCGTTCGCTGACCGCAGGCGCTGCCGCCCCGGCCGCCCCGGCCGCGCCGGCCCACGAAGGCATGGCGCACGAGCACAAGCACTGAACGCCGCCTGAGCCGTCGCTCCCGCAACATTGAGCCTCGCCATGCACCGCCTGCTGCGCCACCGCGTCCGCCTCGCCTGGATCGTCATCGTCGCGATCCTGGGCGCGGTGTTGCCGCGTGCGCTGCCAATGGCGGAAACCCTGGCGATGGCGGACATCTGCGGCGCCGGCCACTTTGCCTCCTCGCCGGTGGGCGAAGTGGCGGTGGACGACGGCCATGGGCATTGTCCGCTGTGCCGTTGGGAGCCCCAGGCCTGGATGCCGCCGCCGGCGGAGCTGCCGCCCGCTCGCGCAATTCTGCCGCCAGCACGCCCGGCGCTGCCGGAACGGGCCGGCCCGCCGCCACGCCCGCCGTTCTTCTCCGCCGTACCTCGCGGTCCGCCCGCGTTTTCCTGACCCGCAAGCCAGTCCAGCGCGCCCTGCAGCAGCGGATGCCACGCCGTCCTCCCTGATCCCCGGCGGAAGGCGGAGCGCCCCAGGGGCAGCCCGTTTCGCGCCGTTCCCCGGTAAAGGGAAATGGCGCGATACCCGTCCCGCTTCATCCGGACCGTGCTGGATCCGGCTCTCGAGCAGCCCCGACGCCGCTGGCCCCCGCCACGCGGTGCGGACCCTCCCGCCCGGCCTCCGCATGCTGCCGGCGGGAATACAAGGAAAACGAGGAATCAAGATGTCGCCGAAACTCCGCCGGCTGCCGCTGGCGCTCGCTCTTTGCTTCGCCCTGCCGCTACCTGTCTTCGCCGCTCAGTTGCGTGAACACCAGGAAGATTCCACAAAGGAGGACACCGCGCTGGGCGCGGTCGTGGTCACCGCGCCGACCATGGATGCGCCGCTCACCGTCGTTACCGACCCCAAGGCGCCGCGCCAGCCCATTCCCGCCCACGATGGCGCCGACTTCCTCAAGAGCATCCCCGGCTTCTCGGTGATCCGCAAAGGCGGCACCGACGGCGATCCGCTGCTGCGCGGCATGTCCGGCTCCCGCCTGGGCATCCTGCTGGACGGCCAGGAAATCTACGGCGGCTGCGGCGGCCGCATGGACCCGCCGACCGCCTACGTCTATCCCGAGAGCTACGATCGCGTCACCGTGCTCAAAGGGCCGCAGAGCGTGATCTACGGCGCCGGCATGTCGGCCGGCGTGGTGTTGTTCGAGCGTGATGCGCCGCGCTTCGACAAGGCGGCGTGGGAAGCCTATGGCAGCCTCACCTTGGGCAGCTTCGGTCGTAACGATCAGGTGCTGGATGTCACCGGCGGGGCGCCGGGCTTCTATGTGAGGGCCGGTGCAACCCGCTCGCACACCGATGACTACAAGGATGGCGACGGCAACAAGGTGCATTCCAACTACACCCGCTGGAGCAGCACCGCGGCACTGGGGTGGACGCCGGACGAGCAGACGCTGCTTGAGCTCTCGTTCGCCCGCAGCAATGGCGAGGCCGCCTACGCGGACCGGAGCATGGATGGTTCTCGCTTCGCACGTGACAACGTGGCGCTGAAGTTCAGCAAGAGCAAGGTGTCGCCCCTGGTGGACGAGGTGTTCGCCCAGGCTTACTACAACTATGTCGATCATGTGATGGACAACTACAGCCTGCGCGACCAGCTGAACGCCAATGGCTTTTCGGCGATGAACCCGGACCGCATCACCACTGGTGCCCGGGTCGGCGTGAGCCTGACACCCACCGAGCCGCTGCGGCTCACCCTGGGGCTGGACACCAAGCAGGACGTGCATCGCACCCGCAATGCCATGGGGCGCGCCAGCGCGGATGCCGCCGACGACTACTACCGCAGCCTGCCTTACGAGGAGGACATGCGCTTCCGCCAGTTCGGCGTCTTCGGCGAAGGCAGCTACAGCCTGGACGAAGCGGGCCGCATCGTCGCCGGCCTGCGTGTGGACGAACACTCGGCCAAGGATTCGAGGCGCTGCGTGGCCGGCATGTACATGGGAGGCATGTGCATGGGCGCGCCGGTAAACCACACCCGGGGTGAAACCGACCGCGCTACCTTGACCAGCGGCTTCGTGCGCTACGAGGGCAACGCAGCGCTGGGCACCTACTACGCCGGGCTGGGGCATGCGGAACGCTTTCCGGATTACTGGGAGCGCCTGCTGCGGGACGAGGACACGCTGAACAGCGCCTTCCTCACCGTGAAGCCGGAGAAGACCACGCAGCTGGACGTGGGGCTCAACTGGCAGGCGGGGGCGTGGAGCGGGGCGCTGTCCGGCTACTACGCCAAGGTGCAGGACTACATCCTGATGACCTGGATCGCCCCCACGCGGGTGCGCAACATCGACGCCACCGTCGTCGGCCTGGAGGCTGACGTCAGCTGGCGCTTCACCCGCAACTGGAAGACCACCGCCACCCTGGCCTGGGTGCGTGGAGAGAACGACACCGATGACACCGCACTGGCCCAGCAGCCCCCGCTGGAAGCCCGCTTGGCGCTGGACTACGACAATGGCACGTACTCGGCCGGCGGCCTGCTGAGGATGGTGGCGGACCAGAATCGCTACGACATCGGCTCCGGCAACATCGTCATGAACGGCCAGGACATCGGCCGCTCGCCCGGCTTTGCGGTGTTCTCCATCAACGCCGGCTGGCGGCCCGCCAAGGACGCCCAGTTGACGGCGGGCATCGATAACCTCTTCGACCGCAGCTACTCGGAGCACCTGTCGCGCACCGGCAGCGCTTTGCCGGGCTTCGTCGTGCCGGTCAATACCCGCATCCAGGAGCCGGGCCGTACCGTCTGGGTCAAGTTCCAGCTGGCGCTGAAGTAGTTCTTCCGTAATAGACGAAAGCGGGCTTCCAATCCTGTCGCATCGCCGGAAGCCCGCTATCCATAGGGAAAACTACGATAGACGAGGTCTAAAGTAACCGTGACAATACTGTGGTTATAGAGATGTCCGCGCACGGCTCCAGCGTTGCCCGGGAAGCCCAGGCTTCCGGTTTTCCTGCTCAGGCGGGAAACATGGGCGCAGCAGGGCCGGCGTGAAGGCACCGTAACCATTTGCCCCCGACCCTGCCGTGCCTACCCTGTCAGTCCGCTTCCGCCGTTTCCTGTTGCACGCTGCGTTGTTCGCCGCGCTGCTGCATGGCTTTTCGGCCACCGCCAGCTATCTGCTGGCCGCGGTGAATGGCACCAAGGTCATCGAAGTCTGTTCCTCCTTCGGCCTGAAAAAGGTCGTGGTGGGGGAAACCGGCGAGCCGGTGAATCCGGCCGAGGGCATGGGCAAGCCCTACTGCGACTTCTGCGCCGCCGGCTTCATGGGCATCGCCCTGCCGGCCTTGCGTCCGCTGCCGGTGCTCACCCGCGTGCTCGCCAGCGCCAGCCAGCGCGAGCCTGAGCGGGTGCTGCGCTTCAAACGCATGTGGGTGGAGCAGTCCCCGCGCGCGCCTCCGTTGCCCGCCTGATCTCCCTTTTTCTCCCTGTGCCATCCCGCGCGGATGGCAGGTGCGGACCGCCGGCTGCGCGGTTCCGCTGATGACGCACGCGCCGCGCCGGCCTTGATCTGCCTGCCGGCGGCGGCTGGCCGTCGTCCGTCCATGCCTGGCTGTTTCAGGGCAGGGCGGCGCTGTGCCCGTGCGTTGCATAGCGTGCCCGCGCGGCACGCCTGCCAAGGAATACCGAAAACAATGAGCGAAGCCGTTGTAGACCTGTCGCGACTACAGTTCGCGATCACGGCGCTGTACCACTTCCTGTTCGTTCCATTGACGCTGGGCATGTCCTTCATGCTCGCCATCATGGAAACCACCTACGTCATGACCGGCAAGGAAATCTACCGGGACATGACCAAGTTCTGGGGCAAGCTGTTTGCCATCAACTTCGCGCTGGGCGTCACCACCGGCCTGACGATGGAGTTCCAGTTCGGCACCAACTGGTCCTATTACTCCCACTACGTCGGTGACATCTTCGGCGCGCCGCTGGCGATCGAGGGCCTGGTGGCCTTCTTCCTGGAATCGACCTTCGTCGGCCTGTTCTTCTTCGGCTGGGACCGCCTGTCCAAGGTCGGCCACCTCACCGTCACCTACCTCACCGCCATCGGCTCCAACCTGTCGGCGCTGCTCATCCTCATCGCCAACGGCTGGATGCAGAACCCAGTGGGTGCCGAGTTCAACCCGGTGACCATGCGGATGGAGATGACCAGCTTCTTCGAGCTGCTGTTCAACCCGGTGGCGCAGGCCAAGTTCGTGCACACCATCAGCGCCGGCTACGTCACCGCCGCCGGCTTCGTGCTCGGCATCAGTGCCTGGTACCTGCTGAAGGGCAAGGACGTGGCTTTCGCCCGCCGCTCCTTCCGCATCGCCGCCTCCTTCGGCCTGGCCTCTACCCTGTCGGTGATCGTGCTCGGCGACGAGTCCGGCTACCACGCCGCTGAAACCCAGCAGGCCAAGATGGCCGCCATGGAGGGCATGTGGGAGACCGCGCCGGCCCCCGCCGGCCTGACCCTGTTCGGCATCCCGGACGAAGCCACCCGTAGCACCCTGGCCGAGATCCACGTGCCCTGGGTGCTGGGCCTGATCGGCACCCGCTCCATCGACAAGACGGTGCCCGGCATCGCCGAGATCGAGGAGAGGAACGCGGAGCGCGTCACCAACGGCATCCTGGCGGTGCAGGCGCTGGAAGCGCTGCGCAAGGACAAGGGCAACCCGGAACTGCTGGCCAACTTCAACGAGGTGAAGCAGGACCTGGGCTACGGCCTGCTGCTGAAGAAGTACACCGAGGACGTCAGCCTGGCCACGCCGGAGATGATCAAGGCCGCTGCCAGCGACACCATCCCGCCGGTGGCGCCGCTGTTCTTCGGCTTCCGCATCATGGTGGCGCTGGGCGTGTCCTTCCTCGCCCTGTTCGCGCTGTCCTTCTACCACGCCGCGCGCAACACCTTCGAGCAGCAGCGCTGGCTGCTGAAGTGGGCGCTGTACGGCCTGCCGCTGCCGTGGATCGCCTGCGAAATGGGCTGGCTGGTGGCGGAGTTCGGCCGTCAGCCCTGGACCATAGACGGCGTGCTGCCCACCTTCCTGTCCACCTCCACGCTGACCTCCGGCGAGCTGATCCTCTCCATCGCCGGCTTCGTCACGCTCTACACCGTGCTGCTGATCGCCGAGATGTACCTGATGTTCAAGTACGCCCGCCTCGGTCCTTCCAGCCTCGGTACCGGCAGGTACCACCGCGAAACGCCGCCGCAGGCCGGTGGCGCCGCGCTGATGGCGGCCCCGGCCGCGCCGCACGATTCCAAGGGAGTGCAGTAAATCATGATCGACTACGAGATCCTCAAGCTCATCTGGTGGGGCCTGCTCGGCGTGCTGCTGCTGGGCTTCGCCATCATGGACGGCCACGACATGGGCGTGGGCGCGCTGCTGCCCTTCGTCGGCAAGACGGATGAAGAGCGCCGGGTGATGATCAACACCGTCGGCCCGCACTGGGACGGCAACCAGGTGTGGTTCATCACCGCCGGCGGCGCCCTGTTCGCTGCCTGGCCGCTGGTGTATGCCACCGCCTTCTCCGGTTTCTACTGGGCCATGCTGGCGGTGCTGTGGGCGCTGTTCTTCCGCCCGGTGGGCTTCGACTACCGCAGCAAGCTGCCCAACCCGGCCTGGCGTGGCGCCTGGGACTGGGGCATCTTCATCGGCAGCGCGGTGCCGGCGCTGGTATTCGGCGTGGCCGTCGGCAACGTGCTGCAGGGCGTGCCCTTCCATTTCGACGACACCATGCGCGCCTATTACACCGGCAGCTTCTGGGCGCTGTTCAACCCCTTCGCCCTGGTGGCGGGCGTGGTCAGCCTGGCGATGCTGGTGGCGCACGGCGCCAACTTCCTGGTGCTGCGCACGGTCGGCACGGTGCAGAAGCGGGCGCGCGCCGCATCCATGATCGCCACCGGGGCGATGATGGCTGCCTTCGCCGTCGCCGGCCTGATGGTGGGCGAACTGCCGGGCTATGTGATCACCTCCGCCATCGACCACGGCGCGGTGCTCAGTCCCCTGGACAAGACGGTGGTGATGCAGAAGGGTGCGCTGCTGGCCAACTACGCCGCCCAGCCGGCGCTGTGGCTGTTCCCGCTGCTGGGCTTCGCCGGCGGCGTGCTCAGCCTGCTGTTCGTCGCGCTGCGCCGTGGCGGCCTGGCTTTCATTGCGACCTCGATTGCCGAACTGGGCATCATCTTCACCGCCGGTGCCTCGCTGTTCCCCTTCGTCATGCCCTCCAGCTCCGACCCGAGAAGCAGCCTGACGCTGTGGGACTGCGTTTCCAGCCACCGCACGCTGGGCATCATGTTCTGGGTGGCGCTGGTGATGACGCCCGTCATCGTCGCCTACACCAGCTGGGCTTACCGGGTGATGCGCGGCAAGGTCACGGTGGAACACATCCAGGCCAACAGCCGCAGCGCGTACTGATCACGCCAAGCGGCACCGACTGACAGAATCCTAGGAGAAAATCATGTGGTATTTCAGCTGGATACTCGGCACCGCCATGGCCATCCTCTTCGCGGTGGTCAACGCCATGTGGCTGGAGTCGCAGGAAGAGCGCGACCGCAGCGGCGATGCCTGAACGACGGACTTCCGGCGTCCGCAGGTGCCAGGCCCTGACCCATGCGCAGCAATGACGAGATGACCCAGACCGAAGCCGCCGCCGACAGCCGCGGCGGCCCGGACGCGGCCGCCCTGCGCTGGCTGCGCGCCCAGGCGCGCGGTGCAGGCGCCTGGGGCCGGCTGGCCGTGCTCGGCGGCGGCCTGCAGGTGCTGGCCGCCATCGCCCAGGCTGGCGTGCTCGCCTGGATGCTGCACATGCTGATCGTCGAAGGCAGCAATCCCTTCGCGCAGCCGGCGGCCTGGTGGGCGCTGCCTGCATGCCTGCTGGCGCGTGCGCTGGCCGGCGTGCTGAAGGAAGAGGCAGGGCAGCGCGCTTCAGAACGGATACGCGGCAGGCTGCGCGAGGCCTTGCTGGATCGTCTGCATCACCTCGGCCCGGCCTGGCGCGAACGGCGCCAGGCCGGTGCTCTCGCCAACCTGCTGCTGGAGCAGGTGGAGGCGGTGGAGGGCTATTACGCCCGCTATCGCCCGCAACAATGGCTGGCGGTGCTCGCGCCGCTGTTCATCCTTGCCGCCGTGCTGCCCCGGAGCTGGGCCGCGGCCGGCATCCTCTTTCTCACCGCGCCGCTGATTCCGCTGTTCATGGTGCTGGTCGGCTGGGGCGCCCGCGTCCGTCAGACCCGCCAATTGCTGGCCTTGCAGCGGATGAGCGGCCATTTCCTCGACTTGCTGCGCGGCCTGCCCACGCTACGCCTGCTGGACGCCCATGAGCGCCAGGCGCAGGCAGTGGCGCGCATCGGCGAGGATTTCCGCCAGCGCACCATGAGCGTGCTGCGGCTGGCCTTCCTCTCCGGCACCGTGTTGGAGTTCTTCGCCTCGGTGGCCATCGCGCTCACCGCGGTCTACCTGGGTTTCAGCCTGCTGGGCTACCTGGATTTCGGTTTCCACGGCGCCGCGCCTGACCTGCGGCTGGCCTTCTTCATCCTGCTGCTGGCGCCGGAGTTCTACCAGCCGCTGCGCGACCTCGGCACCCACTACCACGCCCGTGCCGAAGCGCTGGCGGCCGCTGGCCAGTTGCAGGCGGTGCTGGAGACGCCTTCGCCGCAGCCGGCCGGCGGCATGAACACGCTGGCGCCGGGCGCACCGGGGTTGCGGATGTCCGGCCTGGTGTTCGCTCACCGCGGAGGCGAGCCAGTGCTGCAGGGCTGCGACCTGGAGGTGGCGGCGGGCGAGGCGGTGGCCATCGTCGGCCCCAGCGGCGGCGGCAAGACCACGCTGCTGCGGCTGCTGCTGGGCCAGTTGCAGCCGCAGGCCGGCATGCTGGCTGCCAACGGCCTTCCTTTTTCCGCGCTGGACCTCCAGCACTGGCGTGAGCGCATCGGCTGGATGAGCCAGCATCCGCGCCTGCTCGCCGGCAGCCTGGCCGACAATTTGCGGATCGCGCGGCAGGATGCGGACGCCGCGGCGATGAGCGAGGCGCTGCACTTCGCCGGCCTGGGCGACTGGCTGGCGACCCTGCCGCAAGGCCTGGCGACTGTGCTGGGCGAGGGGGGCCGTCAGCTCTCCGGCGGCCAGCTGCGGCGGCTGGCGTTGGCGCGGGTGCGTCTGCGACCGGCGGATCTGCTGCTGCTGGACGAACCCACCGCCAGCCTGGATGGCGACACCGAAGCGCTGGTGGTGGCGCGCCTGGCCGAACTGCGCCATGGCCGCACAGTGGTGGTGCTGAGCCACAGACGGGCGCCGCTGCGGCTGGCCGACCGGGTGCTGAGGCTGGAGGGCGGTCGCCTGCAGCCGGCAAGGCCGACTGAGCTGGCAGGGGAGGGCGGCTGATGGCCGGCTGGCGCGAACTCCGCGTGCTGCTGGGCTACGCCGGCCGCCTCGCCGGCGCCGGCCCCTGGCTGCTCGGCGCGCTCCTGCTCGCTTGCGCTACGCTGGCCGGCAGCCTGGGCTTGCTGGGCCTGTCCGGTTGGTTCCTGTCCGCCACCGCCATCGCCGGCCTGACGCCGGCCAGCGCCCAGGCCTTCAACTTCTTCCTGCCCGGCGCCGGCGTGCGCTTCTTCGCCCTGCTGCGCACCGCCAGCCGCTGGGGCGAGCGGGTGGTGAGCCACGAGGCCACCTTCCGCCTGATCGCCGGGCTGCGGCTGTGGCTGTACCGGCGGCTGGCCCGGCTGTCGCCCTCGCAGCTCGGCCGCCACCACGGCAGCGATCTGCTGAACGCGCTGGTGCGGGACGTGGATGCGCTGGACAACCTCTACCCCCGTCTGCTGCTGCCGCTGGCGGCCGCGCTGCTCTGCTTCGCCGTGCTGGCCCTGCTGGTCGGCCAGATGGCGCCGGTGCTGGTCTGGCTGCCACTGGGCCTGACGGCCTTCGCGCTGTTCGTGCTGCCGCTGGCCGGCTGGTTGGCGGGGCGCCGGCCGGCCAGCGCGTGGGTGGCCGGTCGCGCCGGGCTGAGGCGGGAACTGCTGGATTGCGTGGACGGCCTGGAAGACCTCGCCTTGCACCAGCCGGCCTGGCAGGCGCGACGGGCGGCGGCGCTCGCCAGCAGCCGGCACTGGCTGAAGCAGCAGCGCAGCCTGCAGCGGCGCGGCGCCTGGCTGCGGGCGCTGACGGTGCTGCTCACCGGTGCAGCCGCCTGGGGCGCGCTCATGCTTGTTGCACGGGGCGGCACAGCCGAGGCGCCCGGCCCCTGGCTGGCGGCGGTGGTGCTGGTGCTGCTGGGCGCGCATGAAGCCTTGCAGGCGCTGCCCGGGGCCTGCCTGGAACTGCCCGGCACCGCCGCCGCCGCCGCGCGGCTGGAAGGTCTCGCCAGCCAGATGCCGCGCCCGGCCTTTGCCACAGCCGGCGCGCAGCCACCCGGCAACGGGCTGACGGTGAGCGGGTTGGCCTTCGCCTGGCCGGATCAGCTGCCGTTGTTTGAAGGGCTGTCGCTATCGGTGGCCGAGGGCGAGCACATCGCGCTGCTGGGCCCCAGCGGCGGCGGCAAGTCCACGCTGGTGAGTCTGCTGGCGCGGCTGGAAGAGGCGGACGCTGGCGAGATCCGGCTGGGTGGCGTCGAGTTGTCCGAACTGGACGAATCCACGCTGCGCGCCCGCATGAGCTGCGCCGGCCAGTTTTCCTGGGCGCAGGCGGCGACGCTGGCGGAGAACCTGCGCCTGGCCGCTCCGGAGGCGGATGCCGAACGGATGATGGCCGTGCTGCGGCTGGTCGGGCTGGCGGACATGGTCTCCGCCTGGCGCGACGGCCTGCAGACCTGGGTGGAGGAGGGAGGCGCCAGCCTCTCCGGCGGCCAGCGCCGCCGCCTCGGGCTGGCCCGTGCCTTGCTGCGCGAGACGCCCATCACCCTCCTGGACGAACCGACCGAGGGCCTGGACCCGGCCGCAGAAGCCGCGCTCGTCGCCGCGGTACGCCAGCATCTGCGCGGCCGCACGCTGATCTGGGTAACACATCGCCCGGCCGGCCTCGCCGCTTTCGATCGCGTGTTGCGGCTGGAGCAGGGGCGCCTGGCCGAGTTGTCGCCGGCGGCTGTCCGGGCTCTGGACTAGGCGGCGCGCAGTGGTAGCAGCCGGCGTGTCTGCCACAGCATCGCCGCCATCAGCAGCCCGGCAGCGGTGCAGAAGCAGACCGCCAGGTCCGGGCCGATGCGGTCGGCGAGGAGGCCCGCGCCCAGGATGGGAACGATGGTGTTCGGGAGGCGGTGGCGGAGGGCGAACTGCGCAGCGATGCGTTGGCGCGCTTCCCTCACATCCTGGGCGGTCCGTTGTGGCTGGGGATGCTGCACACCAGCTTGTTCCGGCAGGCGGGCGTGCTGGACATCGGCGGGAGGTTCGCTGCCGAACTGGACCTGATCTTCGGACCGATCTGCTGAATCCGAATAGGCCCCGATGCTCACCCAGATCGGGTAAGGCGGCGCCAAGTCCATGCTGGCCTTGGTTTTTGTCCGGTGTTTCATATTTGCAAACAGGCGTTACGCTGCATTGCAAAACGACGAAGGATGGGCCTAGTCTTCCGCCCCATGGCGCACGGCGCCTCTCCCTCCCCCGATGCCGAATCCCCGAATTGCCATGAAACCCGCTTTTGCTTATCGCAGCCTGCGGCTGCTATTCCCATTCCTTTTGCTGTCTCTGGCCGCGCCGGCGGCGCTGGCCGACGAAGTGGTGCTCACCAACGGCGACCGCCTGACCGGCACCGTGCTCAACAAGACGCCCGAGGGCCTCGTGCTGCAGACCAGCTACGCCGGCAGGGTCAAGATCGACTGGCGCATGGTCGAGACGCTGAAGACCGACCAGCCGGTGACCGTGCTGATGCGGCGTGACGAAGGCTCGCTGGAGACGAGGCTGGAGCCCTCCGACCCGGGTACGGTCAAGCTCACCGAGGCGCCGGAAGTGCCGCCGCTGAAGCTGGACCGCATCGCATACCTCAACCCCACGCCCAGTCAGTCGGGCGAAGGCACCGAGTACAAGGGCCGGCTCAACGTGGCGGGCAGCGCCAACAGCGGCAACAGCGATACCCGCCAGGTGATCGCCGAGGCCCAGCTGGAGGGCGTGGCCAAGGAGTCGCGCTTCATGACGCGGCTGCGCGGGGAACAACGCAACGAGGGCGGCAACGACACCGCCAACAACTGGCTGGCCAGTGGCGACAAGGACTGGTTCATCGACAAGCGCCGCTTCGTCTATGGCCGTACCTCCTTCGAGCGTGACCACTTCCGCGATCTGCGCGGGCGCTATGCCCTCGGTGCCGGCTACGGTCTGCAACTGGTGGAGACGGACGACACCAACCTGTCGGTCAAGGGGGGTCTGGATTACGTGCGCGAGCTGCGCTACGAGGACGAGAGCCAGGCTTATCCCGCCTTCGGTTGGGGCATACGTTACCGGCACTGGTTGATCGGCCGTTCGGCGGAGTTCTTCCATGAGCAGGACGGCTACATGAATACCGAGGACACCAAGGACGTCACCCTGCGTACCCGTACCGGCTTGCGGCTTCCCATCGTCGACCGCCTGAGCGCCCAGGTACAGGCGCTGCTGGATTGGGAAGGCAAGCCGGCGGACGACCGCAAGGCCACCGATATCAGCCTGCAGGTGGGCCTGGGTTACGAGTGGTGAGTTCTCGCAGGCGGAAATGAAAAAGCCCGGCTTCAGCCGGGCTTTTTCATTGTGCAGCGGGCCGCGGGGAGAGCGCCCGCTCCAAGGGCATCACATGCCCTGGTAGATCGGCCCTTCGCCGCCTTGCGGCACCACCCAGTTGATGTTCTGCGTGGGATCCTTGATGTCGCAGGTCTTGCAGTGCACGCAGTTCTGGGCGTTGATCTGCAGGCGAGGCGCGTTGTTCTCGCCGTCCCTGACGATTTCATATACGCCGGCCGGGCAGTAGCGCTGCTCGGGGGCGTCGTACTTCGCCAGGTTCACCGCGATGGGCACCGCAGCGTCCTTCAGCTGCAGGTGACAGGGCTGCTCTTCCTCATGGTTGGTGTTCGAGAGGAAGACCGAGGAGAGGCGGTCGAAGGTCAGCACGCCGTCCGGCTTGGGATAGTCGATGCGGGTGCTTTCGGCCGCCGGCTTCAGCGCGGTGTGGTCGGCGGTGTTGGACAGCGTCCAGGGCACCTTGCCGCCGAAGAGCTTCTGGTCGATGCCGAACAGCAGCGAGCCCAGCCACAGGCCCTTCTTCATGTAGGGCTTGAAGTTGCGCGTCTTGTGCAGCTCGTCGTACAGCCAGGAGCTGCGGAAGGCAGCGGGGAAGGCGGTCAGCGCGTCGCGCTGGCGCTCGGCGCCCAGCGCCTCGAAGGCCGCTTCGGCAGCCAGCATGCCGGACTTGATCGCCGCGTGGCTGCCCTTGATGCGCGCGGCGTTGAGGAAGCCGGCGTCATCGCCGATCAGCGCACCGCCGGGGAACACCAGCCGTGGCTGGCTCTGCAGACCGCCGGCGGCGATGGCGCGGGCACCGTAGGCCAGGCGCTTGCCGCCTTCCAGATACTTGCGGATCTCCGGATGGGTCTTGTAGCGCTGGAATTCTTCGAAGGGCGACAGGAAGGGGTTGCTGTAGTTGAGGCCGACCACGTAGCCGACCGCGACCAGGTTGTCTTCCAGGTGATAGACGAAGCCGCCGCCATAGGTGTCGGCCGGCAGCGGCCAGCCGGCGGTATGCACCACCAGGCCGGGGCGGTGGCACTCGGCAGGCACCTCCCACAACTCCTTCAGGCCGATGCCGTAAGTCTGCGGATCGACGCCCTCGCGCAGGGAGAACTTCGCCTCCAGCTGTTTGCCCAGGTGGCCGCGACAGCCTTCGGCGAACAGGGTGTACTTGGCGTGCAACTCCATGCCCGGCTGGTAGTTCGGGCCCTGCTCGCCCTCGCGGGTGAGGCCCATGTCGCCGGTGGCGACGCCCTTCACCGCGCCTCTCATTTCGCCAGTCTCGTCGTAGAGAAGCTCGGCGCCCGCAAAGCCGGGGTAGATCTCCACGCCCAGCGCCTCGGCCTGCTCGCCCAGCCACTTGGCGACATTGCCCAGGCGGACGATGTAATTGCCGTGATTGACGAAACAGTCCGGCAGCAGATTGGTGGGCACCTGGCGGCCGCCGGTCTCATTGAGGAAGATGACCTTGTCTTCGGTGACGGCGGTGTTCAGCGGCGCACCGCGTTCCTTCCAGTCGGGGAAGAGTTCGGTGAGCGCCCGCGGGTCCATGACCGCTCCGGAGAGAATGTGCGCGCCGATCTCGGCTCCTTTCTCGATCAGGCACACCGAGATGTCCCGCTCCTGCTCCGCGGCCAGTTGCTTGAGCCGGATCGCCGCGGCGAGGCCCGCAGGGCCGCCTCCGACGATCAGGACGTCAAACTCCATGGATTCGCGTTCCATTCTATTCTCCTAATATTTGCGCTCTTCGGCGTCTCTCGGCGGGGGCCAGCTGGGGAAGCGCATCCAGACCGCTCTGCAGGCGGCATGCGCGCAGGCTTCCGCTGGTGGATTTAACATACGGTAGCGTATGTTACAGTAGGTCGCACAAACAAACCAACAGAGGATAAAGGCCGTGGAGACCGACCGCAAATATCTGTTTACCACCCGGATTCCGGTGCGCTGGGGAGACATGGATTTCTATGGCCATGTGAACAACACCGTCTATTTCCGCTTCTTCGAACAGGCGCGGGTGGAGTGGATAGAAGGGGAGGGCTTCCGCGTCGGGCCGGACGTGCCCACCGGCGCGGTGATCATCAATGCCGATTGCACCTTCCTGCTGCCGGTCAACTACCCCGCCACCGTGCTGGTGAAGATGTACGCCGGCCAGCCCGGCCGCAGCAGCGTGATGACCTGGTACGAGCTCTATGTAGAGGGCGACGAGCGTCTCTACGCCACCGGTTCCTCGAAAGTGGTGTGGATGGACACCCGGACTGGCAAATCCGTGCCCTTGCCGGATACACTGCGCGCGAGGTTTGATTAGACATTAACAAATAAATTAGACAATACGGAGGAGACCCCCATGAGCACCGCCGCAGAGCGGCCCCTGTGGACGCCGTCCCGGGAGCGCATACAACAGGCCAACCTCACCGCCTTCCGGCAGGAGGCGGAGAAACGCTGGCAGACCGATCTGCCCGACCATGCCGCGCTGTACGCCTGGTCCGTCGCCCGGCCGGAACAGTTCTGGGTGAGCGTATGGGAGGACGGCGGTGTCATCGGCGAACGCGGCGAGGTGGTGCTGGAAGATGGCCACCGCATGCCGGGCGCGCGCTGGTTTCCCCAGGCGCGCCTGAACTTCGCTCAGAACCTGTTGCGCTCGCGGGACGCCGGCGATGCGCTGGTGTTCTGGGGCGAGGACAGGGTCAAGGACAGGCTCAGCCACGGCGAGCTCTACCGCCGGGTGGCGCGCTTCGCCGCCGCGCTGCGGGAGCAGGGCGTGGGCAAGGGCGACCGCGTCGCCGCCTTCATGCCCAACATGCCGGAGACGGTGATCGCGATGCTGGCGGCGGCCAGCCTGGGCGCCATCTTCACCTCCGCCTCGCCGGACTTCGGCGTGCAGGGCGTGCTGGACCGCTTCGGCCAGACCGAACCCAAGGTGTTGCTGGCCTGCGATGGCTACTACTACAACGGCAAGGTAGTGGATTGCCTGGGCAAGCTGGCGGAGATCGTGCCGCAGCTGCCCTCCCTGCGGCGGGTGGTGGTGGTGCCCTATGTACAGGCGAAGCATGCCCTGCAGGGCATTCCGCATGCACTGTGGCTGGCGGATTTCGTCGCACCCCACCACAGCGTGACCGAGATCGCCTTCGAGCCGCTGCCTTTCGATCACCCGCTTTACATCATGTATTCCTCCGGCACCACCGGCGTGCCGAAATGCATCGTCCATTGCGCCGGCGGCGCGCTGTTGCAGCACCTGAAGGAGCACCGGCTGCACAGCGACGTGAAGCCCGGCGACCGGGTGTTCTACTTCACCACTTGCGGCTGGATGATGTGGAACTGGCTGGTCTCCGGCCTGGCCGCCGGCGCCACGCTGCTGCTCTACGACGGCTCGCCTTTCGCCGCCGGCAACCGGATCCTGTTTGACTACGCCGACGCCGAGGGCATGACCCACTTCGGCACTTCGGCGAAATTCATCGACGCCGCCGCCAAGTTCGGCCTCAAGCCGCGGGAAACCCATTGTCTGGATACGCTGCGGGCGCTGATGAGCACCGGCAGCCCGCTGGTGCCGGAGGGTTTCGACTACGTCTATCGTGACATCAAGTCCGATATCCAGCTGTCCTCCATCTCCGGCGGCACCGACATCCTGTCCTGCTTCGTCCTCGGCAATCCGGTGCTGCCGGTGTGGCGTGGCGAGATCCAGTGCCGCGGCCTCGGCCTGGCGGTGGACGTGTGGGACGACGAAGGCCGCCCGGTGCGGGAGGAGAAGGGCGAGCTGGTATGCACCCGGCCCTTCCCTGCGATGCCGGTCGGTTTCTGGAAGGACGAGGATGGCAGCAAGTACCGTGCGGCCTACTTCGAGCGCTTCGAGGGCGTCTGGTGCCATGGCGACTTCTGCGAGATCACCGCGCATGACGGCCTGATCATCTACGGCCGCTCGGATGCGACGCTGAACCCGGGCGGGGTGCGCATTGGCACCGCCGAGATATACCGCCAGGTGGAGAAGCTGCACGAAGTGGTCGAGGCCATCGTCATCGGCCAGGACTGGCCGCCGCAGCAGCCCAGCGATGTGCGGGTGGTGCTGTTCGTGAAGCTGCGCGAGGGGCTGACGCTGGACGATGCGCTGGCCGACCGCATCAAGCGCACCATCCGCGACAACACCACGCCGCGCCACGTGCCGGCCAAGGTGCTGCAGGTGGCGGACATTCCGCGCACCAAGAGCGGCAAGATCGTGGAACTGGCGGTGCGCAACGTGGTGCACGACCGCCCGGTGAAGAACCAGGAAGCGCTGGCCAACCCGGAAGCACTGGCCTTCTTCCAGGGCCGCCCCGAACTGCAGGACTGACATTCAGCGTGCGTGCAGGGGGGCTGAGCCCGCCTGCCGCCGCGCCGGAGACCGAACATGCTGATGAAGCACGAGACCTCGACCCTGCTGGTGATAGACGTGCAACAGAAGCTGGCGCCGGTGCTGGAAGGCAGCACCCAGCTGGTGGCCAACTGCGTGTGGCTGGCTGAAGTGGCGGCCCGGGTGGGCGTGCCGGTGGTGGTCACCGAGCATTTTCCGGACAAACTGGGGCCGACCCTGCCGGAGGTGAAGGAAGCGACCGCCGGTGCCCCCTACCTGTCCAAGACGCATTTCTCCGCGGCGGGCGAGGGCGTACTGCGCGCCAGCGAGATCGAGCGCCGGCGGCAGGTGGTGGTGTGCGGTGCCGAAGCCCACGTCTGCGTGCTGCAGACGGTGCTGGAGTTGCGCTGGGCGGGCAAGGAAGTGTTCGTCGTCGCCGAGGCCACCGGTTCGCGCCGCAGCACCGACCGCGAGCTGGCCTTCTCCCGCATGCGCGCCCATGGCGTCGACATCGTGTCGCGTGAGATGGTGGCTTTCGAGTGGCTGCAGCGCGGCGGCACCGAACTGTTCCGTGCCGTCAGCCGCGATTTCATCCGCTGAGGCGGCTCGCTGTCTTCTCCCCTCCTGAGCTGCGGCGGGGGGCTGAGGGGGCGCTTCCGCCCAGCCTCGGGGGCGTCGAGCCGGCGCCCTGCACTGGAGGCGCGGCTGCTCCTTCCGGGGCGCAGGATGGGGCGGCAAGGCAGGGGCCGGCTTCCGGGCGTACCGGCACTTCGGTTATCATCGCGCTTTCCCGCAGCACAATTCCCATGACCAAATACGTCTTCGTTACCGGCGGTGTCGTGTCCTCCCTGGGCAAAGGCATCGCGGCGGCCTCGCTCGGGGCCATCCTGGAGTCCCGCGGCATCAAGGTGACTCACCTCAAGCTGGACCCCTACATCAACGTCGATCCGGGCACCATGAGCCCGTTCCAGCACGGCGAAGTCTTCGTCACCGAAGATGGCGCCGAGACCGACCTGGACCTTGGTCACTACGAGCGCTTCACCAGCGCCAAGATGAGCAAGCGCAACAACTTCACCACCGGCCAGATCTACGAGGCGGTGATCAAGAAGGAAAGGCGCGGCGAGTATCTGGGCAAGACGGTGCAGGTCATTCCGCATATCACCGACGAGATCAAGACCTACGTCAAGCGCGGCGCCGAGGGCGCAGACGTCGCCATCGTCGAGGTGGGCGGTACGGTGGGCGACATCGAATCCCTGCCTTTCCTGGAGGCCATCCGCCAGATGGGCATCGAGGAAGGGCGCAACGGCACCTGCTTCATCCACCTGACGCTGCTGCCCTACATCCCGACCGCGGGCGAGCTGAAGACCAAGCCGACCCAGCACTCGGTGAAGGAGTTGCGCGAAATCGGCATCCAGCCGGACATCCTGCTGTGCCGCGCAGACCGCAACATCCCGGCCGACGAGCGCCGCAAGATCGCGCTGTTCTGCAACGTGATGCCGGAGGCGGTAATCGAGTGCCTGGATGCCGACTCCATCTACAAGATCCCCGGGCAGCTGCACGACCAGATGCTGGACGAGATCGTCTGCCACAAGCTGGGCATCCTCGCCCGCGCCGCCGACCTGTCGGTGTGGGAGAACCTGATCCGCGCGCTGGAGAACCCCAAGGCTTCGGTGGAGATCGCCTTCGTGGGCAAGTACGTGGATCTCACCGAATCCTACAAGTCGCTCATCGAGGCGTTGAACCACGCCGGGATGCACACCGAGAGCAAGGTGAACATCCACTACCTCGACTCCGAGGACATCGAGCGCGACGGCTGCGCGGTGCTGGCGAAGATGGACGCCATCCTGGTGCCCGGTGGCTTCGGCAAGCGCGGCACCGAGGGCAAGATCGCTGCCATCCGCTACGCCCGCGAGAACAAGGTTCCCTACCTGGGCATCTGCCTGGGCATGCAGCTGGCCGTGGTCGAGTTCGCTCGTGATGTCGCCGGCATGGACGGTGCCCACTCCACCGAGTTCGAACCCGGCTCGCCTTACCCGGTCATCGGCCTCATCACCGAGTGGCAGGACCGCAGCGGCAAGGTGGAAAAGCGCAGCGAGGATTCCGACCTGGGTGGCACCATGCGCCTGGGCGGCCAGGTTTGCCGTCTGGCGGACGGCTCGCTCGCCCGCGAGATCTACGGTGCGCCGGAGATCATGGAACGCCATCGCCATCGTTACGAGGTGAACAACACCCTGCTCTCCAAGCTGGAAGAGAAGGGTTTGATCGTTTCTGGCCGTGCGCCGGGAACCGATCTGTGCGAGATGGTCGAACTGCCCTCGGATGTCCATCCCTGGTTCGTCGGCTGTCAGTTCCACCCGGAGTTCACCTCCAACCCGCGCAAGGGACATCCGCTTTTCACCGCCTACGTGCGTGCGGCGCTGGCGCGCAAGGGCTGAAGGAGCAAGCATGCAACTCTGCGGCTTCGAGGTCGGCCTGGACCGGCCTTTCTTTCTCATCGCCGGCCCCTGCGTGATCGAGTCTCGCGACATGGCCTTCGATACCGCCGGCGCGCTGAAGGAGATCTGCGCCGAGGTAGGCGTGCCCTTCATCTACAAGTCGTCCTACGACAAGGCCAACCGCAGTTCCGGCAAGTCATTCCGTGGCCTGGGCATGGACAAGGGCCTGGAGATCCTGGCCGACGTACGTGCGGCCCTGAGCGTGCCGGTGCTGACCGACGTGCATGCCATCGAGGAGATCGAGGCGGTGGCGGCGGCGGTGGACGTCCTGCAGACCCCGGCCTTCCTCTGCCGCCAGACCGACTTCATCCATGCGGTCGCCGCCTCCGGCAAGCCGGTGAACATCAAGAAGGGCCAGTTCCTTGCCCCCGGCGACATGAAGAACGTGGTAGACAAGGCCAAGGAAGCCAACGGCGGCGCGGACACCATCATGGTCTGCGAGCGGGGCGTTTCCTTCGGTTACAACAACCTGGTCTCCGACATGCGCAGTCTTGCGATCATGCGTGACACCGGCTGCCCGGTGGTGTTCGATGCCACGCATTCGGTGCAACTGCCCGGCGGCCAGGGCACCGCTTCCGGCGGCCAGCGCGAGTTCGTGCCGGTGCTGGCCCGAGCGGCAGTGGCGGTGGGGGTGGCCGGCCTATTCATGGAAACCCATCCCGATCCGGCGAAGGCGCTTTCTGACGGTCCGAACGCCTGGCCTTTGCCGAAGATGAAGGCGTTGCTCACCACGCTCAAGCAGCTCGACGCGTTCGTGAAGACCGGCGACCTGCAGGAGCGCGGCGTTTGAGCGAATCCCAGCGGCCGGCCTACATCGTCGTCGATGGCCGCATCCATGATGCGGCTGCCATGGCCCGCTACCGCGAACTCGCCACGGTGGCGGTCGAGCAGTACGGCGGCCGCTACCTGGTGCGCGGCGGCGCCTGTGAAACGCTGGAAGGCGGGTGGTCGCCGGAACGGGTGGTGATTGTCGCCTTCCCGTCGATGGCGGCGGCGCGCAGCTTCTATGAGTCGCCCGAGTACGGTGCCGCGCGTGCGGCCCGGCAAGGCGCGGCCGAGTTCGAAATGCTGCTGGTCGAAGGCCTCTGAGGCCGGACCCGCAGGTGCTTGTTCCGATCCAGAACCGTAACCGAAACAGGAAGAACCATGAGTGCAATCGTTGATGTGATCGCCCGCGAGATCCTCGATTCCCGCGGCAATCCCACCGTCGAAGCCGACGTGCTGCTCGAGTCCGGCGTCATGGGCCGCGCTGCGGTGCCGTCCGGCGCCTCCACCGGCTCGCGCGAGGCCATCGAACTGCGTGACGGCGAGGCCGGCCGCTACCTCGGCAAGGGCGTGCTGCGCGCTGTCGAGAACGTGAACACCGAGATCTCCGAAGCCATCATTGGCCTGGACGCCGAAGAGCAGGCCTTCATTGACCGCACCCTGATCGAGCTGGACGGCACTGACAACAAGTCCCGCATCGGCGCCAACGCCACGCTGGCAGTGTCCATGGCGGTGGCAAAGGCCGCGGCCGAGGAAGCCGGCCTGCCGCTGTACCGCTACTTCGGCGGCTCCGGCCCGATGGCGATGCCGGTGCCGATGATGAACGTCATCAACGGCGGCGAGCATGCCAACAATAGCCTGGACATCCAGGAATGCATGATTATGCCGGTGAGCATGACCAGCTTCCGCGAAGCTCTGCGCTGCGGCGCCGAGATCTTCCATCACCTGAAGAAGATCACCGACAAGAAGGGCTACCCGACCACCGTCGGCGACGAAGGCGGCTTCGCCCCCAACGTGTCCGGTACCGAAGAAGCGCTGAACCTGATCCAGGAAGCCATCTCCGCCGCCGGCTACGAGCCGGGCCGCGACGTGCTGTTGGCGCTGGACTGCGCCTCCAGCGAGTTCTACAAGAATGGCAGCTACGTGCTTGCCGGCGAAGGCCTGACCCTGAGCGCCGACGGCTTCTCCGACTACCTGGCAACGCTGGCGGACAAGTTCCCCATCGTCTCCATCGAAGACGGCATGGCGGAAGGCGACTGGGCGGGCTGGAAGCTGCTGACCGACAAGCTGGGCAAGAAGGTGCAGCTGGTGGGCGACGATCTCTTCGTTACCAACACCCGCATCCTGGAGCAGGGCATCGAGCAGGGCATCGCCAACTCCATCCTGATCAAGATCAACCAGATCGGCACCTTGTCCGAGACCTTCGCCGCCGTCGAGATGGCCAAGCGCGCGGGCTACACCGCGGTGATCTCGCATCGCTCAGGTGAAACCGAGGACTCGACCATCGCCGACATCGCGGTCGGCCTGAACGCGATGCAGATCAAGACCGGTTCCCTGTCCCGTTCCGACCGCATCGCCAAGTACAACCAGCTGTTGCGTATCGAAGAAGATCTGGGTGATACCGCCAGCTATCCGGGCAAGCGCGCTTTCTACAACCTGCGTGCCCGTTAAGCGGTAAGGCCGGCGTATTTGCCGAAACCAGGGGGCCGACGGATAATCCGCCGGCCCCTTTCATCGTCCCTTCCGTCTCTTCGCAAAGCCCTTACATGCGCTGGCCAGTCATCATCCTTCTCTTGCTCGTCGTCGTGCTGCAGTATCCGCTGTGGCTGGGCAAGGGCGGCTGGCTGCGGGTGTGGGACGTGGATCGCCAGGTACAGGCCCAGCGCGAGGAGAACTTCCGCCTGGAGCAGCGCAATGCCAGCCTGGAAGCGGAGGTACGCGACCTCAAGTCAGGCAATGAGGCGATCGAGGAACTGGCGCGCTTCGAACTGGGCATGACCAAGCCGGGCGAAACCTTCGTCCAGGTTCCCCAGAAACACTGAACCGCGCTTGGGCGCGGTTCCTTGAGTGCTTTTCCACGAAGCGCCTGCTTCAAAGCAACTCGGTGATCAGCTCCCGCTGCTCCAGTTCGCCTTCGAAGGCCATCATCTCCATCCCCAGCGCATCGCGGGCCGACACCATGCCGACGGGGCGGCCATTGTCCACCACGGGGACGTGGCGGAAGCCACCGTCGTACATCAGGTGCATCGCATGCCCCAGCGGTTTGTCGCCGGTGATGGCCTGCGGCGCCACCGTCATCACTTCCTGTAACAGGGTGAGGTCGGGGTTGCGCCCCTCGGCGACGACCCGGGTGAGGAGGTCGCGCTCGGTGAAGATCCCGGTCAATTGATCGTGCTCGACGATCATGATCGCGCCCACCCTGGCCCTCGTCATCTGCCGCACCGCCTCGCGTACCGGCAGGGTTGCGGTGGCGGTCAGTATGTTCTGGCCTTGCACCACCTCGCTAATCTTGCGCATTGGCATCACCTTTCCTCCTCCAGAAAACGCCTTATGGGCATTTCACACTAGATAGGGGAGGCGGGCGGCGCAAGGTGGGGGTGACCCCATCAATTCGCGGCGAGCAGGCTGCGGACGCCGTCCAGGCGGGGAGAGAAGTAGGGATTGTCCATGCGCTCGATGCGCACCGCGCCGCGACTGGAGGGCGCATGAATGAAGCGGCCGTTGCCGATGTAGATGCCCATGTGGGAATGCGGACGCTTCTGGGTATTGAAGAACACCAGATCGCCGGGCTGCAGTTCGCTCACCTGGATGGGCCGGGTGCGCTGGGCGATTTGCAGCGCGTTGTGGGGCAGGCGCTTGCCGCTCACCTGCTCGACGATATAGCTCACCATACCGCTGCAATCCAGCCCCGCTTCAGGGTTGCGGCCGCCGAAGCGATAGCCGGTGTCCAGCAGGCCCATGGCGAAGATCACCATCTCCTGCGTCTGCGCATCGTCCTCCAGCGCGAAATAGTCGCGCGCGGGAGCGCTGGTGCTGGGCGTTGATGGTGCTGAAGGAGGCGCCGTGGAAGGGGCCGGGGGAGGCAGGCTGCTGCAACCCGCGATCAGGCCAAGGACAAGCAGGGCCGCCACGCGCGAAGAGGCGGGAAGACGGTGGGAGGCGCCTATGGCACCTGTGCTGCGAAAAGCGGTGGAACGAGTTGGCAGAAGGGTTTGCAAGGTGCGGGCGACAGAAATCGGCATGCCCGAAAGATAGGGCATGCCTTTTCAGGCGTCCAGTCGGAAGGTAACCGGCCCATGATTGAGCAGACCGACGAACATCTCCGCGCCGAAGCGACCGGTTTCCACCACCGGATGCAGACCCCGCAGCCGGGCGACCAGCGCATCGAACAGCGCCCTGGCTTCCTCGGGTGGCGCGGCGGTGGAGAAGCTGGGGCGGGTGCCGCTGCGGGTGTCCGCCGCCAGCGTGAATTGTGGCACCAGCAGCAGGCCGCCAGCGGTGTCGCGCAGGCCGAGGTTCATGCGTCCGCTGCTGTCGGAAAACACCCGGTAGCCCAGCAGGCGCTCGGCCAGCCGTTCCATATTGCGCGGGCCATCTCCCTTCTCTACGCCTATCAGTGCGAGCAGGCCCGGGCCGATTCGGCCCACCGTCTGTCGGCCCTCGCCCCTCTCATCGGCCACATCGACATGGGCTTCCAGTACGCGCTGGATCAGCGCGATCACAGGCTGGCACCGTCCCGGCGGCAGTCCTTGCTTTCCGGCAGCCCCGGCCGCTGCAGGCTGGCCACGCTGCCATGGCTGGAGAACACCGTCTGGCCATCGGTGTACTTCAGTCCATCCGCGGTGGGCGCCGCGGTGAGGGCGAAGATGCCGGCGCCGGTGCGCAGGCGGATGTGGCGGGAGTGGGTTTCCACCGAGAAGCGCTCGCCGTTGGCGCAGCTGTAGTTGGCGACCTGGGCGCTGTCACGGGTCCAGGCCGTGCCGGCCAGGCTGCCGGCGCCGATGATGAGGGCGATGCTGAATGTACGCAGACGATTCTTGAAAAGCATGGATGACGATGATCAGTCGATGAGTTCGATGGTGCCGTTGATGGTGACGCTGACTTCGCTGTCGCCGCCTTCAAGCGGCGCCGGTGCGGAGTCCATCATCACCGAGGAGGCTTGTATGCGGGCATAGACCTGGGGAGGCCGGAAGCCGCCGTCGGAAATATTGAGGTGGCGTATGGTATAGCGCTTGCCCATGGCCGAGGAGACCAGGCCGGCGCGCTGTTCGAAGGCGCGGATGGCATCGGTGGTGGCTTCATCCGCTGCTTTGCGGCGGGTTTCCGGCGCGGGCTGCATGGACACCTGGGCGACTGCCAGGCTGCCTTGCAATTTGCCGATCAACTCCGACAGCTGGCCGACGTTGCGTGTTTCCAGGCGCAGGCCGGAGCGCATGCGCCAGCCTTCGATCTTGCTGCCGTTCTTGCCGTATACCGGCGAACTGGAAGTGCCGGCGGACTGCACTTTGACGTCGCCATAGGCGCGGGCGGTCGCCAGCGCGGAGGCAATGACGCGGTTAACCTGTTGGGCCAGCGCGGCAGGATCGCCGCCAGACTGCTCCACGTAGAGCTGGGCCACGGCGAGATCGTTGCTGGCCGGGCGGCTGGCCTCGGCGGAGAAGTCCACGGTGCGCGCTTTTTCCTCGGCGGCGAGAGCCGGAGGGGAAAAGGCGAGGGCGGTGGCAAGTGCGGCGACGAGCGCGGCGAGAGGCAGATGGCGGGCGACAGTCATGGCGTTGGCAAGATGGCGCAGTGAAGATGGCCGAGACTTATACCCCATCAATCACAGGCGGGGGGCGCCGAGGTGTAAGGACCTGTATGAGTCTGTGATGATGCTCTTCCCGTCGCCTGGCCCTGTCAGCGCGGTTGGCTGCGCAGGCCATCCACGTCCACTGTCTGGAGTTCCACTTCGTAGCGGCGGGCATTGGCGACGTAGTGCTTGGCGTTGGCCTTGAGATAGGCGATGTCCTGGTCGGACAGTTCGCGGATGATGCGGCCGGGCGAACCTACCACAAGCGAGCGGTCGGGGATGACCTTGCCTTCCGGGATCAGCGCATTGGCGCCGATGATGCAGTTGCGGCCGATCACCGCGTTGTTCAACACCACTGCGTTGATGCCGATCAGCGTCTCGTCGCCTATGGCGCAGCCATGCAGCATGACTTTGTGGCCGACGGTGACGTCCTTGCCGATGGTGAGCGGCACGCCTTCGTCATTGTGCAGGACGGAGCCGTCCTGGATGTTGGTGCCATCGCCGATCACGATGGGGTCGTGATCGCCCCGGATCACCACGTTGTACCAGATGTTCACATCACGACCGGCCTCCACATTGCCGATCACGGTCGCATTGTGCGCGACCCAGCAGCCTTCGCCGAAGCGGGGCACGACATCGCCCAAGGCATAGATACTCATTGTTTTCTCTCGCTGTCTCGTCGGCGCAGGCGCCAGCGCGGGGGCGGGAATCATAGCAAGTGCCGGTCCGGCCGGGGGCTGCGCGTCTCCCAGGGGCGGAATTGTCACGATTTTGGCGCTTTTCTCCAAATCTTCCGCAGCCTTTGCCTGCCGCACTCGTCGCCCGCGGGCGGTGGTAGCATTCTCCGCCCGCGCTTTCCACCCATCCCAATGCTCAGCTACCGCCACGCCTTCCACGCCGGCAACCATGCCGATGTGCTCAAGCACTACCTGCTCATTGAACTGCTTGCGTATTACTCCCGGAAGGACAAACCGTGGTGGTACATCGATACCCACGCCGGCGCCGGCTGTTATGCGCTGGACAGCGAACAGGCGGCCAGGAACGCCGAGTTCGACGGCGGCATCGCCAGGTTGTGGCGCGACAGGGCGAACTTGCCTGAGCCGCTGAAGGCCTATATCGCAGCGGTGGAGCAGTTCAACCCCCATGGCCGGCTGTTGTTCTACCCCGGTTCGCCCGCGCTGGCGATGACCCAGGCGCGGGAGCAGGACAGGCTGCGCCTGTTCGAGATGCATCCCGCCGACGTGGAACTGCTGCAGCAGACCTTTGCCCGCGAGACCGATCAGGTGGTGGTGCGCCGCTCCGACGGCTTCGCCGGTCTGCGCGGCCTGCTGCCGCCTCCCACCCGCAGGGCGGTGGTGCTGATCGATCCGCCCTACGAAGTCAAGGAGGACTACCGTCGGGTGGTCGATACGCTGAAGGACGCGATGAAGCGTTTTGCCTCAGGCACCTATGTGGTCTGGTATCCGCTGCTGGCTCGGCCGGAGGCTCGGCAACTGCCGGAGCGTCTGGCGGAACTGGGCGCGGAGAGCTGGCTGGACGTGCGCCTGGCGGTGAAAGGCCCGTCGCCGGATGGCTTCGGCATGTTCGGCAGCGGCCTCTTTGTCATCAACCCCCCGTGGGTGCTGCCGGAGCGGCTGGAGGCAGTGATGCCCTGGCTGGTGAAGGCACTGGGCGAGGACGACGAGGCCGGCTTTGATCTGGAGCACCATATCGAATGAGTGGATCGTCGCAAGTCCTGCCGGCCGACAGTTTGCTGGCACTGCGGGCCCGGCTGCGCGAGTTCGCCGAGGCGCGCGACTGGATGCAGTTCCACACGCCGAAAAATCTGGCGATGGCGCTCGCCGGCGAGGCGGGCGAGGTACTGGAGCACTTCCAGTGGCTGACCGCCGAGCAATCCGCGGCCCCGGACGCAGTACTGCGAGAGGCGGTGGCGCTGGAGTTGGCGGACGTGCTCATGTACTTGGTGCGCCTGGCCGATGTGTTGGAAGTCGACCTCGCGGAGGCTGCAGCCCGCAAGCTGGCGATCAACGAGGAGCGCTATCCGCTGGGTAAGGCCCGAGGCCGCGCCGACAAGTACGATCAGCTCTAGGGCCTCTGGCCCAGGCGTCGCGCTGACGGTCCGGCGTACCGCCGGGCCTTTTGCGTTTTGGCGGCTGTCACTTTTCTGAAACAATACGCGGCTCTTTGATTTGCTGAAGGAATCGCGTGGAACTGCAACATATCAGCGAGATCGAGCGTGCCACCCAGCGTGGCCGGGGCGAACTCCTGCGGCTCGGCATCGGTCTCGTCTTCCTCGTTCTGGTCATGCTCTACGCGATCATGCAGGGCGTGGGGGAGGGCGGCATGATCGTGGTGGCCGCCGCCATCATCGGGGGCTACATGGCGCTCAACATCGGCGCCAACGACGTTGCCAACAATGTGGGCCCTGCGGTTGGCTCCAAGGCGCTTTCCATGCTCTGGGCGCTGGTGATTGCCGCGGTATTCGAGGCTGCCGGTGCGCTGATCGCGGGTGGAGAGGTGGTGAGCACCATCAGCAGCGGCATCGTCGATCCGGCTGCGCTGCAGGACAGGCAGACCTTCATCTGGGTCATGCTCGCCGCCTTGCTGGCCGGCGCAATGTGGCTGAACATCGCCACCGCGATCGGCGCGCCGGTTTCCACCACTCATTCCATCGTCGGCGCGGTGCTGGGCGCAGGCGTGGCCGCCGCAGGCTTCGAGGTGGTGGATTGGTCGTCCCTGAGCAACATCGTTGCCAGCTGGGTGATCTCGCCAGTGCTGGGCGGCATCTTCGCCGCTGCCTTCCTTTACCTGATCAAGCGCAGCATCACCTATCAACCGGACATGGCGGAGGCCGCGCGGCGGGTGGTGCCCTGGATCGTCGCCGCCATGGCCTGGACCTTCTCCACCTATCTGCTCCTGAAGGGCCTGAACAAGGTCTGGACAGTAGAGTTCGGCCCCGCAGTGTTCTACGGGCTGATGCTGGCGCTGGCGATCTTCATCCTGGTGCGCAGACGGCTTACCCGCAGCGACCGGCTGATCGCCAATACCAAGGATGGCGTGAACAGCCTGTTCACCCTGCCGCTGGTGTTTGCCGCCGCCTTGCTGAGCTTCGCCCATGGCTCCAACGACGTGGCCAATGCGGTTGGCCCGCTGGCGGCCATCGTCGATGCGGTCCGCCACGGCGGCGACGTAGCGGCGGTTGCCGAGATTCCCTTCTGGGTCATGGTGGTGGGCGGGGCCGGCATTTCACTGGGCTTGGCGCTGTATGGTCCCAAGCTGATCCGCACGGTGGGTTCCGAGATCACCGAGTTGGACCAGATGCGCGCCTTCTGTATCGCCATGGCGGCCACCATCACGGTGATCGTGGCCAGTCAGCTCGGCCTGCCGGTGAGTTCCACCCACATCGCGGTGGGGGGCGTATTTGGGGTCGGTTTCCTGCGGGAGTACCTGAAGAGCAATTACGCGCGCCGTGTGGCGGAGATCAAGGCCCACCACCCGGAGGCGGACCAGGCCGAGATAGATGCCTTCCTGTTGCGTTTCGATGCCGCCTCCATCGAGCAGAAGGGCGAGATGTTGCGCGATCTGAAGAAGCGTCAGAAGCGCAAGATGGACCCCGCCCACTTCTCCAAGGGAGAGCGAAAGCGGCTGCGCAAGGTCTATCGCCAGGAGTTGGTGAAGCGCTCGCAGATCATCCGCATCGCAGCCGCGTGGGTGGTGACGGTGCCCGCCTCAGCCTTGATGGCGGCCATGCTGTTCTTCATGATTCGAGGCATGTTCGTCGCCTGAAGGCTGAGCAGCAATGGAGTTTCCCGAAGTGTTCGCCCTGGCGCTGCTGTGCCTGCTGGCCTGGTTCTGGCTGGATAGTCTGAAAGCCAGGGAAGCCGGCGTGGCCGCCGCCAGCCAGGCCTGCCTGCGTGAGGGGTTGCAGCTGCTGGACGAGACGGTGGCCGGCCGCGGCCTGCGCCTCGTCCGCAACGACGAGGGGCGCATGGCGCTGCAGCGGGTGTTCGAGTTCGAGTACTCGGAGTCCGGCTATGACCGTTTCCGTGGTTCTGTCACCCTGCTCGGGCGGGAGGTGACGGTGCTGGAGCTGACTGCCCACCGCGGCCTGCGGCTGGTGCAATAGGCCGCTCCAGCCGTTGGTGCCTTACAGCATGCGGCGATCCACCGCGCGCAGGAATTCATTGCGCAACTGATCCGATTCGGCAAACACGCCGGAATAGGCCTGGGTGACGACGCGCTCGTCGCCGCGCCTGTCCTCGCCCAGCAGCAGGCACAGCTGCTCCGCTTCGATCACGCAGGCGGCGCCTTGTGCCCTGCCGTGGTGCATCAGCGCGTCGGCGATGTCGCGTGTCATCCATTCCTGGTAAGTGAAGCGGTGGCCGATGGCGTCCACCAGACGGGCGATGCGGCCGAAGCCGTGCAGCCGGCCGCCGGGCAGATAGGCCACATGGGCGACGCCGCGGAAGGGCACCAGGTGGTGGGGGCAGACGCCGTGGATGGCGATGCCGCGCACCACTACCATGTCGCGGCGTTCATCTTCGAAACCATCGCCCAGTGCATCCGCCGGGTCCATGTCGTAGCCGCCCAGCAGGCGGCGCTGCCATAGTTCCCTGACGCGCTGGGCGGTGCGGCCGGTGTGTGCGCTGTCCGGCGCCACGCCGCAGGCGGCGAGCAGGTCGCCCACCGCGCGCTCGAAGGCTATCGGGTCGAAGCTGCCCTGGCGGGGAATGCCGATGCCGGCCGGTGGCGGCACGGCGGCATGGTCATGGTCGTGATCGTGTCTGGCGTTCATGTTGTGGCCCGGCTCTCTGTCCTGTTACGGTCGATCATACGCCGATGCATGGCCACGCCCGATGAAGCGAGGCGAAAACCGGCATGCGTTCTGCTTGTCCATAGTGGCACCCGCGGCCCGCTTCCGGGCCTGGACCATGGATTGCGACGGAGGCTTGGATGGCACCCAGCGAGTTTTGCATTCCCCTGGCCGATGCACGCCAGATCTACCGCGTCGAGGATGTGGACAAGGCGCTGGAGCAGAATGCGCCTGCTCGCAACGAAGCGCTCTCCGCCTTCTATGGGCGGATGAAGGAGGCGGGCGGTACCCGCTATGTGGTCAAGCCCAGCCGGGCGGACGCCCTGTCCTCCCTGTACGAGCGCTGCCCCAACTTCGGCGAGGTCATCGACGATGTGCGCAAGTCGCTGGCGCTGGCGGTGTCCGGCAACGAGCCGGTGTCCTTCGCGCCCATGCTGTTGCTGGGCGAGCCCGGCATCGGCAAGACGCATTTCGCCCGTGCGCTGTCCGAGCAGTTGGGTACCGGCTACCACTTCGTCTCCATGAGTTCGCTGACCGCCGGCTGGATACTCTCCGGTGCCTCTGCGCAGTGGAACCACGCCAAGCCGGGCAAGGTGGCGCAGGCGCTGGTGGGCGGCGAGGTGGCAAACCCGGTGATGGTGCTGGACGAGGTGGACAAGGCCGGCGGCGATAGCCGCTACGACCCGCTGGGGCCGCTGTACGAGCTGTTCGAGCACGACACCGCGCGCCGCTTCCGCGACGAGTACGTGGATGTGGAGATCGACGCCTCCCACATCCTGTGGGTGACCACTGCCAACGACGAGCGCAACATCCCCGAGCCCATCCTCAACCGCATGAATGTGTACGCGGTGCCGCGGCCGGATGCGGATGAATCCTTCGCCATCGCCTGCCGCTTGTACCGCGACATCGTTGCCGCCCACGACTGGGGCTTCCCGGAGGAGCCACCGGCGGCGGTGATGGAGGTGCTGGCGGCCTTGCCGCCACGCGAGCAGCGGCGTGCGCTGATGTCCGCTTTCGGCGCGGCCAAGCTGGCGGGGCGGGACGAGCTGAAGCCTGAGGATCTCGACGGCGGTCGTGCCAAGGGCAAGCGCAAGATCGGCTTTTGAGCGCGCGCCGCGGAGCTCTCAAGCGATGAAAACCGGATCGGCGAACACCAGGGTGCCGTCCTTGCGCATCATCAGGTTGTTGGCGTTGAGCAGGTCCGGCAGCACCTGGTATTCCTCGACGAAGTCGGACAGTGCCTGCAGCGCTTCCTTCACGCCTTCGTCCAGTTCCAGCGGGCTGACGGTGAGATGGTGCAGGGCGATGCGCCCCATGTCGGCGCCCAGGCGGCTCCACTGCTCGCAGGCGGCCCAGTAAAAGCCGGCCAGCCTGGCCGCGAGTTCGCCGGCCGGAGAGCCGTCGTCCAGCGGGTAGAGGCGCTCCATCTCCATCAGATGGAAGGGGTGGCCGGAGCGGGCGCGACCGACGATGCCGTGATCTGCATAGACAATGGGGAAATGCTTGCCGCGCGGGCGGTCGTCCGCGGTGTAGAGGAAGTAGTCGGCGGGCGAACTGACGAGCTTGTACACCCGCTCGCCGTCGCCCTTGTCCAGCACGATGGAGTACTCGCCGCGGCCGATCTCGGCTTTGCCGTCCAGCAGCGGATGCGGCGGAACCGGGTCGTCCAGGGTCAGGACTTCACGCCCGAAGCGGGCGCGGGCAGCGGCGAGTTCGTCCATCTCAGGCGGCCTCAGCCCATGATGTTGTAGCCGGCATCCACGAAATGCACACCGCCGGAAACCAGCTTACCGGCGTCGGAGACGAGGAAGGCGGTGAGCGCGCCGATATCTTCCGGCGTCACCAGGCGGTGCATGGGCGAGCGTTCCACCGCGGCGGCCATCAGACCATCGAAGCCGGCGATGCCAGAGGCGGCGCGGGTCATCAGCGGGCCGGGGGAGACGGCATTGACGCGGATGTTCTTGGCGCCCAGTTCGGCGGCCAGGTAGCGGGTGGCGGCTTCCAGCGCGGCCTTGCACAGGCCCATTACGCCGTAGTTGGGGATGACCTTCTCCGAGCCGAGGTAGGTCATGGTCACCAGCGCGCCGCCGCCGGCCTTCTCCAGCAGCGGTTCGGCCTTGCGGGCGAGGCGGATGAAGGAGTGGGTGGAGACGTCCATCGCCAGCGCGAAGCCGTCCGGCGAGGTATCCACCACGCGGCCGTGCAGGTCGTCGCGCTTGGCGAAGGCCATGCTGTGCAGGGCGAAATCCAGCTTGCCGTAGCGCGCCTCGATCTCGGCGAAGGCGGTGTCCATGGTCTCGGGCTGGGTGACGTCCAGCAGGAACACGTCCTTGATGCCGAGGCGGTGGATCACCGGCTCGATGAAAGCGCGGGTCTTCTCGTTCTGATAGGTGACGATCAGGGTGGCACCGGCTTGAGCGCACGCTTCCGCCACACCGGTGGAGATCGACTTTTCGTTGGCGATGCCGGTAATCAGGCCGACCTTGCCTTCGAGGTTGATGATGGGGGCCATGGACAATCCTCCGAGTGCGATTGGGAGTGGGATGAAGTGGCTTTGAATGGCCATTGGGTGCAGAACGATGCCGGCGTATTTGACCATGCCGGGGTTACGGATAACTGACCATCCCTGAATGCCTTAGCAGGAGCGCTTCGGACGGCAGGCTTTGAAGTATATTCCGCATCGCAACATCATTGAACCGCGGCGGACAGCCCTTGTTCCCGCAGCAGAGAACAGCCGATGACCCGTAGCTCGTACATATTCATGGATTTCGATGGCGTGACCCACCCTTGGGGCGAGGTCGAGGACTTCCGCTGCCTGCCGCTGATCGAGTCGGTGTTGCGGGAGTTCGAGGAGGCGCGGGTGGTGATCGCTTCCGACTGGCGGATGCTGTTCTCCCTGTCCAAGCTGGTGCTGCGCTTCTCGGAGGACATCCGGCCGCGGATCGCCGGCGCCACGCCGCATATTCTGCCCAAGAAGGGCGCCGACCTGCACGGGATGCGCGAGCGTGAGGCGATGGCCTGGCTGTCGCAGCATGAGGCGGATGTGGACAGCGCGCCCTGGTGTGCGCTGGACGACGCACCGGGCAACTGGCTGACGCGCTCCCGCCTGGTGCTCACCGATTTCAAGCGCGGCTTCATCGAGGAAGATGCCGAGGCGCTGAGGCGCATGCTCAACGGCTTTCGCAACGGCGTGCCGCCCGTAGCGCGCCCCCGCTCCGGACTGGACTGGGGCTGAGCGGCTCCGCCTGCCGGCGCAAGGTGGGCTTAGGGAATGCCCGGCTCCCCTGCCGGTCTTGCTCGAGCGAGCTTGCGCGAGGACAGGCGCAACTGCCGGCGGAGTCATCCTGCGGTCGGTAGGCAGCGCTTGTGCCTGGCCCGGAAGGTTGGATGCGATGCCTGGCGCGGCCGGCGCTCAAGCTTCGGCCGTTCCGGCCCGACAGCATTCAATGGTGTTGCGGCCATTGGCCTTGGCGCGATAAAGGGCGGCGTCGGCACGGCGATACAGCGCTTCGATGTCGGTTTCCTCGCCGGGGGGGGCGATGGCGACGCCCACCGATACGGTGAGGTGACCGAACTCGCTCTCCGGGAAGACATGGGCGGCGGCGGCCACCGCTTCGCGCAGTTCCTGCGCCAGGCGTTCGATGGCCAGTCCGCTCGTCGCCTCGCAGGTAACCGCAAATTCCTCACCGCCGACGCGATAGGCGAGATCCGCGCCCCGGCGTAGCCGCCGGGCCACGCTGGTGGCGACGATGCTGAGGGCGGTGTCTCCGGCCTGGTGGCCGTGGTTGTCGTTGAAGCGCTTGAAGTGATCCACATCGAACAGGATCAGGCCGAAGTGCTTGGCGTCGCGATGTGCCCGCCGTAGCGCCGGAGCAGCCACGGCGTCGAAGAAGCGGCGATTGTGCAGGCCGGTAAGTCCGTCGCGGATGGACAGGGTGGCGATCTTGCGCAGCATGTGGGCCAGGCATACCAGCAGCACCACGCTGCCGCACAGCAGGACGGTGACCAAGGCAAAGGGCAGGGCCTGGCGGATGGCGTTGCGCCGCAGTTGCGGCCTCGGCGCCACCAACTGCAGGGTCCAGGGCGCGGCGTCCAGCCTCTGCCGAAGGAGCAGGAATTCACCCTCCACCTGCCTGCTTGCCGCTCCGTTTCCGCCGAGTAGTTGCAGGTGCGAGGGATCGCCGGCGAGGTAGATGCCGTCCTCGGTCGTCAGCAGCAGCTTGGCGCCCTTGAGGTCGTGGTCGTCCAGCAGGTGGATCAACCTGGAAATGGCGAGGTCGGCCACTACCGCGCCGACCACGCGCCCCCCGTCGCGCACCGGCATACCGACGCCGACGACGAGGCCGCGGCTGTCTTCGTCCTGGTGCGGTACGGTCCAGAACACCGACTGGCCAGATGCTTCGACGGTTTCGTAATACCGGCGGGTGCGTTCCAGATCCGGTGGCCGCGCTTCGTACACCGGCAGAACATAGGAGAAGTTCCGCTCGGAGATGTAGCTGACCCGCAAGGTGTCCGAGTCCCGGCGGATCACGGTACGGAAAAGAGGCGTCAACGCCAGCGCCATCGCCATCTCCCGCGCGGCGGCAGACTGCGCGCCAGGGGCGGCGCCGCGGCCGGCAAGGTGGCCGAGTTCCTCGCCGCGGTAGCCGGACAGCTCCGCCAGCAGATAGCCGCCAGACGTGCTGGAAAGCGCGGTGGCCGGATTCACCGTCAGCTGGGCGTGCCCATCCAGGTACTGCTCGGCGGTGAGGCGCATCGCGCTCAGGCTGTGGGCGCGCAGCGTCAGGTTGTGGTCGAGGACGGTGGCGGCGCGTATCGCTGCCTGGGCGAGCTCTTCTTCCTGGCGGCGGAGATCGCCGAGATAGAGCAGCCAGGTAACCATGGCGGCGAAGATGACGGCGAGCATGCCGAGTATGCAGAGGCTGGGGACGAGCCGGGAAGGGCCGATGCCCAGCTGGGCGGAGGTTGCGGCATACGTGGGCATGAGGGCTCCGAGGGGGCACGTCATTCTGAATGAGTGGAATGACATGCTGCCTGGATGGATTGCCCGCGGCGGGCAATGGCGCGGTTTGCCATGTGCGGACGCCGGGCGGCACAATGGCGCCCCTTTCCCCCGTCCTCCCGCGCCGGATGAATACCGCCGTCAATACTCCGCTTCCCGAAGACCATCTCGCCCACCTTGCCGGCACCGACGCCCAGCGGCAGGCCGCCCACATGGCTCAGGACGCCTTTGGCCGCTGTTTCCGCCAGAGCGTGGGGCAGGAGGAGGGCGGAGAGGGAGAGCTCGCTACTGCGCTGGGTAACTGGGCCCGCGCTGGTGACGGCGAGGACGGCCGGGCGCTGCGGCTGGCGATGCTGCTTTCGGGCATGGACCAATGGGGCCTGGCCTGGACCGAAGCCTTTGGCCTCGCTGCGATCCCGGGCCTGTCAAAACTCATCGGCGATCTGCGTACTGCCCTGCCGCCGGAGGAAGAGGCGCGCTTCTTGCGGCAGTACGACGCGCTGGCGAAGGAGGAGGGCAATGGCATGGACTTCAAGGTCGAACTGCGTCGCGGCATCCATCTGGCGCTGTGGCACTCGGCGATCGCTGCCGAGGAGCGCGACCAAGCCATGCGCCTCACCGCAAGCCTGGGCGGGCTGCTGCTCGGGCTGACGCAAGCCATGCCGGTGGTCGGCTGGCGGCTGGTGGCGGATGCGCTGGCGCATATCCAGATCCGCTGCCTGGCTGATGGGCTGGCCAGTGACGGCATCGGCCAGGAGGCTACCCAGGCCCTGTTCGCCGCGTTGTCGCGCGAGCTGCCGGCGGATGTGCGCGATGCCGTCATGGCCCATGCTGGCCGTGCCGCGGTAGCCTGGCAACAGGCCCGCCGGCCGCACTGAAACGGCCGCGGTCCTGCCGGCCGCTGGCGTAGAATCAGTGCCTTTTTCGGCCCTCGCGGCCCGCGGATGTCCCATGGCCCTCAAGGCAACCATCTTCAAGGCGGACATGCAGATTGCGGACATGGACCGCAATCACTACGCCGACTACTCCCTCACCCTGGCCCGCCATCCTTCTGAGACCGACGAGCGGATGATGGTGCGGCTGCTGGCCTTCGCTTTGTTCGCCGATCCGGCGCTCGCCTTCGGCAAAGGTCTCTGTGTCGAAGACGAACCGGACCTCTGGCGCAAGGACCTCACCGGCGCCATCGAGTGCTGGATAGATGTCGGCCAGCCGGACGAAAAGTGGATACGCAAAGCCTGTGGCCGGGCCGACGAAGTGGCGGTGCTGAGCTACGGCCGGGCAGCCGACATCTGGTGGAACGGCGTGCGCGGCAAGCTGGCGCGCCAGGACAATCTCCGCGTCTATAACCTGCCGCCGGAAGCGGCGCCAGCGCTGGCGCGACTCACCGAGCGCAGCATGCGTCTGCAATTCACCATCCAGGACGGTGCGGTCCTGGTCACGGACGGTCGCGAGTCGGTGGAAGTGCATCCTGAAATCCTAATGGCGCCGGCGGCCTGAGCAAGGAAGCGCCAGCGTGAACTTCCTCGCCCATGCTTTTCTGGCCGGTCCGGCGGACGCGGACCGAGTGGGCGGGGTGATAGGGGATTTCGTCAAAGGCCGGCTGGAGCCGCCGCCGGCCGGCTACTCCACCGAACTCCTGGCCGGCGTAACCCTGCATCGCCGCATAGATAGCTATGCTGACGCTCATCCCGCCTTCCGCCGCAGCCGTGAGCGCGTCAGCCCGGCGCGGCGGCGGGTGGCCGGCATCATGGTCGACATGTTTTACGACCACTTTCTCGCGCTGCATTGGCCGTTCTTCAGTTCTCAGCCGCTGGAGGACTTCGCCGCCGACAGCTACCGCCTGCTGAACGAGCAGACGGCGGGCTTGCCGCTACCGCCGGTGTTCTTCGGCATGCTGCGGCACATGGTGGCGGAGGACTGGTTCAGCGCCTACCGGCAGCCGGCGCGTATTGCCCGTGCGCTGGACGGCATGGCGCAACACCGCCTGCGCCAGCCAAATCCTCTGGCCGGTGCAGGCGAAGAGTTGGTGGCCGATTACGCCGGTTTCGAGGCGGACTGCCTCGCCTTCCTCGCCGACGCTGCAGCCTTCACCGCCGGCTTGCGGGCCGCCCGCTGAAGGCTGTGGGCAGCGCCGCTTGCTCACTGCTTTACTGGCCGGTCAGCACGGCCGGCACCGTGCCCCACAGCGCGGCAATCCCCAGACAGGCGAAGATCAGCGCAGCCACCGCGTGGACGAGACGGACCGGCAGCCGCTTGGCGGCGGCATCGCCCAGCAGCACCGCGGGAACGTTGGCGATCATCATGCCCAGGGTAGTGCCGACGACGACGGCGGCCAGCGAGTCGAAACGCGCGGCCAGGGCCACGGTGGCGAATTGGGTCTTGTCGCCCATCTCGGCGAGGAAGAAGGCGATCAGGGTGGCGCCGAAGATGCCGAAGCGCGGGGCGGCGCGCTTGGCGTCATCCTCGTCCAGCTTGTCCGGGATCAGCATCCACACCGCCATTGCAACGAAGGAGACGCCGAGTATCCAGCGCATCACGTCCGGCCCCAGGCGGGCGGACAGCCATGCGCCCACGGCGCCGGCCAGGGCGTGATTCACCAGCGTGGCGAAGAAGATGCCGAAGATGATGGGAAGCGGCCGCTTGAAACGGGCGGCGAGGAACAGCGAGAGGAGCTGGGTTTTGTCGCCGATTTCGGCCAGGGCGACGATGCCGGTGGAGATCAGGAGGGCTTCCATGAGTTTCCCTGGGCCGGAACGAACACCGATGACTGCACGGCTTCCCCGGCCCAATGCGGAGGCTGTGCAGTCAAAGGTCTCGCCAAGCTCGGGAACCGATCGCGCCATGCCTGGAAGGCAAGTCTGTTGACGCGATCCCCTCTCCATCCGGAGGGAGGCTACTCCCCAATGACGGCGCGCATTCTAGCGAGCGATAGGCGCTTCGGCAACAGCGCGGGAATATCGCTTTCGCTGCATGATGGTTTGTCGGTCGGCCAGGTGGCCAGTCGGAGGGGTTCCCTCCGACCAAGATCGGACGGGCTTCTTCGCGCAGATGGGTTGGTTAGGCGCCGGCCGGAGCCCGGTCGGTAACGCCGGAAGAAGAGGCGGAAGGTATCAGGCCGCCAGCGCCTGCTTTTCGGTGCGCTCAGCCGTGGCGCGCTCCGCGGCGAGAATGCTTCGGCTGTCCAGGTCGCGTATCGGCACCGAACAATCGGTCGGAACCAGTCCCGCAACCTGCAACTGCAGATAGCGGGTGCAACTCACCCGCAGGAAGGAGGTGAAGTTGGCGCGGTCACCCAGCGTACCGGCGGCAGCCAGTTCCTCATGCAGCCGGGAAACCAGCCGCGGCACGGTGAGGCCGTCGCGGGCGCCTATCTCCTCCAGCGCCTGCCAGTAGATGTTCTCCAGCCGTATGCTGGTGGCCACGCCGCCGAGGCGGATGGAGCGGACACGGGAGGCGTAGAGCTGGGGGCGGGCACCGGTGAACAGCTGGCACATGACAGGCTCCGGACGGTGGCGGGCGATGCCGCATTCTAGGCGCGCCCGCCGGCATGCGCATCCCGCGTCTGCCGGCAACCCGGCGATGCCGGGGCGGGCAGCGGGGATGCGCGCCCGTCCTCAGTGGCTGATGCGGGTGCCCAGCAGGGCGAGGAACTGCGACAGCCAGGCAGGGTGAGCCGGCCAGGCGGGTGCGCTCACCAGGTTGCCGTCGGTGACCGCTTGATCGACCGGGATATCGGCATACTTGCCGCCCGCCAGTTCGACCTCGGCACGGCAGGCGGGATAGGCGGAGCAGCGCCGGCCTTCCAGCACCCGCGCGCCGGCCAGCAACTGGGCACCGTGGCAGACGGCTGCCACTGGCTTGTTGGCGCTGAAGAAGTGCCGCACTGCGGCCAACACCTGCTCATTCAGCCGCAGGTACTCCGGCCCGCGGCCGCCGGGGATCACCAGCGCGTCGTAGTCCTCCGCGCGCACCTCGGCGAAGGTCGCGTTGAGGGTGAAATTGTGGCCGCGCTTCTCGGAATAGGTCTGGTCGCCCTCGAAATCATGGATGGCGGTAGCGATGTGCTCTCCCGCCTTCTTGCCAGGGCAGACCGCGTGCACGGTGTGGCCTACCGCGAGCAGGGTCTGGAAGGGCACCATGGTTTCGTAGTCCTCGCAGTAGTCGCCGCAGATCATCAGAATCTTCTTGGCCATGATCGTCTCCTCGCTGGCAGCCCCGGGCGGGGCCGGTGGGCGAAGTCTGCGGCAGGGCGGAGGAGGGCGGGTAGTACCGGGTTGCGACAGCAGGCCGCCGGGGAATCAGGCGGCGGCGCGCATTTCCTGCAGCAGGAAGCCGCGGATCAGTGCAGCGCTGGTCTCCGGGTCTTCCTGCATGAAGCAGTGGCCGCCGGGCACTTCCTGCTCCTGGATGGACGGATTCTGTGCCGCCCAGCGACTGATGGCCTTGGCGGCGAAGGGGTAGCTGCGGTCGCCGCGCAGTACCAGCGTCGGGGTGTGCACCCGCTCCAGTGCGGCCCACAGCCGGCGCGGGTAAGAGCCGAACACTTCCGCCTCGCGGTTGGGCTTGCACTTGAGTTCGACACCGCCCTCCACGTCTTTCAGCGCATGGTTCACATAGGCCCACAGCGCTTCCTCGCGCCAGCCTTTGAACATGCCGCGCTCGTGCAGGGCGCGGAAGGCGGTTTCCCGGTCCGGCCAGTGGGCGCGGCGCTTGCGGGCGCGCTGGGCCAGCGTGTTGCGGGCATAGAGGCCGACCACGTCCGACAGCGCCATGAGGCCGATCATGGCCGGGGTGAACAGCACCGGGTCCAGCAGCACCGCGCGTTTGCAGCGGTTGGGGTGACGCGACAGCATCAGGCCTGTGAGGACCGCGCCGAAGCTGTGGCCGACGGCATAGACCGGCACGTCGCCGAACAAGGCCGCCTTGGAGCGCCAGGCTTCCAGGCAGAGGTCGGCAGTACGGTTCCAGCCGTGGAAGCGGCCGCCGTGATCGCTGTTGCCGTGGCCCTGCACATCGCTGAGAAAGAGGTCGAAGTGCGGCGCCAGCAATTCGAGCATGGGCTGATAGGTGCGGCTGCAGTAGCCATTGCCATGCACAAAATGGAGGACCGGTTTGCCGGAAGGCGCCGAGTGTTCACCCCGCAGGGTGAAGCCGGCCGAGCAGGAGTGATACCAGGGCTGCAGCTGCATGATTCTGGAGGAACGAGGGAGGCGAAGCCCCCAGTTTAGCGACTCCAGCGCGGATGGTGCATTGCGCAAGTCCCGCCCGCTGGCGCGGTCATTCCGGCCACACCGGCTCTTCGTCCATCAGCGCGATCTGTTCGCGCAGTTCCAGAATGCGTTCCTGCCAGTAGCGCTGGTTGTTGAACCAGGGAAAGGCGGCCGGAAAGGCGGGGTCGTCCCAGCGCCGCGCGAGCCAGGCGGAGTAGTGAAGCAGGCGCAGGGTGCGCAGCGCCTCCACCAGGTAGAGCTCACGGTCGTCGAAGTCACGGAAGTCCTCGTAGCCTTCCAGGATGTCACCGAGTTGCAGTGCCATTTCGCTGCGCTCGCCGGAGAGCAGCATCCACAGATCTTGCACCGCCGGTCCGTTGCGGCTGTCGTCGAAGTCGACGAACTGCGGCCCGCCTTCCGGGCGATTGCCATCGCCCGGCTGCCACAGCACGTTGCCCATGTGGCAGTCGCCATGCAGGCGCAGTGTGGCGACGTCGCCGGCGCGTTCATAGGCGCGGTGTACGCCGTCCAGGGCCTGGTCCACTGTGCTGCGCCAGGCGGGCAGCAGGTCGGGCGGGATGAAGTCGTGGGCCAGCAGCCAGTCGCGCGGCTCGATGCCGAAGCTGCCGATGTCCAGCGCCGGTCGATCGCAGTAGCGCCGCAGCCCGCCCACGGCATGGATGCGGCCGAGGAAGCGCCCCAGCCATTCCAGCGTGGCCGGGTCGGACAACTCGGGCGCGCGGCCGGAGAGGCGGGGGAAGAGGGCGAAGCGCATGCCTTCATGCTGATGCAGCGTGCGGCCGTCGATCAGCAGCGGCGCGGCCACCGGGATCTCACGCTCGGCGAGTTCGACGCTGAAGGCGTGTTCCTCGAGGATGGCTTCGTCGCTCCAGCGCGCCGGACGGTAGAACTTGGCCACTACCGGCGCCGCGTCTTCCAGGCCGACCTGGTAGACGCGGTTCTCGTAGCTGTTGAGGGCCAACTGGCGGCCATCGGTCAGCAGGCCGAGCGACTCGATCGCGTCCAGCACGAAATCCGGCGTGAGGACGGCGAAGGGTGGCGTGGTAGAGGGCTGGGTCATGGGCTGGGTCATCGCCGCGGCGTCGTGCTGCCTCAGTGCGTCTGCGCTTCGGCAGCGAAGCCGAAGCGATGCAGGGCGGTCGCCACACCTTCGGCCAGCCGGCGGTAGCCTTCGGCGTTGGGGTGTATGGGGTCGGTGCGCAGCGCTGGGTCGGACAGTACCTGGGAGAAGATGGACTCGATCAGCGGCACCTTTTCCTGTTCGGCAAGTTGCCGGAACAAGTCGGCATCCGTCAGGCTGCCGGCAGCGGCGGCCAGCGGTGAGGCAGCGGGAACCGCGATCAGCACCGGCGTCGCGCCGGCGGCGCGCACCGCCTGGATCAGCGTGCGCAGATCTTCGGCAACTTCAGCGTGTGGGCGACGGCGCAGGAAGTCATTACCGCCGAGTTCGATCAGCACCAGACGGGGTTGATGGCTGCCGAGATCGGCCGCGATGCGCTGCTTCGCGGTTTGCGCCATGTCGCCCGGAATGCCGGCGTTGATGACTGACCAGCCGGTCAGCGCCGCCAGCTGGCTGGGATAGTCCTCGCCACGGTTGGCGCCGGTGCCCCAGGTGACGCTGTCGCCGAAGGCCATCACCGCGGTGCCGGGCGGCAGTGCCTCGAAACGCGGCGACTCCTTGCCGCAGGCGATTAGCAGCAGGCAGGCGGCCAGCGCGAGCAGGCGACGCAGCATCAATATTTCTCCCGGCGCTTGGCCGGCTTGCCCGTCGTCGGCGGCCCGGCGCGGCGCGGCGTGCGCTGGCTGTCGCCACCTTCGCGCGGTGCCTGCGGCTTGTCCTTCCATTGCGGGAAGGGTTTGCCGCGTGCGTCGCGCTCGGCCGGCTTGCCGCCTTCACGCGGTGGACGGCGGGCTGGTTCGGCGGCGGCTTCGGCCGCGCTGAGCTGACGGATCTGCAGCTGACACTGGCGTACCCGGGTGCGCTTGAGTACCGCCAGCAGTTCGCCGGGCAGGCCGGCAGGCAGCTCCACCGTGCTGTAGTCGTCGAACAGGTGGATCTGGCCGATGAAACGGCCTTCGATGCCGCCCTCGTTGGCGATGGCACCGACGATCTCCTTTGGGCTGGCGCCGTGGCTGCGGCCGACTTCGATGCGGTAGCGCACCAGCGAACCTTCGGAGAAGGCACGGCGGCGGGCGAGGATCTCGTCGCGATTCGGTCGCGGAGCACGTTCGCGGGTGACGCCGGTGGTGAAGTGTTCGGCTCGCGGGCCCCGGCCGCCGCTCTCCTGCGAGGCGGTGGCAACGTCCCAGCCACGGCCGCTTTCCTCGATCTGCAGGGGACGTTCTCGCTGGGCGAGGAAGGCCAAGGCGGCAGCGATCTCATGGATGCCGACGCCTTCCTCTTCTGCCAGACGGTTCACCACATCCATGAAGAAGCCGAGCTCTTCCTCCTGCACCGTCGCCAGGATCTGCTGCTTGAACTGGCTGACGCGCAGGTTGGACACCGCTTCCCGGCTGGGCAGGGCGATGGGCTCGATCGGTTGCCGGGTGGCGCGCTCTATCGCCTTCAGCATGCGCGTTTCGCGCGGGGCGACGAACAGGATGGCAGTGCCCTCACGTCCCGCGCGGCCGGTGCGGCCGATGCGGTGCACATAGGCTTCGGTGTCGTAGGGAATGTCGTAGTTGATGACGTGGCTGACGCGCGGCACGTCGATGCCGCGGGCGGCGACGTCGGTGGCGATGACGATGTCCAGCGCACCGCTTTTCAGCTGCTCGATGACACGCTCGCGCAGGCCCTGGGTCATGTCGCCATTGAGCGCCGCCGCCGCATAGCCGCGCGCGGCCAGCTTCTCGGCCAGTTCCTCGGTGGCGATCTTGGTGCGGACGAAGACAATGGCGGCATCCAGCGTGGCTTCGGAGTCCAGGATGCGGGTGAGCGCATCCAGCTTGTCCACCCCGCGTACTTGCCAGTAGCGTTGCTGGATGCGGGACACGGTGGCGGTGGCCGACCGGATCTTCACCTCTTGCGGTTCGCGCAGATGGCGGTGGGCAACCTCGCGGATGGCCGACGGCATGGTGGCCGAGAACAGCGCCGTTTGGCGGCTCTCCGGCGTGTGCTCCAGGATCCATTCGACGTCGTCGATGAAGCCCATGCGCAGCATTTCGTCGGCCTCGTCCAGCACCAGCGCGCGCAGGCTGTCCAGCTTGAGGCTTTCCCGCTCAAGGTGGTCCATGACGCGGCCCGGTGTGCCGACGATGACTTGGGCGCCACGGGAGAGCTGGCGCAGCTGCACCACCATGCTCTGGCCGCCGTAGAGCGGCAGCACATGGAAGTCCGGCAGGCGGGCGGCGTACTTTTGGAAGGCTTCCGCCACCTGGATTGCCAGTTCCCGCGTCGGTGTCAGCACCAGCACTTGCGGGCGACGGTCGGCCAGATCCAGGCGAGCCAGCATCGGCAGCGCGAAGGCGGCTGTCTTGCCGGTGCCGGTCTGGGCTTCACCCAGGATGTCGGCGCCCGCCAGCAGATGCGGGATACAAGCGGCCTGGATGGGCGAGGGGGTTTCGTAGCCGACATCCGCCAGGGCCTGTAGCAGGGTGGGGGGGAGGTCGAGCTCGTCGAAGCGGGAAATGGTATCGGTCATGACGGCGGCTTCTTGCAGTACAGCGGCAACAAAAACAAAAACGCGGCCGGAGGCCGCGTTTTGAGTATCAGCTGAGGCGCTGATTACAGCGGGCGGATGTTCGCCGCCTGCTGGCCCTTCGGGCCGGTCTTCACTTCGAATTCAACGGGCTGGTTCTCAGCCAGGGACTTGAAGCCCTTGGCTTGAATTTCGCTGAAGTGGGCGAACAGGTCTTCACCGCCGTTATCCGGGGTGATGAAGCCGAAGCCCTTGGCATCGTTGAACCATTTGACCTTACCGGTTTGAGTGCTCATGTTTGCGTTCCGAATTGATTAGGTTTTAGGGCCGCAGCCCGGGATTGCAGGAACGATCAAGAAACGTGATCGAGGGAATCAGACCGGAAGGGTTCGCGGAACGAACACGCGGAGAAGGACCACCAGGAAATCCACTACTTGAATCGACTGCGCCGCCACAATACACGCTTTCCGGGGGAGGTGGGGATTTATTTAACGGCACGGGTTGGAAAGATGTATCAGTACGTGTCACGGGGGTTTGCGGGGCGTGGCGATTCCATTTGGATGGGCTCTGGCATGCTCATCCAAGGTCCGGATCAGTGGCGAGAAGGTCCGTATTGCCCCCGGCTGCGGTGGTGTCTATCGAGAGCGTACGCTCTGTTGCGAAACGCAGCAGGTAATGAGGGCCGCCAGCCTTCGGGCCCGTGCCTGAAAGTCTTTCTCCGCCAAAGGGTTGGCTGCCGACGACCGCGCCTATGATGTTACGGTTCACATAGGTATTTCCCACTTTCAGCCGGTTGCGGATGTGGGCCACCGTATGGCCGATGCGGCTGTGGATGCCGAGGGTGAGGCCGTATCCGGTGGCGGCGATGGCGTCGCACAGCGCGTCCAGTTCGTCCGGCTGCCAGCGCAGCACATGAAGTACCGGCCCGAAGACTTCGCCCTGCAGACGGACGACGCTGTCTATCTCCCAGGCCTGCGGAGGAAAATAGGTGCCTGCGGAGGTACGGGCCGGGTCCAGCGCGCACACGTGAACGGGGCGGGCATGTGCCTGCAGGCCGCGGACGTGCCTTTCAAGCGCGGCACGGGCTTCCTCGTCGATGACCGGGCCGACGTCGGTGGCCGGATCTTCTGGTGAGCCAATGACCAGTTCCGCCATCGCGCCGGCCAGCATGGTGATGACGCGGTCGGCGATGTCGGCCTGCAGGCACAGCAGGCGCAGCGCCGAGCAGCGCTGGCCGGCGGAATCGAAGGCGGAAGCAAGGGCGTCACGGACAATCTGCTCTGGCAGCGCGGTGGAGTCGGCGATCAGCGCGTTCTGGCCTCCCGTCTCGGCAATCAGCGGCACTAGCGGCCCATTGCCCGCAGCCAGACGGCGGGCGATGTCGCGGGCCACAGTGGTGGAGCCGGTGAAGGCGACCCCTGCGCAGCGCGGATCGGCGACCAGTGCGGCGCCGACTTCGCCCGCGCCCGGCAGCAGGTGCAACGCGCCGGCAGGGATGCCGGCCTCGTGCAGCAGCCTGACCGCGGCCATCGCGGTCAGCGGCGTCTGCTCCGCCGGCTTGGCGATCACCGTGTTGCCGGCGGCCAGCGCGGCTGCAACCTGCCCGGTGAAGATGGCGAGCGGGAAATTCCATGGGCTGATGCAGACGAACACGCCGCGGCCTTCCAACTGCAGGCTATTGTTCTCGCCGGTGGGGCCGGGCAGTGGCAGTGGGCTGCCGAAGTGCTGCCGCGCCTGCTGGGCGTAGTAACGGCAGAAGTCGATTGCCTCCCGCACTTCGGCCAGGGCGGCCGGCAGTGTGCGGCCGCCTTCGCGGACGATGAGGGCGATGAAGCCCGGCATGCGCTCCTGCAGCAGACCGGCCGCCCGTTCCAGCGCAAGCGCACGTCTGGCCGCTGGCGTGGCGCTCCAGGAAGGGAAGCCGCGGGCTGCCGCATCCAGGGCGCGAGCGATGTCTTCCTCGTCGGCGAACACGGTGCCGCCCACCACATCCTCCCGGTTTCCCGGCGCCCGGTGGGCGCGAGGCTCACCTGGGCGCAACTGGCCGTCGATCAAGGGGCAGGCAACGTGTGGTGTGCCGCGGTCGTCCTGCACCGCGTGGCGCAGGCTCTCCACAGTGGGGGCGTCGTTCAGGTCCAGGCCGGCACTGTTTTCCCTGGCCAGGTAGAGGTCGCGCGGCAGCGGCAGGCCAGGATTGCGGGCCTGGCCCGCAAGCAGATGGGAGGCAGCGCGCTCTATCGGGTCGGCGAGCAGGCTATCCAGGGGCAGGCTGGTGTCGGCGGCCTGGTTGACGAAGGATGAGTTGGCACCGTTCTCCAGCAGGCGCCGCACCAGGTAGGCCAGGAGATCCTCATGGCTGCCGACGGGCGCATAGACGCGGCAGGCCCGGTTCCAGCCGTTCTCGCCCACGATGCGCTCGTACAACGCCTTTCCCATGCCATGAAGGCGCTGGAACTCCCAGTCGCCGCCGGGCGGCGCCGAGGCCGCCAGTTCCGCGATGGCGGCCACCGTGTGGGCATTGTGAGTGGCAAAAGCGGGGCGGAAGGCGACCGGGTCGGCCAGCAGCCTGCGGGCGCAGGCGAGGTAGGAAACGTCGGTGGCGCTCTTGCGGGTGAACACCGGATAGTCGGGCAGGCCCTGTTCCTGGGTGCGCTTGATCTCGCTGTCCCAGTAGGCGCCCTTCACGAGCCGTACCGGGAGTTGGCGATGGCTGCGGTGGGCGAGGTCGGCCAGCCAGGCTATCAGCGGCAGGGCGCGCTTCTGGTAGGCCTGCACTGCCAGTCCGAGGCCGCTCCAGCCGCTCAGTTCGGGTGTGCAGCACAAGGCCTCCATCAGGTCCAGCGACAGTTCCAGCCGCTCGCTTTCCTCCGCGTCTACGGTGAGGCCGATACCCTGCTCCCGGGCGCTGCAGGCGAGTTCCAGCACCCGTGGCAGCAGTTCGGCGATCACGCGTTCGTGCTGCCGCGGCTCGTAGCGGGGATGCAGCGCCGAAAGTTTGACCGAGATGGAAGGCGCCGCATGCAGCGGGGTACCGGGGCGGACGCTGGCGCCCAGGGCGGCGATGGCGCCGGCGTAGGCGTCGAAGTAGCGGCGGGCGTCGGCGGCGCTGCGGGCGGCCTCGCCCAGCATGTCGTAGGAATGGCGCCAGCCTCGTTGCTCGGCGTCTGCCGCGTGGCGCAGTGCTTCGGCGATGTCGCGGCCGAGCACGAACTGCCTGCCCAGCAGGCGCATGGCGCCGGTTACTGCCTCCCGCACCAGCGGCTCGCCGGCACGGGCGGCCAGCTGGCGCAGGCTGCGGCCGAGGCTGGAGGCGCTGGTGTCTTCATCTTCGTCTTGGCGGAGCAGGCGCCCGGTAAGCAACAGCGCCCAGGTGGAGGCGTTGACGAAGGGATTTGAAGAGGCGCCCAGCCGGCTGCCCCAGTCGGCGTCGCCCAGCTTGTCGCGGATCAGGCGGTCGCGGGTGGCGGCGTCGGGCACCCGGAGCAGCGCTTCGGCGAGGCACATCAGGGCAATGCCCTCCCGGCTGGAGAGGGCGTGGGCGTGGAGGAAGGCGTCTATGCCGTGGCCCTCCGCGCCGGCGTTGCGCACCGCTTCCAGCAGCGGGCGAGCGCGGCCCGCAATGCGCTCGCTGGTCAGTGGATCGACGGCGGCGACGGCGAGGCAGTTGCGCAGGGCCTCGGCTTCGTCGCAGCGGTGGGCTTCGCGTAGGCGGTCCCGCAGCATCTGACTGTCATCCTTCATCGTCACGCCTCCTTGCGGTGGGTGCGGCGGCCGAGGCCTACTGGGAGATAATGCGCCTCCCGTCCCCGTTTTGGATCAGAAATGCCCATCCAGTGGTTCCCCGGTCACATGAACTCGGCGCGTCGCAATGCGGCGGAAAGCATGGCCGCGATAGACGTCGTCATCGAGGTGACCGATGCCCGTCTGCCGGAGGCGAGCAGCAATCCGATGATCGCCGAACTGCGCAAGTTCCGGAACCGCCCCTGCCTCAAGCTGCTGAACAAGTCCGACCTCGCGGACCCGGCGGCGACCCGCGCCTGGATGGACTTCTACAACGCCCAGCCGGATGTGAAGGCGGTGCAGATCTCGGCCAAGAACCCGGCCGAGGTTGCCCGCATCCCGGCGCTGTGCCGCAGCCTGGCGCCGCACCGCGACGACGGCACCAAACCGCTGCGGATGATGATCATGGGCATCCCAAATGTCGGCAAATCCACGCTGATGAATGCGTTGCTCAAGCGCAAGGTGGCCAAGGTGGGCGACGAGCCCGCGGTGACCAAGCACCAGCAGACGCTGGACCTGGGCGCCGGCATGACGCTGACCGACACCCCCGGCCTGATGTGGCCGAAGATCGACTATGACGCCGACGGCTACATGCTGGCCGCCAGCCACGCCATTGGCCGCAACGCGGTGATCGACGAGGAGGTGGCGGCCTTCCTGGGTGAGGTGCTGCTGGCGCGCTATCCGAACCTGCTGGCGGCACGTTACAAGATCAAGGTGGAAGGGATGGATGGCCCGGCGCTGGTGGAAGCCATAGGCCGCCGCCGTGGTTGCCTGGTCAAGGGGGGCGGGCTGGACCTGGAGAAGGCAGCGCAGATCCTGCTGGTGGACTACCGCAGCGGTGCGCTGGGCCGGATCAGCCTGGAAACGCCGGAGACGCGGGCGGCGATGGTGGAGCGGCAAGCCGCCGAGAAAGCAGCGCAGGAGGCTGCGGCACAGGACGAAGGCGAAAGCGGGGCGTGAAGCACCCCGGCCGCCTTGACCGCCGCCGGCCTGGTGCTCCCCAATCCCGCTTGGCAGGCCGCATGGCCGCCCCGGTGGCGGTCATGCTGGCGACTTTGTATTACTCCCGGCTGCCGTAGCAGGTCGGATTCTGGGTTATCCGGATCCGGCTTCTGGTGCGGAGGGTGTGCCTGAGGCAAGCGCCGGTACTGTTGCAGCCATTGGCGCCGGCGATGGCTTCTGCTCCTCGTCCGCCGGCCGGATCTCCACCCAGCGCAGCCATTGCCCACAGGCGTTGCGTGGCCCGCGCGGGGAGCCATGCCACGGGCCTTCGCGGCAGGGGCCGCGGTTGTCTTCGCTGTCCAGTTCCACGCTGAAGCCGTCCGCGCCCAGATTGCGCTTGCCGCCCCAGCGGTTGCAGGTCGGGCAGCGGCGCAACTCGGCGATCTGCACGGCCATGCCTACATTCCGAAGTAGCGGCCGGGGCGGTGGTTGACCGCGATGACGAAATTCACCGCAACCGCCCCCAGCACCGACAGCCCCACCAGCGGTAGATCCACCACGAACAGCGCGAGGGAGAGGATGGCGAGGTCGCAGGCCATCTGCACCCAGCCGGCGCGCCAGCCGCGGGTCTGCTGAAGGTAGATCGCCAGTACGCCGATGCCGCCCAGGCTGGAACGGTGGCGTATCAGCATCAGCAGGCCGGTGCCGGACAGCAGGCCGGCCATGACAGCGGCGAAGGCCGGTTCCACGTGGGCAACGTCGATCAGCCGCGGCAGCCAGTCGGCGCACAGCGACATCAGCAGGATGGTGAAGAAGGTCTTGAAGGTGAATTCCTTGCCCAGTGCGCGGTAGGCGAAGACGTAGAAGGGCAGGTTCACGAAGAAGAAGACGATGCCGAAAGGCAGCTTGAAGGCGTAATGGATGACGAAGGCCAGCCCGGCGGTGCCGCCGGTGATCAGGCCGGCTTCTCGGAACAGGGTCACCGCCAGCGCGAGGAAAAGGGTGCCGACCACCAGCCCTTGAGCATCATCCAGCAGGCTGTGACGAGGGATGAGGGGCGCGGAGGAGGAAGGTGGGGCAGCGGGTTCGGACATGAAGCGGGCGCAGGGTAGGAGTGGCGCGATGATAGCGTTTGCGCCCTGCTGCGGCGCAGCGGAATTGCCGCAATACCGATCAGCGCAACAGGGCTTGGGCGTGAGCCGGAGGGGCTTGGCCGGGAAAAGGAGGTTGGCGGCGCATGGCCGCCGAAGCCGGGAGAGGCGGCTTGCTCAACCGCGCAGGCGGGTATTCAGTTGGTCGACGATCTCCGCCCAGTCGGCGTCCTCGCGGATCTCATCGCGCAGGAAGGCGGCCTGGGCGGGCGTCCAGAAGGGCGCTTCGGCAAGGGGGATGTTGCCGGGCAGCGGCGAGTGCTCGGCGATGAAGCGGTCTATGGCTGCGCCATCGGCGGGAAGTCCCAGCTGGGCGAACAGGCTGCTCATCGGATGTAGGGGCGATTCCATGGCCTTCTCCTTGTGGTTGGGGAGGCTCGCCGCCGCGCCATTCCGAAGGGGCCAGGCGCACCGCGCTGAGGGACGCCGGACCCGTCGATGTCGGTCGATTTCCTCGGGGACGAAGGCGAACTTCAGCAGGGCTGGCCGTCGGTGCCGAACTCGAGGACGGTGACTTCCTCGTCGGCATCGGTGATCTCGGCCTGCCTCAGCGCGCCATTGCCGTGGTACGCATAGCGGTGGGCGAGCTCCACCTCACCATACACGATCTTGTCGAAGCCCGTCAGCCGCGCCTCGGCGTCGAAATAGCCGCGGAAGTAGGTGTTGCGGTTGTCGAGTTCGGCTTCGGTGAGTTCGTTGACCAGCTTGAAGGGTAGCTTGACGCCGCTGTAGGTGACGAAGTGGCGGGTGGTGAGGGAATCGCTGCTCATGACCATATCGGTGAGGTGGTTAATAAGCCCGAGATCTTCGCACAGCACCAGCCGTGAACAAACAGGAGCAGCCTGCCGCCCGCACGGTGGAGGCGGAACGGATCCGCCCGCGCAAGAAAATCTTCGCAGGATTTTGCAATTGGCATATATTTGGCGTTTGTCATAAAGGCGGAGATTGCCATGGCGGTTCAGCAGCAGCTTCACAAGCCCACCGGTGCCTTTGTCGGTGCTTCCTGGGCGGTACTCTTCATCGGCACGTTGGCCTATCTGATCGGCCTGTGGAATGCCGACATGCAGCTCAACGAAAAGGGTTATTACCTGACCGTGCTGCTCTACGGCCTGTTTTCCGCCGTGTCCCTGCAGAAGACGGTGCGCGACCGCATGGAAGGCATCAGGGTCACCGGCATCTACTACGGGCTGTGCTGGACGTCTTTCGGACTTGCGGTGCTCCTGCTCTCCATCGGCCTGTGGAACGCAACGCTGGCGTTGAGCGAGAAAGGCTTCTACGCGATGTCTTTCGTGCTGAGCCTGTTCTCGGCGATTGCCGTGCAGAAGAACGTTCGCGACCTTGCGAACATGGGCGACGACGACGAAGCGGTCCTGGCGGACGTCGAAGCCTGAAAGCGGCGATGCGCGGGCGGCGGGTGGCCGTCCGCGCATGCATGATTTGTGGTCGTGCCGTTATCGATCAGCTTGCCAGGGCGCGCATCTCGACGATGAGATCGGACTTGCCCTCGAAGCCGATGCCGGGCAGTTCGGGCATCTCGATGTAGCTGTCGACCACCTTGACGCCATCGGGGAAGCCGCCGTAAGGCTGGAACAGGTCGGGGTAGGACTCGTTGCCGCCCAGGCCCAGGCCGGCGGCGATGTTGAGCGACATCTGGTGGCCGCCATGCGGAATGCAGCGGCTGGGCGACCAGCCATTCTCCTTCAGCATCTCCAGCGTGCGCAGGTATTCGACCAGGCCGTAGGACAGCGCGCAGTCAAACTGCAGCCAGTCGCGGTCGGCGCGCATGCCGCCGTAGCGGATCAGGTTGCGTGCGTCCTGCATCGAGAACAGGTTCTCGCCGGTGGCCATCGGCCCTTCGTAATGGTTCGCCAGTTCGGCCTGCAGGGCGTAGTCCAGCGGATCGCCGGCTTCCTCGTACCAGAACAGGTCGTACTGGCTGAGGGCCTTGGCGTACTCCACCGCGGTCGGCAGGTCGAAGCGGCCGTTGGCGTCCACCGCCAGCTTGCAGCCGGCCGGCAGGATGGAAAGGATGGCCTCGATGCGGCGCAGGTCCTCGGCCAGCGGCGCGCCGCCGATCTTCTTCTTCACCACCTTGTAGCCGCGGTCCAGATAGCCGCGCATCTCGCTCTTCAACGCTTCCAGGTCCTGCCCCGGGTGGTAGTAGCCGCCGGCGGCATAGACGAACACCTTGCGATTGGGCGTGCCGTTGCCGTACTCGTCGGCCAGCAACTGGTACAGCGGCTTGCCGGCGATCTTGGCTACCGCGTCCCACACCGCCATGTCGATGGTGCCCACCGCCACCGAGCGCTCGCCGTGGCCGCCGGGCTTCTCGTTGGTCATCATCGTCGCCCAGATCTTGTGCGGGTCGAGGTTGTCGCCGGCGTCGTTGATCAGCGTTTCCGGCGCCGCTTCCAGCAGGCGCGGGCGGAAGCGCTCGCGGATCAGGCTGCCCTGGCCGTAGCGGCCGTTGGAGTTGAAGCCGTAGCCAATCACCGGCTTGCCGTTGCGGATCACATCGGTGACCACCGCCACCAGACTCAGCGTCATCTTGCTGAAGTCGATGTAGGCGTTGCGGATGTTGGATTTGATCGGCTTGGCGACTTCGCGGATGTCGACGATCTTCATTGCGCTGCTCTCCTTGGGTTGGGCCTCGCCGGCGAGCGCCGTGCGGGGGTAGATGGCGGCATGTTATTGAATTCCGGAAAGGATAGAATCGAGGAAGATTCAAATCATTTAGTCGTTAAAGTTAATAATGGAAGCGACTTCCGAACTGGCCTTCTTCGCCCTGCTGGCCGACAAGGGCTCCTTCACCGCTACCGCCCGCGAACTCAACCTGACGCCGCCGGCGGTGAGCAAACGGCTGGCGCAGATGGAGCAGCGCCTGGGCGTGCGCTTGCTCAACCGCAGCACCCGGCGGGTGAGCCTGACCGACGAGGGCGAGCTTTACCTGGAGCACGCCCACCGCATCCTGGCGGACATCGAGGAGATGGAGCTGTCGCTGGGCAATCGTGCGGCGGCGCCCAAGGGCCTGTTGCGGGTGAATGCGACGCTGGGTTTCGGCCGCACCACCATCGCCCCCATCGTCTCCGACTTTGCCCGCCGCCATCCGGAGGTGGAGGTGCAGCTGCAACTCACCGACGCGCCGCTGGACCTGGTGGCGAGCGGCTTCGACCTCGGCATCCGCTTCGGCGAACTGCCGGACAGCCGGCTGGCGGCACGCAAGCTGATGTCCAACCGCCGCTTCCTGTGCGCTTCGCCGGCCTATCTCCAGACGCGGGGCGAGCCGCAGACGCCGGCCGAACTCGCCGCCCACGCCTGCATCCTGCACCGCCAGAACGACGATGCCTGGGGCACCTGGCGCCTGTCGCGCGGCCGGCAGACGGAAACGGTGAAGGTGCGCGGCACCCTCGCCAGCAACGATGGCGACGTGGTGCTGGGCTGGGCGCTGGAGGGCCACGGCATCCTGATCCGCTCCGAGTGGGACCTGGCGAAGTATCTGGAAAGCGGCCGCCTGCGGGTGGTGCTGCCGGACTGGACCTTGCCGGCGGCGGACCTCTACGCCGTCTATCCGGCCCGCCGCAACCTGCCGGCCCGGGTGCGCGCCTTCGTCGATTTCCTGTCGGCGGCCTTTGCCGCCGAGCCGCTTCCCGCCAGCTCGGCGGCCGACAGGCGCGTTCGTCGCTCGCAGGCCTGATTGGCGTATTGCGCGACGGCACGGGCGGTGGATTGTCGAGAAGCCGACAGCTCCAGCGCGGCGGAGCACGCGGCCGTAGGCGGAGAAAACGCATTGAATCAAGTGATTGGCTGCTAAGTTCCGCTGCCCTCGAGCTGGCACCCAATCTGCAGAGGCAAGGGGAAATTCCCGACGAAGAGGAGCCTTGCCCCATGGAACAGAGCCTGCCACCCATCACCCGCGACGCCGCGCTGCGTGTCGCTCTTGCCGCCCGTGCGCTGCCGGGCATCAGCCTGCCGCAGTTGATCGACGTACTGCAGAACCGCCTCGGCAGCGACCACATCGACGTGGACGATCTGCGCACCGTTACCGTCACCGACCTCAAGACCGCTTTCGCCAGTGCCGATGGCGAGGAGGACGGCGAAGACATCGGCATCGGCCTGGAAGCGATGAAGCTGGCGGTGCGCATTCTCTGGGGCGACTCAGAAGGCGAGGCGCTGCCACCGATGCTGGCTTATGAAGAGGGTGACATGCCCGGCTCGGTGCGGGTGGCCCTGGCCTCTGACAGCGGCGAGGCGCTAAACGGCCACTTCGGCTCCTGTGTGCGCTACCTGGTCTACCAAGTCTCCACCACCGAGGCGCGGCTGGTGGACATACGGGACGCGCTGGAGGCGGACTTCGCCGAGGACAAGAACGGCTTCCGTGTGCAGCTCATCTCCGACTGCCATGTGCTCTACGTGGTCTCGGTCGGCGGGCCGGCGGCGGCCAAGGTGATCAAGGGCGGCATCTATCCGATCAAGCGCATCGAGGGCGGCGAGGCGGCGGTGGTGCTGGCCGAGTTCCAGCGCATGATGACCGACTCGCCGCCGCCCTGGCTGGCGAAGATCCTCGGCGTCGCCGCCGGCCAGCGTCTGAAGAACTACAGCGCCGAGCTGGTCGAGGAGTAAGGGGGCGGCCATGGCGGAAAAGGACTACCACGCCGTCGTCACCGACCTGATCGCCAACGCGATCAAGACCTCCAAGGTCACCGGCGAAAACGGCCGCATCACCCGCCTGGTGGCCGGCAGCATAGGCCGCTTCGCCGCCGAGTTGCGGAGCAGCGACCAGGCGGACGAGGCTCGCGCGCTGATCGAGCACGCCAGGGAATTGCTGGATGCGGGCGATGGCGCGGAGATCGTGCCATCGCTGACGGCGGCAGTGGCGGCGCTGGAGGGGACGGCTTAGCGGCGATATAGGCTTGGATGAGCCGCTTGGTGGTGAGGACGGCGCGCTTTTTTCTCAGGAGGTGATAGGAAGGAGAGGCGCGGCGCTTCTCCCTCTCCCCTTGAGGGAGAGGGGGCGCCCCGAAGGGGCGGCTCGACGCCAGTTCAACCGCTGTTCCCCCTCTCCCCCGCGAGGGGAGAGGGGAAAAGAAGTGCCACGCGCTCTCTGGGTAGTATCGGCTCTGGCGAACCGCGTGCCCTCCTGAGGGGGGCTACCGCCAGTTCGGGTCTCCCGGCCGGTCAGTAAACAAGCCGCGAGCCCCTGCGGCGAAGGGCTAGAATCCCATCCCCGCGAGCATGCTCGCCGTCTTGACCTGATACCCGCAATGGAAGACCGCCTGGAACGCCTGGAATCGAAGTTGATGTACGCCGAGGACCAGGTCGAGGAGTTGAACCGCACCGTTTACCGCCAGCAGCAACAGATCGATCTGCTGCAGCAGCAATTACGCCAGCTGGCCCAACAGGTGCAGTCCGCCCAGCCGGCCGCGCGCCTGCGGCCGGAGGACGAAATTCCGCCGCACTATTGATTCACAGGAGCGTCACTGCGGCGCACGGGCGCCGCTGCGGCGGCCGGCGGGGAAGAAGTCCACCTTCTGCGCCGGCACGCTGTCGTGCAGCCGCGCCACATGCTTCTTCAGCCGGCCGACCACATGCATCTCGCAGCGCTTGCAGTCGAAGCGCAGCGTCAGCGTTTCGTTGCCGTTGATCAGCGTCATCGGCTCCGGCCGCACGCCCTTCACCTCCTTGGGGCAGAGATTGAAGCTGTAGCGCAGGCAGTGCTTGGTGATCATCAGTGAAACGTCGTCCCGCTCCTCGTTGGCCTCGTAGGCGGCGTCTATCAGCTTGACGCCGTGCCTGGCGTAGAAGGCGCGTGCCTTGTCGTTGAGCACGTTGGCGAGGTAGGAGAGGGCGTCCTGCGGGTAGGGCGCCGGCGGCTCCACCGCAGCGCGGCGCGGCGGGCGCGGATGGGAGGCGAGGCGGGCCGCCTCCAGCCGGCTACAGGCCTCGCGGCGCAGGCCATTGAGCACCGAGGTGGGCAGGAAGGGGGCTCCGGCCACATCCAGCACGATCCCGCTTTCGGCAAACATGGTGCCGCCCAGGCGGCCCAGGTGCTCGCGCAGGCCTTCCAGGGCGCGTTCCGGCTGGCGGGCTGGCTCACGCTTGGCGACCACGGTGGCACAGGCGCTGATGCCGTCCTCGTCGGTGGCTTCCACGCCATAGCCGTCCTCGGTGTCGTAGAGGCGCAGCCGGACCTTCACCCTGCGCTCGGCGGACTTCTTCTCCAGCATGCGTTCGAAGGCATGGTCGTGGTTGCGGAACACCGGCGTGCCGGGCACCAGGTCGGCGGGCAGGGGCTCGGAGGGGAACACCCGGTCCATGCCGTCCGCCTGCGCTTCCGCGCTGTTCACCCGCAGGCCCACCAGTTCACCTTTGGGGTCGTAGTAGGCCAGGCCGTCGCCGTTGTGTACCGGCGCGGTGCGCTCGATGTCGAAGTAGCGGCGCTGGCGGCTGTCTATCTTCACCACCCGGCCCAGCGCCTCGCCGACGAACTTGGGCGACTCGAAGGCTTCGATGCCGTGCTGGCGCTCGTTGGCAAAGTAGTCGGTGTAGCCGCGGTTGAAGGTCTTGTCCGGCTGCGGGGTGAACAGGAACTCGCAGCGGCCGGAGGAAGCGCGGCGGTAGTGGCCGCCGGAGGCATCCACGAGTTGGTCCAGCAACTGGCGGTAGTGGGCAGTGATGTTCTTGACGTAGGAGAGGTCCTTGTAGCGGCCCTCGATCTTGAAGGAGCTAACGCCGGCGTCGGCCAGGGCACGCAGGTTGGCGCTCTGGTTGTTGTCCTTCATGGACAGCATGTGCTGGTCGCGGGCGAGGATATTGCCATCCTTGTCGGCCAGGTCGTAGGGCAGGCGACAGGCCTGGGAGCATTCGCCGCGGTTGGCGCTGCGGCCGGTGTGGGCGTGGCTGATGTAGCACTGGCCGCTGAAGGCCACGCACAGGGCGCCGTGCACGAAGTACTCGAGCTGGCAGTCGGTGGCGGCGGCGATCTTCTGCACCTGGTTCAGGGTGAGCTCGCGCGCCAGCACGATCTGGGAGAAGCCCACGTCCTGCAGGAAGCGCGCCTTGTCCGCGCTGCGGATGTCGGTCTGGGTGCTGGCGTGCAACTGGATGGGCGGCAGGTCCAGCTCGAGCAGGCCCATGTCCTGCACGATGAGGGCGTCGGCCCCGGCCTCGTACATCTGCCAGATCAGGCGGCGGGCGTCTTCCAGTTCGTCGTCGCGCAGGATGGTGTTGAGGGCGACGAAGACTTCGGCGTGGTAGCGGTGAGCGTGGGCGCAGAGGCGCTCGATGTCTTCCAGCGTGTTGCCGGCCGCTGCCCGCGCGCCGAAGGCCGGGCCGCCGATGTAGACGGCGTCGGCGCCATGGTTGATGGCTTCGATGCCGAAATCGGCGTTTTTCGCCGGGGCAAGGAGTTCCAGGATGCGGCGGTTCTCGGGCATGGCTGTAGGGGGCGAGCGTGGAATCGTTATGGCGCGCAATGATACCGCCGTGGGTGGGCCGGGAAATCGCCGCTTTGGCCGGAAATGGCAAGAGACGGACGAATGGCCCTGGCCGCGCTGGGTTTCGGCACTCCGCTTTTCAGGCCGCGCCAGGGGTCGGGCGGCGGCGCCACATCAGCGCCGGCAGCAGAACGGCGACCCCCACTGCATCGGCCAACCAGTCCCACGGATCGCCCATGCGGTAGCCGGTGAAGGACTGCGCGATTTCGATGGCGGCGCCGTAGGCCAGCAGGGCTAGGGCGAGGCGGCCGGCATGTTGCGGCCAGGCAGCCAGGCCGAGCAGGGAGAGTGTGGCGAACACGCCGGCGTGCTCGATCTTGTCCTGCCAGGAGACAAATTGAACCAGATCGGGCGTCGGCAGCAGGGCGAGGACGAAGACGGCAACGAGGGCGGCGGCAAAGGCCAGGCGCAGGACGGTGGCGAATCTGTCGGGCATCGGTGCGGTTCCGTGAGGGAAGGGGAGGGGCAGCGGCCGAACTATCCGGCGGGGCGGGCTGTCCCTTGCGGGTGCCGAGATTATCGCCGGTCGCGCCCATCCTGCCGATACGCAATGAAGTGGAGAGGAACATGCCCAGACCACCCCTGCTGCCCGCACTCGCCGTCGCCCTGTCCGCCGCCTTCGCGCTGCCTGCCGCTCACGCTCAGAACCCTGCCACCGGTGGGCAGGCCATCAAGGCGGTGGAGGTGGCGCGGGGGCTGGAGAACCCCTGGGCGCTCGCCTTCCTGCCGGACGGCCGCCTGCTGGTGACCGAGCGGCCGGGGCGGATGCGGCTGGTCGGTGCGGACGGCAAGCTCTCCGCGCCCATCGCCGGCGTCCCCGAGGTCTATGCCCGCGGCCAGGGCGGCCTGCTGGATGTGGTGCTGAGCCCGGACTTCGCCCGCGACAGCACCATCTTCTTCAGCTACGCCCAGCCCGGCGCCCAGGGCGCCCGCACCGCGGTGGCGCGCGCGAGGCTGGATACGCAGGCGCTGCGGCTGAGCGAGGTGAAGGTGATCTTCGCCCAGCGCGACCAGCTCTCCGGGGCCAATCACTGGGGCTCGCGCCTGGTGTTCGGCCGCGACGGCCGCCTCTTCGTCACCCTGGGCGACCGCTACAGCGGCCGCGACAAGGCGCAGGACCTGGGGAGCCACCTGGGCAAGATCGTGCGCATCGAAGCCGACGGCAGCGTGCCGCAGGACAACCCCTTCGTCGGCCGTCAGGGCGCCTTGCCGGAAATCTGGTCCTACGGCCACCGCAACGTGCAGGGCGCGGCACTGCATCCGGTCAGCGGCGAGCTGTGGATCAACGAACACGGCCCGCAGGGCGGCGACGAGCTGAACCGGGTGCTGCCGGGCAAGAACTACGGCTGGCCGGTGATCACTTATGGACGCGAATACGTCACCGGCTCCCGCATCGGCGAAGGCACCAGCCGCGCGGATGTGGAACCGCCGCAGCACCAATGGACGCCGTCCATCGCGCCATCCGGGCTGGCCTTCTACACCGGCGACGTGTATCCGGCCTGGAAGGGCAGCGTGTTCAGCGGCGCGCTCAAATTCGCGCTGATATCCCGCATGCCGCTGGACGGCAACACGGTGCAAGGCGAGGAGCGCTTGCTGCAGGGCGAAGGCAAGCGCATCCGCGACGTGCGCCAGGGCCCGGACGGCAAGCTGTGGGTGCTGGACGACAGCGACGGCCGCGTGCTGCGGCTGGATCCCGCGTGAGGTCTTTTGCTGCCAGGCTGGGCGCGACGTACGTTGGGGGTTCTGAATTGTTGCATATGCACGATTTAAGTGGAAAAATGTGAATATGCACAAATCGGAGGCGCTGCCATGAAAACCGCTACGCTCGCTCATGCCGATCCCGCCGAAGTCCTCGGCCGGGCACTGATGAATGCCGGCAAGGAGCTGGGCCTCACCCAGGCTGCGCTGGGCGCGGTGGTCGGCAAGGATCGCAGCGCCATCAGCCGCGGCGGCATTGATCCCGCCTCCAAGCCGGGCGAACTGGCACTGCTGCTGATCCGCGCTTACCGTGCGTTGTTCGTGCTGGTCGGCGGTGAGCCGGGCCAGATGCGCCACTGGATGCACACACACAACCTGCACACCGGCGGCGTGCCGGCTGAGCAGGTCGCCAGCGTGCAGGGACTGCTGCGGGTGGTGGAATACCTGGACGCGATGCGCGGCAAGCTATGACGGACCTGGTGGAGCTGTTGCCGCAGGCACCGGTCGTCGCCTTGGGCGGCACGGTGCTGCGCCTGGTGGAGAGCCAGGAACAGGTCGCCACCAACCGGCTGGTGGATTCGCTGGAAGAGCAGGCGCTGCTGGAGTCCCTGCTGGAATCCTCCAAGCCGCCGGCGCCGGCCGGCAGCCACCGCCTGCATTACCTGCTCGCCACGCCCTTCCGCTATCCGCCGCTGCGCCACGGGTCCCGCTTCGGCGGCCGTTTCGAGCCCAGCCTGTTCTACGGCGCCCGCCGGCTGGAGACGGTGCTGGCGGAGTCCGCCTACTACCGCCTGCTGTTCTTCGCCGGCATGGCGACCCCGCCCGCTCAGCCTTTGCGCACCCAGCACACCCTGTTTTCCGCCGGCATCGCCACCCGGCGGGGCCTGCGGCTGCAGGTGGCACCTTTCGATGCAGTGCGCGCGGCGCTGGTCGATCCGGTGGATTACCGCGTGCCTCAGCGGCTGGGCAGCGCGATGCGCGAGGCCGGCATAGAGGCTTTCGAGTACCCGTCGGCGCGGGATCCGGCGCAGGGCATCAACGTCGCGCTGTTCGCGCCTGCGGCGCTGTCCGGCAACCGGCCGCTGTCTACCCAGGCCTGGTTGGCGGAAACGGCGTTGGCCGGGGTGAGTTTCTATAGTGCGGAGGCTGGCGGTGTGCATCGCTACCTGCGCAGCCAGTTCGAGGTAGACGGCGTGCTGCCGGCGCCGGCGGTCTGAGCCGGCTCAGGCGGTGGCCACCTGCGCCCGCTGCTGGCGGCGCTCCAGCCGGTGCACCGCCAGGCCCAGGCCGATGGCGATGATGGCCGCGCCCACCGGCAACGCCATCGCGTCCTGCCAGTCGCCGCGGGCAGCGACCGCTGCGGCGATCATCGGCGGGCCGACGAACTGCCCTAGGTTGGCGCCTTGCATGAACAGGCCCTGCAAGGTGCCGATCTGGCGGGGGCTGCGCGCGAGGCTGGCGGTGGAGGACAGCACGGAAGATGGCACCAGCCCGCCGGTGAAGGACACCAGCAGGCAGCAGAGATAGCGCAGCGCATCCGGCAGGCCGGGGCTGAACACGCCGACCGCGCTCAAGCCGGTGACCACGCTGGCGGCGGCGATGAGATAGCCGCGCGGCAGGTTGCGCTGCAGCAGCGTGCCGCCCAGTAGGTTGCCCGGCACATTCACCAGCACCATCACGCAGGACAGCAGCGCGACCCACTCTGGCGACAGGCTGCGCTGGTCGCGCAGGAAGGTCGGCAGCCACACGATCAGGGTGAAGTGCTGCAGCGACCAGCAGGCAAAGGAGAAAGCCAGCAGCCAGGGCAGCGGATTGCCCAGCGCCTGCCGGGCGGAACTCAGGATGGGCGCGGCGTCCGGCGCCGGCGGCGGAATGCGGTAATGAGTGCGGAAGCGCAGCAAGCCGACCGCGGTGGCGGCCAGCAGGGCGAGGGTGAACAGCCATACCGCCTGCCAGCCTCCCAGCCGGGTCAGCAGCGGCGTGAGGATCATCACCAGGCCGATGCCGGCCGGCATGTAGGCGCCCCAGATGCCCAGCGCGAAGCGGCGGTCGCGCGGCGTGCTGGCGGCGCTCAGCAGCGCCGGGGCGGACACCGCCACCGCCATGTAGCCGGCGCCCTCTGCGATGCGGGAGGCGAGCAGGCTGGCGTAGTCGGTGCTGAACAGCGCGGCGACGCCGCCCAGCAGGGCGACGCACAGGCCGGAGAGGCACAGCCGCAGCGCGCCGAGCCGGTCGCCCAGCATGCCGAAGGCCAGCGCCACGCTGACCGCCAGCGAGTTGATCGCCGACGACACCCAGCCGGCGCGCAGCAGGTCGAGGTGGAAGTGGCTGCGCAGCAGGTCCAGCGTGATGGCGACCTTGCCGACATTGGCGGCGACCGCCACCCCGCACAGCGTGGCGGCGAGCACGGCAGGCCAGGAGGTCTGGGCGGCGGGGCCGCCGGAAGAGCGGGCGTATGGCATGGGCGGCATTCTAGCGAGCCGCCGGCGCTGCCCATGCTTGAAGCGGACAGCCCGCTGTCGAGAAACGGACAGCTGTTGGGCAAGGCGCTGGCAGGGCGGCAGCGGGGCGGAACAAGGCAAGGGCGTTCCCCCGGCCCTGGGGCCGCCAACGCAGCCGGCGGGGACCGGGAGGCAGCGGCGGGCGGTAGCCGCTAACATTCGGCGGTCTCCAATTTTCCTTACGCCCTCATCATGGACTTCGACAGCCTGCAGCCCGCTGCCGTGTGGCGGCATTTCGCCACCCTTTGCCGCATCCCCCGCCCCTCGGGTCACGAGTCGGCCATACGCGACGCCATCGCCAACTGGGCGACCGAGCGCGGCCTGGCCACCAGCATCGACACGGCCGGCAACCTGTTGATCCGCAAGCCGGCCAGTTCCGGCTACGACAACCGCCCCGGCGTCATCCTGCAGGGCCACCTGGACATGGTCTGCCAGAAGAACGCCGGCTGCGATCACGACTTTTTCCGTGATCCGCTCAAGCCGGTGCTGAAGGACGGCTGGCTGCAGGCCGAGCACACCACGCTGGGCGCGGACAACGGCATCGGCGTCGCCCTGGCGCTGGCGGCGCTGGAGGCGGACAACATCGCCCACCCGGCGCTGGAAGTGCTGCTGACCGCCGACGAGGAGGCCGGCATGAGCGGTGCCCAGGGTTTGGCGCCGGGGCTGCTGCAGGGCAAGCTGCTGATCAACATCGATACCGAGGACTGGGGCGAGTTCTACCTCGGCTGCGCCGGCGGCATGGATGTGGACGTCCGCCGCGAACTGCAGCCGCAGCCCGCGCCGGCGGGCTTGTCGGCCGTCGTGCTGACGGTGGATGGGCTGCGCGGCGGCCACTCCGGCGTGGATATCCACCTGCAGCGCGGCAACGCCATCAAGCTGCTGGTGCGGGCGCTGCAGGGGCTGGCGCAGGCCGGAGTGGATTTCCGCCTGGCAGCGCTGGCCGGTGGTACCGCGCGCAACGCGCTGCCGCGGGAGGCGCAAGCCACGCTATTGCTGGCGCCGGCAGCGCAAGCCCTGCTGGAAGAGACGCTGGCTGCCGCGAGGCGGGAGATCGCCGACGAACTCGCCGGGGTGGATGAAGGCTTCCGCCTGGGCGTCGCTCCCGCCACCGTGCCGCCGGACGGCGTACTGGATGCGCAAGCCCAGCGCGAGTTGCTGGCGGCGCTGGATGCCGCGCCCCACGGCGTGCGCCGCAACAGCAGCCGGGTGCCCGGCGTGGTCGAGACCTCCGACAACCTCGGCGTGCTGCGGCTGACGCCGGCGCTGTTCGAGGCCACCTTCATGGTGCGCTCGCTGCGGGACGAAGGCGCTGCCACGCTGGCGCGGGAGATCGTCGGGCTGTTTGAACTCGCCGGTGCGCAGGCCATGCCGCGCGGCGCCTATCCCGGCTGGGCGCCTAATCCGGATTCGCCGCTGCTCGCGCTGTTCCAGCGGGTTTACGCGCAGGAGTTCGGCGGCGAGGCGGCGGTCAAGGTGATCCACGCCGGGCTGGAGTGCGGAATCCTGTCTGCCAAGTATCCGGAGGTGGACATGATTTCCTTCGGTCCGGACATCCGTGGCGCCCATGCGCCGGGCGAGCGGGTGGCTGTGCAGTCGGTGGGCAAGGCCTGGCGGCTGCTGGTAGCGGTGCTGGCCGCGGTGCCGCCACCGGCGGGTGCCCTGCCGCGCGCCTTCAGCCCGGTACTGCCTTGAGCCGAGGCCTGCCGCCGCCGGCCAACTGCTGCGTCTTCCCGATCACTGCACGGGCTCGCTGACCGCGCCCACATGCAGCTTGCGGCCGGCGCCCATGCCGGCGGCCAGGGTGGCCAGGCAGATGAGGCCGAACAGCCAGCCCAGTCCGTCCCAGCTGCCGGTGAACTGGTGCAGCAGGCCGATGGCAAAGGGCCCCAGCGCCGCCACCGTGTAGCCCACGCCCTGGGCCATGCCGGAGAGGTGGGCGGCGATGTGGGAGTCGCCGGCACGCAGCACCAGCAGCGTCAGCGCCACGCTGAAATTGCCGCCCTGGCCCAGGCCCAGCACCACCGCCCACAGCAGGGTCTGTTCCTGCGGCGCATACAGGCAGCCGAGCAGGCCGGCGGCGGTCAGCACCGCCATCAGCGCGATGGTGGAGCGCTGGTCGCGGCCGCGGGTGGCCAGCCAGGGGCCGGCGAAGGCGGTGATCAGTTGCACCAGGATGGAGACGGACATCAGGTAGCCGGCGCTCTGCGCCGAGTAGCCGCGATCCACTAGGATGGTCGGCAGCCAGCCGAACACGCAGTAGGCCAGCGAGGATTGCAGGCCCATGTAGGCGGTCACCTGCCAGGCCAGCGGATCGTTCCACAGCCCCCGCACGGTATGGCCGCGCCGGCCCAGCGCATGCGAGCCGCGGCGCAGCTGCAAGGCCCACACCAGCGCTGCCACCACCGCCGGAATCGCCCAGAAACCCAGCGCCGGCTGCCAGCGGCCGTCGGCCGCCAGCCGCAGCGGCTCGCTGACGCCGGCCCCTATGGCCGCGCCCAGGCTGAGCGCCATGGTGTACAGCCCGGTGACCGCGCCCGGCTTGTGGGCGAAATCCCGTTTCACGATGCCCGGCAGCAGCACGCCGATGATGCCGATGCCGGCGCCGGCCAGCAGCGTGCCGGCGAACAGGCCAGGCACGCCGCCCACGGTGCGCAACAGCAGGCCGCCGGCCAGCAGGAAGAGAACCAGGAAAACGGTGAGCTCCGGCCCGCGGCTGCGTGCCAGCCGCGGTGCCAGCGGCGCGGCCAGGCCGAGGCAGAGCACCGGCAGCGTGGTCAGCAGGCCGGCGGCGGCGGCCGAGAGGCCCAGGTCTGCGCACAGCGGGCCCAGCACCGGTGCCACGCTGGACAGCGCCGGCCGCAGGTTGAGGCCGACCAGCACCATGCCGATCAGCAGCAGCGCCGGATGCATGGCGACGTGCGTGGGTGCGGGCGGCGTGCTCGTGCCGGTGGTTGAGCCGGGGCTCGGGCTGGGTGGGCTCATGCGCAGTCTCCGTTGGGCTGGGGGGCCGTCTGTTGTAGTGGTTTGATCAATTGGCGGGCGGCGCAGGCGGCGGCCTCGGCATCGCCGGCGGCAATGGCGTCGACGATGGCGGTGTGGGCATCGTCGTCCGGGTTGGTCACCGACTCGTCAGCCAGCATCAGCAGCACTACGTGCTGTACGGCGTCCGAGAAGAAGTCGTAGAGCGCCGCCAGCGCCGAGTTATGGGCGGCGCTGAGCACCTGGCGGTGGAAGGCGAGGTCGCGGGCGACGTAGGCCTCGGGCGTTTCGCCCTCATGGTGGGTGTTGCGCGCGGCCAGGGTGGCGCGCAGCGCGGCCAGGTCATCCTCGGTGCGGCGCAGGGCGGCCAGTCGGGCGGCTTCCACTTCCAGCATGGCGCGGGTTTCCAGGTGCTCCAGCACGCTGGCGCGGCAAAGGCCGGCCATCGCCCTGGAGGGGTCCAGCCGGCTGGCGACATAGGTGCCGTCGCCCTGGCGCACATCCAGCAGGCCGCAGAAAGCCAGCACCCGTACCGCCTCGCGCACCGTGTTGCGGCTTACGCCCAGCAGGGTCGCCAGTTCCGGCTCGATGGGAATGCGGCTGCCGACCGGCCACTCGCCCCGGCTGATGCGCTCGCGCAGCGCGGCGACCGCGAGGTCGACCAAGGAAGTCTTGCCCAGCAGCGGTGCCGGGCTGGGGGAGGAGGCGGGCATGAAGAGGCCTATTCATCCAATGATTGGATGAATAGTGCCCTATATGGCTTGCTCCAGGCAATGTGGAGTGGCCGGGTGCCCGCGCGACAAGGGCCTGGCAAGGATTGCCGCCCCGCCGGCGAGGGTTTGCCGCTCCCCGGCTCCCCGGCGGCCCCGGGGCCCAGCTGGCTTGGCTTTCGTGCGGCCACGGATGCTGTGTGGCTCAAGGGAGATCGCGGCTTTTCACCGCGGGCGTTCCTCGCCGGATTGCTGCTGGCTCGGGACTTGCGGATGGAGCGATCCGACTCATGCGTGCGAGAGGAGGCTTCCATGAAAGTCGAAACCGGCAATTCCTATTCGAATCAAGCGGCACAGGCCGCCGCCAGTGGGCGTTCGGCCGATGGCTCCTTCGCCGCCGCGCTGAGCGCAGCCCAGGCCGGTGGCGCTGAGAAGGTGGATTTCACCAGCATGACCCGGCAGGAGATGCGGGACTGGCTCAACGGCCAGATCCGCAGCGGCAAGATGGCGCTCGATGGCAGCGAGGCTTTCATGGCGATGACCATGAAGATTCCGGTGGGCGGCTCCGGCGCCGAGGTGCCGGCAGCAAGCGACAGCACCCGCTACGACTTCCTCGGGAAGCTCAGCGACGGCATCCAGGGCGCCCGCTCGCGTGGCGACGAAGCCGCCCTGCAGAGGCTGGAGTCGGCCCTGCAGATCGCGCAGCGTTACCAGCGCTAGCCCCGTGCTTCATGCCCGGCTGAAACGGGAACGGCGCCCCCGGGGCGCCGTTTCGCAGCGGGGGCAGCGCGGATCAGGCCGCGTCCAGCAGGTTCACCGGCGCCGGCACGGCGCTGGCGCTTTCTGCTGAGGGCTGCCACAACGCGCTCCGATCCAGCTGGGCGACATCGCGGATGCCGCCCAGCGCCATGGTGATGTCCAACTCCTTGCGGATCAGCTCCAGCGCGGTGCTCACGCCGGCCTGGCCCATGGCGCCCAGGCCGTAGAGGAAGGCCTTGCCGATGAAGGTGCCGCGGGCGCCGATCGCCATCGCTTTGTAAACGTCCTGGCCGCTGCGCACGCCGCCGTCGAACAGCACCTCGGTGCGGTGGCCGACCGCATCCACGATGCCGGGCAGGGCGGCGATGGTGGAGGGCGCGCCGTCCAGTTGGCGGCCGCCATGGTTGGAGACGACGATGGCGTCCGCGCCCTGGCCGACCGCCTCGCGGGCGTCGTCCGGGTCCATGATGCCCTTGACGATAAGCTTGCCCGGCCATTGGTCGCGTATCCAGCCCACGTCCTTCCACGACAGCGAGGTATCGAACTGGCCGCCCACCCATTGCGCCAGCGTCTGCGTGCCCTGGGCGCCGCGCACGAAGCCTTCCAGGTTGCCGAAGCTGCGGCTGGGGCCGCGCAGCACATGCCACAGCCAGGGCAGCTTGCGCGCCATGTCGAAGGCGTTGGAGAGGGTGAGGCGGGGCGGCACCGAGAGGCCGTTCTTGATGTCCTGGTGGCGCTGGCCCTGGATCTGCAGGTCGGCGGTGAGCATCAACGCGGAGCAACCGGCTTCGCGGGCGCGGGCGATCAGCGAGCGCACGAAGTCGCGGTCGCGCATCACATAGAGCTGGAACCAGAAGGGCCGGTCCACCGCGGCGCGCACCTGTTCGATGGAGCAGATGGACATGGTGGACAGCGTGAAGGGCACGCCGAAGGCCTGGGCGGCGCGGGCGGCGAGGATCTCGCCGCTGCCGTGCATCAGCCCGGTGAGGCCGGTGGGGGCGATGGCGACCGGGATGCGCGCCGCTTCGCCGACCAGGGTGGTGTCCAGCCGGCGGTTGTCCACATCCACCATCACCTTCTGCCGCAGGCGGATGGCCTCTAGGTCGGCGCGGTTGGCGTTCAGCGTGGTCTCGTCGTAGGAGCCCCGGTCCACATAGTCGAAGATCGCCTTGGGAACGCGGCGGCGGGCGAGTTGGCGGAGGTCTTCGTTGCAGGTGATGGGCGTGGGCACGGGGTTCTCCTTCTGTGTGGTGCTGCCCGCAATGCTAGCCGCCGCCAGCGCCCGGCGGGTGGAAAGCGCCGCTGCGCAGGGCGGAAGAAACGTCCGGTCTGACTTTTCATCCGCCGCCGTCCGCCGCTTGCGTGCGAGAGCCGGGGTCAGCCGCTGCTCAGCCTGGCGCATACGCCGCGCAGCCAGGCGGCGAACTCGCGTGCCGCATGGCGTACGTCGGCATCGCCCTCGTAGCGCGGGTCGAAGGCGATGGCGTAGTGGGTGAGCGGGGTGCAGCGCACATCGAAGGGGGCGATGAGTTCGCCGCTGCGCAGCGCCCGCCACGCCAGGCTGGGCCGTACCAGCGCGGCGCCCAGGCCGCAGGCGGCGGCGGAGATGGTCATGCCCATGTCGACCAGGCGCGGACCGCTGGCCGGCTCCGGCCAGTCCAGCCCGGCGGCGGCGAACCAGGGAAGCCAGGACTCCGGCGGGCTGCGCAACAGCGGCCCGCGCGAGAGGTCGGCGGGCACCTGCAACTGGTGGCGGCGGGCGTAATCCGGGCTGCAGACCACGGTGAGCGGGTCGTCCAGCACGATGTCGGGATTGTCGTCGCCCGCACGCGTGGCGCAGATTTCCACCGCCGAACCGGGTTGGCGCAGGCCGAGGTAGGGCACGGAGAGCACGATCTCCACATCCACCTGCGGCGCCTGTTGCAGGAAGCTGCCGAGATGGGGAACGAGGATCTCGCGACCGAAGGTGGGCGGGGAACACACTGGCAGATGGACGCGGCGCGCCGGGTCGCGCCGGTGCAGCGGTGCGGCGGAGAGCAGGCCGAGCGCGGTGCGCACCTGCTCCTGGTACTCCAGCCCGGCAGCGGTCGGGGTGACGCCGCGCGCATGCCGTTCCAGCAGGCGCACACCCAGCAGTTGCTCCAGGCTGGCGATGCGCTTGCCTACCGCGCTGGCGGTGAGCGCCAGCTCCTCGCTGGCACGCTCTATGGAACCGAGGCGGGCGGCGGCCTCGAAGGCGCGGATGGCGGGCAGCGGCGGCAGGCGGCTGGCCTGCCGCGCGGTGGGAAGAGTCATCGGGCCGGGCCGGGAGGGACGAAGGGCCCGATTCTAGAGCATGAGGCCCGCAGCCCCGAGCCGCCTTAGCCCTTGACGGTGGGACGGCCTGAAGCCGTCGTGCCGGTCGAGGTGGTGCCGCTGGCCGGCGAGCTGGCACTGCCACCGCCTTCCGTCCCTTCTTCGCTTTCCTTCTTCGGCAGCAGCGAGGTCAGGAAGTCGTCCAGGCCTTTCTGCACCAAGTCGTAGGTCTTGTTGATGCCGCTTTCGACATCGCCTTGCAGCACGCCGAGGCCGTCGAGGATGTCGGCCGCTTCCTTGAAGCCCTTCTCGAAACCGCCGCGGATGAGGTCGACGAAGTCGTTGGCCAGGGTCTCCCTGTCCTTGTCCGGATGCTGGGCGGCGTAGGCATCGAACATGCCGGTGGCGAACTTCAGGATGCGGTCGGCGGTGGCTTCCGGCGAGTTGTCCTGCTGCTTGGCGGCGTTCTGGATCGCGTTTTCGCCCAGTTCCGGCGCCAGCACTTCGTTCAGATTGTCGATGGCGCTGCGGAAGAGCAGCGCCTGACTGTCGTTGCCGGCGTTGATGGAGACCTCGAGCGAGGCCTGGATGATCTGGATGTTGAGCTGGCTCTTGACCTCGGCGCGTATGGACCCGGTAGTGGAGGCCTGGGCGCTTTCAGTCTTGCCGGCATCCGGCTTGGTGGCCTCGGTCTGGCTGTCCTGCGTCTGTACGGTGGCGCTGCGGTTGGTTACCGAGGTGCTGGAGGGAATGGCCATGGCGATTCTCCTGTCCCTGGGGTGGCAAGGCTGTATTAACGGCAGCCTCAGGCAAAACTTTAGAAGAGCTTTGGCCGTTCTGATACAGCAGGCAGCGTGCCCGGCCCGCGCCGCTTCTCGCCCGGTGTGCCGCCTCGTCCTGCCCGCGCGGCGAATGGCGGCGGGCTTGTTTCTTCAGTCCCTGGCCTGGGCGACAAGTTCAAAGGAGCGCAGGCGGGCGGTCTGGTCAAAGATCTGGCCGGTGACCATCAGTTCGTCGGCGCCGGTGTCGGCAACGAAGCGGCGCAGGCCCTCGGCCACCGTGGCGCGGGAGCCGACCACCGAGCAGGCCAGCGAGGATTCGGCGAAGGCGCGCTCGGCCGGCGTCCACTGGCCCTCCATGCTCTCCACCGGCGCCTGCAGCGGGCCGGGATTGCCCCGGGCCAGGCTGGCGAAGCGCTGCTGCAGCGAGGTGAAGAGATAGGCTGCTTCTTCGTCGCTATCGGCGGCGACCGCGTTCAGGCCCAGCATCACATAAGGCTGCTCCAGCACGGCGGAGGGGCGAAACTGGCGGCGGTAGACGTCGATGGCCGCTTCCATGAAGCGCGGCGCGAAGTGGGAGGCGAAGGCGAAGGGCAGGCCCAGGCCGGCGGCCAGCTGGGCGCTGAACAGGCTGGAGCCCAGCAGCCATAGCGGTACCTCCAGGCCTTCGCCGGGCACCGCGCGCACCGCCTGCCCGGGCTCCGCCGGGCGGAAGTAGGACTGCAACTCGACGACGTCGTCCGGGAAGGTGTCCGCGCTGTCCATCAGGTTGCGGCGCAGGGCGCGGGCGGTGCGCTGGTCGGTGCCGGGCGCGCGGCCCAGGCCGAGGTCGATGCGGCCGGGGTAGAGCGCGGCCAGGGTGCCGAACTGCTCGGCGATCACCAGCGGCGCGTGGTTGGGCAGCATGATGCCGCCGGCGCCCACCCGTATCGTCGAGGTGCCTTCGGCCACATAGCCGATGGCGACCGCGGTGGCGGCGCTGGCGACGCCCACCATGTTGTGGTGCTCCGCCAACCAGAAGCGCTGGTAGCCCAGCTTCTCTGCCAGGCGGGCGAGTTCGCGGCTGTTGCGCAAGGCTTGGGCCGGTGTGCTGCCTTCGGCCACGGGAGCGAGATCCAGGATGGAAAGCGGGGTAGTGAGCGGGGTCATATTGGGGGCGTGTCTTTCTTGTTTGGAGGAGGCACCCGCGAACCGGGGGCCGATGTTGTACAGACTGGCCGGGGCGGTGGCGGTTCCGGCGGTGGCCGCCTCCCGCGCCGTGCGGGGTGGCGCGGCGTGAAGGGGCTATTGCACCACTGGCCGGTTCGGCAGCTCGTCCAGGTCATCCCGGGGCGTGGCCGGGTCGAGCGGAAAATGGACTTCCAGCGCACTGCCGACGGCCTTTACCGCGCTCGCCAGCGCCTGCTCCAGCTGGCCGGCCTGCAGCGCGGGCCGCATCGCCACCACTGCCGCCTGCCAGGTGTCGGCCGCCAAGCGGTGGGCGAGGCCGCGATCGGCGATGATCTCGATGCGGTGCTCGGTGAGCTGCAGGTAGATCAGCACGCCATTGTTGTGCTCGGTGTCCCACACCCGCAGCTTGCCGAACTGGCTCAGGGCGCGCTGGTGCACGATCTCTTCCACCGGCAGGCGCTGGTGGAACTGGCGCCACAGGTAGCTGAGCGGCAGCGCGGCTTCCACGCACAGGCAGATTTCTCCACTGTGGCGGGCCTCGCTGTCCGTTACCAGCTGTTCCAGCCGCTGCAGCGCGGCGCTGTCCAGCTTGCGGCGTACATCGCCGGCGTCGGCCCACAGGTGGCGCAGGAAACGGATGACGGTATTCATGTCACCAGCCCCCCGAGGCGCCGCCGCCACCGAAGCTGCCACCGCCGCCGGAGCGGAAACCGCCGCCCCCGCTGCGGCGACCGCCGCCGCCCCAGATGATGGGACCACCGCCGATGCCGCCTCCGCCGCCCCGCCCGCCGCCGCTGCCGCCCATGGCGAGCGCCAGCACCAGCGCGATCGCCGCGGCGACTCCGGCCATGATCAGGCTGCCGGTGAACAGCTGGGCGAGCAGGCCGGCGCCGCCGGCGGTCGCCATGCTGCCGAGTTTGCGGCCGAGCACGGCGTTCAAGACGGCGCCCACCACCGGGACGCCGACGAAGAGGAAGACAGCGAGGTCTTCCAGCGATGCGCCGTCGTCGGCCGCCGCTGCGCCGCGGGCGGGCAGCGGCAGTTCCTCGCCGCGTATCAACGCGGTCAGCGCATCCACGCCGGCGGTGATGCCGCCGGCGAAGTCGCCCTGGCGGAAGGCCGGGGTGATGTAGCGGTCGATGATGCGATGGGCGGCCAGATCCGGCACTGCGCCTTCCAGCGCGCGTGCGACTTCGATACGAACCTTGCGGTCGTTCTTCGCCACCAGCAGCAGCAGGCCATCACCCACCTCCTTGCGGCCTATCTTCCAGCTGTCGGCGACGCGGAAGGCATAGGCGGCAATGTCCTCGGGCGCGGTGGTGGGTACTAGCAGCACCACGATCTGGCTGCCGCGCTCGTGTTCGAAAGCGGCCAGCTTTTCCTCCAGCGCCTGGCGCTGCGGCGCGCTCAGCGTTGCGGTCTGGTCGATCACCCGCGCACTGAGCGCGGGCACCGCCTGCAGCGCCTGTGCGCCGGCCAGCCGGGGCACGGCGACGGCACACAGCAGAAGCAGCAGGGTGAAGCCGTGGCGCAGGGCGGGCAGGCTGAAGCGGGTAAGGCTCATGGCCGGCCGGGATCAGCGCGTGGGCTGCTGCTGGCCGCCGAAATCCACCGTGGGCGGGCGGGAGATCTCGGCTTCGTTGGCGACGCTGAAGTTCGCCTTGGGCTGGTAGCTGAACACCATGGCCGTCAGGTTGGTGGGAAAGCTGCGCGCCAGCACGTTGTATTCCTGCACCGTCTGGATGTACTTGTTGCGCGCCACGGTGATGCGGTTCTCGGTGCCTTCCAACTGCACCCGCAGATCCTGGAAGCCCTGGTTGGCCTTCAGGTTGGGATAGTTCTCCGACACCGCCAGCAGGCGGGAGAGGGCGCTGCCGAGCTGGCCCTGGGCCTGCTGGAAGCGCTCCATGGCCTGCGGATCGTTCAGCGTTTCCGGCGTCACCTGGATGGCGGTGGCGCGGGAGCGGGCCTCCACCACCCGGGCCAGGGTTTCCTGCTCGAAGTTGGCCTCGCCCTTGACCGTGTTGACGATGTTGGGGATGAGGTCCGCGCGGCGCTGGTACTGGTTCAGCACCTCGCTCCAGGCGGCCTTGCTCTGTTCGTCCAGGCGCTGGAAGTCGTTGTAGCCGCAGCCGGAGAGGCTGAGCGAGGCGGCGATGAGCAGGGGGGCGCTGAAGCGGCGGAAGCGGGTCGCAGGCATTTTTGTTTCCTTGTAGCGCTGGGGGGGGGGTTCGATCCGCGCAACTTTACCAGCCTCGCTGCGAGGTCGCCCTGGCGCGCCGGGCGCGGCATCATGCTGGCCTTGTACGTGGCGAAATGAAGGGGAGTGGATGGAGGGCGAAGACAAGCTGGTGGTGAAGCCGGGGCTGGCGATTCCGCTGGCGGAGATCGTGATGGACGCGATCCGGGCCCAGGGGCCGGGTGGCCAGAACGTGAACAAGGTTTCCAGTGCCATCCACCTGCGTTTCGATGTCGCCGCCTCGTCCTTGCCGGAGGCGGTGAAGGCGCAGCTGCTGGCGCTGGGCGACCAGCGCATCAGCAGCGCCGGTGTGGTGGTGATCAAGGTGGGCGATAGCCGCAGCCGTGAAGCCAATCGCCAGGAAGCGCTGCGGCGGCTGGCGGAGTTGGTGGCGATGGCGGCGCATGTGCCCAAGCGCCGGCGGCCGACCAAGCCGACCCTGGGGTCGCAGCGCCGGCGCCTGGAGGGCAAGCGCCAGCGCGGCGAGATCAAGGCCGGGCGCGGCAAGCTGCGGGAATGATGCGGCGCCGTCCGGGGACCGCGCCGCAGGGCTTGCCCGCGCCGCCTCAGCGCAAGGTCACCAGCTCCTCGGCCGCGGTCGGATGGATGGCGACGGTGGCGTCGAAATCCGCCTTGGTCGCGCCCATGCCGATGGCGACGGCGAAGCCTTGCAGCATTTCATCGGCGCCGGTGCCGATGATGTGGCAACCGACCACCTTCTCTTCCTTGCCCACGCAGACCAGCTTCATCGCGGTGCGCGGCTTGTGCTCGGTCAGCGCGTTGTACATGCCGGTGAAGCGGGCGCTGTAGACCTTGACCGCCTCGCCGTGGCGCTCCCGCGCGGCTTCCTCAGTCAGGCCGATGGTGCCTATGGGCGGGTGGGTGAAGACCACGGTGGGGATGAGGTCGTAGTTCTGCTTGCTGTCGGGCTGATCGCGGAACAGGCGGGCGGCCAGCTTGCGGCCGGCGCCTATGGCCACGGGTGTCAGCTCCGCCTTGCCGACGATGTCGCCGATGGCGTAGATGCCGGGCACGGCGGTGTTCTGGTACTCGTCTGTCTCCAGCACGCCGTGCTTGCCGGCGTTGAGGCCGGCGGCGGCAAGGTTGAGGCCGTCGGTGGCGGCTTCGCGGCCTATCGCCCAGATCACCGTGTCGGCCATGCGCTGCACCGGCTTGCCGTCGCCATCCTCGCCGTCGATGCGGATGCTGCCATCCTGCTGCCGCGCCAGGCTGCGCACCTGGTGGCGGAAGCAGAGCTGGATGCCGGCATCCCGCATGTGGGTGACGAGTTCTTCACGAAGCAGGCCGTCGAAGGGCCGCAGCAGCACCTCGCCGCGCACCAGCAGGTCGACCTCGCTGCCCAGTGCGCGCAGCACGCCGGCCAGTTCCACCGCAATGTAGCCGCTGCCGACCACCGCCACCCGCCTGGGCAGCCGTTCGAGTTCGAAGAAGCCGTCGGAGGTGATGCCTAGCTCGGCGCCGGGCGTTTCCGGAACCACGGGGCGGCCGCCGGTGGCGATGACGATGTGCGGCGCGCTGTAGCGCTGGCCGTCCACTTCCACCGTGTCCTTGTCCACGAAGCGGCCGAAGCCGCGTATCACCTCGACACCGGCCTTCTCCAGCATGCCGTCGTAGATGCCGTTCAGGCGCTGCACATAGGCGTCGCGGCGCTGTTTCAGCGTCGGCCAGTCGAAGTCATGGCCAGCGAGGGTGAAGCCATAGCCGGCGGCGTCTTCCAGCGAGTGGGCGATGTTGGCGGCGTACCACATCACCTTCTTCGGCACACAGCCCACGTTCACGCAGGTGCCGCCCAGGCGGCCGGCCTCGATCAGTGCCACCCGGGCGCCGTATTCGGCCGCCCGGCGCGCGGTGGCCACGCCGCCGCTGCCGCCGCCGATGACGAGATAGTCGAAGGTCTTCATCCCTTTGTTCCTTGGTTTTCGGGCTCAGGGGGCGGATGGTAACGCGAGCGCCGTCGAGCGGCCCATCGCGGGCCGCAGACGGCTTTGTGTCGAACACGCAACACGATGTAACTGGCTGCCGCTAGAATCGCCGGCGATCAATGCGAAGGGCATCGTCGATGGACTCCGGCGTCAATCTCATCCTTACCGGCAGCATCCTGCCGGGTCATGCTGCTGCTGACGTGGCACAGGCACTTTCCCGCCTGATGGGGCTGCCGGAGGAGAAGATCCTGCCGCTGCTGGCGGGCAAGGAGACCGTGGTCCGGCGCAACCTGGAGGCGACCAAGGCGCCGCGCTATCTGCAGGCGCTGCGGCAGGCGGGGGCCGAAGCCAGGGTGGAGGCGAGTGCCGGCCAGGGTAAGCAGGTGCCCGGGGAGGCCGCATCGGGAGTGGCGGTAGCCGCGGCAATTGCACGGGAGCCCGTGCAGCAGGCCGCGGGGGCGGCCACACCACCGGCCACAGTGCTGGCGCTGGATGAGCCGGCACTGGAGATGATGAACTGCCCGTCCTGCGGCGCAGCCCAACCCAGGCGCAACCTGTGCCGCGCGTGCGGCGTGGACATGCCCCGCATGCTGGCCGCGCAGACGCAGGCTGTGGGCACCGTAGCGGCCCCTGCCCGCAGCGCCGCAGCTGCCGGGCCCCTGGGGCCCTTGTCGAGGGCGGGGAAGGACGACAGCCCGGACGGCTTCTCGACCCCGGCCGCGTTCTCCTTGTCGCTGGAAGGCCGGGTGGGCCGCCTGCGTTATCTCGCCTATTCCTTTCCGGCCTACGTGCCGCTGGTCGCCGGCGCGCTGCTGGCCGCAGTGCTGGGGCAGGGCACGGCGATGCTGGCGGCGATCCTCATTGGCGCGCTGCTGACGGTATGGATGGCGCTGCGCGTCAGCGTGCTGCGCTTGCATGACCTCAACCGCAGCGGCAAGTGGGTACTGCTGGCGATCGCGCTGCCGGTGGTGGCCGGCCTCAGCGGGGCGCCGTTGGGCGTCATGGCCAGCGCCGTTTTCTTCATCGTCGGCTCGCTGCTATTGCTGTTCTGGCCGGGCGACATGGGCGTCAACGACTACGGGGAACCGTCGGGGCCGAACACCCTGTGGACCATCATCGGCGCGATGGCCGCGATAGGTCTTGGCATTGCTGGCGGCGTGAGCGATGGCAACCGCCGCCTGGAGGGGATGCTGCCGGGCGGGGAAGAGATGGAAATGGAAGAGGGGGCTGCAACGGCGCCCGGCAGTCCCTACTACTACGAGGATTGAATGCCGGCGGCGGCCAGATGCCGCCAGGCTGGACCGGCGGTGTCTGTTTCGGTGTTCCTCCCCGGCTGGCTCAGCCGCCGATACGGTGCCGCCGCATCCAGGCCTGGAAGGCGTCCTTGTCGTTCTCCCGGCGAAGGCGCTGGATGTGCAGCACCAGGTTCTCCGCCATGGTGTGCGCGGCGATGGCTGCCATCACCTCCAACCGGGCTTCCGCGTCCAGTCCATGCTCCACCAGCCGCTGGTCGATTTCGCAGAAGTGATTGGCCATTAGCCGGCGGGCCTCGGTTTCGTCGAGGGCGAGGTCGCGGACGTCCAGCGGATCTTCAGCCTCGATGTCTGCCATCAGCGATTCGATGGATTGCGGTGTCATTGCGGTCTCCCGGTCGGGTTGGGCAAGGGGTGAGCAGGCGCGCTGGTTGGACATGCCCTGCGTTGCCGGAGTGCCGCCTGGACAGGATCAGCGGCGGGGCGCTCCGTACTTCTTGAACACGGCGCGGGCGTCTTGTTCCGCACGCTCCTGGGTGCGCAGGCTGGCGTCCTCGTCGTGGAGGGTGAAGAAGTCATCCGCCTGCGCCTTCATGACCGCCGCGATGGCGGCCTTTTCGCCGAGGCCATAGCGCTCGTAGATCAAGGTGGTGACTTCATCCAGAAACTGTTCGTAGGTCATGGTGCGGTGTCTTCGTTCGGGTTCAGGCTGGGAGCCAGCGGCTTTCCCAGTCCGAGATTTCGGTCAGTTCGGAGGCCAGTGCGCGGTCCAGCCTGTCCAGCAGCGGCAGCAGTTCGGCGCCGACGCCAGTGGGCAGGACCGGGCGCAGGGTGACCAGCATGTCGCCGGCGGCATGTTTGCCGCGGCGAGGCAGGCCGGCACCGCTCAGCCTCAGCTCGGTGGCGCGGCCGTCACCCGGCGGCAAGGGATGATGGCGGAGGCCGGCCGGGTGCGGCAAGGCGATTTCGCCGCCGGCGAGCAGGCGGAACACGCTCAGCGGGCGCTCCAGCAAGAGATCGCGGCCGGCCAGCCGGTAGAGCGGATGCGGGGCGACTTCGATGCGCAGCCGCAAGTCGCCGGCCTCGCCGTCGGATTCCACCGCCGGCCCGCCTTCGCCCCGCAGGCGCAGCTCGTCGCCGGGCTGCAGGCCGGGTGGCAGGCGGACTTCCAGGTTGCGTGGGCGGATCTGTTTGCCATTGCCGCCGCAACTGTCGCAGGGCGCAAGCAGCCGGTAGCCGCGGCCCTGGCAACGGGCGCAGGCGGTGAGGCCCTCCGCGCCCCGGACCCGCCCGGAGCCGTGGCAGTGCGGGCAGAGCCGGCTGTGCCTCAGGGTCTGTTCGCCGCTGCCCTGGCAGTCTTCACAGCGTGTGCTTTCTTCGCGGACCAGGGTGCGCACGCCACCGAGGCAGGCTTCCTCGAGGCTGATCTCCAGCGTTTCGCGGAGGTCCGCGCCGCGAGGGGCGGCGTCCGTGTCTTGCTGCGGCTCGGCTGCCGGTCCGGCGGGCTGCAGCCCGTCCAGCAAGCTCTCGAAGGCGGCCCGCAGGCGGCGGAAATGATCGGCGGCGGCCGGATCGGGATTGCGGTCCGGGTGCCAGCGCATCGCCAGGCGGCGGAAGGCGCGTTTGATCTCGCTCGCGTCCGCGCCTGGTGCGACGCCCAGCAGTTCGTGCGGGTCGTTCAGGGGGGCGTCCATCCCGGCGTCAGTTGAGCCGCTCATGCTGATGAGTTCCCTCGGCGGATACGGATTGCGGGGCGGCGGCGTCCAGGACTTCGTCCGCCACCTTCATCTGCCAGTCGAAGTAGGGGTTGAAGGTGAGGCGTGCGTGCACCTTGCCCGGCTCGCGGTAGCCCCAGTCGGAGTACCACACGGGCTCTCCGGCGCGGCAGCGTTGCAGGTCTTCCGCCACCGGGCCGTTCTCGCACAGCTTTTCGCTGCCTTCCACCCCATACAGCGGATTGGCCGGCGAGAACAGCACCGCCATGTGGGAGAACTGGCTGATGCGCTGGGCTGGCAGGCGGTCGCTGCGGGCCAGCTGGCGTACTTCCGCCGGCGTGTCGCCGTACCAGATCAGGCGGCTGGCGGGATGGGTGAAGAAGCGGGGGAAGGTATCGCGCAGGTAGGCCACGTCCAGCACCGAGTCGTGCTGGGCGACGACCAGCAGCGCTGGCTTGCGCCAGGGTTCGCGTTCCAGCACCTCGCGCGCCAGCGCGCTGGAGCGGTAGAACTGGCCAAAACCGTTGGTGGGCACGTTGAGGTAGCGCACCCGCGTCTGTTGCCGGCGCTCCGTCTCGGGTTCGCGCAGCCAGGGCTTGAACCAGGCGGCGTAAGGGGCGAGCCAGTCATAGCTGCTGTCGGACTTGAAGGCGGGAGAGAAGAGCAGCAGGCCGGCGACCGCCGGGTCTTCACTGGCACGCACCAGGGCCAGGTTGGCACCGGTGGAGAAGCCGCCAAGGTAGACGGTATCCACTTCTTGCTTCAGCAACTCGGTCTGTTCCTTCACCACCCGCTGCCAGTCTTCCACCGCTACGGTCATCAGGTCCGCCGGCTTGCTGCCGTGGCCGGGCAGCAGCACGCTGCGTACCAGGTAGCCGCGGGTGGCGAGGGCGGGGCCGATGTCGCTGAAGGAGTAGGGCGAATCGCCCAGGCCGTGGATCAGCAGGATGCCGCGCCGCCCGGGCGTGGCGGGCCGCCATTCTTGCGGCAGGTTGAGTTCCAGTGCGTCGCCGTCCTGCAGGCCGTCCTGGCGTTGCATGGCCAGCCACTGGCGGCTTTCGGCACGGTAGCGGGAGAAGCTGTCCTGGCCCAGCGGCAGGATGTGGCGGGGGCCGCCGACGCAGCCGCCAAGCAGGGCGGTGCCGAACAGCAGCAAGAGCCAGGAGCGAAGAGGGCGGACGAACGGTGACATGGATTGCGCGTTGGGCTTGCAGATAGGCTGGCGGGAATGTTGCGCCGCGTCATCGCGCCGGCGATCGAGATGATAGCGCCGTTGCGGAATTGCGGCTCGGCACCGGCAAGCACGACGATGGTGGAGAAGGGAAGGGCCACGCGGACGATTGCAAAATCGGCACGGCAAGTGCGGGGGCTGCCGGCAAAAGGCGCCTCTTTGCCGGGCCTCGGTTTTGCCTGCCTATACTTGATCACGGCGGCTGCATCACAGCAATCGCAGCTCACACCCACCCAAGGAGAGCAAGTCATGGCCGATCATGTGTACAAACTCGTCGAACTCGTCGGTTCTTCTTCCCAGAGCCTGGATGACGCCATCCGCAATGCCATCGAGACCGCCTCGAAGACCTTGCGCCATGTCGAGTGGTTCGAGGTGGTTTCTACCCGGGGCCATGTGGTGGATGGAACGGTGGCTCACTTCCAGGTGACGTTGAAAGTGGGCTTCCGGCTGGAAGCCTAGCGCCCGGGCTGGGCGGCAGGCGCAGCACGGCGGGGCCGCGGAAAGCGGGCGCGGCGCATCTTGGTAGTTTCGCGATTTGAGCGCCGGCCGCCGCTGCCTTACCCTGTGCGCGCCCGCAGCCCCCTCACCAGCCTGCATGCGGGCAGCCCACAGGGCGCGGGCAAGTCGGAGTCCCCATGCAATTACCCAATCACCAGCTCAGCATGACGGTGCTGATGACGCCGGACATGTCCAACTTCTCGGGCAATGTCCACGGCGGCACCATCCTCAAGCTGCTGGACGAAGTCGCCTATGCCTGTGCGAGCCGCTACGCCGGGCATTACGTGGTCACCCTGTCGGTGGACCAGGTGATGTTCCGCGAGCCCATCCACGTCGGCGAACTGGTGACCTTCCTGGCCTCGGTCAATTTCACCGGCAATACCTCGATGGAGATCGGCATCAAGGTGATGGCGGAGAACATCCGGGCCAAGACGGTGCGCCATGCCAACAGTTGTTTCTTCACCATGGTGGCGCTGGGTGACGACGGCAAGCCGACCAAGGTACCGCCGCTGGTGCCGGAGACCGCGGATGAACAGCGCCGCCACGGTGCCGCGCTGCTGCGCCGGCAGTTGCGCCAGGAATTCGAGACGCGCCGTCAGGCGCTGGTGCGGACGCCGCAGTGAGCACCGGCGGCGCGGGTGATCCGCTGCACGGAGTGACGCTGGCGGCGCTGCTGGAGAAGCTGGTGGAGATCCACGGTTGGGACGGGCTGGCGCGGCGGGTGAAGGTGCGCTGCTTCAGCCACGAACCCAGCATCGCCTCCAGTCTGAAATTCCTGCGCCGCACGCCATGGGCCCGCGAGCAGGTGGAAGCGCTCTACCTGGAAACGATGCTGCGCCTGCGTTGACCGCTGCAGGCGGCGAAAGCGCCGGGAGTAGTCACTCCCGGCTTCAGGCCCAGCGTCAGAGCTCGACCTTGACCGCGGCCGCCGCGCGCAGCGCCTTGGCGCGGGCGGCTTCGATGGACTCGTCGCGCGCCAGGGCGACCCCCATGCGGCGCTGGCCCTTGATCTCCGGCTTGCCGAACAGGCGCAGCGCGGTATCCGGTTCGGCCAGCGCGGCGCCCAGGTTGGCGAAGGCCGGCTGGGTGGAGTCGCCTTCCACCAGCACTACCGCCGAGGCGGACGGCCCGAACTGGCGGATGGCGGGAATCGGCAGGCCGAGGATGGCGCGGGCGTGCAATGCGAACTCGGACAGATCCTGCGAGATCAGCGTCACCAGCCCGGTGTCGTGCGGGCGCGGCGAGACTTCGCTGAACCACACCTGGTCGCCCTTGACGAACAGCTCCACGCCGAACAGGCCGCGGCCGCCCAGCGCGCCGGTCACCCGCCGGGCGATGCGTTCGGACTCGGCCAGCGCCTTGGGGCTCATCGCCTGCGGCTGCCAGGATTCCTGGTAGTCGCCCTTCTCCTGGCGGTGGCCTACCGGTGCGCAGAAAGTGGTGGCGATCTCGCTGCCGGCGGCGTGGCGCACGGTGAGCAGGGTGATCTCGTACTCGAAGTCGATGAAACCTTCGACGATGACGCGGCCTTTGCCGGCGCGGCCGCCTTCCTGGGCGTAGTCCCAGGCCTTCTTCACGTCGGCTTCGCCGCGCAGCAGGCTCTGGCCCTTGCCGGAGGAGCTCATGATGGGCTTGACCACGCAGGGGAAGCCCAGCGCGGCGACGGCGGCGGTGTAGTCCTCGTAGCTGTCGGCGAAGCGGTAGGGCGAGGTCGGCAGGCCCAGTTCCTCGGCCGCCAGCCGGCGTATGCCTTCGCGGTTCATGGTCAGCTGGGCGGCGCGGGCGGTGGGCACTACGGTGTAGCCCTCGGCTTCCAGCTCGACCAGCGTGGCGGTGGCGATGGCCTCGATCTCCGGCACGATGTAGTGCGGCTTTTCCTGCGCTATCACCGCGCGCAGGGCGTCGCCGTCCAGCATGCTGATGACGTGGCTGCGGTGGGCGACCTGCATCGCCGGGGCGTTGGGGTAGCGGTCCACCGCGATGGTTTCGCAGCCGAGGCGCTGCAGTTCGATGACGACTTCCTTGCCCAGCTCGCCGGAACCGCAGAGCAGGACGCGGGTGGCGGTGGGCGACAGGGGCGTGCCGATACGGGGCATGGGACTTTCCTTGGTGCGAGGATGCGGGGAAACGATGGGCCGGCGCGCTGGTGGCGGTATCGGCGGGCGATGGCCGGCGTGCGCGCAGGCGATATTCTGCCTGTCTGCCGGCCGCAGGGCGATGCCGCGGCCGGCGGTGAGGCTTCAACGCTTGCGCGAACTGGCTTCCTGAATGGTCCAGGCTAGCAACTCGGCGCTCAGGCTGTCCGCCGCGGCGCCGAAGGCGCGGACCACTTCCGGCACCGCCTTGCCGGCCACCGGCTGGCGCACTTCGAAGCGGCGGGAGACGAGTATGCGTTGGGTGTCCGGCGCCACCAGGCGGGCGTCCAGGCGGATCAGCACTTCCGGCTTGCCGTCGCGGTACTCGCTGCGGAAGGCGCCGAGGTCGCTGTCCAGCACGTAGTCGGCCTGCAGCGCGTTGTCGTCGCTGGTGACGGCGGGAACGCGGCCATCGCTGCGGAAGGCTTCAATCAGGCGGTCGCGCAGCAGCACCGGGCCGGGATCGCTCCAGCTCGCTCCCTGGTAGACGCTGAGGCGGTCGCCTTCGGGCAGCACGACGATGCGGCGGCTGCCGGTGGCGCCGCCGGCGCGCGGCGTGGCCACACGCAAGGACCAGGACAGCGGCGCCGCGTTGGCGGCGGGTTGGGCTGAGGCCGGCAGGCGATAGACGTCTATCGGCTCCTGGCTGGGCAGCACCGAGCAGCCGGCGAGCATCAGGGCAGCGACCGCGGCCGCCGAGAGCAGGGCGCCGCGCAGCGGCGAGGGACGCGTGGGGTGCGAAACAGGATTCACGGCTGGAACTCCTTGCTCTTGTCGGCGCCCAGCAGGTAGCCGGTGGGGTTCTCTTCCAGGCGGCGGGTGATGCCGCGCAGCGATTGCAGGGTGCTGCGCAGTTCGCCGACGGCGGGCCCGATCTCGCTCAGGCCGCGCACGCCGCTGTCCAGCTGGCTGCGGTTGTCGGCGACCAGGGAATCGACCGTGTCCATGGTGCGCTCGAAGGCGGCCATGGCCTCGCGGGCGCTATCCAAGGTCTGGCGGCCTTCCTTGTCGAGCAGGCCGTTGGTGGTCTTCATCGCCTGGGTGGCTTCCTGCAGGGCGGCGTTGGCCTGCTCGCCGGCACTGGTGATGGCCTTGAGGGCGTGGGCGATTTCCTCACGCTGGTCGGCCAGCGAGCTGGTGCTCTGTTCCAGGTTGGCCAGGGTGCGTTCGATGTGGGCGACGTTGGTGGCGGAGAACAGCTCGCGCGCCTGGCCGATCAGCTCATTGACGTTGAGCATGATGTCCTCGCCGCCGCTCATCAGCTTGCTGAAGGGCGAGGGCGAGGCCACGATCACCGGTACCTTGCCATCCTCGGCCTGCAACGGCGGGCTGTCCGGGTTGATGCCGTTGAGGCGGATGATGGAGATGCCGGTGATGCCGGCCAGCGCCAGCCGTGCCTCGGTGTCGGCGCGGATGGGGGCCTGGCTGTCCACCCGTATGCGGGCAAGCACCCGGCGCGGGTCGCGCGGGTCGATCTTCAGGCTGGTGACCTCGCCGATGCGGATGCCGTTGAACTGCACCGCGCTGCCCTGGGAGAGGCCGCTCACCGCCTCGTTGAAGACGATGTCGTAGAAGCTGAACTGCTTGTCGCTGCCGGCTTTGCCCAGCCACAGGCCGAACAGCAGCGCGGCGCCGATCACGATCACCGTGAACAGGCCGATCAGAATGTGATGGGCACGGGTTTCCATGGCGCTTGCTCCCTATTGCCGCGCTGCGGCCTCTCCGGCCGCGCGTCCGCGCGGGCCGTGGAAATAGTCTCTGATCCAGGCGTCGTCGGTGGCGGCGACCGCCTCCAGCCTGTCGTTCACCAGCACGCGCTTGCGCGACAGCACGGCGACGCGGTCGGTGATGGTGTAGATGGTGTCCAGGTCGTGGGTGACGAGGAAGACGGTGAGGCCGAGCGCATCGCGCAGGGTCAGGATCAGCTGGTCGAAAGCGGCGGCGCCTATCGGATCCAGGCCGGCGGTGGGCTCATCCAGGAACAGGATGTCCGGGTCCAGCGCCAGCGCGCGGGCGAGCGCGGCGCGCTTCACCATGCCGCCGGAGAGGTCGGAAGGGTATTTGGCGCCGGCCTCCGGCGGCAGGCCGGCGAGGGCGATCTTCACCCGGGCGAGGTCGGCCGCATCCGCGGCGGACAGGCCGGCGTGCTCCACCAGCGGCAGGGAAACGTTCTCGCACACCGTCAGCGAGGAGAACAGTGCGCCCTTCTGGAACAGCACGCCGAAGCGGCGTTCCAGCTCGGCGCGGCGGGTGGCGGGCAGCACCAGCAGATCCTCGCCGAACACCTTCACGCTGCCCTCCGCCGGCTTGTTCAGGCCGACGATGGTGCGCAGCAGCACCGACTTGCCGGTGCCGGAGCCGCCGACCACGGTGAGGATCTCGCCGCGATGCACGTCCAGGTCCAGATTCTCATGCACCACCTGACTGCCGAAGCGGTTGGTGAGGCCGCGCACCTCGATGATGGTTTCCTGGCTCACCAGCCCATCTCCATGCAGAACAGCGCCGCCACCGCGTCCAGCAGGATGACGACGAAGATGGACTGCACCACCGCCGAGGTGGTGTGCTCGCCCACCGACTGGGCGCTGCCGCTGACCTTGAAGCCTTCCATGCAGCCGATGACGGCGATGAGGAAGGCGAAGACCGGCGCCTTGGCGAGGCCGACGAGGAAGTGGCGCAGGCCGACGTCGTTCTCGAAAATGGAGAGGAACATCACCGGGGAGATGTCCAGCGTGAGCGCGCACACCAGCATGCCGCCGACGATGCCGGACAGCATGGCGATGAAGGTGAGCATGGGCAGCGCCAGCAGCAGCGCGAACACCCGCGGCAGCACCAGCAGCTCTATCGGGTTGAGGCCGAGCACGCGGATGGCGTCTATCTCCTCGTTGGCCTTCATCGAGCCGATCTGCGCCGTGAAGGCGCTGGCGGTGCGGCCGGCGACGAGGATGGCGGTGAGCAGCACGCCGAACTCGCGCAGGAAGGAGAAGGCGACCAGATCGACGGTGAAGATGCTGGCGCCGAAGTCCGCCAGCACGGTGGCGCCGAGGAAGGCGACCACCGCGCCGACCAGGAAGGTGAGCAGGGCGACGATGGGCACCGCGTCCAGCGCGGTCTTTTCCAGGTTGGCGATCAGCGAGGTCATGCGCCAGCGCCAGGGCCGCAGCAGGGTGAGGAACAGGGCTTCCAGGGTAAGGCCGATGAAACCGAGCAGGTCGGTGAGATGCCGGCGGAACACGCCGACGGTGATGCCGACATGCTCCAGTACATCCCCGAGGGCGGAATGGCGGGGCTCGGCCAGCGGCTCCGGGCGTTCGCCCACCGCTTGCGCCACCGCCTGCAGCAGGGCGCGGCGCTCGGCCGGCAGCGCGGAGCCTCCGCCCAGCAAGCTGCGCAGCCGCTCTTGGCCGAGCAGGTGCAGCAGCAGCGCGGCGCCGGCGGTGTCCAGCGCGCCGAGTTGCGCCACGTCCACCGCCAGGTCCGGCGGCAGGCCAGCGCGCAGCGCCGCGACTTCGCCGCTCAGCGCGGCGTAGTGCGGCAGGGTCCAGTCGCCGGACAGCCGTAACTGCTGGCGGCCGTCGGTGGTCGCAAGTTCGGCGCGTCCGGCGCCGTTATCCGCCGATGACGATGCTCTCATGGGGTCGGACTGTAACCGAGTTGGGGGCGTGCCGGCAGCAGGAATGCCGCAGTGCAGCGACGGCCCCCTTTCGCTGTCAGCGGCTAATCGGCTTGTAGCGGATGCGCTTGGGCTTGGCGCCTTCTTCGCCCAGGCGCTTCCTCTTGTCTTCCTCGTATTCCTGGTAGTTGCCGGCGAAGAAGGTCCATTGCGAATCGCCTTCCGCGGCCAGGATGTGGGTGCAGATGCGGTCCAGGAACCAGCGGTCGTGGGAAATGATCATGGCGCAGCCGGCGAACTCCAGCAGGGCATCTTCCAGGGCGCGCAGGGTTTCCACGTCGAGGTCGTTGGAGGGTTCGTCCAGCAGCAGCACGTTGCCGCCGGCGATCAGCGTCTTCGCCAGGTGCAGCCGCCCGCGCTCGCCGCCGGAAAGGTTGCCGACGATCTTCTGCTGGTCGCCGCCCTTGAAGTTGAAGCGGCCGATGTAGGCGCGGCTGGGCATCTCGAAGCGGCCGACAGTCAGGATGTCGGCGCCGTCGGAGATGGCCTCGAACACCGTCTTGTCGTTGGCCAGGCCTTCGCGCGACTGGTCCACCGCGGCAATCTTCACCGTGGAGCCGATCACCACCTCGCCGCTGTCTGGCTTGTCCAGGCCCTGGATCATCTTGAACAGGGTGGACTTGCCGGCGCCGTTGGGGCCGATGACGCCGACGATGGCGCCGGGCGGCACCGAGAAGCTCACCTTGTCCATCAGCAACTTGTCGCCGAAGGCCTTGCTGACGTCGTGGAACTCGATGACCTTGTCGCCCAGGCGCTCGCCCGGCGGGATGAAGATCTCCTGGGTTTCGTTGCGCTTCTGGTATTCGACGGTGGTCATTTCCTCGTAGCGCGCCAGGCGGGCCTTGGACTTGGCCTGACGGGCCTTGGGGTTGGAGCGCGCCCATTCCAGCTCGGTCTTCATCGCCTTCTGGTGCGCGGCTTCCTGCTTGGCTTCCTGCGCCAGGCGCTCGCCCTTCTGCTCCAGCCAGGAGGAGTAGTTGCCCTTCCAGGGAATGCCGTGCCCGCGGTCCAGTTCCAGGATCCATTCGGCGGCGTTGTCGAGGAAGTAGCGGTCGTGGGTGACGGCCACCACGGTGCCGGGGAAGCGGGTCAGGAACTGCTCCAGCCAGTCCACCGACTCGGCGTCCAGGTGGTTGGTGGGTTCATCCAGCAGCAGCATGTCGGGGCGCGAGAGCAGCAGCTTGCACAGGGCGACGCGGCGTTTCTCGCCGCCGGAGAGATTGCCGATGACCGCGTCCCACGGCGGCAGGCGCAGCGCGTCGGCGGCGATTTCCATTTGGGTTTCGACGTCGCTGCCGGCGGCGGAGAGGATGTTCTCGTACTTGGCCTGCTCTTCGGCCAGCTTGTCGAAGTCGGCGTCCGGTTCGGCGTAGGCGGCGTAGATCTCTTCCAGCTTCTGGCGGGCTTCGACGATCTCGCCCAGGCCGGATTCCACTTCTTCCTTCACCGTCTTGGTGGGGTCGAGCTCCGGCTCCTGTGGCAGATAGCCGATGCGCTGGCCGGCCAGGTGCTGCACTTCGCCGTCGAACTCCTTGTCCGCTCCGGCCATGATGCGCAGCACGGTGGACTTGCCGGAGCCGTTGAGGCCGAGCAGGCCGATCTTGGCGCCGGGGAAGAAGGACAGGGAAATATCCTTGATGATCTGCCGCTTGGGCGGAACGATCTTGGATACGCGGAGCATCGACATTACATACTGGGCCATGGGGTCTCGTCGTCGAGGAATGACATGAAGGCGCGAGTCTACCCGAGGGCGGCGCCCTTGGTCACGGCTGCAGCCGCGCTCCGGCGGGGCGGCAGCAGCCTCAGGCGGTGAATTGCAGCCGGGCGAGGTGGGCGTAGAGGCCGTCGCGGGCGACCAGTTCGGCATGGGTGCCAGTCTCGACGATGCGGCCGTGTTCCATGACCACGATGCGGTCGGCGCGCTGCACGGTGGCCAGGCGGTGGGCGATCACTAGGGTGCTGCGTCCGCGCATCAGGCTGGCGAGGGCGTCCTGGACCATGCGCTCGCTCTCGGCGTCCAGCGCCGAGGTGGCTTCATCCAGCAGCAGCACCGGGCGATTGGCGAGAATGGCGCGGGCGATGGCGAGGCGCTGGCGCTGGCCGCCGGACAGGCGTACGCCGCGTTCGCCTAACTGGCTTTGGTAGCCGTCGGGCAGGCGACGGATGAACTCGTCGGCATGGGCGGCGGCGCAGGCGGCCTCCACCTCGGCCTCGCTGGCGTACGGCGCGGCGTAGCGGACGTTGTCCATGACGCTGGCGGCGAAGATCACCGGCTCTTGCGGTACCAAGGCGATGCGGCCGCGTACCGCTGCCGGGTCGGCTTCCGGCAGGCTGACGCCATCCAGCCGCAGGCTGCCGCTGTCCGGGTCGTAGAAGCGCAGCAGCAACTGGAACACAGTGCTCTTGCCGGCGCCGGAAGGGCCGACCAAGGCGACGCTTTCGCCCCGCTGCACGGAGAGGCTGAAGTCGCTCAGGGCGGCGGTGTCCGGGCGGGTGGGATAGCGGAAGTTGACCGCGTCGAACTCGATCAGCCCGCTGGCTGGCTCGGGCAGGCGCCGCGGCTGCGGCGGGGCGGCGATGTCTGGCTGTGCGTCCAGGATGTCGCGCAGCCGCTCGGTGGCGCCGGCGGCGCGCTGCAGGTCGCCCCACACTTCCGACAGCGCACCGACGCTGCCGGCGACCAGCGCCGCATAGAAGACGAAGGCGGAGAGCTGGCCGGCGGTGATGCGGCCCTCCAGCACGTCGTGGCCGCCTATCCACAGAATGACGGCGACGGCGCCGAACACCAGCACCATGACCACGACCACCAGCGCGGCGCGCTGGCGGATGCGGCGGCGGGCGGTGGCAAAGCCGCGCTCCACCAGTTCGGAGAATTCGCGGCGGTCGGCGTCCTCATGGCCGTAGGCCTGCACCACGCGGATCTCGTGCACCGTTTCGTCGATACGGTTGCCCAGATCGGCGATGCGGTCCTGGCTCTCGCGCGAGAGCTGCCGAACCTTGCGGCCGAAGACGATGATGGGCGCTACCACCAGCGGCACGCCGGCCAGCGTCATCAGCGTGAGCTTGAGGCTGGTGGTGAACAGCATCACCAGCCCGCCGACCAGCAGCAGGGAGTTGCGCAGCGCGATCGACAGCGCCGAGCCGATCACGTTTTCGATCTGAGTGGTATCGGAGGTGATGCGGGAGATCACCTCGCCGGTGCGCCCGGCCTCGAACCAGGAGGGCGGAAGGCTGAGCAGGTGATTGAAGACGCGCTGGCGAAGATCGGCTGTGACGCGCTCGCCCAACCAGGAAACGTTGTAGAAGCGCACCCAGGTGGCGATGGCAAGCAGGGCGATGAGGCCGAACATCACCGCCAGGCTGCGGTCCAGCCAACCGGGGTCGCCGGTGGAGAAGCCCTGGTCTATCACTGTGCGCAGGCCTTGGCCGACGGCCAGCATGGTCACCGCCGCAACGACCAGGCCGCAGCCGGCGAGGATGACACGCAGCCGATAAGGGCGAAGCAACTCGGCAAACAGCTTGGACGAGGTGTTCTCTGGGGGCATCGCGGCGCTCCGGAAAGGACGCGCCATTGTACGGCTTTCGCGGAAAAGCCCTGTTTACGCGGGCCCGCGTCAGCCGGACAGCGCCGGCAAGGTCGTCAGGCTGCGACGGATTCGCCTGCCGCCCGGGCGTCCCGGGGCATCTGCGCGCTCCCCAGCGAGGAGGCGAAATCCTCCGCCGCTTGTGGCCGGCCGAACAGGAAGCCTTGCAGCAGATCGCAGCCCTGACGGGTAAGGAAGTCCCGCTGGTATTCGGTTTCCACTCCTTCGGCGACGACCTGCTGGCCAAGGTTGTGGGCGAGAGCGATGACGGCCGCGGCGATCTCGCCATCCTCGCCGCCCTCGCGGATGTCGTGGACGAAGCTGCGGTCTATCTTCAGCGTCTGCACCTGGAAGCGCTTGAGGTAGGCGAGCGAGGAATAGCCGGAGCCGAAGTCGTCTATCGCCAGGCTGACGCCCATCGCACGCAGTTGGGCAAGGATGTGTACCGTGCGGTCGGCATCGCGCATCAGCATGGTCTCGGTGAGTTCGAGTTCCAGCAGGTGGGCCGGCAGATCGTTGTCGTCCAGTGCCTCGCGCACCAGCGAGACGATGTCCTGGTGCACGAACTGCTGGGCGGAGAGATTGACCGCCACCGGTACCAGTACCCGGCCTTCGTCCTGCCAGGCGCGCAGCTGGCGGCAGGTCTCGCGTATGACCCATTCGCCCATGGGCACGATGAGGCCGGATTCCTCGGCTACCGGCACGAAACGGCCTGGGGAGAGCAGCCCCAGCTCCGGGTGCTGCCAGCGCAGCAGCGCTTCGGCGGCGACTACCGCATGGCCGCGGGCGCAGACCTTGGGCTGGTAGTGCAGCCGCAGCTCACCGCGCTCCAGTGCGCCGCGCAATTGGTTTTCCAGCAGCAGCTCGCCGAGGGAGGCGGTGTTCATGTCGGCGGAGTAGAACTGGAAACCGTTGCGACCGTCGTCCTTGGCGCGGTACATGGCGGTGTCGGCGTTGCGCAGCAGTACCGACTCGTTCTGGCCGTCCTCCGGGTACAGGGCGATGCCCACGCTGCCGGTTACCGTCAGCGCGTGGGGGCCGAGCTGGAAGGGCGAAGCCAGGGCGGAGAGCAGCTTGCGCGCGATCATCGCCGCGTCCTGCGCGTGCTCCAGTTCGGGCAGCACGATGACGAATTCGTCGCCGCCCTGGCGGGCCACCGTGTCAGTGTCCCGCACTGCGCCCAGGCAACGCTGGGTGACCTGGATCAGCAGGGCGTCGCCCACCTCGTGGCCCAGGGTGTCGTTGATGATCTTGAAGCGATCGAGATCGAGGAAGAGCACCGCGGCGCGGCGCTTGTCGCGGCGCGACTGCAGGATGGCCTGGTTCAGCCTGTCCTGCAGCAGCAGGCGGTTGGGCAGGCCGGTGAGGGCGTCATGGTTGGCCAGGTGGCGGATGCGCGCCTCGGTCTGCTTGCGCTCGGTGATGTCGGAGAAGATGCCGATGTAGTGCGTTGGCGCCCCATCTGCATCTCGCACCGCGGTGATGGACAGCCACTCCGGATACACATCGCCACTCTGGCGCCGGTTCCAGATCTCGCCCTGCCACTGGCCGCGCCGTGCCAGCGTGGCCCACATGTCGCGGTAGAAGCCGGCGTCCTGGCGGCCGGAGCTCAGCAGCTTGGGCGTCTGGCCAATGACCTGGGCCGGGGCGTAACCGGTGATGCGGGAGAAGGCGGGATTCACTGCGACGATGCGGGACTCGGCATCGGTAATGGTCATGCCTTCGGTGGCATTGGTGAACACGGTCGCGTAGAGATGGAGTTCCTCCTGGGTGTGCCGCAGCGTGGCGATGCGGTCTTGCAGATTCTGATTTGCCCGGACCAACGCACGGCTGGCGCGGCCGAGGCGGGCAATGACCACCGCGAGGTAGGCTGCGAGCACCAGCGCGGCGACGAAAAGCAGCACACGGTGTACATGCGCACGCAGGGCGCCGTGGCTGTAGCCCTCGTTGTAGAGCCCGACCATGCGTTCGCCAGCTTCTGCCGTGGGCAACTCCAGGATGTCGCGTACCGCGGAGTCCACCACAGCCTTGCGCTCAAGGATCACATTGGCATGGGCGAGCAGGTTGCGCAGGCGGGGGGCCTGGGAGTACTCGGGGTCGGCGGCTATCTGCTGCAGATGGGCCAGGCTGAGCACCAGCTCCTGGGCGAGATCGGCATCGCCATTGAGGGCATAGGTGGTGACGCCGCGGGCGAAGATGCCGATTTCCCGCGACAGGGCCGGCGGCGCGGCGCCCTCGCTGATGAAGCTCTGGGTAGCGGCAGGAAAATAGGCCAGCGAGTTGCGCAGGATGGCCACTTCGCGTTGGTAGCGGTCTATCGCTTCCGCCTTGAGCGCGGCCAGCCGGCGGTACTCGGCCAGGGTGTCCAGCAGGCGGGCACCGTCGATTGCGGTGAGGTAGGCTGGCGGCTCGCCTATGGCCTGCAGCGTGGCCTGCTGGGCGGTGAGGGTGCTGGAGAGGGTGTCGAAATCCCGATGCAGCGCCAGGCGGTTGGCGAGAATCGCGGCGTTGAGCTGGATATCACCCTGGCGCAGCTTGTCCAGTGCGCGGGTGTAATGCTGGTGCTCCTCCACCGAGACCGAGTCCGCACCGGCGAAAAGCCACCCCAGCACCGCTATCGCGAGCAGGGCGAGCAGCAGGCTGCGCAGCAGGCGCAGGTAATCCGCCCGGTCGCGGGGTGGGGGAGGGAGGCCGTCGGCACCCTGCAGCTGGCCAGGCGCCCTCATCGCATGGCCTCGCCGCGCAACTGGCCGGTGAGGCTGTTGAGGAAGGCGACGAGGACCCTGCGGTCCTCGGCATTGAGTTCGCGGCCCAGCTGGTACCAGGCCATCACCACCACCGCTTCGTCCAGCGTGGTGGCGGAGCCGTCGTGGAAGTAGGGCGCGGTCAGGGCGATGTTGCGCAGGCTGGGAACCTTGAAGACATGACGGTCGTCCTCCCGGCCGGTGACGATGAAGCGGCCGAGGTCGGCGTCCTCCACCGCCCGTTGGCGGGCGGCGAAGTAATCACCCATTACGCCGAAGCGCTGGAACATGTTGCCACCGATGTTGACGCCTTGATGGCAACTGGCACAGCCGTAGTCCTTGAAGCGCCGGTAACCCTCGCGGGCATCTTCGCCGATGGCGTCGTGCTCGCCGCGCAAGTAACGGTCGAAGGGGGCGTCGGGTGTGATCAGGGTGCGTTCGAACTGGGCCAGTGCGTCTGCCACTGTTGCCGGTGTGATGCCGGAGGGGTAGAGCAGGGTGAAGCGTTCGCGGTAATCGCGGTCCGCATTGAGGCGGGCGATGACGTCGGTCCAATTGGAGGCCATTTCCAGCGGATTGGTGAGCGGGCCACTGACCTGCTCCTCCAGCGTTGCCACGCGGCCGTCCCAGAACTGGACGAAATTGAACACTGTGTTCAGCACCGTCGGCGTATTTATGGTGCCCACTGCGCCAGCGACGCCGATGGAGCGCGCCCGGCGGTCGGTGCCACCCTGGTTCAGCGGATGGCAGCTGGCGCAGGAGATGGTGTGGTCGCGGGAAAGCACCGGGTCGTGAAACAGCCTTTCGCCGAGGGCGGCCTTGCTGGTATCCACCTCCAGGCTGCGCGGCAGCGGGGAGAGCGGCTCGGTGCGCCGCATGCCCTCGGTGAGCACAGTGGTGGCCTTGCGGCTGTTTTCTTCGGGAACCCCCCGCCAGGTGAGTGACAGCAGCAAGCCCGCCGATAAAGCGATCAAACCCGCCACGGTGAGCGGCGGGAGCAGGGAGGAGAAGCTGCGTTTCACGGCGGGCATGGTATAGCGCCGGGGGAAGGTGGCATTGAGCATGGTCAAGGAATGGGGAGGTCGCCCTCGTTCGGCCGCCGGATGGGAATTGACGCTCTCTCCCGCTGGAGCGGATGATCGCTGCCACGCGGTCTTGCGCCTGCTGGTGGCGTGAGGCAAGGAGGTGTCCCTGAACGGAGGTGCTTCTTCCTATGCCTGTCACGATGGATGCTTCGGGTGGCGTGGTAGTGGCCAAGCCGGCAGGCGCGCTGGGGGCGACTTTGGCAATGCTGTTGTTCGTGCTGCTCGCCGCCTGGCTGGCCTGGGGGGCGTTGGAGGAGCGCAAGCAGGCGGCGCTGCAGCAGCGGTTGCAAGCCGAGGCCAACGGAATAGCGCTCAAGGTTGAGGAACGCTTCCGCGGATACCGCCAGGTCCTGCGCGGCGCGCGTGCCCTGTACATGGCATCCGATACGGTGGAGGGCCGCGAATGGGCAGAGTATGTCGCCGGATTGACCCTGAGCGAGGATTACCGTGGCATTCAGGGCGTGGGTTTCAGTCGTTGGCTGACGCCGGCGGCGCGGTTGGAACTCGAGGCCCGGATGCAGGCCGCCGGGCTGGCGGGTTACAAGGTGTGGCCCGCTGGCGAGCGGGAGCACTATTCCGCCATTGTCGCGCTCGAACCGCTGGACACACGCAACAGGCGGGCGCTGGGTTTCGACATGTTTTCGGAGCCCACCCGGCGCGAGGCAATGACGCGGGCGGTGGAAGTGAGCGAGGGCGCGCTGAGCGGGCCGGTGGTTCTCGTCCAGGAGGACGGTGTTGCCCAGCAGCGAGGTGTCCTGCTTTACCTGGCGGTGTTCCGCAGTGGCTTCAGCGCCAGCGACGTGGCAACGCGCTGGCGGGAATTGCAGGGCTGGGTCTACAGCCCATTCCGCATGGATGACCTGATGGAGGGCGCCTTAGGCCGCTTCACCAGCGACATGCGCCTGAAGGTGCTGGACCTTTCTCCGGGCTCCCAGCCAGCCCTGCTGTTCGATAGCGAACCGGAGAGCGGGGAAGGCCCGGCAAATGCTCTGCGCTACGAGCGCCGCCTCGTGCTCGGGGGACGGGAATGGCTGCTCGAATTCTCCACCCGGCCGGATTTTTCTGTGGGTGAGCGTCCGCTGGTCGAACTGGGCGTCATCGTATTGATCGGCAGCCTGCTGCTGGCGGTGACCTGGTCGCTCGCGGTTACCCGGGCGAGGGCGCGGGCGCTGGCGATCGTCTCCGGTTCGCTGCGCCAGCGGGAGGCACAGTACCGCGCCATCGTCAATCTTTCCCACGAGGGCATCGCCACGGTCGACCAGCGCTGGCGGCTCACGTATGTCAATCCCCGGCTGGCCGAAATGCTGCGCCAGTCGGCCAACGAACTGCTCGGGACGTCCTTTTGCACCTACTGCCCGGACTTGGGCGATGAGCTAGCAGGCGAGAGGGCGGAGCGGCTGCGTCAGGGCAATGGCCGCAGCCTGGAGATGGAACTTCAGAGGGAGGATGGGAGCAAGCTTACCGTGCTGGTTTCGGACGCACCCTTGGTGGACGCGGATGGAAGATTGAGCGGCGCGACCCTGATGGTGGTGGATATCACCGAGCGCAAAGCGGCGGAGCGGCGGATCAATTATCTGGCTACCCATGACGGGCTGACCGACATCCCCAACCGGGCACGCTTCGAGGAGTTGCTGGGGGCGGCCATCGCTCGCGCCGCTCGCTATCAGCACAGCTTCGCGCTGCTCTTCGTCGATCTCGACCACTTCAAGGAGGTGAATGACAGCCACGGCCACCTGGTGGGCGATGCCTTGCTCGTGGAGGCGGTGAAGCGCATGAAGAGTTGCCTGCGGGCTAGCGATACGCCGGCAAGGCAAGGCGGTGATGAGTTCGTGGTGCTGCTGCCGGAAACGAAGTCCACCCAGGATGCGGAGCGGGTGGCGGAAAAGATACGCGCGGAACTTGCCCGCCCCTTCGAGGTGGAGGGCTGCAACCTAAACATCTCTTCCAGCATCGGCGTCGTCTTCTACCCGCAGCACGGACGCGATGCAGACGCCCTGCTGCGGCATGCAGACGAGGCAATGTACCGGGCCAAGTCGGCGGGGCGTAATCGGGTGGCCGTTTGTGATGCCGCCGGAGAGAAGGTCTAGCGCTGCGGCAGGGGGAAGAAAGCGTTTATAGCGGAAGTGGCAGAGGCGTGAACGCCGAAGGCCACGCGGTGATGCCGGCGTGGCCTTCGTGCAATGCGCTTGAAGAGCGCTTCGTGCCTTACTTCTCCACGAAGGCGCGTTCGATCACGTAGTCGCCCGGCTCGCCGATCCGCTTGGAAACCTTGAAGCCTCGGCTGTCCAGTAGATCGCAGCAGTCCTTCAGCATTGCCGGGCTGCCGCAGATCATGGCGCGGTCGGTTTCCGGGTTCAGGCGGGGCAGGCCGATTTCATCGGTCAGTTTGCCGGAGTCCAGCAGTTCGGTCAGGCGGCCGGTGTTGCGGAAGGGTTCTCGGGTTACCGTGGGGTAGTAGATCAGCTTTTCCTTCACCTCCTCCCCAAAGAACTCGTTCTCCGGCAGGGTCTTGGTGATGAAGTCGGCGTAGGCCAACTCGGAGACGTAGCGCACGCCGTGGATCAGCACGACCTTCTCGAAGCGCTCGTAGGTTTCCGGATCCTGGATCACGCTCATGAAAGGGGCGAGGCCGGTGCCGGTGGAGAGCAGGTAGAGGTTTTTGCCCGGGTTCAGATCGTGCAGCACCAGCGTGCCAGTGGGCTTCTTGCTGACGACGATGGCGTCGCCTTCACGCAGGTGCTGGAGGCGGGAGGTCAGCGGGCCATTGGGCACCTTGATGCTGAAGAACTCCAGATGCTCCTCGTAGTTGGGGCTGGCGATGCTGTAGGCACGGGTAAGCGGGCGGCCGTCGACTTCCAGGCCGATCATCACGAACTGCCCGTTCTCGAAGCGCAGGCCCGGATCGCGGGTGGTACGGAAGCTGAAGAGGGAGTCGTTCCAATGATGGACGCTGAGAACACGTTCCTGGAGCAGGTTGCTCATGATGGACCTATGAAGTAGCGGACGGAATTCGGTTGGTAAGAATTCTAAATGCGAACCCTTAGCGATTAGTTGGATAATTTCTATAAAGCTAATAAGTTCGGTGAATATGCGATACACCCTGCGCCAACTCGAGGCCTTCGTGGCCGTTGCCCGTAACGAGAACGTTTCCCGTGCGGCGGAAGCCCTCAATCTCTCCCAGTCTGCGACCAGCAATGCCTTGGCGGAACTGGAAAACCAGTTCGACCAGCAACTCTTCGACCGCCACGGCCGCCGCCTGAAGCTGAATGAGCAGGGCAGGCTGTTGCTTCCCCGGGCGGTGGAACTGCTGGACCGCGCGCAGGAGATCGAAGCCCTGCTTAGCGGTCAACGGGGCCTGGGTAGTCTGAAAGTGGGCGCGACCCTGACGGTTGGCAACTACCTTGTTCCTTTGATTGCGGCCAACTTCCTGCAGCGCCATCCGGAGAGCCGGGTTCAGTTGCAGGTGCATAACACGGCGACCATCGTAGGGTTGGTTGCGCGCTACGAGATCGACATCGGCCTCGTGGAAGGGGCCGTCAGCGATCCCGAGGTGGAGGTTGCGCCCTGGGTGGAGGACGAACTGGTCGTCTTCTGCGCTCCGTCACACCCTCTCGCCAATCAGCAAACCGCCAGCCTGGCCGAACTGGCCGAGGAGCACTGGATTCTCCGCGAGAGGGGTTCCGGCACACGCGAAACCCTGGAACAGGCGCTGCGCCTGGCCAGGCATGGCATTACCGTGCGCCTGGAACTGGAGCACACCGAGGCGGTGAAGCGAGCGGTGGAAAGTGGGTTGGGCATAGGCTGCATCTCCCGCCTCGCCCTGCGCGACGCTTTCCGTCGCGGCAGCCTGGTACCGCTGGAAACGCCTGAACTGGACCTACAGCGCTGTTTCCAATTCGCCTGGCACAAGGGCAAGTACCACACTGCGGCGATACGCACCTTCCTGGAGGAGTGCAGGTCGATGACCGAGGGCGCGCAGCGCAGCCATGAGATCCGGCTCCCCTTCGTGCCTTGACGCCCTGTCGCCCGCCCGATGAAAAAGGCCACGTCGTGACAGACGTGGCCTTCTTGTGCTGCTAGGGCGAGCTCAGCTCTTGCCGGTTTCGAGCTTGCCTACAAGCGCGCCGACGGTCTGCGGGGGCATCGGTTTCTCTGGCATGTAGGCGGCGATCTGGCAGGCGATGGCCGCCACATACGGGATGCATTGCAGGCAGAGGATACCCACCCACAACTGAGTTTCCAGATCGTTGGCGCCGCGCAGGGAGACCAGGGCGAAGGCGCCCAGCAGCAGGGCGACCAGCATCCCGATCTCCTCCCGGATTGGGCCGAAGAAGGCGAGGGCGCCTTGGGCGCGCCAACCCTTGGGGGTGCGCACGAACACGCCCTTCTTCTTCACCAGGCCGGTAAACACGCCGCGGGCGATGGCATGTGCCAGGCCGACCGACAGCACAGAGGCGCCGAGGATGTCCTTCCACGGGCAGTCCATGGTGCGGCGGTAAAGGATGGGGCCCAGTGCCGCCTTGAAGGCCATGAAACCGAGGATGGGCATGGCCAGCGCGGTTACCGGGAGACCGAAGGACTTGGGGAAGGCCAGGATGCCCAGCGTCCACGCCAGGCTGCCAAAGGCGAACACCAGTTGCAGCGCGTCGCCGAACCAGGCGAACCAGCCGGTGAGGAAGTGATAGCGCTGGGCCAGGTTGAGGTTGCTCCGGCCCAGCATTTGCGGCAGATGAGCCTTCAGGATCTGCATCGCGCCGAAGGCCCAGCGGAAGCGCTGGCTCTTGATCGCGGCGAAGTCGGACGGTGTCAGCCCGCGGCCCATGATGTGGTCCACGTAGCGGGTGTCGTAGCCCTTCTCGATCAGGCGCAGGCCCAGTTCGGTGTCTTCGCAGATGCACCATTCGGACCAGCCGCCCACTTCTTCCAGCGCCAGACGGCGGACCAGCGTCATGGTGCCGTGCTGGATCAGGGCGTTGCGCTCGTTGCGGTGGTGCATGCCGATGCGGAAGAAACCGTCGAATTCCCAGTTGCACATGCGGCGGAAGGGCTGGTTCTCCCAGTCGCGGTGGGCCTGCGGCGCCTGGACGACGGCGACGTCGGCCTTGTCGAAATGCGGGATCAGCGCAGCCAGCCACTCCGGATCGACCACGTAGTCTGCATCCACGACGCCGACGACCTCGGCACGCGGATCCGTCATCTTCAGGCCGTAGTTCAGCGCGCCGGCCTTGAAGCCCGGCCAGTTCTCCAAGTGGAAGAAGCGGAAGCGGGGGCCGAGCTCGGCGCAGCGCTTCTCCAGTGGGCGCCACAGCGCTTCGTCGGTGGTGTTGTTGTCCAGGATCAGGACTTCGAAGTTGTTGTAGTCCAGCTTGGCCAGGCTATCGATCGTGGCGATCACCATCTCCGGCGGTTCGTTGTAGCAGGCCAGGTGGATGGAGACGAAAGGCTGCTGATCGGACGCATGCGGGGGCAGCGGCATGAACCGGCGCTGCCATTTCTGCTTGAACAGCATCTCGCCGAACTCGAAGCCGTGGGATAGCAGCACCGCTGCGGTCATGCCGGTCGCGCCCAGGAGCAAGGCCAGCCCGACGAGGTCGCGCTGCGTCAGATAGTAGTCGACCGGAACGTTGAGACCGACGATCAGGGTGGAGACGCAGGCCTGGATCAGCGCGGCGAGGAACACCCGGCCGAACACGCTCCAGTCGTTGAGGAAGAAGATGACCAGGAACATCGGGAGGAAGGCCAGCACGCCGGCATTGCTCGCCTTCTTCGACCAGTGCGGATCGCGCTCCACCAGACCTTCGAGCGCGAATTTGGGCTCGCGGTCGGCATTGAACATGCCCCAGTAAGCGCCGGCCCAGCCTTCCACATCCACCTTCCACGGCTGGTCGATGGCTTCCATGATGAAGTAGTCCAGGCGCGGGGTACGCGGGTCGGCCAGGAATTCGCGGATGAAGCGGGCTTCGTTGTCCAGAGACGGAATCGCAGCGCCGATCACCGGGCCGCGACTGGGCCAGCCGATTTCACCGATGACGATCTTCTTCTTCGGGAAGGCCTTCACCAGTTCGTCGTATCGCTGGAATGCATATTCCACCGCCGCTTCCACCGGCACGCCCTCGTGGTAGGGCAACAGATGCACGGTGATGTAGTCGACGTGCTTGACCAGCTCTGGATTACGCAGCCAGACGTGCCAGGGTTCGGCGGAGGAAACCGGCTTGCGCAGCACCTTGCGTACGCGGTCCAGGTACTGGATCAACTCGGGAATGCTGACGTCGCCGCGCAGCACCGACTCGTTGCCGACCATGACGCGCTCAACGTGGCGCATCTTCTTCGCCGCTTCGATCAGCGCGGCGATCTCGCGCTCGTTCTTCTCCTTGTCCCGGTCCAGCCAGGCGCCGGCGGTGACCAACAGGTCGCGGTCTCCGGCGAGATCCAGCAGTTCCGGCGTGTCAAGCATGCCGTAGGTTCGCAGGCCGTAGGAGGATTTGCCCAGCAGGTCCAGGTCGGTACCCAGCTGTTCGGCGGTGGGGTAGGTTCCGCGCAGCGGGCTCTGGTCGCGCTGGAAACCGTTGTAGGCATAACCCTTGATGCTCTGGTTGGTGCCGATGAATTCGGAGCCCCGGTTGAAATGCTCCCAGATCCAGTATTGGGCAAAGGCAACCAGGGTAGCGAGGGCGAACGCAATGGCCAGGCGATAGGTAAGCGAGGCGGCGTTTTTCATGTGGCGCTTCTAGTCCGATCAATGGGCCGGTGGCCCGAGATTGCAAGTATGGTTCATCGATTGCAGCATGCTGGCGACAGATTTCGCACCCGCGCGCGGAAATTCACTCGCCGTTTCCGGTGTGACAGAATTCACGCTTGCCGCATGGGCCAAGTGCGGCGCATTTTATTCATTATTTCAAGCTGTTATGGAAAATGTTGCAACGCGATTTGCAACAGGACATGTGGCCCGCCAAGAGCAACTGATTTGTAAGGGAAAAGATACGTGCTCCGTAATTGTTTGTTGAAATATGTACCGGCTCCGGTGCTGATGGTCGGGCTGGTGGTGCTGGCGGCAGCACTGGGAACGCGGTACGGCCTGCTGGAAAACGGGGTGCTGCCGCATGAGTGTGGGGCCACATACGGCGAGAGCATTTGGAGTGCCTGCGGCTTCAAGTGGGCGCTGGTGCAGTCCTTCCTGCAGCAGCGCATGGGCTGGGCGAGTCTGGCCTTGGGCGTGCTGGCTTTTGTCTTCTCATGCCGGCGTGCGGCCTGGGCGGGCTGGTTGATCGGCATGGCAGGGCTGGTGCTCTACAGCTATGACTACGCGGCCGTCGGTGCCCTGTTATCCCTTCTGGTCCTCGCCCGCGGTGCCGAACAGGACCGGCAGCGCGAAGACGAGGCCGGTGACCAGCCAGCAGATCGCCTGCAGGTTGGCCGGCTCGGTTGACCAACGGAACACCACGCACGCGGCAATGAGCGCGGCGCATATCCGTTCCGCCCGCGCAGCCTGCGCATGGCGCAGGCTGAGTGCCCCCAACAGCAAGGCGGGCACAAGATAGAGCAGGCTGGGGAAGTCGCGGTAGCGTGGATCGGCAAACAGCAGTACCGCTGCAATGGCGGCTGCGAACAGGAGCACGCCGCGCAGCAGCCCCAGCCGGGCCGTGTTGTCCATCGCCCCCGGGGTTTCTCGCTGAATACGCCAAGCCTGGGCGGCGGAGGGCAAAGCACGCCCAGGCCACTGGGTAAATAGCAGGACGCTCAGGCTGCCCAGCGCGGCGATGCCACCGAGCAAGGTCCATTCGAGCGGATTGCGGTAGGCGAGCAGAGCATGCTCCGCATGCAGCACGGCGACCAGCCCGGCGACCGCGCCGATGACCGTCAGTGCCGCCAGCCTGACTGCGCCCGTCTCGTCCCGCCGCCGCAGGGCCAGCAGCAGGCAGAGGACCGCGCCGGCGAGCGTCCCCCCCAGCGGCAGCACAACGCTGCTACGCTCTTGCACGGGCCCCGCGAGCGGGAATTTCGGCTGCAGGTGAGTCGCATCCAGCATGCCCCAGTAGCCGCCCACGGTGCCTTCCAGTGCTCGTTTCCACGGTTGGTCGATGGCTTCAATGAGGTTGTAGTCCCAGCCCCGGTCATGGGCCTGGTGGACGAATTCGCGGATGTAGCGGGCCTGGTTCACCGCCGAGGGTAGCGATTCCTCGCGCTGCCGCCCGGCGCTGGGCCAGCCCGTTTCGCCGATGAGGATGGACTTGCCGGCGAAGTGCTTGCCCACTTCCTGGCGAATGTCGGCGACATGGGCCAGGGCATGTTCGATATCGACCGGCTCGTCCTCCCAGAATGGCAGGATATGTACCGTGATGAAGTCCACCTCCTTCGCCAGGCTGTCGTGTCGAACCCAGAACTCCCAGACGTCCGCATAGGTGACCGGCACTTGGGAGCGCGCCTTGGCGTAGGCGATCAGCACGCGCATCTCATCCTCGGTGCGCTCCCGCCGCAGCAGCACCTCATTGCCCACGATCAGCGCGCGGACGACGTCAGTATTGGCATTGGCCAGTTCGATCGCTTTATCCAGCTCGATCGCGTTCTTCTCCTTCTCGAAGCCGATCCAGGTGCCAAGCAGCACCTTGAGGCCGACTTCCCGCGCGATCTCCGGCACCGCGTCCAGCCCCTGGTTGATCGCATACAGCCGCACGCAGTCGGTGACCCTGGCCAGCGCGGCGAGGTCGGCGGCGATCTGTTCCCTGGGGATGACCAGCTTGAGGTCGAAGGGCGTCTGCCCGGGCCGGTGGTAAGGCGCGTAGGACACGCACTTGAGTTTTTCCCCTTCGGCCAGATGCAGATCGTGCATGGCGATCGGGCGGGTTTGCAGGAACATCCAGGCGAGCAGTCCGGCGAGGATGAGCAGATGGATGGAAAGGAGCGCGTACCAGAGCTTGCGGTTGGACGGACGTGCTTGGGTCATGGGTGTTGTGCGTAGGCTCTTGGGGAGGTGCGTCGTTCCTGCGCATGAAAAAGCCACGCCCTAGGCGTGGCTTGATTGCAGGACGGCGCATTCTAACCGGAGTGCGCAGCGATGCGGCTTTCGGTGGCTGGGGTCGGCCTCAGTCCTCGTAGGCGGCCGGCGGCGGGCAGCTGCACTGCAGGTTGCGGTCGCCGTAGACGTCGTCGATCCGGTTCACGCTGGGCCAGAACTTGTTGTCGGCGATCCAGGGCAGGGGAAAGGCGGCCACGCGGCGGCTGTAGGGGTGGTGCCAGCCGTCGTCGGCGAGGTCTGCCTGTGTATGGGGGGCGTTGCGCAGCGGGTTGTCCTCCGCTGGCCAGTTGCCGTTCTCGATCTCGCGGATCTCCTTGCGGATGGAGATCATGGCCTGGATGAAACGGTCCAGTTCCTCCAGGCTCTCCGATTCGGTCGGCTCGACCATGATGGTGCCGGGAACCGGGAAGGACATGGTCGGCGCATGGAAGCCGTAGTCCATCAGCCGTTTGGCGATGTCTACCTCGCTGATGCCGGAAGCCGCCTTCAGCGGACGGATGTCCAGGATGCACTCATGAGCGACCCGGCCGTGCCTGCCGGTATAGAGCACCGGATAGTGGGGCGCCAGCCGGTGGGCGATGTAATTGGCGTTGAGGATGGCGACCGCGCTCGCCTGGCGCAGCCCGTCGGCGCCCATCATGGCGATGTACATCCAGGAGATCGGCAGGATACTGGCGGAGCCGAAGGGCGCTGCCGAGACGGCCCCCTGCCCGCGATTGGCGCGCGTGGCTTCGCCGGTGGCGGCCAGCACATGGTCGGGCAGGAAAGGCGCGAGGTGGGTCTTGACCCCGATGGGTCCCATCCCCGGTCCGCCGCCGCCGTGGGGAATGCAGAAGGTCTTGTGCAGGTTCATGTGAGAGACGTCGGCGCCTATGGCCGCCGGGGCACTGAGGCCCACCTGGGCGTTCAGATTGGCACCATCCATGTAAACCTGGCCACCGTGGCCATGCACCAGTTCGCAAATCTCGCGGATGGATTCCTCGAACACGCCGTGGGTGGAGGGGTAGGTGATCATCAGCGCCGAGAGCCGCTCGGCGTGCTCTGTGAGCTTGGCGCGCAGATCGGCCAGTTCCACGTTGCCCTGGGAGTCGCAATCGACCACCACCACCTGCATGCCGCACATCTGCGCGGTGGCGGGATTGGTGCCGTGGGCGGAGCGCGGGATCAGGCAGACGTCGCGCCGGCCTTCGCCGCGGCTGGCTTGGTAGCGGCGGATGGCGACCAGGCCGGCGTACTCGCCCTGCGCGCCGGAGTTGGGCTGCATGCTGATGGCGTCGAAACCGGTGAGTGCGCGCAGGGCTGCGGCCAGGCCGTCGATCAGCTCGCGGTAGCCGGCTGCCTGCTCGGTTGGCGCGAAGGGGTGTAGCGAGGCGAAGGCCGGCCAGCTCACCGGCATCATCTCGCTGGCGGCGTTCAGCTTCATGGTGCAGGAGCCCAGCGGGATCATCGAGTGGTCCAGCGCCAGATCGCGGTTCTGCAGGCGCTTGAGATAACGCAGCATCTGGTGTTCGGCGTGATGGCTGTTGAACACCGGATGGGAGAGCGGGGCGTCGGTGCGCAGCAGGGCGGCGGGGAGGAAGGCGTTTTCGTCGCGCTGTGCGTCCACCGCGGCGAGATCATCCGCAGCGCCGAAGATCTTCAGCAGCGCGGCGATGTCGGTCAGGGTGACGGTTTCATCGACCGCGATGGCGAGGGCTTCGTCCGAGACCCGGCGCAGGTTGTAACCGGCCTGTTCGCAGGCGGCGAGCAGCGCATCGCTGCGCTTGCCGCTGCGCACCACAAGAGTGTCGAAGAAGCGCGTCGAGGCCAGCGTGTAGCCCGCTTGCTGGAGGCCGCGGGCGAGTAGCCCGGCGAGGCGGTGGATGCGGGCGGCGATCGCCTTCAGCCCCGCCGGACCGTGGTAGATGGCATAGAAGCCGGCCATGTTGGCCAGTAGCACCTGCGAGGTGCAGATATTGGAGTTGGCCTTCTCCCGGCGGATGTGCTGCTCCCGGGTCTGCAGCGTCATCCGCAGCGCCTGCTTGCCGCGGCTGTCGCGGGAGACGCCGATGATGCGCCCGGGCATGGCACGGACGTAGGCCTGGCGGGTGGCGAAGAAGGCGGCGTGCGGCCCGCCGTAGCCCATGGGTACGCCGAAGCGCTGCGCCGATCCGAGGGCGATGTCGGCACCGAGCGCGCCCGGCGGCTGCAGCAGCATCAGCGCCATCAGGTCGCTGGCTACCGCGCTGATGGCGCCGTTTTCCCTCAGCGCGGCGAGGATGGGCGCCAGATCGGGGATGCCGCCATCGGCGCCCGGATACTGGAACAGGGCGCCGAAGACCGTATGACGGACGGCCTGGCTTGCCGGCCCGACGATCAGCTCGAAGCCGAAGCCCTGGGCGCGGGTGCGCAGCACGTCCAGGGTCTGCGGGAAGCAGTTCTCGTCGACGAAGAAGGCGTTGGCGTTGCTTTTTGAGAGGCGGCGTGCCATCGCCATCGCCTCGGCAGCGGCGGTGGCCTCGTCCAGCAGCGAGGCGTTCGCCAGGTCTAGCCCAGTGAGATCGCTCACCATCTGCTGGAAGTTCAGCAGGGCCTCGAGCCGTCCCTGGGCGAGCTCCGCCTGGTAGGGCGTGTAGGCGGTATACCAGCCGGGGTTCTCGAAGACATTGCGCTGAATGACGGGCGGCGTCAGCGTGCCGTAGTAGCCCAGGCCGATCAGGGATTTCTTCGACTGGTTGCGCGAGGCGATTTCGCGCAGGCGCTCTAGCGCCTGATGTTCGGTGAGCGCGGCCGGTAGATCCGGCGCGCCCTTCAGCCGGATGCCGGCGGGAACCGTCTGGCCAATCAGGTCATCCAGGTCGTTCACGCCAAGCGCGGCGCACATGCGGGCGATCTCGGTGGCGTTGGGGCCGATGTGGCGGCGGGCGAAAACGTCTTCCTGCCCCAGGCTGGCGAGGGGGCTGTCGAACGGGGTGGCGAGCGGGTGGGCCATGGCGACGTATCCGGTATACGTTTGACTGCGCGGCGGCGTCCGGTCCGCCGCGCTGCCACGGCCGGCCCGGCGCGTGGGGGAGACTTACTCTGCGATGGAGGCGCTGTAGCCGGCGGCGTCCAGCAGGGTGTCGAGCTGGGCGGGGTCGTCCGGGCGGATCTTGAACAGCCAGGTGGCGTAGGCGTCGGCGTTCACACTTTCGGGCGCATCGACCGCAGCGCCGTTGTTGGCGATGATCTCGCCGCCCACCGGGGCGTAGATGTCGGATGCCGCCTTCACCGACTCGATGACCGCGCAGCTTTCGCCTGCGGCCACCTTGCGACCGACTTCCGGCAATTCCAGGAAGACGACGTCGCCGAGCGCTTCCTGGGCGTGGTCGGTGATGCCGATGGTGAGGGTGCCGTCCGCTTCGCTGCGGACCCATTCGTGGCTGGCGGCATACTTCAGGTTGGCGGGCAGGTTGCTCATGGGAACTCCAATAGGGACAAGGGATTGATTAGGGATGGTTCGATTGCGAGCCGCTCAGACCAGCGCCTCGCCATTGCGTACGAAGGGTGGTTTCACCACCCGCGCTGGCAGCAGTTTGCCGCGTACATCCACGCTGACCTGGCTGCCGGGCTGGATCGCCAACGGCAGGCGGGCGAAGGCGATGGCCTTCTCCAGCGTGGGCGAGAAGCTGCCGCTGGTGGTTTCGCCGTCGCCGTCGCCGGTATGGACCGGCATGTGGGCGCGCAGCACGCCGGGCGCTTCGAGCACGAGGCCGAGCAGGCGCCTGGTCGCCGGCTTGAGAGCGAGGGCTTCGCGGCCGACGAAGTCGCGGCTCTCGTCGCGCAGATCCACCGTCCAGCTCAGACCGGCGTCCAGCGGGCTCACGTTCTCGTCCATGTCCTGGCCGTACAGGTTCATGCCGGCTTCGAGGCGCAGCGTGTCCCGAGCGCCCAGGCCGCAGGGGGCGACGCCGGCGGCGGCCAGCGCCTGCCAGGCAGCGGCCGCTTCGGTCGAGGGCAGTGCGAGCTCCAGGCCATCCTCGCCGGTGTAGCCGGTGCGGCCGATGAAGGTGTCCCCAACGCGGGCGCCGGAGAAGGTGGCGAGCGGCGTCATCGCGTCACGCAGCCCGGGCAGGGCGGCGCCGAACAGTTCGCGGGCCTGCGGCCCCTGTACCGCGATCATCGCCAGATCGCGACGCCCCTGGAGGGTAACGTTGGCGCCGGTCTCGGCGATGCGGCTGCGCATCCAGGCAAGGTCCTTGTCGGCGGTACCGGCATTGACGACCAGGCGGTAGTCGTCGTCGGCGAGGCGATAGACGATGAGATCGTCGATGACCCCCCCGTTCTTGTTCAGCATGCAGCTGTAGAGCGCCTTGCCCGGCTGCCCGAGGCGCGCCACGTCGTTGGCGAGCAGCCCGCGCAGGAAGAGCGTGGCGCCGGCGCCGCTGAGGTCCAGCGCCAGCATGTGGGAGACGTCGAACATGCCGGCGCGGCGGCGCACGGCGTGGTGCTCGGCGATCTGGGAGCCGTAGTTCACCGGCATCTCCCAGCCGGCGAAGTTCACCATGCGGGCGCCGGCTGCGAGGTGCTGACCATGCAGGGGCGTAAGTCTGGCAGGGGCATTCATGGACGAGTCTCCGACAGGCACGATGTAAACGAAAAAAGGGGCGGCCCGGCCGGTCGCCGGTTTCGCCCCCATCTGTCCTTGTACCTGAGAGATTCCGCAACCAGCCGGCGTTCGCCGATGCCTTGCGGGTGCCCCTTCGGTGGGTGCGCCGGCATGCCTGGATGCCCGCACCGCTCTCCAGAGTTGTGATGCCCGCGCGGTCCTTTTGCCTGAGCGGTTCCCGGGGGGTTACGCCTTCGGCGGCTCTCGGGAAAGGGCTCTCTCCCGCGCGACGGGCGGACGATAGCATTGCTCCGCGGAGGGCGGCAACCATGCGCTTCGGGGCCACCGCCGGGCCGCTTGCCGGGCTTTGTTATCATGCCGGGGATGAAACCATCACGCAGTCAATTCCTTGCCGTGCGCGGCCTGCGCTATCACGTTCGCGAGTGGGGCGAGGAGGGCGCACCCAAGCTCTTCATGCTGCATGGCTGGATGGATGCCTCCGCGTCCTTCCAGTTCATCGTGGATGCCCTGGCTTCGGACTGGCACGTCATTGCGCCCGACTGGCGAGGCTTCGGCGCCAGCGGCTGGGGCGGTGGCGATGTTTACTGGTTCCCCGACTATTTCGCCGACCTGGACGTGCTCCTGCACCACTTTCAGCCCGACGGCCGGGTGCGTCTGCTTGGTCACAGCATGGGCGGCAACGTGGCGCTGATGTATGCGGGCATCCGCCCCGGGCGGGTCGAGCGGATCGTGGCGCTGGATGCCTTCGGCCTGGCCGACAGGCCCGCCGAGGATGCGCCCGGCCGTTACGAGAAGTGGTTGGCCGAGTTGGGCGCGCCGGTTTCCTTTCGTTCCTACCCGGACCGGGCCGCACTGGCGGAGCGCCTGCTGCACAACGACTCCCGTTTATCACCGGAGCGCGCGGCCTGGTTGGCGGAGCATGTGGGCGTGGAAGAGGGCGAGGGCGGATTCCGCATGGCGGGAGATCCGGTGCATCGCCGGGTGAATCCGGTGCTGTACCGACGTGCCGAGGCCGAAGCCTGCTGGCGGCGATGCAGTGCGCCGGTGCTGATGGTGGAGCCGCTGGAGCCCGAGTTGCGGCGCCGCATCGGCGTGGATGACGAGCAGCACCAGGCTGCCCTGCGATGCTTCCGTGACTTGCGGCTGGAGCGCATCCCGGATGCCGGCCACAACCTGCATCATCACCAGGCCGAGACCGTCGCAAGGATCGCCGAAGCCTTTTTGCTGTCGTAATGGCGTTTCGCTGCAAAACGGATCCTGGGAAAAACGATGAACGCTGATCTGCATTGCCATTCGACCCGTTCGGACGGCTGGCTGGAGCCGGCCGCGGTGGTGCGCAGGGCCGCGGCCAATGGCGCCGAGCTGCTGGCGTTGACCGACCACGATGAACTCGGCGGCCTTGCCGAGGCGGCCGAGGCTGCGCGGGAAGCTGGTATCCGCTTCGTTCCCGGTGTCGAAATCTCCGTGAGCTTCAAGGCTGAAACCATACATATCGTTGGCCTGGGCATAGATCCGGAAGCGCCGGCCTTGCGCGACGGCCTCCGCCAGGTCCGGTCGGGGCGCGATCAGCGGGCCCGCAGCATGGGCGATGCGCTTGCCGCGGCGGGCATCCGGGATGCGCTTGCAGGTGCGCGTCGGTTCGCGCGCAACCCCGATCTCGTCAGCAGGGCGCATTTCGCCCGCTTCCTGGTGGCCAGCGGTGTGATGCCGGACGTGAAGACGGTGTTCGATCACTACCTGGTGCGCGGCAAGCCGGGTTTCGTCGAGCACGAGTGGGCCTCGCTGCAGGAGGCGGTAGGCTGGATCCGCCAGGCTGGCGGCATCGCCGTGGTTGCCCACCCGGCGCGCTACCGGCTGTCCGGCACTGACATGGACGCCTTGTTCGACAGTTTCGTCGCCGCTGGCGGCGAGGCGGTGGAAGTGGTGTCGGGTGCGCACACCGAGGAAGAGATGCTGCGCTTTGCCAGCCTTGCCCGCCGGCGCGATCTGCTCGCCTCACGCGCTTCCGACTTCCACGGCGAGAACGAGAGCCCGGTGGATGTCGGGCGCTGCAATCCCTTGCCGCCGGACCTCCTCCCGGTATGGTCCCGGCTGCTCTGACCGCTACAGACTCAGGACGACAATGGCTCAGTTCTTCACCCTGCACCCGGAACAACCCCAGGCCAGGCTCATCCGCCAGGCGGCGGAGATCATGCGCAGCGGCGGGCTGGTGGCTTTCCCAACGGATTCCGCCTACGCGCTCGGCGGCCATACCGGAGATGCGGCACTGCTCGAACGCATCCGGCGTATCCGCGGCGTCGACGAGCGCCACCAGTTCACCCTGATGTGCCGCGACCTGTCCGAGATCGCCAAGTACGCGCGGGTGGACAACAGCCAGTACCGCTTGCTGAAGGCCGTCACGCCCGGCCCCTACACCTTCATCCTCGAAGGCACCAAGGAACTGCCGCGTCGGGTCTTGCACCCCAAGCGCAAGACCCTGGGCTTGCGGGTGCCGGAGCATGTGGTGGTCGCCGCGCTGCTGGAGGAACTGAACGAGCCGCTGCTGACCTCCACGCTGCTGTTGCCTGGCGAAGCTCTGCCGCTCACCGACCCGCAGGAAATCCGCGAGCGGCTGGAGAAGCAGGTGGATCTGGTCATAGAGGCTGGTCCCTGTGGTCCGGGGGCGACGTCGGTGATCGATCTCACCTCCGGCGTCCCCGAACTGGTCCGCGCGGGCCAGGGGGACCTGGCGCCGTTCGGCCTGGAGGCGGATTGATGGGGCGCTCTGCTAGAATCCGCGCCCTTTCCTGCCAGGCACGCCATGAATGAGCTGATCTCCACGCTGGCCATCTGGGCGCTGCCCGTCGTGCTCGCGATCACGCTGCACGAGGCGGCGCACGGTTACGTGGCGCGCTACTTTGGCGATCCCACCGCGGAGCTTGCCGGGCGCATCACGCTCAACCCGCTGCAGCACATCGACCCCCTTGGTACCGTGGTGGTGCCGGTCGTCATCCTGGCGGTGACCACGCTGTTCGGTGGCGGCGGCCTGCTGTTTGGCTGGGCGAAGCCGGTGCCGGTGAATTTCGGCCGCCTGCGCAAACCCAAGGCTGACATGCTGTGGGTGGCCGCTGCCGGGCCCTTCGTGAATCTGCTGATGGCCATTGGCTGGGGGCTGTTGTTCAAATTCGCGGTGAGCCTGCCGCAAAGCAGCTATACCGTTCCCATGATGAAGATGGCGGACGCCGGCATGCAGATCAACTTGGTGCTGATGGCGCTGAACCTGCTGCCGCTCCCGCCGCTGGACGGCGGCCGGATTGCCGTCAGCTTGCTGCCGAACAAGCTGGCCTGGCGCTACGCCCGGGTGGAGCCCTACGGCTTCCCGATACTGTTGGTGCTGCTGTTCACCGGCGTGCTGTGGACCATCCTGTGGCCCATTGTTGCGCTGAGCCGGATGTTCCTTGCCGGCGCGCTCGGCATCTGACGGCACGCTCCGGATGAACCTCCCGCTGGAACTGGCGCCGGTCGAGAGCCTGGAGGAGAAGGAGGCGGTTGCACGCCTCTATGGCGAGCCCCTGCTCGAACTGCCCAAAGATCTGTATATTCCGCCGGATGCGCTCGAGGTGTTCCTCGAGGCCTTCGAGGGGCCGCTGGATCTGCTGCTCTACCTGATCCGCAAGGCCAACCTGAACATCCTTGACATCCAGATGGCACCGCTCACCAGTCAGTACCTGGAGTACGTGGAGGCGATGCGGGCGACCAATCTGGAGCTGGCTGCCGAGTATCTGTTGATGGCGGCGATGCTGCTGGAGATCAAGTCGCGCATGCTGCTGCCGCGACCCGCGCGGGAAGCTGAAGAAGAGCTTGACCCGCGCGCGGAGCTGGTGCGGCGCCTGCTGGAATACGAGCAGATGAAGATGGCGGCGGCGCGGCTGGATACCCTGCCGCGGGCGGAGCGCGACTTCGAGTGGATCAGTGTTTTCGTCGCCGAGAAAGTGGTGGAGCGTCTGCCCGAGGTCAGCTTGCATGATCTGCAGGTGGCCTGGCTGCGCATCATGAAGAAGGCCCGCCTGACCCAGCATCACCGTGTCGGCCGGGAGCAGCTTTCGGTGCGCGAACACATGACCGCGATCCTGAGAAAGCTGGGGGATGGTGCCTTCGTGGTGTTCGACACCTTGTTCGATCACGCGCTGGGCCCAGCCGGCCTGGTTGTCAGCTTCCTGGCGGTGCTGGAACTGGTGAAGGAAAAGCTCGTGCATGTGACGCAGAACGAAGCGTTTGCACCTATCTATGTAAAGCTGGCCGATGGATCTCGAGACGACGCCTGAGCAGTACAAGCGGGTGATGGAGGCTGCCTTGCTCGCCGCGTCGGCGCCGCTGCCGGTGGGGGAACTGCGCCGCCTGTTCGAGCCGGATCCGGGGGCAGATTTGGTGCGCCGGCTGCTGGATGAATTGCGCGCTGAGTGGGCTGCTGCGGAGCGCGGCGTCGAACTGGTGCAGTTGGCTGGCGGCTGGCGCTTCCAGACCCGTCCTGAATACCAGGTGTACCTGGACAGGCTGAAGGAAGAAAAGCCGCCGCGCTACTCCCGAGCCGTAATGGAAACATTGGCGATCATCGCCTACCGGCAGCCGGTGACGCGGGGCGACATCGAGGACACCCGAGGCGTTGCTGTTTCATCGAACATATTGAAAACCCTGGAATCGCGCGGCTGGATCGATGTGGTCGGACACCGGGACACCCCCGGGCGTCCCGAACTCTTTGCCACCACCCGCCGTTTCCTGGACGACATGGGGCTGCGCAGCCTGACCGAGTTGCCGGCCCTGACCGAAATCGAAAGGATCATGGATCTTGTCGACACCACGCAAATCGAAGCGGCCGCTGCGGCCACCCCAGAAGAATAAGCCCCAGGCCGCCCCGGCTCCCCGCCGTGAGGAAGTGGGAGAAGACGACACCAGCAGGCTGCGTCCGGATGCCCACCAGTCTGCCTTGGGCCGTCCCGATGGCACCTCGACCAGGCGGCCGCAACCGCGCCGCCCGGGTGGCCCAGCGGCTGCGCCGACCTTCTCCGAGCCAGAGCGCCTGCAGAAGGTGCTGGCGCAGGCCGGCGTGGCCTCCCGCCGCGAGATCGAGGAACTGGTGATGGCCGGCCGGATCTCGGTGAATGGCTTGCCGGCGGCACTTGGGCAGAAGATCGGCCCGGGCGACAGAGTGAAGCTTAACGGCAAGCTGATCCCCTTGCGCTTCACCCAACGCACGCCGCGGGTGCTGATCTATCACAAGCCAGAGGGCGAGATCGTGTCCCGCGACGACCCGGAAGGCCGGCCGACCGTATTCGAGCGCCTGCCCCTGCTGCGCAAGGGGCGCTGGTTGGCAGTGGGGCGGCTGGATTTCAATACTTCGGGATTGTTGCTGTTCACCAACGACGGCGATCTGGCGAACAAACTGATGCACCCGCGTTACGAACTGGATCGCGAGTATGCGGTCCGTTTGCTCGGCCAACTGGACGAGGAGCAGGCTCAGGGCCTGATCGACGGCGTTCAACTCGACGACGGCCCGGCGCGTTTCAATTCGCTGCGGGACGCGGGCGGCGAGGGCGCGAACCATTGGTACCGGGTGACGATCTCCGAAGGCCGCAATCGCGAGGTGCGGCGCATGTTCGAGGCCGTCGGCCTGACGGTGAGCCGGCTGATGCGGGTGCGCTACGGTCCCGTCGAACTACCGGCGCGTCTGAAGCGCGGAATGTGGATGGAGATGGCCGAGGCGGACGCTTGTGCACTGGCGGGATTGCCGCCGCCTGCCCAGAACCCGCAGCAGAAGCGGGACAAGAAACCGCCGAAGCTGCATCGCACGGTGCAGAAACCCCGCTGATGGGGGCAGGCTCTCAGGCGGTCCGCACGCCGTGCGCATTACGCGGGTTTGCTGGAGGGCGCGATTCAGCGCTATAATCCAAAGGCTTTGACGGGGGCGGTTTGGAAAGCTGGCTTTCTGGCGCTTTCCGTCACTCCGGTTGTAACGACAGGAATGGGCGTTTCGCCCATTTTTTATTTGTGGCGTGGATTGGACATGCGGGTAGATATCGTCAGTCTTGTCGAGCAGGTTGTCAGCGGACTCGGGTTCGAGCTGGTGGATTTCGAGCTTTCGCCGAAGGGCCGTCTGCTGCGGGTGTTCATCGACATCGAGCGGGGCATCACGGTGGATGACTGCGCCACGGTGAGCAATCAGCTGACCCGTGTGTTCGAGGTCGAGAACGTCGACTACGACCGGCTGGAGGTTTCCTCCCCCGGGCTGGATCGGCCGCTGAAGAAGCTGGCCGATTTCGAGCGCTTTGCCGGTCAGGAAATCCAGCTGCGCGCCTCCCTGCCTATCAACAACCAGAGAAATTTTGCCGGCGTGCTGAACGGGCTGCGCGATGGCGCAGTCGTGCTCACCACCGACAAGGGCGAGGTCCTCATCCCCTTCGACGAAATCGAGAAAGCACGCCTTGTTCCCAAATTTTGAGACCGTGGATGTGGAGGTTTTCCTGAAATGAGCCGCGAGATTTTGCTGCTTGTGGATGCGCTGGCACGCGAGAAGAACGTTGCCAAAGACATCGTGTTCGCCGCCCTGGAGTCGGCGCTCGCCTCCGCGACCAAGAAACGTATTCATGACGACGCGGACGTCCGCGTCACCATCGACCGCGACAGCGGCGACTACGAGTCCTTCCGCCGCTGGGTGGTGATGCCCGACGAGGAGGTCACCAACGACGAGGCGGAGATGGGCATCATCGACGCCCGCGAAATCCGTGCCGACATCCAGTTGGGTGACTACATCGAGGAGCCGCTGGAACCGATCGACTTCGGCCGTATCGGCGCCCAGGCCGCCAAGCAGGTGATCCTGCAGCGCATCCGCGACGCCGAGCGCGAGCAGGTGCTGAACGACTTCCTGGAACGCAAGGAATTCCTCGTCTCCGGTTCCATCAAGCGGATGGAACGTGGCAGCGCGATCATCGAAGTGGGGCGGATGGAAGCGGTGCTGCCGCGCGATCAGCAGATCCCGCGCGAGAACCTGCGGGTGGGCGACCGGGTCAAGGCCTATCTGCTGAAGATCGACCGCGGCGCCCGTGGTCCGCAACTGATCCTGTCACGTACCGCGCCTGAATTCCTGATGAAGCTGTTCGAGCTCGAAGTGCCAGAGATCGAAGACGGGCTGCTGGAGATCAAGGCTTGTGCCCGCGACCCTGGCCTGCGCGCCAAAATCGGCGTCAAGTCGAACGACCAGCGCATCGACCCCATCGGCACCTGCGTCGGCCTGCGCGGCTCGCGCGTTACTGCGGTGCGCAATGAGATCGGCGGTGAGCAGATCGACATCATCGTGTGGGCGCAGGACCCGGCCCAGTTCGTGATCGCGGCGCTGCAGCCCGCCGAAGTGGTCTCCATCGTGGTGGATGAGGAAGCGCATGCGATGGATGTGGTGGTGGACGAGAACAACCTCGCCATCGCCATCGGTCGCAATGGGCAGAACGTCAAGCTGGCGTCCGAGCTCACCGGGTGGACGATCAACCTGATGAGCGAGCAGGAGTCGGCGGAGAAGTCGGAGCACGAGCGTTCTGCGTTGCGCGGCCTCTTCATCGCCAAGCTGGACGTGGACGAAGAGCTGGCCGACATCCTGATCGATGAAGGTTTTTCCTCGCTGGAGGAGGTGGCCTATGTGCCGCTGGCCGAAATGCTGGAGATCGAAGCCTTCGATGAGGACACGGTCAACGAACTGCGCAATCGCGCGCGCAACGTCTTGCTGACCGAAGCGATCGTGACCGAGGAACAGCTGGAAAACGTTGCCGACGATCTGCTCGGCCTCGAAGGGATGGACAAGTCGCTGGCAGCTGCGCTTGCGCAGAAGGGGATCCGAACCCGCGACGATCTCGCCGACCTTGCGGTCGATGAACTGATCGAGATGTCCGGTATGGACGAAGAACGAGCCAAGGCGCTGATTTCCGTTGCACGCGCTCACTGGTTCGAGGAATGACGGGAGGGCATTGATGGAACAGATGAGCGTGACGCAGTTTGCCGGCGAGCTGAAGATGCCGGCGGCGGTGCTGCTCGAGCAGTTGAAGCGTGCCGGCGTCGAGAAGGCGGGTGCGAACGACCTGCTGACCGAACAGGACAAGGCTCGGCTGCTGGAATATCTCCGGCGTGCGCATGGGGATACCGAGTCCAAGGGCAAGATTACCCTGACCCGCAAACAGACCAGTGAGATCCGGGCCACCGATTCGACCGGGCGCGCCCGCACGGTGCAGGTCGAGGTCCGCAAGAAGCGCACCTTCGTCAAGCGCGACGAGTTGCTTGCCGACGCAGGGGCCGGCGAGGCTGTTCCGGTGCTCGAAGAGGAACTCGGCGGTGTTGAGCCTGTGGTCGCCGAGGAGCAGTTGCCGGAGCCGGTGGCGGTGATCGAGGAGGTGCCGGTGGTAGAGGCGCAGCCCGAACCTGAACCCGAGCCGGTTGCGGAAGCCGCTCCTGTCGAGCCGGAGCCTGCTCCCGTGGTTGAAGCGGTCGAGGCCGAGAAGGTCGAGCAGCCGGCTGAGGAAGAGATGAAGGAAGCTGTCACTACCGCGGAGCCGGTTGCACCGCGCAAGCCGGTCTCCATTACCGAGCTGCTGAGCGAAGAGGAAATCGCCGCCCGCGAGCGCGAAGCCAATCGCCATCGTCAGCTGCAGGAGCGCCAGGCAGCAGACCTGCGCGCCCGCCAGCAGCGCGATGCCGCCGCCAAGGCTGCGGCCGAAGCCCGCCGTGCGGAGGAAGAGGCTCGCGTGCGTGCCGAAGCCCAGCGCAAGGAAGAGGCTGCGAAGCCGGCTGCGACTGCAGCCAAGCCGACGACGGGTACCTTGCATCGCCCGGCCAAGGCCGACGACAAGGGGGCGAAGGACGTCAAGCGCGGCACGCGGGAGAATGAAAGCGCCAAGCGCCGTGGCCTGAAGACCCGTGGCGAAGTGGGTGGTGCCAGCGCCGGCAATGCCTGGCGTGGCGCCAAGGGCGGTGGTCGTCATGGCCGCGGCCACGATGATCGCCAGAGCTTCCAGGCGCCCAGCGAACCCATTGTGCGCGAAGTGCATGTGCCCGAGACCATTACCGTTGCCGACCTGGCGCACAAGATGGCGGTGAAGGCGACCGAGCTCATCAAGGTGCTGATGAAGATGGGCTCCATGGTCACCATCAACCAGGTGCTGGACCAGGAAACCGCGATGATCGTCGTCGAGGAACTGGGCCACAAGGCGCTGGCTGCCAAGCTGGACGACCCGGATGCCTTCCTCGAGGAGCACGACGAGCACAAGGACGCGGAGGTATTGCCGCGCGCGCCGGTGGTCACCGTCATGGGCCACGTCGACCACGGCAAGACCTCGCTGCTGGACTACATCCGTCGCGCCAAGGTAGCGGCGGGCGAGGCTGGCGGCATTACCCAGCATATCGGTGCCTACCACGTGGAAACGCCGCGTGGCGTGATCACCTTCCTGGATACGCCGGGCCACGAAGCGTTTACCGCCATGCGTGCCCGTGGTGCGAAGGCGACCGACATCGTGATCCTGGTCGTGGCCGCCGACGACGGCGTGATGCCGCAGACGCGCGAGGCCATTCACCACGCCAAGGCGGCCGGCGTGCCCTTGGTGGTGGCGATCAACAAGATCGACAAGCCCGAGGCCAGCCCCGATCGCGTGAAGCAGGAACTGGTGGCGGAAAGCGTGGTGCCGGAAGAGTACGGTGGCGACGTGATGTTCATCCCGGTTTCCGCCAAGACCGGCGTCGGCATCGACCAGCTGCTGGAAAGCGTGCTGCTACAGGCTGAGGTGCTGGAACTGACCGCTCCGGTCGATACCCCGGCCAAGGGCCTGATCGTGGAAGCCCGTCTGGATAAGGGCCGCGGCCCGGTGGCTTCGCTGCTGGTGCAGTCCGGCACCTTGCGCAAGGGGGATGTGCTGCTGGTCGGCGCGACTTTCGGCCGCATCCGCGCGATGCTGGACGAGAACGGCAAGTCGATCGACGAAGCGGGTCCGTCCATTCCGGTCGAAATTCTCGGCCTGTCGGATGTGCCGGCGGCTGGCGATGAGGCGATTGCGCTGGCCGACGAGAAGAAGGCTCGGGAGATCGCGCTGTTCCGCCAAGGCAAGTTCCGCGACGTCAAGCTGGCCCGCCAGCAGGCGGCGAAGCTCGAGAGCATGTTCGAGCAGATGGCGGAAGGCGAAGTCAAGAGCCTGGCGCTCATCGTCAAGGCGGACGTGCAAGGCTCTCAGGAAGCTCTGGTCCATGCGCTCAACAAGCTTTCCACCGACGAGGTGCGAGTCAACGTCATCCACGGGGCGGTGGGGGCAATCTCCGAGTCGGATGTGAACCTCGCGCAAGCGTCCGGTGCGGTCATCGTCGGCTTCAATACCCGTGCCGATGCCGGTGCCCGCAAGCTGGCCGAGACCTTCGGTGTGGATATCCGCTACTACAACATCATCTATGACGCCGTGGATGAGGTGAAGGCGGCGCTGTCCGGCATGCTGGCCCCCGAGAAGCGCGAAGAGGTTATCGGTCTGGTCGAGATCCGCCAGGTCTTCACAATCTCCAAGGTGGGTTCGGTGGCCGGCTGCTACGTGCTCGAGGGCGTGGTCAAGCGCAACTCTTCCGCGCGCCTGCTGCGCAACAACGTGGTGGTGTGGAGTGGTGAGCTGGATTCGCTCAAACGCTTCAAGGATGACGTTAAGGAGGTCAAGTTCGGCTACGAATGCGGCCTCCAGCTCAAGAACTACAACGACATTCAAGAAGGCGACCAGCTCGAGATCTTCGAGATCAAGGAAGTCGCACGGACGCTCTGATCGATGCCTAAGGAATATTCCCGCAGCCAGCGCGTGGTGGAGCAGATCCGCCGCGAACTGGCGGAGTTGATCCGGCTGGAGGTGAAGGACCCGCGTGTCGGGTTCATCACCCTCACCGATGTCGAGATCACGCCGGATTACGCTCACGCGAAGGTGTTTTTCACTTCGATGACGGGTGAGGAAAGCGTGCCCGAGATCCTGCAAGGGCTGCGGCGCGCCAGCGGTTTCCTGCGGCGGGAGCTGGGGCGGAGGATCCGCATCCACACCATCCCCGAACTGCACTTTCACTACGATCGTTCGGTGGAGGAGGGGACCCGCCTTTCCCGTCTTATCGACGAGACGGTGAAGGATGACGAGGCGCGTCACCGCGATGAGGATGACGCCTGAGTTGTTCAGGGTGTTCGATGGAAAGGGCTGTGCAGCGCAAGATTGTAAGGCGCGCCGTTGATGGCGTGCTCCTGCTCGACAAACCGAAGGGTTTGACCTCCAACGCCGCGCTGCAGACCGCGCGGCGGCTGCTGAACGCGGCCAAGGCCGGCCATACCGGGACTCTGGATCCGATGGCGTCGGGCCTATTGCCGCTGACCTTCGGCGAGGCGACCAAGTTTTCGCAGATGCTGCTGGACGCGGACAAGACGTATCTGGCGACGGTGGTGCTTGGCGCGGAGACCGATACGGGTGATGCGGATGGTGAGGTCGTACGCACCCACCCGGTGGACGTCTCGGAGACTCGCCTGCAAGAAGTGCTGGCGGATTTCAGGGGCGAGATCCGGCAGGTTCCGCCGATGTATTCCGCCTTGAAGCGTGACGGAAAGCCGCTTTACGAATATGCCCGCGCCGGAATCGAACTGGAGCGTGAAGCCAGGGTGGTACATATCCACAGGTTGGAGTTGAAGGCATTTTCGGACAGCGGCTTCACGATCGAGGTCGATTGCAGCAAGGGGACTTACATCCGCAGTCTGGCCACGGATATTGGCGCGGCTCTGGGATGCGGGGGGCATTTGTCTGCATTGCGCCGGACTCGTATCGGAGCTTTCACGGTTGAGGAGGCTGTCACCCTTCGCAACCTGGAGGAGTGCGATACGCCGGAAACGCGTGATGCGCACCTCGAGGCCGCGGACAAGTTGGTCCAGCATCTCCCTGCAGTGATCTTGACCCAGGAGCAGGCCGGTGCTGTCCTGCAGGGAAGGCCGCTCGCACTGCGAGGCGAAGCAGGGGGCTGTTGCCGTCTTTACGGCCCCTCAGACTTCCTTGGGCTGGCTGAATGGAAAGTGGATGGAAAGTTGTGGCCTAAACGCCTCATTGCCACGGCGACATCTACTCAAAGTACGTGATATTGATTGAGTTTCCCGCGCGGCGTTAGGTATAATCCGCCGCTTCTGATTGGCAGAACGAAAAGAGTAAATACGCACATGGCTCTCGATACCGCTACCAAGGCGCAAGTCGTTTCCGATTACCAGCGCGCCCCTGGCGACACCGGCTCGCCGGAAGTTCAGGTTGCCCTGCTGACCACCCGTATCAACGGCCTGACCGGCCATTTCAAGGAGCATGGCAAGGATCACCACTCCCGCCGTGGCCTGCTGAAGATGGTTAGCCAGCGTCGCAAACTGCTGGACTATCTGAAGCGCACCAACGCCGATTCCTATCGTGCCCTGATCGAGCGCCTGGGGCTGCGCAAGTAAGCAAAGCCGGCCGTGACGCGACCGTCAGCGCCTGAAACGGCGGCTTAAGCCAGCAAAGCCGGGCGAGCCCAACAAGGGCCGCGCCGGCTTTGTCGTTTCTGGGTTTCCGGTTGCACACATGTTCGCAGTTGTTGTTCGCTGCTCTCACTGAATAAAAGGAAATCCCCTTGCCTACCGCAATCAAGAAAACTTTTACCTACGGCGCTCATACGGTCACCCTGGAGACGGGTGAGGTTGCCCGTCAGGCGGGTGGTGCTGTCATTCTCAACATGGACGAGACCGTGGTTCTGGCTACGGTGGTTGCTGCGAAGGATGCCAAGCCGGGTCAGGACTTTTTCCCCCTGACGGTGGACTACGTCGAGAAGTTCTATGCCGCGGGCCGTATCCCGGGGGGGTTCTTCAAGCGGGAAGGTCGCCCGACCGAGAAGGAAACCCTGACCTCCCGGCTGATTGATCGCCCGATTCGTCCGCTATTCCCTGAAGGCTTCTACAACGAAGTGCAGGTCATTGTTACCGTTCTGTCGCTGAATCCCGAAGTGGATGGCGACATTCCGGCGATGCTGGCCGCATCGGCCGCGCTGGCGATTTCCGGCATTCCGTTCGATGGTCCGATCGGTGCTGCCCGCGTTGGTTACGCCGACGGTCAGTACCTGCTGAACCCGACGACCAGCCAGACCAAGTCCAGCCAGTTGAACCTGGTGGTCGCCGGTACCGAAGCCGCGGTGCTGATGGTCGAATCTGAGGCGGACGAACTGCCCGAGCAAGTCATGCTGGGCGCAGTGGTATTTGGCCATGAACAGATGCAGACCGCGATCCAGGCAATCAATGAGCTGGTGGAAGTGGCCGGCAAGCCAGAATGGAACTGGCAGCCTGCGCCGCGCAACGAAGCGTTGATCAACCGGGTTTCCGAACTTGCGCGGGCCAAGGTTGACGAAGCCTTCCGTATCACCAGCAAACAGGCCCGTACCGAGCGCCTGAGCGAAATCCGCAAGGAACTGGCGATTTCGCTGGCGGAAGGCGTGGATGTACCGCCCTCCGATAACGAAGTGAAGGACATCTTCTTCAATCTCGAGTCTGAGATCGTCCGCAGCCGCATCCTGAATGGCGAACCGCGTATCGATGGCCGGGACACCCGCACCGTGCGGCCGATCGAGATTCGCGTCGGCGTGCTGCCGCGTACCCACGGTTCCGCGCTGTTTACCCGCGGCGAGACCCAGGCCCTGGTGGTGGCTACCCTGGGTACTGGCCGCGACGAGCAAATCATTGATGCCATCGCGGGTGAATACAAAGAGCGCTTCATGCTGCACTACAACTTCCCGCCGTACTCCACAGGCGAGACGGGGCGTTTCGGTGTGACCAAGCGTCGCGAGATCGGTCACGGCCGTCTTGCAAAGCGCGCTCTGGTGGCGATGCTGCCGAAGGACGAGGATTTCGGCTATACCATCCGCGTGGTGTCCGAGATCACCGAGTCCAACGGTTCTAGTTCCATGGCGTCGGTCTGCGGCGGCTCGCTGGCGCTGATGGATGCCGGGGTGCCTATGAAGAACCATGTGGCCGGTATCGCGATGGGTTTGATCAAGGACGGCAACCGTTTTGCCGTTCTGACCGACATTCTGGGCGACGAGGACCACCTCGGCGATATGGACTTCAAGGTGGCGGGGACCGAGAACGGTGTTACCGCGTTGCAGATGGATATCAAGATCCAAGGCATCACCAAGGAGATCATGCAGGTCGCGCTGAGTCAGGCGCAGGAAGGCCGCATGCACATTCTGGGTCTGATGAAGCAGGCACAAGGCGGTGCCCGTGTCGAGGTGTCCGAGTATGCGCCTCGCATGCTCAACATGAAGATCAATCCGGAGAAGATCCGCGATGTGATCGGCAAGGGCGGTGCAGTGATTCGCGCTCTGCAGGAAGAGACTGGCACCGTCATCGAGATCGAGGACGACGGCAACATCACGATCTCGTCGGTGTCCGCCGAAGGCGCCCAGAAGGCCAAGGAACGTATCGAGCAGATCACGGCCGAGGTCGAAGTGGGCAAAGTCTATGAAGGGACGGTTGTACGCTTGCTGGATTTCGGTGCCATCGTAAATATCCTGCCGGGCCGTGACGGTCTGCTGCATGTCTCCCAGATTGCCAATGAACGCGTCAACAACGTCTCCGACTATGTGAAGGAAGGGCAGAGCGTGCGTGTAAAGGTTCTGGAGACCGACGAGCGCGGCAAGATCCGTCTAAGCATGAAGGCGCTGCTGAGCGAGAACGCAGGTTGATTGCCTAAAGCCGCAAAAAAAAGGACGCTTGAGGGCGTCCTTTTTTATTGCTTTTGGTTGCCAGCGTTACTTCCCAAGTTGGCGCTCCCGCATCTCTTCCAGGGTCTTGCAGTCGATACAAAGCGTGGCGGTAGGGCGGGCTTCTAGGCGCTTCAGGCCGATCTCCACGCCGCAACTGTCGCAGTAACCGTATTCACCGGCCTCGATGCGGGCCAGAGCCTCATCGATCTTCTTGATGAGGCGCCGTTCCCTGTCCCGGTTGCGCAACTCAAGTGCCAGTTCCGACTCCTGGCTGGCTCTGTCATTGGGGTCGGCGAAGGTCGAAACTTCGGTCTGCAGGCTTTGCACCGTCCGCTCTATATCGGCAGACAATTCGTTCTTCAGGTTGATGAGTGCATCGCGGAAGTGCGAAATCTGCTTGGCACTCATGTATTCCTCGCCCGGGGAAGGGACGTAGACGGGGAATTGCCGGTGAAGGGCATCATCGGGCATGGTGTAGCCTTCCGTAGGGTGCATTGTGCGATGCAATTAAATAGCAGAAAACGCTTCGGCGCAGCAAGCAGTATGCCGATGGCCACTGTTGCCCCGCGACGATGAAAATAGCGCGAACAAGATTTGACGCGCCAGCGGAGACTCTGTATAGTCCGCGTCTCTCGGGGTGTAGCGCAGTCCGGTAGCGCGCTTGCTTTGGGAGCAAGATGTCGGGGGTTCGAATCCCTCCACCCCGACCAGCTCACTCCGATTGCCCGCGGGAATCTGCCCGTAGCTCAACCGGATAGAGCACCGGCCTTCTAAGCCGGGGGTTGCAGGTTCGAGTCCTGCCGGGCAGGCCAGATGAGTTTCAGGTTCGACTTGATAAGTTGAACCAAATGAGTAGTGGCGGCATTAGCTCAGTTGGTAGAGCACTGGATTGTGGCTCCAGGTGTCACCGGTTCGATTCCGGTATGTCGCCCCAAATAAAACTTCACGCTTTACTATGGCAGTGAAGTTAAAAAAATCCAGCCTTGTTTTACGCGAGGCTGGATTTTTTGCTATTTACCCTCTGGTTTTCCATTTCGGTCACCAATGAAATGAGGAAAGGACTGATCTTGCCCGGATCAATGGCGGATCAATCTGTTTGCTCTATTGGGACTGCTGACCTTAAGGCCATCGGGTTTTTGTCAGGACGTTGGAAGGGCTCTGCCGGGGTGATGCCCGGCTCGTGGTTTCGCATCCTCATTTCCGGGGCTAGCATCTAGTCATCTGTTCCTGGAGATGGGTATGGCGGCAATCGATCGGACACATGCTTTCTGGCTTCCCTATACCGCGAATCGGGCGTTCTGGACGTGACCCAGAGTCATTCAGGCTGGCCGTGGCCACTACTATGAAACGATTACTGGCGAAGCCTTGCTGGATGGCTTCTCCGGGCTATGGACGTCGGGCCTAGGGCATTGTCATCCACGTATCGTTGCTGCAGTCCAGGCTCAGGTTGCAACGCTGGACTACGCCATAGGTTTTCAAGCCACTAACGATAAGGCGATCGCGCTCGCGGAGAGGCTGGCCGCCTTGGCGCCTGGAGACCTGGATCGGGTTTTCTTTACCAACTCCGGGTCGGAGTCGGCTGATACTGCACTGAAAATAGCTCTTGCTTATCACCGGGCCAGAGGGGAGGGGCAGCGGACGCGTTTTATAGGCCGTGAGCGTGCCTATCATGGAGTCAACTTCGGCGGGCTCTCGGTGGGGGGTATTGGTGCCAATCGCAAGGCCTTCGGTGCCTGTCTTCTGCCAGGTACCGATCATCTCCGGCATACCTATGAGCGCTCGGAGATGGCCTATTGTCGAGGGCAGCCGCACTGGGGGGCTCATCTTGCTGACGACCTTGAGAGGTTGGTCCACCTGCATGATGCCTATGGTATTGCGGCGGTCATTGTGGAGCCGGTAGCGGGTTCAACCGGTATCCTTGTGCCACCCATAGGTTATCTGCAGCGCTTGCGTGAGCTCTGCGACCGTTACGGCATTCTTCTCATCTTCGATGAAGTCATTACCGCCTTTGGAAGAGTCGGAGCGGCCTTCGCTGCCGAGCGATTCGGCGTGTTGCCCGATATTCTGACCACTGCAAAGGGCCTCACAAATGGTGTGATTCCCATGGGGGCAGTACTTGTAAGGGAGGGTATCTACCAGGCGTTGATGCAGGGGCCGGCAGAGGCTGTGGAGTTCTTTCACGGCTACACCTACTCCGGGCATCCCGTTGCGGCGGCAGCGGGACTCGCCACGCTCAGCGCCTACGAGGAAGAGGGGAGCTTCGAGCAAGCGAAGGCTCTCGAACCGCGGTTCGAAGAAGCGTTGCATAGCCTGCGTGACGAGCCGCACGTAATTGACATCCGTAATATCGGCCTCATGGGCGGTGTTGAACTGGCTCCCCGAGCAGGCGAACCGGGAGTGCGAGGTTTCGATGTGTTCCGTGACTGCTTCGAGCAGGGCGTGGTAATCCGCAACGGCGGAGATACGCTGCAGTTCGCCCCGTTTCTGAACTCTAACAACGAAGAACTGGAACGTACTTTCGATTGCGTCCGGAACGCGCTCCGCCGGCTGCACTGATGCAGATGAATGCGCGGCTTAACAACTCCTCAACTTCAAGACAGTGCGCTCGCCATGAAGATACTTGGTCACTACATCGACGGCCGGGTCCAGCCTGGGGAAGGCAGGACCAAACCGGTGTTCAATCCTGCGCTTGTCAAGCGACACGAGGATTTAACCCCCTGACGACATCTGGAATTGACCCCCTGGGTTAATCAACTCTCCGCGGTGATCGGGGTGGGGGCCGCGG